>NZ_LMEQ01000030.1:0-787452 GCF_001426425.1 Streptomyces sp. Root1310 | reverse complement strand
CCACTAACCCCACCACCCGGCACACCCCCCACACCAGCCCACACACACCCGACAAGCTGACCCCCAGCACCCGGCCCGTCAGCTGGCCCGCACCTCCCCCGACCAACCCCCCACACCGGCCCGCCCGCCCCGGCCAGGCGACCCCACCGGTCAGCCCCCCCGCCCTCGGCGCACCGGAGTACCGCCCCCGCGCCCCCGGCCTGCCGGCCACACCGCCGCAACCGGCACCTCCCGCCAGCCGGCCGTGCCGGCCTGCACCTCCCTCGCCAGGCCACCTTCGCCAGCCGGCCCATCCCGGCAGCCGACCCCACCGGGTAGGCCGCCCGGCCCGCGCGCCCCACCCGGTCAGCCGACCACACCGACCGGCACCTCCCCCACCCGCACCGGCGCACCGAAATACTCCTCCAGCACGCCGGCCGGCCCCTCCCGCCCCTCCCGGCCGGAGGCCCAAGCGACATAACCGTCCGGCCGCACCAGCAGCGCATCACGCTCCAGCCCCGGCACCGCGTCGCAATGCACCACCCGCACCAAACCCGCCCACCCCCGCGCCTGCTCCTCGAACCCGCCGCCCGCGTCTCCCTGCCCGAACAGCAGCAGCAGCGGCCCGCCCCCGGCCAGCAACGCGATCACATCCGTAGGCCCCTCACGCGTCACCAGCGCCACATTCGGCAAAAACCTCCCCTCCCAATACACCGGAGAACGCCCGCACGACGGCAGCACCGTGTCCTGCGCGCTCACCATCGACGCCAGCACACCCGCCTCCCCGCCCCCCGCCAGCAACTCATCGAACAACGCCCGCAACGGCTCCAGCTCCGGACCGGGCCGCATCAATGCCACCTGCGCCCGCGTATGGTCGATCACCCGCTGCGCAGCCGGCCGCCGCTCCTGGTCATACGTGTCCAGCAGCCCCGCACCCGCCCACCCCCGCACCGCGAACGCCAGCTTCCACCCCAGATCCACCGCATCCAGCAACCCCGTACTCAACCCCTGCCCCCCCACAGGGAAATGCACATGCGCCGCATCCCCCACCAAGAACAACCGCCCCCGCCGGTAAGAAGAAGCCACCCGCGAAAAATCACTGAACCGGCTCAGCCACCGCCCCTCCCCGATCGCCACCTCACGCCCCACGATCCACGACACCTCACGCCGCAGCTCCTCCACAGTCGGCGCCACTCGCCATTGCGCACACGGCCCCGCACCATTGACCGTCCGCAACCGCACCCAGCCCCCCTCCGCCTCCTTCACCACCAACCACCCCCGCTCCGTACGATGCCACCCCGTCACCAAGGATCCCCCCACCTCCAACCGCACGTCACCCGCCAACGCCGACACCGACGCCGGATACACCCGCGACGCAAAACCCCCCTGCTCCCGCACCACACTGCGCGCCCCATCCGCCCCCACCACAAACAACCCCCGACACACCACCGACCCGAACGCCCCCCGCGCCGTCACCACCACCCCACCCCGCCACTGCCGCACCCCGACCACCCGACACCCCCGCAACACCCGTACACCCAACCCCCGGGCCCGCGCCTCAAAATGACGCTCCAACACCTCCTGCTCACACTTCAACACCGCCACCGGTTCCCCACCCGGCGCCGATACCACGAGCCCCGGAATCCCCGCAAAATGAAACACCACCCCACCATCCACACCCGAACCGGAACCTGAACCAACACCCGCACCAGAACCCAAGCCAAGACCCGAACGGGAAACAGACCTGGGCCCCGACCGGGAGACAGAGCCGTGGCCCGACCCGGGAACCGAGCCGGGGCCGGAAAAACGGCCGCCCCTCACACCCGCCAACCCCTCCAGATGACCACGCCGCACCAGACACTGCACCGCACGCGCATGCACCGTCGTCGCCCTCGGCCGCTCCGACACCACGACCTCCGACTCCACCACCACCACACGCACCCCCCACCCCGCCAACTCACACGCCACCACCAACCCCACCGGCCCGCCCCCCACGACCACCACATCCGCCTCAACCACACCCGACACACCCGCCATCGCCGGCCTCCCCCGCCAACAACCACACGGACAAAACAAACAAAAACCCCGGCCCATGACACAGACCCGGCCCCTCCCCTAACGGAACAACTCCCTCCCCCTAAAAGCGAGTTGACGCGCCCGGAGCCGGGCACCCGCCTGACCGACCAGAAATATACCGGTTATGCGGTTCTTTGCAAGAGACCCACAACCCACCCCCGCCTCCAGCTCGACTTATTCTCGGGGGTGTTCGTGATCGCCCGCCCGTCGGCGAAGGGTGCGCTTTCTCCGAACGCGACGGATCGTCCGCACCATCGGCAGCCGCTGTCGTCGGAATCCCCGCGAGCGCTTGGTGAAGCTGGGGCTATTCTCTCCAACAGCCGTTCCAGGCGGGGGAAGCTCACCGCCGAACGTCTCGCCGCACTCGCGGCCCTCGGACTGGACTGGACTGGGCGCGGGCGTGAGTTGTGTGACCGCCCCACGGAAAGCGAGCCAGAACCGGAAGTGGTGAACAACCGCTGCCCAGAAAGGGCTTACTGATCGTTTCAGAATGAAGTTCGGGGTCGTCTCAAGCAGATGATGTGCAGGCGAGTTGGAGCAGGCTGAGGTGGATGCAGGCGCGTATCTCGTAGCGGATCGTAGCCGCTCAGGCGAAGGTCCGCTCGACGACCCAGCAGGTGTGGCCCAGGCCAGCCGTGGGTGGTGCCCTTGCGGGCGATCTTCGGTGTGACGCCGCGGGTCCGCAGGAGGCGGCGGTACTTGTCGTAGTCATAGCCGCGGTCGGCGAACAGTCGGCCCGGCCGGTGCCTCGGGTGCCCGCGGAGCCCGCGGAGCCCGCGGAGCCCGCGGATGTGGGTATCGCATCCAGCAAGGGCATCAACTGAGTGACGTCGTGCCGGTTTCCGCTGGTCAGCGAGATGGCGAGGGGAGTGCCGTGGCGGTCGGTGATCAGGTGGTGCTTGCTGCCCGGGCGCGCGCGGTCGACCGGCGAAGGTCTGATGTGAGCCCCCTTTTGAGGGCCCGGACGTGGGAGCCGTCGATGGCCGCGTCGTTCATGTCCAGCAAGCCCGCGGTCCGCAGTGGGGCGGCGGGGGACGGGACGGACAGGGCGCCGGCGCCGAGCGTGATGGCGAGGACGGTGTGGACGGCCGCCAAGACATGGGTCGTGCGGGACGTTGCATGAACACGAGGTGGTGTGGCGCCGCTTCCCGAGACCGGCGCTCTCACCGGAAGGTTGTACGGGTGACGGGCAGTACAGCGCGTGCACGCCGACAACGACCGCAGCGGTCTATCGGCCGCTGACCGTCAGTCAACTCACCGCTGAGCAACGGAAGGCACCGTCTACATCCCACCCACCGGCGGTGCAGGTCACGCGCTGGTGCGTGACCCCCGACTGCGGCCAGGGAGACATCCTGCGGATGACGCTCGCTCGCGCTGTGCCCCCGCTGATCGACCGCGACGACCCGATACCGGCAATCAGCCGCGAGGCCACCACCTCCCACTCACCCGCATGACCGGCCAAGCCTTGCAGCAGCACGACCAGCTGCCCCAGTCCGCCCCGGTCCCGGCAGACAAGCCGAACCCCGTCGCGCACCACCACACGCTCGGACCACACCACGACCGCCCCCAGGAATCGTCTCGCCCCGATCATGCCCCGACAGCCACGAGCCGCACTCAAGGCCGCCCTTCTCGAAGGCGCGTCGCCATGAAACACCGGCCACGTCCGCGGCCACGGTGCCCTGCGACCGCAGCCGGGCAACTGCCACTGTCAGACCCACGTGGCAGCATCACCGAAGTGAACGCCCTGAGGCGTCCTCAACTCACCTCCATAGCACACGAAAAGGAGCATTCCCCTTGCGACTGCATCGCGTAGCGCCCGGCATTGCCGCGGGCATCCTCGCCCCGGCCCTCCTGCTCGCCACCCCGTCCTTCGCCGCCACAGCAGCACCGACCGCGGTGACGGTGACCCAGGTGTCCTCGTCCGCGGACGAGCCGGACGCCGACGACCTGAGGGTGGCCATAGTCCGGATCCTCGCCGACCCGGACAGCGGCCGGCGTGTGACACGAGAAGCCAACGCCCTCCTGGACGCCAACGACCCCGAGGCGATGCGCGCCTGGCTGGAGACCGGCTATCGGATAGCCCAGGCCGAGGACGACCACGTCGCCATCACGCGCCTGCTGGCCGACCCCGACAGCGGCCGGCGCGTCATCGCCGAGGTCAACGCCCTCCTGGACGCCAACGACCCCGAGGCGATGCGCGCCTGGCTGGAGACCGGCTATCGGATAGCCCAGGCCGAGGACGACCGCGTCGCCATCGCCCGCATCCTCGCCGACCCGTCCATCAGCCCGGCCCTGCGCGCGGCAGCCAACGCCGCCCTCGACGACAACACACCCGAAGCACTGCGTCACTTCCTGGAAGTCGGCAGGTACCAGGTCGCCTGACCGGCACGGCGCCGCACCACAGCGCGTCGCCCGGGTAGCACCCCCTGCCGCACGCCCGGTCGCCGGAACGCCGAGAATCCGGACGGGGCCGCCTGCACCACTGTGTGCCGGCGGCCCCGCCCGGCAGGCCCTGCGCCGGCTCGACGCCCTCCGCAGAACTCTGTGGTCTCGCCGCCCGGTGCGGCATGGGCCACTCACACCTCCGACAGCAGAAAGCACATTCTTCGATGACCACACAACTCCTGTGCACCGAGCGCAGCGGTCCGCAGACCGCTTCCGTCGTGACCGACCTGCCGTTCAAGCCTCAGCTCGTCAAAGCGGTGTTCAGGGACGTGACCTCCTTGCACGTCTCCCGGCCGGCCGCGTGGGCCGCCGCGTCGGTGACGCGGACCGTACTGACGGAGATCATCGACGGCGCGAGAAGCGCGGCGGCCGAAGAGGCCAGGACGAGACTGATTCCCAAGGACCTCATCTCGGCGATCGACCGGAACATCGAGGTGGAGGTGGGATCGGCGTGGTACCTGCACAGCCCGACCTTCCACGGCCTGATGGGCGAGGTACGCAACGCCGACGGTGCGCTCGTGTCTCTTCGTGAGCGCCGCGGGGCGCGTACACCAAGTGGTGTGGCCGGCGCCCACCGGTTCGAGGCCGGGGTGAAAAGGCTGCTGGGGAGCCGGCAGGTGAGGGCCGTCCCGGCGATGGTCCGCGACCTGGACGGAATCGCGAGCGTGTTCCTGACGGCCCTGGCCCGGGACGCGGCCAAGGTAGTCCGCGAGGGCGGGGTCAAGCGGTTCGGGACGGTCAGCCTGGTGGTGCCGGGCGAGCCGGCCCCGGCCCCACTGCTCAAGGACCCCCTCCTCGCCCTGTCCACCCGCCGCGGGGACGGGCGCACTGTTGGCGGGGACGACGTCCTGGCCGCCGTCACGATGCAGCTGTTCGGCGATCTCAGACAACGCGCCCTCACCGAGGCAGCCGAGATGACACGGAACACGTCGGCCAACTGACCGGGCCCGCCCCTGCGCTCTGCCCACGGCGCACGGTTCCCACGTGTGCGCGGCTCCCGGAATCTGCCGCCCGCATTCGGCTCCGGTCGGCTCGCGAGAACGGGCTCGGCGCATGGGCGACTGCCGGCCGCAGGCATCCCACGGGGAAGACCTCCCTTCCACTCAGGGTTAGGAGTTGCTAGTGCGGTCTGCGGTCTGCGGTCTGCGGTCTGCGGTCTGCGGGGCGAGCATCGGCAGCGATGCCAGAGTGCGAGTGTCATCACCGAGGTCACCAAGGCAATCCTCGACGCGGAGAACGGCGCCTGGCCGCGTGACGCCAGCCGGATCTGGGTATTCCCCACCGAGATCCCCGAGGGCCCCCTGGGGCAAGATCAGGCCGCTCGCGACGATCCTCGCCCGACTCAGCGCGCGGCACCAAGCAGGCCCGTACGCTGGCGCGTGAGCGGATCGCTGCCAGCAGAGCTGACGTCCCCGTCACCCTATGGGTGACGGCGGTCAACTGGCCAGGAGAACCCTCTTCCGCAGGAGAGAAAAGCCAGCTCGGACTCGGGGCCGGCAACAAACAGTGCAACGGTTGTTGGAGGAGACGAATCAGCGGGATGCGTCAGAACAGGGTGTCCTGGTCCGGCTTCTCATGAGGCAGCGACCCGACATCCTCGCCCCTCCACTTCGCCTCCAAGTGCTTGCGCCAGCCCGGCGGCGGCGGCCAGGGAACCCCCCACTCCGCAAGCTGCTTTCTCGTCCAGCCTCCGTCGGGTGTCTGCGCTGCGGCCACCTCGTCTGGGGAGGGCACAAAGTCGACCATGAGGCGATACTGCCCTACACGACCATGGGATCGCATCTCCCAAGGGCCATGAGTTCGGCAGGCCGGAGAACTCTGCTGCCCCTCACGCTCTCGGCCCGCCAGGATGACGGGGCGCTCCGGGTGCCGGTCGAAGAGTAGGTTCAAGGAAGCGTGCATCAAACGCGCTTCAGAACACGATCAAGCGCCGCCCGGCCTGCAGGTCCCCAGTGCGGTTTGCCGCCGGGAAGGCCCCGATCTCCGTTCCGCCCCATGAGCATCAGGAACAGGCTCTTCATAGCAGCCAGCCCGCGGGCGCGCCGGATCGCCGCCTCGTCTGCTTGCGCGTACATGTCGAAGAACCGTGAGGCCGTGCCCGCGGGCAGCAGCACCCAAGCGGCGGCGAGGTCCCACGCCGGATCGCCGGCGAACATAGCACCGAAGTCGACGATGCCCGAGAGCGTTCCGTCCGAGACGACGACGTTCGCGGGATGGAGGTCGCCGTGCACCCACACCGGCGGGCCCTCCCACGCCTGGGCCGCAACGGCGTCGTCCCATACAGCCCGGAGGTCGACAGCGACGTCGTCGGGGCCAACGGCCTGGAAAAAGTTCTCGAAGCCGTCCGTGCAGTCCTTGGGATGGGCACCGAAGTCCGTAGAGATCGGCGCCTCGGCGGGCGCCTCCACATGGAGCGCCCGGAGGAAGCCCGCCAGCGTGTCGGCCGCGTGGGCGCCGCGGCTGATCCCGCCGTGGTCCAGCGGCTCGCCGGGAACCCACGTCATCACGGTCCAGTGCTTGGGGAAGCGCTCGGACGGATCGCCGAACCGCACCGGGAGCGGCACCGGGAGCGGCAAGCGCGGGGCCAGCACCGGTAGCCACCGCCGCTCCTTCAGCTGGAGCTCCGGAGTGGGGTCCATGCGCTGCATGCGCACAGCCAGCTCGTCCCCGAGGCGCCACATTTGGTTGCCCCAGCCGCCCGCCACCTCCCGGATGGCCAGCCCTGCAAGGTCTGGATGCTGCTCTTGCAGCAGGTCGCGGACCAGCTCTGCGGTGATCTCGATCTCGGCGTCGGTCATGCGAAGTCACGGTACCGAGGCGGCAGGCGGAGCGGCCTCACTCTCCGGAACAGTTGCTGTGATCCCACTGGCGGCATCACCAATTCGGTTTCAGAGAGCTGCAGATCAGAGGGAGCTACAGATCAGAGGGAGCTACAGATCAGAGACGTTGGGACGGAACAGCCCCAAAGTTCAGAGAGGGCCTCAACGTCAGCCTCGCTGGCGCCGAAGCCAAGCTCGCCCAGATCGACGACCGCTCTGTCCTCGGCGTGCCCGACCTCAGCCGGATCGCCGGTTCCGAACGACCACGAACAGGACACCGGCATCGACCGAGCTGCGGGGTGATCGATCCCGTTGATCACCTGCCAGTGATCACGCCACCGCCCACGCCGTGGCGTCAAGTGGGTGTCTGCGCGGTGTTGTCCAGGCAAGTTGATCACCGCGTTGCGGCGCGAGGGTGCGGATCCCGTCCGCAAGGGCCGGCCGCGGAGTCTGCCGCTGGAGGACCGGGTTCAGCCAGGTATAGGCGGACCAGCTGATGTTGCGGCAGCTGGCACCGCTGTTCGGGGTGTCCAGGTCAACCGCTGACCGCACTATCGACCACTTCGGTCCGCCGCTTGCGCTCCAGCAGCGCAAGCGATTCCGCAGGGACGCCGTGCTAAGCGTGGATGGCACCCTGGTCCCCTCCCGCGATCGCACCGTCGCCGCGCAGTCGAAGACTGCAAGGCGGGGGAACTGTCCGGTGCCGAGGATGCCTTCGGGAAGACCTCGGTGATCGCGGACGGCGGTTTCCGGGGTACCGGCCTGGTCATCCCGCACCGCCCCGAGAAGGGCCAGACCGAACTTCCCGACTGGACCCACGAGTGGCTGTGACCCATGACTCTTGCGTGTCAGGGATCTGCGAACTTGGTTCCATCCGCGTTTCCGTGAGTGATCTTCTCAGCGGCCACCACTCAGGTGGATCACTAGGATCGCGCCATGATGGACGATCCTGTGGCGGTGCTGTCGGAGGCGGAGTACGGTCGCGTATGGAACCGCTTCTACGAGGTTTTCGACTTCCGGCCGAGTACAAGTACGTCGAAGTGGCCGGCCATCAAGGAACCCTGCGCATCGGTGACCTGGAATCTTTCGGTACTCGATGACGATCCGTGTGACGAGCGCCTGGACCGCTTGGTCGCGGTGGTCGAGCAGGGGTTGACCTCCTGCGCCGGCCCGGCAGGCACACTGCTTGCCCTCGATTGGCAGCACACGTCCTATCGCTTCGCACCGCAGAGAGTCGGCAGTCCTGGGCAACCGGCCTGGCCGCTGAGTCCGTATCCCGACGGGGACTATCTCATCTTCCTCGCGGAAGACTTCCGCTTCGGCAGCTTCGGGCACCCTTGGGAAGGGTCTCTCTGCTTGTTCGGTGAGGAGCTCCTCCACGCCGTGTCCACGGAAGTCGACAGGGTTCTCGGCCCGCCAATCCGCAAGGCAGGCAGGGCAAACAGGGCAGTGAGCTAACTCCGACCGCGTTCTGCCGTGCCTGTCACCTGGAGCGGTGGTCGACCTCTGCGTGAGTGGTGTTGGGAGCGAGTGTCCGTCGGATCTGACGGATGAACAGTGGGTGTTGGTGGAGTCGTTGCGGCCGATCGTGGACGCGATCTTCTACGTGGTGACGTCCTGCGCGGCCGGGTCCGTAAAGCCGACGGCCGAAAGGCACAGCCGATCGCAGGGCTGATCGACTCGCAGTCTGTCCGCACCGCCGACACCGTCCCGGCGTCCACCAGGGGCTTCGGCGGGGGCAAGAAAATCAAGGGCCGCGAGAGGTACCTGGTCACCGAGACCCTCGGCCTGCTCGTCGCGTCCATGTTGTCGCGGCCAGCGTCCAGGATCGAGATGGCGCGAAGCAGCCGCTGCTGTGGACTCGACCATCCGCAAATCCGGAAGACTGGGCGGACCAAGGCTTCGCTGGGCGCCTGGTCGACCGGACCACCCAGGTCCTCGGCCGTGAGCTGGGGATCGTCCGCAAAGACCCTGGCCGGCGCGGCTTCCAGGTCCAGCCCAAGCGCTGGGAGATCGAGCGCACCTTCTCATGGCTCACCGCCCACCGCCGCCTCGCCCGGGACTACGAAACCAGCCCGGCGCGTTCCGAAACCATGATCCGCTGGGCAATGATCGGCCTCATGGTCCGCCGGCTCGCCCGCGGCCGACCGGCGACACGGCAGGGCACGCTCCCGCTCCTGCTCCCGCTCCCGCTCCCGCGAGAAGTTCCGTAGATACGCCGGTCTGCCCATCCATGGGCGACATCCCGCGTCAGTGCACTACGGCGTCATGAACCCCTCAACCTTCTGTTGCAGATCAGGTGGTGGGTCGCTCAACGCCGAGACGATCGCGCGAAGCTCTCGGTCAAGTTCGGGAGACTCGATCCAGACCGCTGGGTTTCTGGTGAGGACCGCGGACAGCAGATCACCTTCGTACATGTCTCCCCCTGCCATCGGGTTGTCCCGCAGTACCTTCAGGGCCAGCGGCAGGAGGTAGGGCAGTCCTATGTCCTGCCCGATCAACAGACGCATGTCCTCGACTGCCAGCTCACCGATCGGCCGACGCCGCAAGGCGTGTGCAGCAGCGACAAGGCGGGTGGCGTCCGCCGGAGGAGCTGGCCAGCGGTCGCGTTCAAGCTCTTCAAGGGAGCGGTCACAGTTCGGGGATCGCGTCACCGCCCGATTGTGTCCTACGACGAGAGGTCTGGAGCTGTGGATGATCTCGGTTCATGGGGCGGGGAGATCTCACGGATGAACAGTGCGCGGTGTCTTTGACGAGCCCGGCTACCGTCCTCGTAGCCGCCGTCAACGAGTGCTGGTGACGTACTGGTCCGACGACAACTCGAACACCCGGACTCGCCGACCGCCGGAGGGACTGACGGTCTCACGGACCGGACGCATCCCCAGTTTGGTCATGATCCGTTCGGAGGCGTCGTTGCCCACTTGAGCGATGCTGACGATCCGCTCCAGCCCTCGCTCTTCGAACCCGAAACGCACAGCTGCCGCAGCGGCCTCGGTGGCCAAGCCCTGCCCCCAGTAGGAACGTCCCAGCCGCCAGCCGACCTCAACCGCCGGCAGTACCTCCGGCAGGAAGCCGGGTACCGAAAGGCCGGTGAACCCGGCCAGCTCGCCACTGGACCTGATCTCCACAGCGAACAGGCCGAACCCCTGTGACTCCCACTCGCTCTCCCATGCCTGGATCCCGCCGCGAGTCTGCTGCTCGTCACGGACGCTGCCGTCACGGATCCACCGCATGACCTCCGGGTCGGCATTGATGGCAGCCATGGGCGCAACGTCGTCCTCGCGCCAGCGACGCAGAATCAATCGGGGAGTCTCGAGCGTGACCATCCGATCATTCTGGATCACGAACCGGGCTCTCCACCATCTCACCAGGCATTTTCGATCCGCGCCCTATGACTCTTGGCCGCCCGACGGCGCTGCGGGCCGACGGATGCGACCGTCTTGAGTCGTGCCAGGCGGCGTGCCCCTCCCCGGAACGCAGGTCAACCCCGGCAATCGGCACGCCGCTCCACCTCGGCGGGACGATCGATTGCGTCCACGGCCACGCACCAGCACCACAGCACCAGGGCGGCCGCCCGCTCGCCTCCGGCACCTGCCGACGCATCGAGCGTCCTGAGACTGACCCGACACGCATCGCGGAGATGCCCAACGGGCGGCCGGTCGAAGGGGGTCGGCGTGCGATGCCGGCCCTCGGCGGCCTTCGCCGATGTGATCGACGTGGGACATGCAGGGCCTGATCGGCAGAGCGCTCCGCGCTTACTCAACCGATTGGTTGACAAAGCGGCGGACCCGGTCGTACGGTTATTCAACCGAAGGGTTGAACATGGGAGGTGGGGAGTGGTCGACGACCGGCTGTCCCGGGTGTTCTCCGCGCTGGCCGACCCGACCCGGCGCGACATCGTCGCGAGGCTGGCCGGCGGCGACGCCACGGTGAACGAACTGGCCGCGCCCTACGACGTGACCGTCCAGGCCGTGTCGAAGCACATCAAGGTCCTGGAGGATGCCGGCCTCGTCAGCCGCACCAGGGACGCCCAGCGGCGGCCCTGCCACCTCGAAGGCGAGGTGTTCGACCTGATGACGAAGTGGATCGAGCGGTACCGCCGTGAGGCGGAGGACCGCTTCCGTCGACTCGACGCCGTGCTCGAACAGATGGAGGAACGGCCCGCGCGGGACAACATGTCCGAGGAGGAAGCATCATGAGCACCACAGGGGCCCACGGCCGGCTCGAGACGAGGATCGAGGCCGACCCGGCACTGCCGATCATTGTCATCACCCGGGAGTTCAACGCCCCGCGGGATCGTGTGTTCACGGCCTATACCGACCCCGACCTCCTCGTCCGGTGGCTCGGCCCGCGCAGGCTCACCATGCGGATCGACGAGTACGACGCGCGCAGCGGCGGCGCGTACCGCTACGTGCATCTCGAGGACGACGGCACCGAGTACGGCTTCCGCGGTGTGTTCCACGAGGTGCGCCCTCAGGAACGCATCGTGCAGACCTTCGCCTACGACGGTTTCCCGGACAGCGTCAGCCTGGAGAAGGCAGTCTTCGAGGACCTCGGCGGCCGGACCCGCGTCACCACGACGTCGGTCATGGAGTCCGTCGAGGCCCGCGACGCGCTCATCAAGAGTGGCATGCAGGACGGCGTCCGCCAGGGCTACGAGCGGCTGGACGAACTGCTCGCGGGCCGTGAGGACGTCGAGAGCAACCACAGCACCGGCTCCGCCGAGGAGCTTCGGACCGACGGGAAGGGCCTGAATCCATGACGAGCGCAGCCGATGAACACCGAATCGTCGCAGGAGCCTTCACGGAGCGCGTGCGCGGCGTGAGCCCGGCGGCATGGGACAACCCGGCGCCGTGCGAAGGATGGGTCGCCCGGGACGTGGTGCGCCATCTCGTCGAATGGTTCCCAGCCTTCCTGAAGTCCGGGGCCGGCGTCGAACTTCCCCAGGGGCCCTCGGTCGACGACGATCCGGTCGCGGCCTGGACGGTCCACTGCGACGGGGTGCAGTCGTTGCTCGACGACCCGGTCACCACGGGCAAGGTCCTGTCGAACCCTCACATCGGCGAGATTCCGCTCCACCAGGCGGTCGACCGCTTCTACACGGCCGACGTCTTCATGCACACCTGGGACCTGGCGCGGGCCAGCGGCCAGGAGGAGACCCTCGACCCCGTCAGGTGTGCCCGGCTGCTCGACGGAATGCTGCCGCTCGACGACGTGCTCCGCGCAAGCGGGCAGTACGGACCGAGGGTCGAGATTCCCGAGAGCGCCGACGTCCAGACGCGCCTGCTCGCCTTCATCGGGCGCACACCCTGAGACCCTGAGCTATGCGCCCGGGACCGCCGAATCGCGTTCATCTGGCGTGGTGACTCGGCAGTTCGATGACCATGAACCGGGCTGAAGGCACTGACGCACGAAGAGACGAGGCGTGAGCGCGCTACCGACGTTCGAGTCACGACGGCGAGCAGAGCCCACCCGAACGGCAGCGCGACGGCCGTGGCGGCGAGCGCGCCGGTGATGGCCGTGACCGGCAGCGTATTAACGCCCAGCCAGATGCCGCGCGCCGTGCCCGTGCGCCGTCGCACGGCCCAATCAGTCCCGCCGCTCCCCCGCCCCCACCCACGCTTCGCCGCCATGCAGCGGACTCCGCGCCGGGAGCGGGCCGGTGGGCGATGCCGTCGTCATGAGCGAAGTACTCGCCCTAAGCGCCTACCGGTGACCGGTGGCGGAAGGCCGGAGTCTTCGACCGGCTGCACCGGGTTGTGCTTTGCGAAGCTGAAGGCGGCCAGGGCGGCCGACGCCGATGCGGGGTACTGACACCTGCTCCCGGACGGGCTCGAGTTGGGGCCGTCTCCGACTCAGGTCACCACCTGGTCCCCGTCGTCGTCCTGGAGCATCCGGCGGCGTTCCTGTTGCCGCTTGGAGTAGGCGGCTGCCCGGATCGCCTCGTCGCTCTCCAGGCCTGATCCCAGCGCGCCGCCCACCGTGGCGACCGGCGCCACGAACCAGGACAACGTCCAGTACTCCGCGGCGCGAAGCGGGATTCCTGTCGTGGACGCGAACACGTGGCCGTTGAGGCTGAACAGGGCCCACACCCAGTTGATGACGATCAAACCCACGTAGCAGACGAGCACCCCGATACCCACCGTCAGGACCGTCGAGGCGTTGTAGAGCCTCGCCCTCTGCCTCGCCTCCCGCGAGGCCTCGGCTGATCGATGCCACAGCCGCGCGTCCACGATCAGCCAACCGATCATGAGCGCGACAGACCCGACCGTGGCGATCACGAGGCGCGGCGCGCTCAGGGACTCAGGTCGCCGCGTCTGGATGCCTACCAGCGGCTGCTCAACGGGTGGGCGGCGAAATAGCCCGCCCCCGGTGCAGCCCCGGCACTCTCGGTTGCCGCAACGGCGCCGGCGGCGTCTGCTGAAACGTGCCGCGTCCGGGGTGGACCCGACAGCCACGAAGCCTTCAGCCGGTATCTCGCGTTCCGGACCGCGCAGTCCTGATCTTTGTGGAGCCTCAGATGCCGCGGCGCTAGGTCCACACAAGCCCCGTCGGCCGCCTGCCGGGGTGCGGCGAGTGGCGGGTGGCCGGGGCCAGGGGTGAAGCTGGAGGTGGCCGCCGGGCGCCGGGAGAAGCCCGGCGGACGTGCCCTCGGGCCCGTGCACAGGGGGTCGCGGGTGCGGTCGGGTGACTCGAAGCCCGAGAGCGGGGAACCGGAAGTGGTGCCCTGACCCACCAGGGGAGGCCGAACGTCCGGATGCCCGGCTTCCTCACCGGAAGAAGGACCATGATGGCGCACGAAGAGGACGACGGGCACACCGGCGGCGACGGCGTCACACGCCGCCGTCCGCTGCGCGAGCGGCACGTCGAGGAGACGGTCGAGGTCGCGGTGCCGGTCCGTACGGCCTACAACCAGTGGACGCAGTTCAAGACGTTCCCGCGTTTCTCGGCCGTGGTGCTCAACGTCGAGCAGGTCAGGCCCACCGTCACCGCGTGGACCATCGGCTACGGCCCTGTGCGCCACCGTTTCCCGGTCGAGATCGTGGAACAGGACCCCGACGCCTACCTGGCCTGGCGGGGCTTGGAGCAGCATCCCACCCATGAGGGCGAGGTCGAGTTCCGGCCCACGGAGTCCGGGGGCACCGCGATCACCGTGCGGATGCTCCTGCGGCCGCACGGCGCCGTGAAGGTCCTCACCAACTCCCCCAGGGTCACGGAGCTGGCCGCCCGGCTGGTGCGCGCAGAACTTGTCAGCTTCAAGCACTTCATCGAAGGGCTCGGCCAGGAGGGCGGCGCCTGGCGCGGCACCATCCGCAACGGCCGTGTCCAGCACGACACTCCGGAACCGCCCAGGAGCCGTGTCGCCCGGTGGCCCGTCGGCTGACCTGCCCGCCCGACACGGCAAGAGAAAGGCCAAGCGATGCAGAACCCGCCCGGTGAGGAGCCGGAGACCTCCCTCTCCGTGACACCGCCGAAGAAGTGGGCGGCCGGGGTCCCCGCCGTCGTGCACGCGCTGGAGTACTCCCTGGAGCAGACCTCCCCGCGCAAGACCGGGGTCGACCTGCTCACCATGAACCAGGTGGGCGGGATCGACTGCCCCGGCTGCGCGTGGGCGGACCCCGCCCCGGGCCGGCGCCACCGCAACGAGTACTGCGAGAACGGCGCCAAGCACATCAACGACGAGGCCACCACGCGCCGGATCACCGCCGACTTCTTCCGCGAGCACAGCGTGTCCGACCTGGCCGCCCGTTCCGACATGTGGCTCAACCAGCAGGGCCGGCTCACCGAGCCGATGATCAAACGGCCCGGATCGGACCACTACGAGCCCATCGGCTGGAAAGACGCCCTGGGCGTCCTCGCGCAGGAACTCAAAGGGCTGGACTCGCCCGACGAGGCGGTCTTCTACACCTCCGGCCGGGCCAGCAACGAAGCCGCCTTCGTCTTCCAGCTCTTCGCCCGCGCCCTGGGCACCAACAACCTGCCCGACTGCAGCAACATGTGCCACGAGTCCAGCGGCTTCGCCCTGAACGAGACCCTCGGCGTCGGCAAGGGCACCGTGAGCCTGGACGACCTCCACCACGCGGGCCTGATCTTCCTGGTGGGGCAGAACCCCGGCAGCAACCACCCGCGCCAGCTCTCCGCCCTGGAGGAGGCCAAGCGCAACGGCGGCCGCATCGTGGCGGTCAACCCGCTGCCGGAGGCGGGGCTGCGGCGCTTCAAGAACCCGCAGAAGCCGCGCGGGGTCGTGGGGCGGGGTACCCAGATCGCCGACCGTTTCCTGCACATCAAGCCCGGCGGGGACCTCGCCCTGTTCCAGGCACTGAACCGGCTGCTGCTGGAGGCGGAGGCCGCGCGCCCCGGCACCGTCCTGGACCACGACTTCATCGACGCCCACACCTCCGGCTTCGAGGAGTTCGCCCGGCACGCCCGCACCGTCGACTGGGACGACGTGCGCGCGGCGACGGGACTGACCCGCGAGGAGATCGAGAAGGTCCGCGACGAGGTCCTCGCCAGCGAACGCGTCGTCGTGTGCTGGGCGATGGGCATCACCCAACACAAGCACGGCGTGCCCACCGTCCGGGAGATCGTCAACTTCCTGATGCTGCGCGGCAACCTGGGACGTGCCGGTACGGGCGTCTGCCCGGTGCGCGGCCACAGCAACGTCCAGGGCGACCGCACCATGGGCATCTGGGAGCAGATGCCGGACAGCTTCCTGGACGCCCTGCGAGAGGAGTTCGACTTCGACCCGCCGCGCCCGCACGGCCTGGACTCGGTGAACTCGATCAAGGCGATGCTGGAGGGCCGCGTCAAGGTCTTCCTCGCCTTGGCCGGGAACTTCGTGCGCGCAGCGCCCGACAGCGAGGTCACCGAGAAGGCGATGCGTACGTGCCGGCTGACCGCCCACATCTCCACCAAGCTCAACCGCTCGCACACCGTCTGCGGCGACACCGCCCTGATCCTGCCGACGCTGGGGCGCACCGAGCGTGACGTCCAGGCCGACGGCGAGCAGTTCGTCACCGTCGAGAACTCCATGAGCGAGGTGCACACCTCCCGGGGACGGATCGAACCGGCCTCGCGCATGCTGCTCAGCGAGGTCGCCATCCTGTGCCGGCTCGCCCGGCTCAGCGTCGACGGCACGGGGGACATCCCCTGGGCGAGGTTCGAGGGCGACTACAACACCATCCGCGACAGCGTCTCCCGGATCGTGCCGGGCTTCCACGACTTCAACGCCCGGGTGGCCCGCCCGGGAGGCTTCCAGCTGCCCAACCCGGTCAACGAGGGCGTGTTCCGGACCGAGACCGGCAAGGCCCGCTTCACCTGCAACGAGCCGGTGGTCCCCCTGGCCCCCGAGGGCCATCTGCTGCTGCAGACCCTGCGCTCGCACGACCAGTGGAACACCGTCCCGTACACCAACAACGACCGCTACCGGGGCATCCATGGCAGCCGCCACGTCGTCCTGGTCAACCCGGCCGACCTGTCCGCGCTCGGCCTCGCCCAGGGCGACCGGGTGGACCTGGTGAGCGTCTGGGAGGACGGCACCGAGCGCCGGGCCGAGAACTTCGAGGTCGTGTCCTACCCGGTGGCCAAGGGGTCGGCCGCCGCCTACTACCCGGAGACGAACGTCCTGGTGCCGCTCGACAGCGTCGCCGACATGAGCAACCAGCCCACCTCCAAGGGCATCGTCGTCCGCCTGGAACCCACGGGCGACCGGTCCCGGCCGGCACCCGTCTGACCGGGACCGGGACCGGCGACGTCGTGCCCCGGCGGGGCCCGCGCCCGGGTGGAGATGCGCGGGCCGCGCAGGCCGGCCATGACCCGGGTGGCGAAGGGCGCGGAGAGCGCCGGACGGCCCTGGGCGGCGCAGGCCGAGCAGGGCATGCTCTTCCGGCTCTTCCGGCAGTCGCTGGTCGGGGGGCCCGGCACGTTCGAGGACAGTGGCGACGGCGGTTTTGGCCCGCGAGCTGCGCGACCAGGTGAAGGTGGGATGCAGTCGAAGGATCTCGCCGAGGGCACCGTCCTGCAGAACGCACGATAGGACTGCGGTGAAGCCGGGCTCGCTACGGCCGTTCTCCGTCCACCGGTCACCTGGCCCGCCGCGAGCGAGTGGTCATGCCGCACCGTGCTGGGGCATCAGGGTGGCGTGGATCTGGTCGCGGATGTCGGCGAGGACGGCTTCGTCGCTGCGGTGCAGGTACAGAGTGGCGGTGGTGCTGATGTGGATGATCGCGGTGATCACCCGTGCCAGCGTCGCCGCGTCGGCGGCATCGATGCACTCGTTGCGCGTGAGCAGGCCGGTGATGCCGTCCTCGAGGCGGCCGGCGAGGGCCAGACCCGCTTGCCGGTAGGGCTCGGCCGGGTCGCCGAAGACGAGTTCGTGCAGGTATGTGCGGCCGTTCTCGGTGTGCTCCCTCAGACACTCCACGACGGGACGGATGAGAGCGATGACCTGCTCCAGTACGCCCTGTCCGACGGCGGCGTTGGCGGCGGCGAGGCCGGAATCGATGGCGGCGGCGAACTCCTCGTTCTGCAGCATGATCAGCAACTCGGCCTTCGTGGACGCGTACAGGTAAAGAGTGCCGATCGCGACGTCAGCCCGGTGTGCGATCCGCTGTGTCGTGACCCCGCTGACGCCGTGTGCGGCGAACAGTTCGCGGGCTGCGGTCATGATGCGCTCGCGCTTGTCCTGTTTGGCCCGCTCGCGGCGCCCGATCGGCATGTGGCCGCGTCCCATGGGGCCTCCCTTGACAATAATTCTGAGCGTACTCATAATTGAGTGTACTCGGATTGAGGCGGGATCCCGGAAGTCACGCCGAATTGGCTGATCTAGCCGCAAAACTCGATAAACAGGATGAAGACAAGGAGTGGCGCCCCATGCGAGCGTTCGTCGTCACCAAGTACAAGGAGCCGCTGCAGGAGGCGGACGTCCCCGAACCCACCGTGGGGGAGCACGACGTGCTTGTGCGGGTGGAGGCCGCCGGGCTGAACCCGCTGGATGAGAAGATCCGCGCCGGCGAGTTCAAGCAGATCCTGCCCTACAAGCTGCCACTGATCTTGGGCAACGACGTCGCGGGCACCGTCATCGGTGTCGGGACGGCGGTTCGCGGCTTCAAGCCCGGAGACGAGGTCTACGCCAGGCCCGACCAGAACCGCATCGGCACCTTCGCCGAACGCATCGCCGTCGCGGAGGGCGACCTGGCGCTCAAACCCGCCTCGATCAGCATGGAAGAGGCGGGCTCGCTGCCGCTGGCGGCGCTCACGGCCTGGCAGGCGCTGATAGAGCGCGGGAAGGTGCGGGCCGGGCAGAAGGTTCTCATCCACGCCGGGGCCGGCGGGGTCGGTTCGATCGCGATCCAGCTCGCCGCGCACCTCGGTGCGAGCGTCGCCACGACCGCCAGCGGTTCCAACGCGGACTTCGTGCGCGCGCTCGGCGCGGACACGGTGATCGATTACCGCACCCAGGACTTCGAGCAGCTCCTGGCCGGCTACGACCTGGTGCTGGACAGCATCGGTGGGGATACTCTCGAGAAGTCCCTGCGGGTGCTCAAGCCCGGCGGCAAGGCCATCGGGATCGCCGGTCCCCCGGACGCCGCGTTCGCCCGCGAGGCCGGCCTGAACCCGCTGCTGCGCCTGGCGGTCGCAGGCATGAGCGGCAAGATCCGCAGGCAGGCCAAGAAGCTCGGCGTGACGTACGAGTTCCTGTTCATGCGCGCCAGCGGCGACCAGCTCCGCCAGATCACCACTCTCATCGACCAGGGCGCGGTGCGCCCGGTCGTGGGAAAGGTGGTCGGCTTCGACGAGACCCCGCAGGCGCTGCAGTCCCTGTCCCAGGGTGGCATCCGCGGCAAGGCCGTCATCGCCAACAGCTGACCCGCCGCAACCGCGACGGACGACACGAAACACACACCGACACAGCACACGCAAGGAGACTCCGTCATGAGCAGCACCGACACCCCGAACGAAGCCGTCATCACCTCCTACGCGAAGGCCCCGGCCCGCACCGTCAGCGCCGGTGGCGTCACCTACGCCTACCGCGAGCTGGGACCGAAGGGCGGCATCCCCGTCGTCTTCTTCGTCCACCTCGCCGCGACCCTGGACAACTGGGACCCCCGCATCATCGACCCCATCGCGAAGGGCCGTCACGTCATCGCCTTCGACAACCGCGGTGTCGGGGCGTCCACCGGTCAGGTGCCGGACAGTGTCGAGGCGATGGCCGACGACGCCTACACCTTCATCAAGGCGCTCGGGTACGACAAGATCGACGTCTTCTCCTTCTCCCTCGGCGGCATGGTCGCCCAGGCCCTGGTGGTGAAGCACCCCGAACTCGTCCGCAAGCTGGTCCTCACCGGCACCGGGCCCAAGGGCGGCAAGGACATGGACAAGGTCGCCAGAGTCACCTACTGGGACATCCTGCGCGCCACCTTGGCCCGTTCGGACCCCAAGGAGTTCCTGTTCTTCAACCGCAATGCCACCGGCAAGGCCGCCGCGCGCGCGTTCGTCAACCGGCTCAAGGAGCGCACCGTCGACCGCGACGTGGACATCAAGACCAAGGCGTTCCAGACGCAGCTGAAGGCGATCAAGAAGTGGGGGCGCTCCGCCCCCGACGACCTGTCGACGATCACGCAGCCCACCCTGATCGCCAACGGGGACAACGACCGCATGGTGCCGTCGGTCCTGTCGGAGGACCTGCACCGGCGCATCAAGGGCAGCGAGCTGATCATCTACCGCGACTCCGGGCACGGCGGCATCTTCCAGTACCACCAGGAGTTCGCCCCCGTAGCGGTCGACTTCCTGGCCCGATGACCACCACCTGACACCTCCTCGATCCTGCTGCGGGTGCGCACCGATCAGCCCCGCCAGACCGGCATTGACCACTGGAAGAGCCCGCACTCAGGGATCATCTCCGCCACCCCGGGCCTGGAGGAGTACCGGCAGATCCACCTCGCCGAGCACAACCCGGGCCTGTGGCCGGCCATCGACGGGGTCCAGACCGCAATCCCGGCAGACCGGAAGATCGACGGCGTCGCGGAAGTCACCTTCCAATCGACGCTTGCACCCCTGAAAGGGCGCAAGCAGACGAAGCTGGCATACCCCGACGAGAGCAACGTCTTCCGCCGCAACCTCCTCTACGCCGGCCCGCCGACGGGCACTACATCGGCATCGCCAACCAGCAACGCTGACACCCATTAGGTCCGTGCTGTGCAGGTCCGGGTACGCCTCGACCGGGCCGCTCAGAGCCGCCTTGACCCCTGATCAACTCGTCGGCCAGGACCTCGTCTTCTCCGGCCTCGACGGCGTCGTAGAGCCCTTCTTGGCGGCGAGGACCGGTGCGAAGGCGCGGGCGAGGAAGACTGGTCCGAAGAAGTTCGTCTCCATGTGCGCCCGGATGTTCGCCTCGGTTACGTCCAGCAGGCTCGCGCTCGGCGGGGCGCCCGCGTTGTTGACGAGCACGGTGACATCCGCCGCGGCGGCGACGGCCGCGGCGATCGACGCGCGGTCGGTGACGTCAAGGGTCTCATCGTCCCAGACGCGGGGGAAGCGGGCGGTGACGTAGACCTTGACGGCGACGCGAGCCAGGGCTTCGTGGACGAAGGGGGTGCCGCTACCGCCATTGGCGCCGGTGACGACGACTACTGCTCCATCGAGGGAGGGCATGGTTTCCCTCTTCCAAGGGGGATGCGAGGTTCATGGCTGCGCACGGGTGGAGCAACAACACGCCACCCCCCGATGGGAGAATGAGCAGAGCCACAGTCGAGCTCACACGGTATTGAGTACAATCAAAACTGATTATAGTCAGAATTTATCCCTGGAGGACACCGCCATGCCTGTCGGACGGCGCGAGCGGAACAAGCAGGAGAAACTCGACCGCATCGTCGCTGCCGCCAGTGAACTGTTCGCCAAACACGGCGTCGATGAGGTCACGACCCAGCAGATCGCCAACCAGGCCGACATCGGCACCGGGACCCTGTTCCTTTATGCCAAGACCAAGGGCGAACTCCTCCTCCTTGTCCAGAACGCCAAGTACATCGAAGCGCTCGAGCAGGGCCGGGCGGACGCCGAGACCGTCGCGGGCGTGCTGGATGCGGTGCTGGCGATCGTCCGGCCGATCGTCGAGTGCAACCGCATCCAGATCGACAACGGACGCACTTACCTGCGAGAGATGGTCTTCGGCGATCCCGAGGAGCCCCGGCACGGTGCGGCACTCGCCATCGTCGCGCAGACCGAGGAGGCCGTCGCCGCCGTGCTGCGCCGAGACGAGCGGGTAGCAGAGGACGACGCCGCGACGCTGGCACACATCGTGTCCGCCGTGATGTTCCTCAGCATGGCGGCGAGCGTGAACATCGCCTTGAGCGTCGAGGAGATCGTGCAGGACATCCACAGGCAGGTCGACGTCCTGCTGCCTCGCTGAAGCGGGGCCCAGCCTCAGGCCCGGGTGACCATCCATGTAGTCCCCGGCTGCGGCATGGCCCCACCCGCGACCTTCCGGCCGGGACGGCTGATACGTGCCGCACGGGCGTGGAAGACGTGGGCGCCGGCCGCGCCGTCGGTGACCACGACGAAGCGCGCCTGAGTTCCAGCCACTGGGCGGCGATCCCCTCGATCGTGGTGTCCGGGTAGAGCCACTCGTGCCGCATCACGGGTTCGTTCCGGCAACCACGCCCAGGCCAAGGCGTACTTCATGTTCCGTTCCACGCCTGCAGATCGGCCCCAACGTCCGCCTCATGGTTCCCAAGACCGCCGGCGGACGGTGCGTGCGCGACGTCTTCGCCCGCCTCCCGCTGATGAACGCGATCGGCGCAGTCGAACGCCTCACCCGGGCCAAGGACCCCCGCCTGCTCCCGGACTACTTCCCGGCGGCCTGACGCCACGGCTGCAGTGCCAGTTCCGTCACCTGCCGCACCCGCGTCCGCAGGCGCTCGGCGTCCGCGCCGTCGGTGCCCTCCTCGTCCATGAGTGCGTCAAGTGCCCCACTCACCGCTCCCGTTAGGGCCCCGGCGAGTGCCGCCGCGCTCACCCGGTCCAACTCGTCGGGGAACGCTACGTGCAGTTCCCGGGCGATCTCCCGCTGGGCCGCGAGCTGGACCTGCAGCGCCTTGCCCCGCACCGCCGGGACGGTGCGGAACAGCCGCATCCGCACGGCGGCCATCGGGCTCACCATGTCGGCGTCGCTCTCGGCGATGGTGTCGAGTGCCCGCAGCAGCACGTCCACCGGACCGTCGGCCGGGTCGCGGTCGGCGATCGCCGCGATCGTGGCCCGGGCCCTCGCGTCGCTGTCGGGAAAGAGGATGTCTTCCTTACCGGCGAAGTACCCGAAGAAGGTCCGGGTGCCGATCTCCGCCGCCGCCGCGATTTCCGCCACGGTCGTCTCGTCGTACCCCTGGCGTTCGAACAGTTCCGCCGCCGCGTCGATCAGCGCCTGGCGGGTGCGCGCCTGCTTCCGTTCACGCAAGGACGGCTGTGAGGTGTTGCGCTCGGGTCTGACCATGGCAAGCAGATTACCGCATTGACGGCAAACTCGCACTCAATGCAAACTTGCATCAAGTGCAGAAACCTTCCTCGAGGGTCAGACGTACAAGGAGACCGCCATGGACACGTACGACAAGACCGTTCTCGTCACCGGCGCCACCGGGAACCAGGGCGGGGCGACCGCCCGCCATCTGCTCGCCGCCGGCTGGCGCGTCCGCGCCCTCGTCCGCGACGAGACCGCTCCAGCCGCCGCCCAACTCGCCGCCGCCGGCGCCGAACTCGTCCGCGGGAACCTCGACGACCGCGCCTCCCTCGACGCGGCGATACGCGGCGCATACGGCGTCTACAGCGTCCAGTCCGACAACCCCAACGAGATCACCCAGGCAACGAACATCGCGGACGCCGCCAAGGCCGCGGGCGTGCAGCACCTGGTGTACTCCTCAGTCGGCGGCATGGAGCAGCAGAACCGCTTCTACGTCGAGCATGGCTGGGGCCCCATCGACAAGTGGCAGATCGAGCAGCACATCCACGTGCTGGGCCTGCCCTCGACAATCCTGCGTCCCGCCGGGTTCATGGAGGACTTCACCAGCCCGGCGCGGTTCTTCCAGAACGGCTCACTCAACGTGCCCTGGCACGACGAAGTGGTCATGAACCTCGTCGCCATCGACGATGTCGGTGCCTTCGCCGCGCTGGCCCTCGCGGATCCGGACACCTACGTTGGCCGGACGATGGAGATCGCCGGTGACCGGCTGACGGCACCACAGATCGCCGACGCGCTGGGCAAGGCCGCCGACCGCACCGTCCCCCGCACACAGATTCCGCTCGGGATGCTGTGGGAGCACGCCCCCGAGGTCGCGAAGGTGATGACCTGGGCGAACGAAACCTTCTACGACATCGACCTCGCACCCGTACGCAAGGCTTTCCCCAACCTCATGGACTTCGACACCTGGCTGAACCGATCGGGCAAGGCGCGACTCCTTGGACAGCTGGACTCCCAGCAGGCGTAACCGGCCACGCAGCCAAGTACACCGCTGTCTGCGAGGGGGCTTGCCGTCGACCTCCGCGTACTTTTCCAGCAGCTTCATCGCGCCCATCACCGCACGGTAGGCGGTGTTGTTGCACCTGAAGCCAGCTTCCTCAGCAGCGGCGGCAGCATCTGCCGGTAGTACGAGCTGTACGACGACCTCAGGGTGATGCGGACCTTGGCCTTGAAGCCCTTCTTGTTCGCCTTGGCCTCGGCCACCAGGTCGCGCAGCGTTTTCTCCCCGACCACCGGATACAGCGCTGTACGCACCACCTCGTCCGGCTTGCCGATCGCCGCCTCGGCGAGCTTGAAGAGGATGCCCTCCTTGCCGCGGCTTTTTCCAGCTCCGCCGTCAGCTGCCTCTCCACCCGCCGCTCGGCCCGCGCGTTGATCTTGTGGACCAGAGCCACCACCAACTCCACCAGCGCGTCCGTGATCTCCGCCTGGCGGGAGGAGCACAGCGCCGCGAGCAGCGTGATCCGTACGTCCTCGGCGGTGTCGCGGAAATCGGAGGGGTACATCTTGATCGCCCGCGCCCGCCACGAGGAACAGGAGGGCGTGGGGGGTGCCCGACGGTCAGCAGCCGCAGCGGCGGGTCGGGCGGCGAGAGGGGCCGCTCGCCGGAGTCAGTCCGCAGGGAGATGCCCTGGCAGCCTGGCTGCGACAGATCACCGCGCGCCGCGCCTACCACGCCTGGCTTTGTCCACGAGAACGAGCTCTGGTGGTGCCGCAGCCATCGGCAGTGGAGGCGTCGAAAATCAGCCCACGTCGGAGAGAGCCGGGAGCCAGTCGCCGTGCCCGCGAACTTGTACGCGCATGCGCGTTCGGCAGCGGCGACCTGCCCGCCCCGCATCGCGCTCAACTGCTCCGAGCCCTCCGGCTCAGTGACGAGGTGATCCGCGCGAGCATGGCACCTCCCTCACCCAGTCGAGGAAGCGGCCCAAGGCCAAGGCATAACGCCTGACACGGTGACTTCGTCTACACGACAGGTCAGGCAACGCTCCGCAGTGACCGGCCTGCAGATGTGCGCGGCCAGGCCACCGTCAAGCAACTGATGCAGGAGGGACGGCATTTCATCGGGTTCCTCCTGTAGTGAAGGCGGCGCGGTGGTCCTGCGCCCAGGTGGCGTACGTACGTGCCGGGCGGCCCAGCAGCCGCCGTACGGTGTCGGTGGTGGGCCCGGCTTCGCGGGCGTAGTCGGCCAGCGAGCCGAGCAGCCGGTCGGGCACCTCGTCGGGCAGTCCGGCGGCGAGCATGCCGCGGCGGATCTCGTCCGGTGCGGCCTCGACGAAGGCCAGTGACCGGTCGAGCGCCGCGCCGAGCGCGGCGACCTTCTCCGGCTGGCTCAGCGACTGCTCTCCGGTGAGCAGGTAGGTCTGACCGTGGTGGTGAGGGTGAGTCAGGGCGAGGGCGGCCACCGCGGCGATGTCCCGCTCGTCGACAGTCGAGGTCCTCGCGTGCGGGTACGCCCCCCGGACGGTCCCGGTCGCCTGGATCTGCCCGGCCCATGCCAGGGTGTTGGCGGCGAAATCGGCGCAGCGCAGGATCGTCCAGTCCAGGCCGCTTTCCTGGGCGACCTTCTCAACAGCGTGGAACTGCTGCCGGAAGCGTGTGTGCCCAGCCGGGTACTGCACGGTGACGGCGGACAGCACGACTGCTCTTGCCGCGCCCGTCTCGCGGGCGCGGGCCAACAGGTCGACAGCGGTGGATCCGGCGGCACGCGGGCTGAGCAGAATGGCCTCCACGCCGCCGAGGGTGGGAACCTTCGTGGGGTGGACGAGCTGTGTACCGGCGGGGAATTCGGCGTGCGGGTCGCGGGTGACCGCGGCGACTTTCGCTCCCCCCTCGACCAGGAGGCGGACGGTTTCCCGGCCGACGACGCCCGTGGCTCCGGTAATCAGGATCATGACTGAACCCCCAGTGGGTGTGTCGATAATCGATCTTGCGCGGTGGATGATCACGGTTCGTATCGTGGGAAGACGTCACGGGCGAGCCGTGCGCCAGGGTCATCGGCATGCGGCACTGAAACCTCCGGTCCTGCCCTGTCAGGCTGGTCGGGAGATCACCGGGTTCTACGGATCTGCTTCACTTCCTGGTCGACGGCCCAGGCGTCGGCGACCGGGCCGAGGTGGCTGAGCTTGTCGGGGTTGATGACCGCGCGGATCGTCTGGATCTGCCCGTCGAGTGTGTCGAGGGCAAGGATATGGAGGATTTTGCCGTCGCGGTCACGGAAGAGCGCGCCCGGCTGGCCGTTGACCTCGTGCGGTTCGAACGTGATGTCGATCCGGGCCATGAGCGGGTAGACGGTGGCGAGCAGTCTGGCCACCTTCTCGGCGCCGGTGACGGCCCTGGCCAGCTGCGGTGCCTTGCCACCGCCGTCCCCGATGAGCTGGGCGTCGGCGGACAGCAGCTTCTGCAGTCCGTCCACGTCTCCCTGCGTCAGTGCCTCGAAGAACCGCCTCGCCAGCTCCTGCCGCTCCTGGCGGTCCGCTTCGAACCGGGGCCGTCCCTCGCGCATGTGGCGGCGTGCCCGTACGAGCAGCTGTCGGCACGCGGCCTCCGAGCGCCCCACCGCGGCGGCGATCTCGGTGAAGCCGAAGGCGAAGACCTCCCGCAGCACGAACACCGACCGCTCGAGCGGACTGAGCCGCTCCAGGAGCAGCAGCGCCGCCATCGACACCGAGTCGGCCAGCTCCGCCGCGCGGGCCGGGTCCTCGTACGGATCCTCCAGCAGCGGCTCGGGCAACCACGGCCCGACGTACTTCTCCCGCCGCATCCGGGCGGAGCGCAGCACGTCGATCGCGATCCGGGTCACCGTGGCTGACAAGAACGCCTTGGCCGACACGGGCCGGGTTCTCGAGGCGTCGTAGCGGAGCCAGGTCTCCTGTACCGCGTCCTCCGCCTCACCCACGCTGCCCAGGATCCGGTACGCGATCGAGAACAGCAGCGGCCGCAGCTCCTCGAACTCCTCGACCTTGCCCACGCCGACTCCCCCTTTGCGGACTGCGTGCCCGGCCGGACCCGTGCCGACGAGGCATCTTTCGAAGATCATCCGATGTGTGAGCGGACCTGACAACGCCCGCGCCCGCGGACGACCTCATGGCCTTGAGCATGGCGTCCCGGTCCCGGCAGGCCTGACCCGGCCGGGGTGCGGTGGCGGGTTCAGTGGAACTGGCCAACCTGGTAATCGCCGGCCGGTTGCTGGGTGATGATGTTCAGCCGGTTCACCGTGTTCATGAACGAGACCAGCAGCACGAGGGCCGTGAGTTGCTCCTCGTCATAGTGCTGGGCGGCACGCGCCCAGACCTCGTCGCTGACCCCGGTGGCCGCGTCCGCGACCCGGGTCCCCTGCTCCGCCAATGCGAGCGCGGCGCGTTCAGCCTCGGTGAAGACCGTTGCTTCCCGCCAAGCCGCGATCAAGTTCAGCCGCACCGGGCTCTCGCCGGCCGCGGCGGCTTCCTTGGTGTGCATGTCGATGCAGACCGCGCAGCCGTTGATCTGGCTCACGCGCAGCGCTACCAACTCCTGCGTCGTAGCGGGCAGCGGCGATTCCTTCAGCACCCGGCCGACCGACATGAAGTACTTGAGCGCCTTGTCGGCGGTCGGGCTGGCGAAGTAGGTCAATCGCGCGTCCATCGTGTGCTCCTCCACGTTCGTCGATGCCTTCACCCCCGAGACGAGGCGGCCCTCACGCCTGTGACACGACGCGGTGTGACCCACGTCTCTCCGCTGACCGGACTCGGGATGTCACAGGCCGAGTCGCTGGCAGCGACCCGTTCACCGCGCTGCTCGCCGAAGAGCACGACGCGCACGTGCTGTGGCTTCCGGTGCCCGAACCGGTCAGCCCGGTCAGCCCGGTCGGCCCGACCGTGCTGACCGGAGGCCGCGTGCTCGCCGTGGCGGCAGACCATCCTCCGGCCGAGTCGCCGAGGTCTTCCAGCGACGCGGTGTGCCGCGCGCCTCCGGACAGTGTGTCCACCCGCTGGGCGAGGTCACCGCCCGCTACAACCATCCCCCGGCATCAGATGAGGTCGGCGAGCTCTTGGTCGACCATGCCGGGCAGCTCACCGGCGAGTGAAAGGTGCCCGCGTCGATCACCTCGTCGGTGATGCGGTGAGTGGTGTCCCGCAACGCGACCACCCGACGGGCATGCCCTCGGTCGGGATCCCCGACGACCGGTGTGCGGCTGGGCAGCATGCCGTTGCCCGCCCCCGGCGCACAGCCCTCATCCCTTCAGCGGAGCGCACCGGAAACGACCTGAGGCACTCCCTCGCGCCCGAAGCGATCAGCCCCTGCGGAGCTTCGGCCAAGTCGGCTACGGCGACTGCTGATCACCGAGCCCCGGCGCAGCGGCGGAGCTCGCCGCCGACAGGCGCGCCGCACTGGCGGCCTCGTCCGGGTGGCGCAGCTATAGCTATGCCGCCGGGCGGGGCCAGGGCGATCTCCCTGGCCCCGCCCGGCGGGGGGCGCTTTTCAGGTCGCCGCTACAGGACGGCGACGGTGAAGGGGAAGTCGCTGAGGTTGTTGTTGTAGTCGGTCGTCACGACGGTGATGGTGCGGGTGTAGCCGTTGCAGTTGCTGTTCGGGATGGTGGTGATCGTGGCGAGGACGGCGGCGTTGCGCAGGTCCATGGTGGGGTCGGAGACCCGCACGCAGTAGTAGCCCGCGGGCTGCCCGTTGAAGCGCTCCGATGACGCGACGTTCTTGGTGGCCAGGAGAGTTCCGTCCGCGCCAACCTTGGCGGCAGCCCGGGCATAGGGGGCGTTGAAGTCCGCCGGGGCCGCCGAGGCGGTGCCGGCCAGGACCGTCATGGAGGCGACTGCGGCGGTGACGAGGGTGAGGAGTCGAGTTCGCATGGTGCTTCCCCGTCACGCCGGTGATCTGGCGGCGGGAGGTGACGCCCCCGCCGCCACACGACCGCTACCCCGATTGGCGTGTTATAGAGGTCGCCTTCAGACCGGCCCCACCGCTGGCCGCCTACCAGGGTCGACGAGGCTTAGCGCAGGTCCCCTGAACTCGCGCGCCGGCCGGGGCCGCGGCCGCGCGGGATGAAGCGGGCCAATCTCGCGGCAGGCAGCGGCGGCGCGGGTGTTCTGAACCCTTGCCGTACAACGGCAGCACGTTCCAGGCCAAGTGCCAGCCGTACTTCGACAACGACTCGGACAGCGGCAGTCGACGCACTCCCCCTGCGTCGGCGACCGCTTCCCTGTCATAGCTGTCGAGCTGTCAGAGCTGGAACTCCGCGGGGTTCAGCCCCAGTGCCACGCAGGCCTCCTGGAGGACCATTTGCTCCGCCTGCGAGAAGTGCCCGTCGGCGCCGGCGATGACGATGCCGGTCTGGATCACCGCGCGGGCCTCGGTCGGCTTCTTGGCGGCCTTGGCGATGTCCTGCATCACCTCGGCCTTCCCCTGCGGGAAGTTACGGGTGAGCTGTTCCACGTGCTTGTGGAAGCGCTGACGCAGCTGCTCCGGCGGGAAGTTCTGCAGCACCTCGTTGCTGAGGATCATCGACTCCATCTGCTGCATCTCGGACGCGTCCACATGGCCGTCCGCCGCCGCGACCAGCGCGCACATCGCCATGCTCGCGTCCCGGTAGGCACCGCTCTTCAGCTCGGTCTTGATCGAGCCGAGCTGGTTCTTCAGCAAGCCGACCAGCTGGGCGCGGGATCCACCGTGCGAGCCCGTCCGCGAACCGCTCTGCGAACCATGCCCCCCGGTCGTGCCGCGCCCGCCCTGCGCCTGCTGCTGCAAGCTCTTGGCCTGGTCCTTGAGCCGGTCGAACAGTGCCATTGCCGTCACCTCGGTGCTCGTCTGATCGATCTCACCCCGGAAACGGCCCCGCCCCGGAAAAGGTTCCACGGCGGACCCCGGCATAGATTGCCCTCCATGACCTCCACCGCGGCCGTACCGCGCTGGACCTCACCGCCGACCTCCCGGTCCCCGACCTGGAGGACCTCTACCGGGACCTGCACCACCACCACACCGAGCTCTCCGGCCAGGCGAACCGCACGGCCGCGCAGTTCGCCGAACGGCTGGGGAAGGCGGGGTGCGACACCGCCGAGGGCATCGGCGACACCGAAGTCGCCGGGGTGCCGCAACGGGGACGGGCTCGTGGTCCTGCTGCGCGCCCACATGGACGCGCTGCCGGTCCAGGAGGCGACCGGACTGCCGTACGCCTCCGAGACCCCCGGCGTGATGCCCGCCTGCGGACACGACCTGCACGTGGCCTGGCTGACCGGCGCGGCCCAGGCGCTGGCCGCGGGGCGGGACGCCTGGTCCGGGACGCTGGTGGTGGTCGGGCAGCCCGCGAAGAGACCGGCGGCGGGGCGGCGGCGATGATGGCGGACGGGCTGTACGGTCGCGCGCCGCGCCCCGACGTGCTCGGGCAGCATGCGGCGCCCGGCCCTGTCGGGCTGTACCCCACGTTCCCGGGCTGATCATGTCGGCCACCACCGACGTCGACATCAGGTGCACAGGCGCGGCGGGAACGGGCCGCGGCCGGAGACCCGCACCGACTCCCACAGCGGCCGTACGGCAGGCCGTACGGCAGACACGAGCGTGCCGCACCATCCGAAGTGCACGAGCTGTTCGCCGCCGATCTCATGCGATCGTGTACTTGACTACCGCGCTATCTGATCCGGTCCGGCGGCCCTGGACCCGCGCCCACCGATACCCCCGGCCGTCGTTGGGCGCCGGGCGCTCAGCCCACCTTGCGCCCCCGCATCGGCTCGGTGGCCTCGCCCTCACCGGCCCGCAGGCCCAGGAGGAACTCCTCCAGCACCTCCGGCGCCGTGTGCTGCGGATGCCAGCCCAGCTCGACACGGGCACGCGTGCAGTCCATCAGCGGGAGCCTGAGCACCGCGTCGAAGAGGTGCGGGGAGGCCGGGAGGAGGCGCAGTCCCCAGGCGGCGGCAATAGCCGAGCGGGCCGCCGTCCGGGGCAGGCGCACCGGGCGGGCGTCGAACATCTCGCCGAGCAGCTCCGCGTCGAGGGCCGGCTCGGCGGCCAGGTTGAAGGGGCCGCGCACCTCGGTACGCAGCGCGAGCCGGTACGCCTCGGCCGCGTCGTCGGTGTGCAGTGCCTGGACGCGCAGTCCCGGAATGTCCGGCAGGAACGGCAGCAGTTCGGGGCGGGCAATCGGGCCGGGCAGGAACCGGCCGCCGAAGATGCGCCGCTGTTCGCTCGCCGACTGCCGCTTGAACAGGAACGCCGGCCGCATCCGCACCACCCGGATCCCGGGATGGTCGCGCTCGAAGGTGTCCAGGGTCCGCTCGAGGTAGGCCTTCTCCCGGCAGTAGGCGGCGTCCGGCCAGCCGTGCGTGGGCCAGGACTCGTCCACCGCGTGGTCCTTCGGTCCCGGCGAGTACGCGCCCACCGAGGACGCGTGCACGAGGACGGGCACCCGCGCGGCGGCCACGGCCTCGAAGACCCGGATGCTGCCCAGGACGTTCGTACGCCAGGTCGCCGCCGGATCGTGTGTGGGCTGGAACGCCCAGGCCAGGTGCACGACCGCGTCCGCGTCGACGAATGCAGCGGCGAGATCGGACCGTTCCGAGGCCAGGTCGACGACCGTCCACTCGGTCTTCCGCGGTGACCAGTCCGGGATCCGCCGGGACAGACCCCTTACCGAGGCCACGTCCGGGTCCTCCGACAGAAGCCGCACCACGCTGGTGCCGACATTTCCGGTGGCACCCGTGACGACGACCTTGCTGCCCGTTGCGCTGCTCACCCTCGGCTCCTCTCGCCGGTCCTCACAGGGACCCGCCGAGTACCCCGGCCTCGCCGGGCGCACGCGGGGAGCTCCCGGTGCGCCGGCCTTCGCGGCCAGGCCGCGAAGATGCGGCGAAGTCGGCGCCCGCACCTGGATGGCCGCGCCCAGCTCCCGAGGTCTTGAAGCCCCCGCTGTCGAGCACGTTTGCTGCGCGTGCCCCAGCGATCCACCGTGGCGGGTGGCACCGGCAGCCGCTGTACGACGGCCGCTTGCGGGACTCGGAGCCGTCATGATCTACGATTATCGTCGTTATGACGATAAATGAGAGTGCGGACGCCGCCGAGGTCCAGGCAGCCCTGGGACTGGGCGAGGACCACCGTGAATGGACGGAGGCCCTGGAGCGCACCCCCGTCGACGCCACTGGGGTCGAATTCCCGGCCGGGCAGCACCTGACCTCCCTGCTGGCGCAGCTGAAAGCGCCGGCCGCGGATCAGGCGGAGATCGCCGAGGCGGCGGACAAGGCCACCGAGCCCGGCACGCCCTGGCGCTGGCTCCTGGTGCGCACGGTCGCGGCCCTGCGCGCCACGATGGGCCTCGACACCCCCATGCCTGCCCGCCCCGCCCTCACCGACCACGGCCCGACCGGCCGATGGCTCACGCTGCTGGCCTGCCTCGCCGTCGTACCCGATGTCCGCGCCCTGCACGAGACGATGGAGGTGGATCTGCTGGCGCCCTCGGGCTGCGACGGGCGCGAGTCCGCTCCTACGCGGTCCGCGCCGACGACCGGCTGACGGCTGACGGCTGACGGCTGACGGCTGACGGCTGACGGCTGACGGCTGACGGCTGACGGCTGACGGTGCCCGTGGGCGCTGTACGAGGTCTGCGGCGACCGACACTTGCTCGCCAAGAACGGGGACGCAATGGTCCGCTCGGTCGAGTGGACACTAAACACAGCCCGCACCGCTCGCCCCCCCCTCCCCGATAGCCTGCTCTACCGAGCCCTTGGCACACGAGGAGTACATCTGGGGCGGCTCCCGTCGTCGCCTCAGTGTCCGTCGCGGACCACCGCCAACCCGCCGACCCGGGTCGTGATGCCCGCCGGCCCGCGTCGGGCCGAAGCAAGGACGCTGGCCGGTCGACCGAGGGCGTCGCCCTGCTCCACCTCGATCGCGACCGTCTGCGCTCCTGTCGTGTCGAGCAGGTGGGCGGCCAGGCAGCCGGTGCTGTTGGCGTTGGCGACGTCCTCGTCGACACCGATCGCCGGTGCGAACATCCGCGCCGCACCCGGTCGGTCGCCCGCCGGCGGTACGTACACGAAACAGCCGAGGAGCCCGTACCGCCGGCACGCCGCTGTCAGCCTGCCGAGGTGTGGGTGGACTCGGAGCAGCGCCGACCTGTCGTGGACCGGTACCAGCATGCGTGGTGCGCCGGGCGCGGCGATCCGTGGCGCGTCGGTCGGATGCGGGTCGTCCGCGGTGAGCCCGAGCGCGGCGACGATCGCGGCGCGCTCGTCCGGTGCCGGATGACGCAGCGCGACGAGGCCCTGGTCGAACCACACCTCGATACCGGCGGGGCTGCGGATCGCGACGGTGTCGAACGTGCGTCCGCCGGTGTGCTGGCTGTCGTTCAGCTCGCCCAGCGCGGTGCGGGTCAACCGGACGGCCTGCGCGGCGACGGTGCCGTGGCCGCAGCCGGACAGTTCGGCGGTTGCGGTGAAGAACCGGACCGGCCAGCCACCGTCCGGCGTCCGCCCCGGGCCGAGGAACGCCGCGTGCGAGGTGCCGGACGCAGCAGCGACCGCACGCCTGTCCGCGTCCGTCGCCGCCGGGTCGTCGTCGGTGACGGCCGTGGGGCTACCGCCCCGGCCGTCGCGCCGCACGCACGCATCAACCACCGTGACATCCGGCCAGGACATAGGCCCACCCTTGACGCTCAACGAACCGGCAACCGCGAACGGCGTCCGCCGATAGCCGGGCCTGGCCGCCACGGCTGACCGAACGCGTCCCGGAGCGTACCGGCCTGCCTCAGCCGGTGCCGTCCTGCACCGGATAGTGGATGATGACAGCACCGCCGGTGGCGTAGTTGCTGACATCGGCGGCCACTCGCTGGCCCTGCGGCGACGCCCGCGCCGCGGCCATGGCGGCGGCGTCAGCGAATTCACCTTCGAAGACCGCGAAATACGGCGCTTCTCCCGTGGTCGCCGCCACGTCGAAGCTGTAGCGCCACGCAAGCAGACCGGGCCAATCCATGACCAGTGGAAGGTGGTTGGTCACGTAGTAGTCGCGGAAGTGGTCAGGGTCGGCGGGCTTGGGATACAGGACCACCAACTTATGCATGACGACCTCTGTCCAGAGATGAGACCGGAACACTCCGGGTTACCTGGGAGCTCCTGCTAAGAACTGTCGCCGACCCAGCTAAGTGCGGAGCATCGCGATCCGGGTGAGGACGGAGGTGGTTTCGAGGAGCGCGTGGGAATCGGTGGCCAGCCACAGCGGGAGGTCGCCGACGAAGGCGACGACATCGGGGAGGGCCCGGGTGGGGCGGATCGCGCCAGAATCCATGGTCGAGCTCAGCGGGCTCGGTGGCCGCGGCCTTCGCGAGAGCCGTGAGGGCGGACTCGAAATCGGGGGTGTGCGTGAGTGCGATGTCCCGTACTGCTGACGTCAGTTGCATCGTCATACACGCAGATTAGGGCTTGATGGGCGGTCGAGGGAAAGACCGGTACGGCATAGGCTCAGAACGGATCGCTATCAATCGGCAGGGAGGGCACGTGGCGCCGGATACGGTGAGCCTGCGGTACTTCCTGGTGCTGGCCCAGGAGTTGAACTTCACCCGCGCGGCCGCACGCATCGGTATCGCACAGCCCGCACTCAGCGCCCGGATGCGCCGATTGGAGGCGGAACTCGGTACGGCCCTGCTGGTCCGCGACACGCGTAGCGTCGTATTGACCACGGCCGGTGCGGCCTTGGCGGAGTCCGCGCCGCCCGCGCTGGCGGCGCTGGACCGGGCATGGGACACCGCCCGGAGCGCGGCGGCCGGTGAACTGGGCACGCTGCGCATCGGATACAGCCTCAGCACCGGGGCCGAGACGGCGCCGGCCTTGGTGGACAGGCTGATTCGCGGCAACGGCGGACTCGAGGTCGGCGCGGTCCCGATGGCGACACCGGAGATCTCCCCCGCGGTCGCCGACGGCCGCATCGACGCCGGGATCACCCGCGGTGAACAGCCGGGCCGTGGCGTGCGCCGGTTCCTGCTGCGGCGTGAGCGCGTCGGGGTCCAGCTGGCGCAGCACCATCCGCTGGCCGAACACCCGGAGATCGAGATCGCCGACGCGGCCGCGTATCCGCTGCGACTCCCGGACCGTGCAGCCAACCCCGTGATCCATGATCAGCTGTCCGCCTTGTTCCGAGACATCCGACCACACCCCAAATTCCACACGCCCGCAGTCTCATTCGACATGTCTCAGCGCGACCTGTGCGACCGGGTCACCCTCGCCCCGGCCGGAGAAGCCGCGGTCACGGCATCACCGGCCGGTCTCACCTGGCGACCGCTGCGGGGCGCGCCCAGTCTGACGATCCACCTGGTCCTCCCACGCGAGCAGTCGCCACTACACCGCCGCGTCCGTGCCGTCGCCAAAGCCCTGTCGCACGAGCTGCACTGGCTGCCGAACTGACGCGCAAGAGGTCAGGCGAGACGGACGTCTGCGGTGGCGAGGCCGAAGACCCTGCGCCGTGCGGCCGCGGCGACGGCGGACTTGTGTTCGGTCGGCGCGAACCGGGCCACCGCGTCACAGCATGCGAGCGGTGGGTCTGCCCACCGCGCGCCCCGCCGCCCTCGAAGGGATCCCGGCGGAGGGGATGCGGCTGAGCTGACCTCCCCACCTCGACTCGTCCCGCTCCACGCACCTCTGAGGTAGCCCTATGCCGCTATCGCTCCACCACGTCCGCACCACCGTCGAAACCTACCTCGCTCGCCACCCTTACGAGCGCGAGCAGCTCGGCGCCCTCCTGGACGCCCTCGAACGTTCCACCGACATCGCCAGCCGCTCCACCTTCACCGGACACGTCACCTGCGGCGCGGTCGTCATCGACACGCGCGGCCACGTCCTGCACGTGCTGCATCTGGCGAGCGGGAAGGTACTCGCCCCTGGCGGACACCCCGAGCCCGCAGACGAGTCCTTTGCCGGGGCGGCGCTGCGGGAGCTGCACGAGGAGACCGGGATCCCGGCTGAGGCTGTGGCACCGTGGCCCGGCTACGAGGCCGTGCCGTTCGACATCGGCATCGGTATCCAAAACATCGACGCCCATCCCGGCAAAAGCGAACCCGGCCACCAGCACTTCGACCTCCGGTTCCTCTTCCGCCTGCACCCCGCAACAGCGGTGCCAGTGGTGCTGCAGGCGGAAGAGGTCGGCGGCATCGAATGGCGACCCGTGGACAGGGTGACCTCCCCCTCACTGCGCGCGAAGCTGCTCAAGCTCACGCCGCGGACCGAGCCGCAGACCGCCAACGCCTCCGCCCTGATCTACAACGACCGCGGCGAGTACCTGCTCCACCTGCGTGACTACTTCCCCGGCCGGATCTGGGAGCCGGGCATGTGGTCCCTGCTGGGGGGCGGCCGGGAGCCCCAGGACGCCACCCTGGAACACACCGTGCGGCGCGAACTGGCCGAGGAAGCCGGCCTCGACCTCGCCGACCTGACCCCGCTCGGCACCGAGTACGCCTCCGATGACGCCGGCGCGAGCGTGCCCATCGCCATCTACGCCGGCCAGTGGAACGGCGATCCCCGCGACCTCCGTCTGACGGAAGGGGTGATGCTGGCCTGGTTCGCCCCCGGCGACCTCCACCGCCTGCGTATCGCAGACACCACGTGCGACCTCGTACGGCGCCACGCCGCCAGCCGCCCGGCCAACGCGTCCAGCATTGCGTCGCAAAGTGGGCTCGCATCGAACGAGGAGTGCCGCCCAGCTTCGCCGCACGGCACGGTCCTCAACGTCATCGGCGTCCACCTCTACCTGGAGCGGCCCGACGGGACGGTGCTGCTCGGACTGCGCCACCCCGACTCCGAGTTCGCACCGTCCACCTGGCACGTCCTGGCCGGTCACTGTGAGCAGGAGAGCGCTGTCACCTGCCTGATCAGGGAGGCGCGAGAGGAAGCCGGCCTGCGCATCGAGCGCCAGGACGTCGAACTCGTCCACGTCGTCCACCACATCGACACGGCCGGGGACCGGCCCCGCATGGGCCTGTTCTTCCGCGCCCGGACCTGGAGCGGCGAGCCGGAACTGCGCGAGCCGGACAAGTGCACCCGGTGGAGGTTCTGGGATCCGGCCGCGCTCCCCGACAATCTCGTTCCCTACACCCGAGTGGCCATCGAGGGCATCCGTGCCGGCCGCCTCTACTCCGAAACGGGCTGGGCATGACCACGGCCGCGCCCCCGCACCCGGACCTCCCGCCCGAGGAAGTGCGACAGCTCGCCGAGCAGGCGGTGGGGCGCATCGTCACCTGAACAGACGCCTCCTGGGACCGCGACAGCAGCCGGGTAGGCGGGCCGACGGAGCACAAGAAGGGATCTGGTACGTCATCCACCAGATCGGCGCCCTGGCCGCGGCCATCCACCGCAGCGCAGCACCGCTCCCCGCGGAGGAAGGAGTGCCCGCGCTCGCGAAGGTCGAGCGGCGCCTGCAAGCAGCCCGCCCCAACCTGCAACCGGGAGTCGAGGAGTTCATCCGCCAGGTCGTGGCGCGCGCCGAAGATGTTCCGCCCCTGGACCGCGTGCCGACATACGCGGACTTCCAACTGCTTGAATAGGCAGGTCAGTTGTCGGGTGAAGGGCTGTCGGGTTGTGCGACGGCGATCTGCAGCCGACTGTTGTCGCAGTCTGTGACTGTCGGATGTTCCGTGCGCCCATACATCCTGGCGATGGCTGCGCACTGAAGTGCCATGGCCAGCGCCATGGCCAGACAGATTCCGGGCAGCCCCGAACCCGACAGGCTGTATGCAAGTGCGAGTTGGAGTGCCACGCCGCACACCGTTACCCGCGCAAGGGCGGCGCTGCCACCGCTGCCCTCGAACACGCCGCCCAGCGCGATGAAGCAAGCGAGAAGGACCAAGTACGGTCCCAGGCAGCGCAGATAGAGCGCCCCCGCCTCGGCCACCTCTCCCTCGCTGCCGAATGCACGCATGATCCACGGCCCGGCTGCTAGCAGTATGAGCAGAGCCGTGAAGCCCAGCGATCCGGCGAGGAGCAACACCTGCCGTCCGATGGCCCGTCGCTCGTCGCGCCCGGCACCGAGTAGATGGGCGGTGCGGATGGCGGCAGCCTGGCGTACCGCGTAGAAGGCCATGGTCGCGACGTACATCGCCTTCGTCGCGATCCCGTACGCGGCGACCTCGCTGACGCCGATCCGGGCGACGATGGCGACAAGTGCGAGCGCCCCCGCCATTCGTACGACGAAGTCGGCCGACATGGGAAGCCCGGTCGCAGCGGTCCTGCGCGCATCGGCGCTGAGCGAACCGGCGCGGTTCGGGGCCGCCTGGGCTGCCTGGGCCGCCTGGGCCGCCTGGGCCGCCTGGGCTGCCTGGGCTGCCTGGGCTGCCTGGGCTGCCTGGGCTGCCTGCCGCAGTACGCCGTTGCGGCGCAGCGCCACAAGGCCGCAGGCGAGCGCGACTGTCCGGCCCAGCACTGTGGCGATCGCTGCCCCACGCACCCCGAGGTCGAATCCCAGGATGAACAGGGGGTCCAGCCCGAGAATCAGGCCGTTCGCGAGGATCGCCAGCTTCATTGGGGTGCGGGTGTCGCCCGCGCCTTTGAGGATGCCGTCCACGACGTTGGTGGCGAAGAACACCGCGATTCCCGGCAATGCGATTGCGAAATAGCCAGTGGCGAGGGGCAGCGAGTCGCCGCCGCTGCCGCCGAGAACGAGGTGGGCGAGCGGTTCGCGGCACAGGTATCCACCGATCGCGACCAGGGGCGTGACGAGTGCCCACAGGACCCATCCGCCCCGCACGGCGGATCGCATCGCTGCCAAATCCCCCGCTCCTCTGGCTCGTGCGACGAGCACAGTCGTGCCCGAGCCGGCGACCAGGATGACGCCTAGCAGCAGGTTCTCGACATTCGTGGCAACAGCCACCGCGGCAACGGCGCTCCCGCCGAGCCGGGCCACCCAGACCATGTTGATGATCCCGGCCGTGACCCCCGCGAGTAGCTCGAAGTAGACCGGATACGCGAGCGACACCAGCCCGCGTCGGTGTTCTGCTGCCCCCATGACCGCACCCCTCTTTTCGCTGTACCTCTAATCGAGGTACAGCGAAAAGAGATAGCATGGCAGGACGGGACGGGCAAGCGCGCCGACAGGCACAGGAAGGAGCTCGGGGCATGCTGGAGCTGTCGATTCTGGGTTTCCTCTTCGAGGAGTCTCTGCACGGATACGAGGTGAAAGCCCGCATCCAGGGCCTCAGTGGTCACATCCGCCCAGTAAGTGACGGAGCGCTCTATCCGGCTATCTCCCGGCTCGTGAAAGCGGGTCTGGTCGAGCAGCACACCGAGCCTGGAAGCGGTGCCGCACCCCGTCGGATCCTGTCCCTCACCGAGGCGGGCCGCACCGAACTGTTGGCCCGATTGCGGCGCCCGAAGGAGGCCGAAATCACTGATGGGCAGCGCTTCTTCACTCTGCTTGCCTTCCTGCACCATCTCCCGGACCGTGCCGAGCAGGCGGCGGTGCTGCGTCGGCGGCAGACCTTCCTCAACATCCCGGCGAGCTTCTTCTACCACGATGGCAAGCCCGTGCGAGCCGAGGAAGCGCCCAGCCTCTTCCAGCAGGGCATGCTGCGCATCGCTCGCGCCACCGGCACCGAGGAAAAGAAGTGGCTGGCCGAGGCCCTCGAAAGCCTGGAAGGTTGAACACGGGCCGAGGGAGGCGCTACCCCGCCGGCAGTCCGTTGTCACCCCGCGCCACCATGGGAGCAGGCCGCAAGACGATCGAAGTGAATGTGGCCACCCCGCAGAAGCGCGCCGTCACAGTCGTTGACACGGTCGTCTTCCACGACCGGGACACCGGGCGGGAACTCGACGTCATCGTGAAGCGGATCGTCCCGTACCACTCCTTCGAGGATCCGCTCAGCTCGGAGGACACCGTGCGCATCGACCCGGACCGGCCGCCTGGCCCTCGCATTCGACCACCGCCCTGTCCGGCCCGACCGCCCCATGCCGATGACGCCCAAGCAGTACGCGCAGACCGTCCCCCAAGTACGCGCAGACCCTCCCCCACCACACGGTGTACGGCTTCCTGTACATCCGCGACGAATACGACCGGCCGGTCCAGCTCCGCTCGCTCTACGGCTTGAGATCGAGACTCTGGCAGATTCCCGGCGGCAACCTGGACACCCCAGGCGAGGACCCGCTGCAGACCGTACGGCGAGAGGCGGTCGAGGAGACGGGCCTCGAACTCGGTCTGGACACGCCGAAGCTGCTCCTGACTCACTTCCTTCACGCTGGGCCGTGCCTGCCGTTGAACAAGGTGGGGCTCATCTTCGACGGAGGCCGGCTGACCGCCGGCCAGCTCGGCCGGTGTGAGGGCCCCGCCTACCTGATCACTCACGCCTGATCCCCAACACCCTCACCCAGGGGCCACCGTGCCCGCCGAGGACACCAACACCCACTCCGGCAGTCTGAACCGCTCGGCCGCGGCCGCGGTGTTCGGTGGCCGGCCGGGCAATTTCGCCTTGCGGACTGGATTCTGACGGATATTCGTCATGGCAGGTACATGGCAGACCGGGCTCGTAGGGCATACCATCGCAACGCCCCGGAGGGCGGTCGACGGTGCGTCCGGCCCCACCGGACGCCCCCTACCGCTCCTTCGCGTACCCGGCCCCGCCGGGGCCGGATTCCCCCCACGGATGAAGGAGCAGCAATGCCCCTCGGCACTTGGTTCAAGGCAGGCACTTCCGCCGCAGCGCTCGTCCTCGCCATGGCGGGCGCCGCGACCGCCGCCCCCGCTCCCGCTCCCGCTCCCGCTCCCGCGAGTGAATCGTCCGCCGCGCAGGCGGCAGCGGTCACCCTTCGCTACGACGACAGTCGCGCCGGAGGCTGGGAAGCCGCGATCGCGGCCGGAGTCGCCTCATGGAACGCGAACGTGAGCAACGTCCATCTGGTGGAAGCGGCGCCCGGCGCCGTGGCCGAGATCGTGATCGTCGCCACCACAGGCTGGCCGCAGGCCACGCTCGGCCCCGTTCGTCCGGGCCGTCAGGTCCGCGTCGAGCTCGGCAGCCAGGCCGTGGACCAGGGCTACGACAAGACCCGGATCGCCGCTCACGAGTTGGGTCACAGTCTCGGCCTGCCCGACACCAAGCCCGGCCCCTGCTCACAGCTGATGTCAGGATCGAGCGCCGGCACGGCCTGCACCAACGCCACACCGAACGCCACCGAGCGCTCCCGCGTACAGTCCGCCTACGCAAGCGGAATCGCCGCGCTCGTGCCCACTGACGGCCGGATCCTCATCGACGCGCCCTGACCACACGGCCGTCAAGCGGACGTGCCCCCGGGTATCTCGTCGAGATCCCCGGGGACGCAGTCCCCCACACTGTCGCGCGGTTCGCGGAAACGACGCTAGCGATGAGGTCGCAGCAAGAAGGTCGTCGACCGGCCCCGGATCCACAGGGCGGCCTTCTCCACTGCCTTCAGTCTGCCCGCGATGCCCTGCGGCGCCGGAACGCGTAGTTCCGGACCGGAACCTGCGGCCCACGACCCCCCTCCCCCATCCCTCCCCATCGGTCCACCTCCCCGCGATTGGCCTTGTCGCGTAGGTCCACCCGGCGGCTAGCTTCGCCCCATGCGCATCCGAATCGTCGACGCCTTCACCGACCGCCCCTTCGCCGGCAACCCCGCCGGGGTCCTGCTCCTCGACTCCTTCCCCGACGAAGCCTGGCTCCAGAGCGTGGCCCTTGAGGTCAATCACGCCGAGACGGCGTTCACCCGGCGCCTTCCCCCAGGCGGCGGGGCGGACTGGGCCCTGCGCTGGTTCACGCCCACCACCGAAGTACCTATGTGCGGACACGCGACGCTGGCGACCGCGCACATCCTGCACACCACGGGCGCCCACGAAGGGCCGGTGCGGTTCGCCACGCTCAGCGGTGTCCTCATCGCCACTGCCGACGAAGACGGTTCGATCACACTGGACTTCCCTACCGCGCCGCTGATCCCTGTCACCGTCCCGGACGAAGTCACCGAAGCGCTGGGCGCCGAACCACTGACGGCCCACGACACGGGCCCGAACGTCGGCAACCTGGTGATCGAGGTCGCCGACGAGAAGACGGTCCGCGGACTCACCCCCGACCACGCGGCCCTCGCGCGGTACGCGCGGCACGGCATCATCGCGACCGCCCGCGCCGAAGACCCCTCCCGGGGCTACGACTTCGTCTCACGCTGCTTCTTCCCGAACATCGGCATCGACGAGGACCCCGTCACCGGTGGCGCCCACACGGCGCTCGCCCCCTACTGGTCCGAGCGCCTCGGCCGCCCCAGCCTCACCGGCCTCCAGGCCTCCCCGCGCTCCGGTCTCGTCCGCACCGAACTGCGCGGCGACCGTACCCTCCTCACCGGCCGCGCAGTCACGGTCATCGACGGCGAACTGCTCGTGTAGAAGTCGGTGGCCTGGCACTGTTCGCCGAAGAAGAGCCAGTTGGGGGCCGGTGTGGCCGCGGACCTCACGGCCATACCGACGCGTAGAGCACACGAGCCGGCCGCTCATTCACCTGCACCATCCGGCAGGACAGCGTGGGCCATGCCGTCTACGGTCGCTGTGGCCCGCCTGGGCGGCTGAGGCGGGCCGAGCGCCGCAGGTGCACGGGCGAGAGCGCGGCGCCCACGAGGAACCGGAACGCCGCCGGCGTGGAGCCGAACGGGTAGTCCCCCCGTCAGCCCCCGATGCCAGGACACCGAGGCCCCGTCAGTTCCGCGCGGGCACCGAACGCGGTGCGAGCAATGCGCAAGGGCAGTGGCTGCCCGGCCCTCCGGGAGGTCAGGAGGCAGGCGGCTGCCGGAGTGCCCTACCTGAATCCCACCGGCCGTTGCGGGGTACGGGATCGCTGCCGAAACGGTCAGCAACGTGACCGCAGGCGCGAGGCAAGATTCACTGTCCTGACCTGAACGGGAGAAAGACTCATGCCTGACGACGGCAACATGATCGGCGAAGGAAACCCGGTGGGCGAGGCCACCGCTGCCATGGGGCTGTGGATGGCTCTTGCGGGGGCGGTCTCCTTGGTCGTCATCGGTGTCGTCGCCTTGGTCGCGGGCATGTCGGCGGGACTCTGGATCAGCGTGGCGGGCCTGCTCTGCACCCTGGCTGTCGGGGCCTCCCTCTATTTCCGTCGGCGCTGACGACCATGACTTCGCAGGACGGGGAACCCCACCGGGCTCCAGTCCTCCGAGGTCGACGACGAGGCCCTATCAGTGGCACTCGGGGGAGAGTTCAGGCCATGCGTGCCATACGCATGTGGCGCCTCGGACTGAACGGTCGCGCTGCGGGGAGATGCTCGGGCCCCTTCATCGCTGCCGACCGCCACTGCGGGCCGTGACGAAGTCGACGCCGCGCGCCGGGTCCGGACGAAGCCGTCACCCTGACCGCACTGCCGCCCTCCGACGCGAAGGCCCCGCCGTCCGCAGGCATGAGGCGTCCGGACGACGGGGCCGAGGGATCGAGCGGGGGCGTCAGGGTGCCATCATCGATATCCCGAACGGCGTTGCCTGCGGGGCCGATTCGGTGCCGTCGGCGGCCACGGCGGTGACGACGTAGTAGTAGTACGCCCGTGCCAGACCGGGATCCTTGTACGTCAGTGCCGTCACGCCCGTGGCGATGCGGCGCTCAGGGGTGAAGACGTCCGCGCTGGACGTGGACCGGTAGACGTTGTACGAGACGGTCGCACCCTGGTCGCACGTTCCGACCTGCCAGTTGAGCTGGGCGTAGTCCGCGCCCCTGCCGCCTCCGGTGATCCGGGGGGTGGGCGGTCCGGTCAGGACCGGGCAGGGCACGGTGACCGCGGCCATCGGCGAGTAGTCGGACCACTGGCTGTGGGTACTGACGACGCGCACCACGTAGTACCAGGAATTGCCGGCGGGCACGTCCACGTTCGTGAACGTCGTCCCGGTGATGAGCGGGGAGACCGAGTAGGCCGTCGTCGGGTCCGTGACGGTCGTGCGGTAGACGTAGTAGCCGGCCACGTCGGTCGACGTGCTCGGGGTCCACTCCACCTTGACGTTGCCGTTGTCGGCCGTCGCGGTCACCGAGGCGGGCGCGGCCGGCTTCTCGTAGACCGGCAGGCGCTTGCCGTAGACGGTGCCGTAGCCGGGCTCGGGCAGGGGGGAGACGTTGCCGGCGCCGTCGACGGCGCGGACGGTGTAACCGAACTGGACGTCGGGCGCGGTGCTGGTGTCCAGGTACGTGCCGTCCCGCACCACGGCGATCTGCTCCCACGCGCCGAACATCGTCTTGCGCATGACCAGATAGTGGTCCGTGTCGTCGGTGTTGGGCGTCCAGACGAGGTGCACACCGTCCGTGGCGTCCCAGGCGTCCAGGCCGTACGGCATGTGCGGCGGGGTGACGTCGCGGATTCGGGTGGCCGAGGCAGTCGTGGACGGGTCCGACTCCGTGCCGAGTGTCGTGACCGTCCTGACCTGGTAGTAGCGCGCCTCGCCGACGGGCGCCGCGTGGTCGTCGTAGCTGGTGCCGGCGACCGGCGTGTCGGTCAACCGGGTCCACGGGCCGGCGGCCGAGTCGGCGCCGTAGACGTGGAATTGGTGGGACGCGTCACCGTCGTACTGCCAGCCGACGGTGTTGCGGTCGAGCCGGCCGGTGGCGGAGACGGCCGTCGGCGGCAGCGGCTTGGCCTCGGCGGCGTCGAGCCGGACGGGCGCGGAGTACGCGGAGGCGTTGCCGGCACCGTCCTTGGCCCGCACGCGGTAGTAGTAGGTCGTGCCGACGGCGGCGGCCGGGTCGGTCAGGGCTGCGCCCTGAAGGGGCGCGCCGACCGGGGCGAACGGCCCCTCGGGCGCGACGGCCCGCTGCACCTCGTAGGAGCTCGCCCCGCTCGCCGGGGACCAGGCGAGCCGGGCGCCGGCGGACGGGTCGTACGTGGCCGTGAGCCCGGTAGGCACGGCGGGGGCCGTCCTGTCGGCGCTGACGACGCTCGTCACCGCGGACAGCGGGGAGACGTTGCCGGAGCGGTCGACGGCGCGGAGGGCGTACTCGTAGGCGGCGCCGGTCGCCGGGGGCGCTTCGTTGAAGGTGGTGCCCGTGATCAGAGTGGAGTTGCGCAGGCTCCAGCTGCTGGTGCCGGCGACGCGGCGGTAGACGCGGTAACCGGCCATGTCCATCTCGTAGTTGCGGGACCAGGTCAGGGTCGTCTTCAGTGTGGACGCCGAGAAACTGGACTTCACGCCGACCGGGGATAGGGGGACGGTCTTGTCGTACGTGGCGCCGATGACCGGCGCGTAGGAGAAGGAGATGTTGGCGGTGCCGGTGAAGGCGGCGAAGTCCACGCGCAGGGTGTGGGACCCACGCGGGATGGTGAGGCGTACGGTCTTCCGCTGGGTCGAAGTGACGTTTCGCCACAGGTCGATCTTGCGGGAGCCGTCGAGGTAGACGCGGGCACCGTCCTGGACGGCGAGGCTCAGGTCGAAGGGGCCTCCGGAGCCGAAGTTGCGGGTGGTGGTCCAGCGGACGCCGAAGTTGTCGTTCGGCAGGGTCACGCCGGACGGGTCGCCGGAGCCGTAGTTCTCGGCGACGGCGCTGTCGCAGACGGTGGCCTTCGGAGTGCCGGAGAGGGTGGTGTTGGCGTAGTACTGGGCCTTCCACACGCCGGCCGAGCAGGTCACGGCCGCATGCGCGGTCGTGGGGAAGGCGAGCCCGGCCAGGGCTGTTGCCAAGGAGAGCACGGCCGCACCACCTGTACGGCGCGTCGTGCCGAGAGATATTCGCATCTACGGATGCTCACTCTTTCGATGAGGAGATGAGGACAAGACGTGTATGCCGCCCCAATAGTGCCATTCGAAAGATCACTTGCGCAGGTGGTTTGTACGGGGAAGTCGGCGAGGGGATGGGGTTGCGCAGGATGCGTGGAAGCGATGCTCCGGCAGCTCGGCGCATTCCGTCGGTTGCTCGAAGTGGCCGCCAGGCGTACGGGATCGAGGAGCCTCGGACGGTATCTCCCCTGCAGATGGGACATACCGGGGTACGCGTCATAGGCTTCTCACCCGATGGGGCCCTGCTCGCCACCGGCGGCGCGGACGGGACCGTGCAGCCGTGGAACACCCCCGTCCTGCGCGATCCGGAGCGGACCGCCCCACAGGCCCTGCCGTGACCGCCGTCCTGGCCTGCAACGACCGGCTGATGGCCGCGCTGGACCACAAGGCAACACTCCGGATCTGGGACGAGCGCTGATCTGTTCCCACTCGTAGAAGCCGTCCGCGGGGAGCAGGCAGCGACGCCGGGTGAACGCACGGCGGTAGGCCCGCTTTTCGTGCACGGTCGCCACCCGCGCGTTGATCAGGCGTGAGCCGCTCTTCACGTCCTCGGCCCAGGACGGCACCAGCCACCAGCGCAGCGATCGAAGCTCCCGCCGAACTCCGGCGTCACCGGCGCTGTCGCGAGGTGTTCGCTCGAGGACGGCCCACACGTCGTCGGTGGGGGCGACGTTCCCACTCGGAGAAGCCGCCCGCGGGAAGCAGGACAACTGTGCCCTCTTCCGGCACCCAACCTCTTTGGCCAGCCCTAAGCACACGAGGTCCGACGCCGCCCAGGACCGCCACTCGCGGGCAACTGCCAAGCCTGGGGACCGGCTCAACACTCGCCGCAGAGAGCAGCCGGGATCCTTCGAGACTTACGACGAAGCCCGTCTCGTGCCCACGGCCGGAGTCTTGGCGGGCCACCTATACGGGTCACAACACGGGCACAAGTGTTCCAGACGCCCAGCAATCGGCAGATGATGCTCCCTCAGCACCGCATGTCCTTGGGGGGACCATGAACGCCCGCGCCGCGGCCTGCGCTACCCTGCTCACCCTCGCAGCCCTCGTCGGATGCAGCTCAGGCTCCGACACAGCAGCCGAGCCACAGGCCTGCAAGACCGCCATGGCCAAGCAGCTCGAACAAGGCCTGTCCGCCAGGGCCAACGGCAGCCCGATGCCCACCGACAGTCGACCGGCCGCGTGCAGCGGCATCGACGACGCCACCTTCCTACGCATCACCAGCGAGGTCACCACCGAGTGGATGGAAAGTGACCAGGCCGACAAGGTCGCCGAGGACGCTCTCAAGAGCGCCACACCCGTCCCCGTCCCGACCGGGCCCGATATCTCCGCCGGGTGAGGCGCTTGGATCGAAAGGGAACTCCTGGACTCCTCCGACGCCAGCAACGCCGCCCCCGGCTATGGCGCCTGCGGCGACCTATCCAAGGAAGCGATGGACCAGGCCGTCAACGCGGTGACCCGGGACCTCTACGATGCCGGGGTGGATGAAGTAGGGCTGCTTACGGGTCTTGCCTGTGCCGGGGTCCTTGGCTTGACGCGGCCGCGGCTTCCGGTCTCGGGTGGCCCCAGCCGACGATGGTTCGGCGATCTCCTTAACCCCTCGCCATGAGTCACGCCACGTCAGGCGCTGACCGACCGTGGCGATACTCCTCGGAAGGCATCGAGTCCCATTCGGTATGCGCGCCGTCGCGCCTCACCATGAACAACGGACGCGATCGCAGGACCTCCCCGACGAGTTGCCCCCGCACGACCACCCCGGGATCATCCGGTCCCGCATAGCCCTCGGGCGTGTAGCGCAAGTGCCCGTCCACTGCCTCGGCATGCGCGATCGCGTCGCTCTCGAGTTCCGACAGGTCCCTTCCGACCAGCGAGATTCCGTCGTACCCCACCTGGGGACCGTGGACGGCATCGGCCGCGATACAGAACAATCCCACAGCCCGGCTCACATAAGCCGTGACGGCCAGCGGAATAGGGGCCCCGCGACGGACCTCGATCTTCCAAGTCGGCGAGAAGATCGCGTGATCCCGTGCGCAATCGCTGACCTGCGTCTGGCCGAGAACCTGAGCCGCCTCGACCACTTCCTCGACGGTCATGCCGAACCGGAGTGGTCCGACGCCGACAGCCGGCGCATAGGACCACTCGTCCCGATCGGCGACTCCGGAATCGGCTTCGGTCCTGAACGTCATAGTCGCCCCTGGAGACAGCTGAAATCTTGCCGCCGCCCATCATGTCAATTACCAACCAGCGCCCCGCCGGGTGTCGCCAGGCGCGAGCTCCCCCGCCTGCCAGGGGCTGCAGTGATCTTCAGGCGATCGCTAGCCTCGCTGCAGCTTGGCTTTGGCCCAGGCGAATACATCTTTCACGATGGGCGCATCGGACCGCTCGACGCTTCACCCCCAGCGACCGTGAGATCGCAGGACACACAGCCCGCACCGTCCTGACCGGGATCCGCTGATGACTCTCCGACCACAGCGACACCGCGACCGCCCCCCACCCGCGGCACCGCCCCGCTCTCAAACAGCCAGGCACGCCACCAGCCCGGACGTCAGCACCCCTCCGCCATCACCAACAGAGTCCCGGCCTTGCCCCTAAGCGGACTCCGTACGGTCCCCTCTCATCTCGCCATGACCGCCGGTCTCGTCGGTGTCGCCCTGCGCCTGTGCGTGTGAGCGCTCCGGCGCCTGCACGCTCTGTGTCGTGGCGAGCGGGCCCAGATGCTGTGCGGCGCTGTCCAGCAGTCCGAGGTCGGCCTTGGTGTGCGCGATGGCGGCGTCGATCAGGACGGCGACCAGCGGCTCGTCGGCGTGGGCGCGGCGCTGCTGTGCCAGGCCCGCGAGCTCGGACAGGTACGTCTGCCGCTGCGAATCGATCAGCGTGGTCAGGGCCTGCGGGCCCAGCGCGACAGCGCCGAGGAGCTTCAGGAACAGCTCGTCGCGGAAGCCGCCGACGCGCACCCAGGCGGTGGTCGCCCACGAGCGCAGCTCGGCCTCGCCCGCCTCGGTGAGCGTGTAGAGGTTCTTGTCGGGCCGGTCGGTCTGCGTGACCTGCGAGCGCGAGACATAGCCGTCACGGACCAGCCGTTCGAGGATCTGGTAGAGGTGACCGATGTTCAGGCCACCCCACTGCGGACCGACGGCCTCCTCGAACCGGGCCTTGAGTTCGTATCCGTGATTCGGTCGGTGGGTCAGCAGCGCGAGCACGGCGTGGTGGAGCGGCATATACGTCCCTTCTACATTGTGACAACATACCCCTGAATTGCCACAATGTATGTGGCGCAATGTACGAGGGCGAGGCTGCATCGATGGCTGTGAGCGTGGCGTTGCGCGGGGTGAGCCGCCGGTATCCCGGGCTGACCGCTCTGGACGAGGTCGACCTGGAGGTCGCGGCCGGCGAGGTGGTGATGCTGACCGGGCCGTCCGGCGCCGGCAAATCCACCGTCCTGCATCTGACGGGCGGCATGGACCAGCCCGACGAGGGGCACGTCGAGATCGACGGCACACAGCTGGTGCCCCGGGCCCTGGACCGTCACCGGCGGCGTATCGGCTTCGTCTTCCAGCGCTTCCACCTGCTGTCCGCGCTGACCGTGCTGGACAACGTACTCGCCCCCGTCCTGCCGCGCAGAGTGGACTTCGACCGGCGTGCGCGCGGCATGGAACTGCTCGAAGCTGTCGGCCTGGACCAGCGGGCCGACGCCCTGCCCTCGCAGTTGTCGGGCGGACAGCAGCAACGCGTCGCCGTCGCACGCGCGTTGATCAACCGGCCAGGACTGTTACTGGCCGACGAGCCCACGGGCAACCTGGACAGCGTCATCGGGCGGGAGATCATCGACCTGCTGATGTCGCTGCGCGAGCGCTACGGGATGACGATGCTGATCGCATCCCACGATGCCGAAGTCGCCGCCAACGGCGACCGGGTGGTACGTCTGCAGGACGGCAGGATCACCTCGGACCAGCGGGTCACACCGTCCGGCGACGTGCTGGACCGGCTGGGGGGCCTGCGGCCGTGATAGCGATGATCCTCGATCAGCTCCGGCGGCGGCGCGGGCGCGCGCTGGCCCTGGCCGCCGGAATTTTGGTGGCGGCGACCAGCTTCACCTTGCTCACCGCGACGGTGAGCACGAGCCAGGCGACCACCGTGGGCACGGTACAAAAGAACGCACGGTCCGCCTACGACGTCCTGGTGCGCCCGCCCGACTCGCAGACGGACGTGGAGCGGCAGAGCGGTCTGGTCTCGCCGAACTTCCTGTCCGGGACGTTCGGTGGCATCACCATGGCCCAGTACCGGCGCATCGGCAGCATGGCCGGGGTCGACGTGGCCGCGCCGGTCGCCAACATCGGCTACCTCATGGTGGCGAGCACCGTCACCGTGGACGTGTCCCGCTTCTTGGACGGCAAGGCGTCCCGGCAGATCCTGCGCATCAGCCCGACGCTCACCTCCGGACTGGGCACCTACCGCACCTCCGACGAGTACGTCTACCTCACCCGCTCCCCCCTCACGTCGGCGTCGGAGTCGGACGGCCTCTTCGAGTCCGACACCCTGGAGACGGGCGAGGCCGACAAGAGCACCCAGCGGTATCGGATCAAGGGGAAGTACGACGTCTGCTTCTACTTCAACTGGGACAAGACAGAGCAGACCGAGTTCAACCTGAATCTGCCGTTGAAGCCGAACATCATCGCCGAGGACCTCAGGGACAAGTCGCCGTTCGACCCGAACCTGAGTTCGCGGATGAACTGCCAGTCCGGCCAGGACAAGGCCACCATCGACGTTCCGGTCAGCTACCCCGTGCTGCTGTCCGCCATCGACCCGGTGGCCGAGGACCGGCTGGTGGGCCTGGGCGACACCATCGTCTCGGGCCGGATGCTCACCGAGCAGGACAAGCCGTGGACGGTGTCGTCCGCCAAGAGCGTCCACGGACAGCACGACTCCTACATCCCGGCGCTGCTCAGCGACAACCCGCTGACCACCGGCACGCTCGACGCCAGCGTAGAGCGGCTGGACGTCGGCGACCCGGCGGAGCTGCCCGCGAAACTGGGCAACCCGACAGCCGGCAGTTTCGTCCGAGGCCTGCACGGCACCACGGTGGGCAGGACCCGCGTCGACCTGAGCAAGGGCTACCGGAAGGCACTGACCGAGAACTCGTTCGACACCGGGGCCTACTGGACGGTCGGCCCGGTCACCTACCGCCGGACCTCCGACGGCGAACTCGCCGCGCAGCCGAAGCCGCCGCAGAAGCCCAGCCTGTGGATCACCAATTTCAACGAGCAGCCGTTCACCAACGTCCCCGAGGAGAACCACCAAGGCACTCAGTACCGTGAGGTGACCAGTCACGCCGCCACGAACTGCATCGGGCTGGGTACCTGCGACGGCGTGGACTCCGGACGCCTGCCCAATCCCTTCGTCCACCTGGTCGGCCGCTACGACACCGGCGAACTGCCCGGCTTCTCACCCCTGTCCGACACCCCGCTGGAGACCTACCAGGCGCCGCAGGTCACCGGCGCGGACAGCGCGACCCGAGCGAAGCTCCACGGCAAGCCGCTGCAGCCCGACCGCAACCTGGGCGGCTACGTCAGCCCGCCGCCCACCATGCTGACGACGATGGACTCCATCACCGCGCTCACCAAGAGCCGCCGGGTCCCGAGCCTCCAGGACAAGGCACCGGTCAGCGCGATCAGGATCCGGGTGGCCGGAGTGACCGGCGTCGACACCGCCTCCCGGGCTCGGGTCAACGCCGTGGCCGGGGCGATCCGGGCCGCCTACCCCCGGCTCCAGGTCGACGTCACCGTCGGCAGCTCGCCCGCGCCGCAGACGGTGACGCTGAGTGCCTCGGCACAGGTGACGGAGCGCTGGGTCGCCAAGGGCGTGGCACTGCGCATTCTCAAGGCGGTGGACACCAAGAGCGCGGTGCTCTTCGTGCTGGTCCTCGTCGTGTGCGCGCTCTTCCTCGGCCAGGCTGCGCTGGCCTCGGTGCGGTCACGTCGCATCGAGATCGGCACGCTGCGCTGCCTGGGCTGGAGCGGTGGCGAAGTGCTCCGCCTGGTACTCGGCGAACTGGCGGTGATCGGCCTCGCCGCCGGAGCCGCGGGCACGGTACTCGCATATGTGCTGGGCCGGGTGCTGGGCCAGTCCGAAGCCGGCTCCAAGTCACTCCTCGTGCTCCCGGTGGCGCTCCTCCTGGCCACGGCGGCGGGACTGATCCCCGCCTGGCTCGCCACCCGGCTGGGACCTATGGAAGCCGTCCGGCCCCCGGTGACGGCGGCCCTCCGCGCACGCCCGGTGCGTTCGGTGGCCGGACTGGCCATGCTCAACCTGCTGCGGGTGCGGGGCCGCACGCTGCTGGGTGCGGCAGGACTGGCGCTGGGAGTGGCCGCCTTCACGGTGCTGCTCGCCCTGACGCTGGCCTTCAGGGGCGAGGTGGCCGGGTCGCTGCTCGGCAGCGCCGTGGTGGCGCAGGCGCGCGAGGCCGACTACCTCAGCGTCGCCCTGTCCTTGCTGCTGGGCGCCGCCGGCGCCATCGACGTCCTGGTCATCTCGCAGCGCGAACGCGCCGCCGATCTCGCGGTGCTGCGGGCGACCGGCTGGACCAACCGCGAGCTGGCCAAGCTGACCCTCTACGAGGGCATCGGACTGGCTCTGCTGGGCGGCCTGTCCGGTGCGGTGGCCGGCCTGGCCGGGGTGCTGACCCTCGGCCGGGGCGTGCTGCACGGACACCTGTTCACGGTCGTCGGCGCCGCGCTGCTGGCCACGCTCGCGGCGACCGCCCTGGTGGTGGCGGCTCTGACGGTGCCGATCCGGGGGCTGTCCCGGATCGCCCCCGCCCACCTGCTCGCCGCCGACTGAGCCGACCGCCGCCACCGCCGGCGGCTTCGCACAGCGGAAGACCCCGGCCGTGTTCACGGGCCGGGGTCTCAGCAGTCGGGGACGTCCTCGGTCGCCGCATCGGACCCCAGGATCTGGTCATGTGCCGGTCGGCTCGCCGAGCTGTGCCGCCAGGTGGAAGGGGACAGACAGGGCGTTCGCGGCGGCCGTGCGGGAGCTGTGGTTCCGTGCCGCCGCCCAGCACCTGCCCGCCGCACACTCGGAGATTGCTCGACCGTCCGCCGGGTGGTTCATCATCCGCGATGCCGCCGACGCGCCACTCTCGGCCGGTACTCAGAGGGGCAGCGACGCGTCCGTGAGGCACCGCAGCTCGCGAAGCATGGTCTGCCCACCCTCGCGGCCCGCAACACGGCCTTGTTCGGCATGGCCGGTGAACTTCCGCCGATCATTATGTGCGACCTCTTCGGGATTCACAGGAACACCGCCACCCGATGGGCCGCCCTGGCTCAGGACAGTTGGGCCGGCTACCTCGCCGCCCTGAGCAACGACAGCGACGGCTGATCCCCAGCAGCGCCGTCACCCGTCCGCGCCAGCACTGACCTCCGGTCGATCCGCCTGGTCCTCGCCCCGCCTTGCTACGCGCGGGGCCGGGCGAGGACCGGACGGGCCGACCGGCCACCCGCCCGCGGCCCGCCGCGGCACCCGCGCCGTCGGGACGTACGGCTCGCTCCCGCCCTACGGCAGCGCTCGCGGATCCTTGCGCTCGCCGCCGTCGCGGTGCCCCTCGCGGTTGCCGTCGCCGACGACGTCGGGGTCCGCCGGCACCTTCAAGCCGCCCGCCGCGACCCGCACCGCGTCCCTGCCCCGTGCGCACCGCAGCCTCCTGCACGTCCTGGTCGCCGACGCAGACGGCTCAAAGGCGTCAACGACGCCCTCGGACGCGCCGCCGGCGACACCCTCATCGCCACCGTAGGACATCGGCTCGGGGCGTGGGCGCAGGCACGCAGCGGTCCCGCCGCCCGGCTCGGGGGTGACGAGTTCGGTGTCGCCGTGCTGCTCGAGCCGACCTCGACGCTGCGGGAGGTCACCGCGCTGCACCAGCTGCTCGCGCAGCCCGCCGCCACGGCGGGCAGACCCTCACCCCGGCCGTGTCCAGCGGGACCGCCCGCGCCTCCGACCTGCCCGACGCTGCCGGTGCGTCCCGCCTCCTGCGCGGCGCGGACATGGCCTTGTACCGGGTGAAGACCGGTGAGAACCCCGACCGCACTGCGGTGGGGCAAAAGCTGCACGGACGGTTCACCAAACTGGTCCGGTTCGGCGTCTTCGTCCGGGTCACTGACGGGATCGAGGGACTGGTCCACCTGCGTGAGCTCACCTCGACGCCCGTGGAAAGTCCGTCAGATGTCGTCCAGGCCGGCGACGAGGTCACGGTCGTCGTCACTGAGATCGACCGGGAGCGACGCAGGCTGGTTCTCTCTCGACGACAAAGGTCATCCGACCGCCGGTGACTCCTTCACACTCCCGCGACGGGTTCCTCGCACGAGCGTTCCTGAGCGGCTGAGCGCCCGCTCGGCGCAAGGGAAGCACCGCTCCAACCCGGTGAACCTAGGCGGTCACAGCACCAGCCAGGTGGCAGGCCCTGGCATAAGCGCGGCTCCGGGGACTGTCAGGCGGTGACCTTGCCGAAGATGTGGTTGGCGGGAGCGGCGGGGTCGTTGCCGTAGAAGAACTCTTCGAGTGCCTGGTGGAACTCGTCACGGTCCAGTCCGCCGGAACCATCGAGGTCCAGAGCGGCGAAAACGGCGACGCAGTCCCCGCCGGGGACGGCGGCGACCGAGTCGAACATCTGCTGGAACTCGGCCTGGTCGATCTTGCCGTCTCCGTTGAGGTCGACGAGGTCGAAGAAGCAGTCAGTGACCGGCGCAATCTGCTGCGGGTAGAGCGCGCGGTCAGTCAGGACACTCTTGAAGCCTTCGGTCATCTCCCGCACATCGACCTTCCCGTCACCGTCCTGATCCATCGGGGCGATGACGTTCGACCAGAACTGGTCCATCCCCTCGGTGAGCCGGCGGACGGTCTCGGCATCAGGGGTGGTCTCGCGGGCGCTGATGTAGCGCTCGCTCATCTTGCGGACGTCGTGCTGGGTAATGAACCCGTCGCCGTCGACATCGGCGCCCCTGAACCACTGGCCGTACTTGAGATCTTGAAGTGCAGTCATGACTGCGCACCGTATTCACACAGTTACGGCGACGCAAACGTCCGAGTGGAGGCTGGGCGCCAGGTCGGACCTGCCGACCGGGCGCCCGACGAGGGTGAACACGGCAAACTCGCCCGTCGTCGAGTCGGCTTCGTTTCAGTGTTCGAGGTGTGGTGGTGTGAAGGCGCGTACCTCCTCGACCGGCCCGTCGTATACCTCGACGTCGACGAGAGCACTGTGCGCACTGGGTCCCTGGGACAGACGCGAGCACCCGCGGTCCCCGGTGAGAGTGTTCGGGTTGCCGTGGCGGTCCAAGGTTCCGCTCCGGCCCGGCTGGGCCGGGTCCCACCACGCTCCGGTGGACAGCTGGATGACGCCGGGCATAACGGCGTCCGACAGGATCGCGCCCGCCAGGCAGCTGCCTCGGTCGTTGAAGAGGCGCACGATCATGCCGTTCTCGATACCGCGTGATGCCGCATCCTGCGGGTTGATCGTTACGGGCTCGCGGCCGTGGATCTTTGACTTGAGGCTCTGGCCACCGTTGTCGTACTGGCTGTGCAGGCGTGAGGCAGGCTGATTCGAGATCAGGTGCAGCGGGAAGCGATCCGCCAGGCCGGCGCGAAGCCACTCCACGGGTTCGAACCACGTCGGATGTCCGGTGCAGTCGTCGTAGCCGAACGAGTCGATCTCCTCGGAGAAGATCTCGATCCGGCCCGACGGCGTCGTCAGGGGGAAGCGCTGCGGATCGACGCGCAGCGCTTCGAAGCTGCCAGGAAACGGCCCGCTGAGTGCCGGCAGTTCGACACCGGAGGCGCGTTGCCAGAAATCGTCGAAGTCTGGCAGGGCCGCGTCGTCGCCGAGGTTCGCCCGTGTCTGGACGTAAAGGTGCCGGACCCATTCGATCTCGGAACGCGCCTGGGTGAACTCGCGCTCATAGCCGAGCCGGGCAGCCAAAGCGGCGAAGATCTGGTGGTCGGTGCGTGCCTCGCCGGCCGGCTCGCGGACCTTCGGCATCGCGACGAGGTGAGGGTCGGAGAACCCCGCGGCGAAGTCGTCACGCTCCAGGCTGGTCGCGACGGGAAGCACGATGTCGGCGAACTTCGCCGTGGTGTTCCACCAGGCTTCATGGACCACCACCGTGTCCGGGAGCTGCCAGGCTCGGGTGAGGCGGTGGAGGTCCTGGTGGTGGTGGAAGGGGTTCCCTCCGCACCAGTAGATCAGGCGCAGGTCCGGCAGGGTCAGGCGCTGACCGTCGTAGTCGATGGTCGCACCCGGTTCCAGCAGGGTGTCGGCGATCCGGGCGACCGGAATGAAGTCCGCGACAGGGTTCGCCGCCCGCGGCATCGACGCCACAGACGGTCGGCCCGGGGCAACACCGGTCGCGTCCATCGTCGCGTAGCCCGCGCCCCAGCCGCAGCCGGGCCGGCCCAGCGAACCCGCCATGGCCGCCAGCACGACCGACATCCAGATCGGCTGCTCACCGTGGTCCGCCCGCTGTACGGCGTAGTTGACCATGATGAGGGAACGCTGTGTGGACAGGCGGCGGGCGAGATCGGGGATCGTGTCGCGGCTGACGCCCGTGATCCTCGCGGCCCAGTCGGCGTCCTTGACGACGCCGTCCACGTCGCCGGTTAGGTAGGAGGCGAAGCGGTCGAACCCCTCGCAGCAGCGGATGAGGAAGTCCTCGTCGTACCAGTCGTTGACCAGCATCGTGTGCGCGATGCCGAGCATCAAGGCGGTGTCGGTGTTGGGGATGACCGGCAGCCACTCGGCGTCGAGGAAGTCGGCGGTGTCACTGCGGATCGGGCTGACGTTCACGAACCGCACGCCGGCCTCACGGCACTTCCGCTGCAGGTCCCGCGTCTGGTGCCGGGCCAGCCCGCCAGGGTTGATCTGACTGTTCTTCAGAGCCAGCCCCCCGAACGCCACCACGAGCTCACAGCTCTCGGCGATCTCGTCCCACATCGGCATCCGGGACTGGTAGCTCCACGGAGCCCCGCCGATCACATGCGGAAGGATGACCTCAAGAGCGGCGGTGCTGTACGTGTTGCGCGAGTCGGTGTAGCCCCCGCCCAACGCCAGGAACCGCTGGAGCTGACCCTGCGCATTGTGGAACCCGCCCGCACTGGCCCAGCCGTACGAGCCTCCGAACACCGCGCTGTCCCCGTGCTGTGCGCGCACTCGGCGCAGTTCCTCGCTCACCAGCGTGAGCGCGTCGTCCCAGCTGACCTCTACGAAGGCGTCCGCACCTCTGGCCGTTTCATCGGCGCGCGGCAAGCCGTTGAGCCACCCCTGGCGCACCGCGGGACGCAGCACACGCGCACTGTCCTCAGCAGCCGTCACCATGCCCGGGCCGATCGGCGACGGCGCGGGGTCATCACCCCGGGGCTCAATGCGCACCAGCTGACCCGAATCGACCACGGCTACGAAACTGCCCCAGTGCGTCGCCACCGGCATGCGTCGTTCCACCGTGCATCAACTCCATCCCTGAAGTTTTTCCGGCTTTCGAACAACGGCCGCTACACCACAGGGGTTCCGCGTCAGTCAGCGGTCCGCAGGACACAGGCTCCCCCTGGCGGATGCTGCCCAACCCTGACGGTGCGCACGACTCCCACCGCCGCCACTCGACCGGAGCCCGGAGCGCCTCTGTCGACCGCGACCTGACCGTCGTCCGACACCAGCGTCAAGGTCCTGGACCACCTCGCTCCAAGGCGGAGGGACGGTTGGAGTGCCGGAGCCGACGCGGAACTGTCACGCGACAGAACCCCTTCCTGGGCCGCGCGGTTTCTGCAAGTTCGTCACCGCAGTGCGCTGCGAGACCGCAGCCGAAGTGCGTCAGAGGCGACCCGGGGGGCTTCCGCTACTCATCACGGCGCAACCGGCGTTACCTGCGGAAAAAAAGCCACGGGCGGGTCGGCAGCACACATGCGGCCTGAACCCCTCCACGGTGTACCGCCCGACACCGGAGAAGGTCCGGGCCGGGGTCGGCGTCGGCGCCGGTCCGGACCTTGACCGTACCTCCAAGGCACACCGACGAGGCAGAACCCTGCGTCCGGTCCTCGGGCGGTACCGGGTTCGCAGTCGCCACAAAGAAGTCACTCGGGTTGAACTCGTGGAGTTCGGCGATCTGATCGCGTCATCGTCCATGGTCAGACCGGTGGGTGGCAGACCAGCCGTCGTCCAGGTGATGCAGGTACTGGATCCTTTCAGCTTCCGCTAATACTCCAGCCGTAGATCGTGATCTTGTAAGTGGGGGCGCCGCTGATATGGCCCGGCCACCATTGACCACCCGTTGCTCTGCGGCCTCGACCTCAAAGCGCCGGGGAACACGCCATGTCCACCATCGACCACTCTCCTCGGAGCGGTCAGGCCATGTGCCATCCTGCCCTGCCCCGGCGACCCGGACTCAAGAGTCATGGATGCAGAGCCTGACGCGGTGTCTCTGAAGATCGGCTTCCGCAACCCGCACCGTGATCCCGTCCCCCTCGCTCACGAGCTGGTCTGGGCTTCCGACTGGCGGGTCGGTCGTCTCAGAGACGTGTAGAAGCCCCTCGAGGCCAGGGGCGAGCCACACGAGCACGCCGAACGGGACGATCTTCGTGACAGTCCCGTTGACGACATGACCTGATAGATCGGCGAACCGCACGAGGGGGTCTTCCGGGAGAGCTTTCAGGGAGATCACGACCTGGCCATTACGCGTCTGAGGCGTGATCACCTCACCGGTGATCCGCTGGTCGCCCTCGACCGCGTCTGAGGGGTGATCGATGCGGGACCACGTCAGGTCGGGCACGCGGATCCACCCGGTGCAGTTCGAGGGGATGGCACGGCAGCTGGGCGAAGCCACTGGTGAGACCGCCCTCAGTCACAGGATCAACGGCTAACGCCATGCATCCGATGATGTTCGGAGCCAGATGTGGCATCCCTCAGATCGCCCCGCCCACTGCCCACGTCGGCAACCCAGAATGGAACCAGGCTGCGTCTTTCCGTCACCGGGCGGCGCCCCTCCGGCACGATATTCGTGGCAATCCAGGTGTAGCGTCCTCGGCATGGACTCTCGCACCACTGTTGAGCGCGCTCAACGCCTCAAGCAGCTGCACGCCGAGTACAAGCCGCTCGTGCTGCCGACCGTCTGGGACGTCTGGTCCGCCCGGACGGCAGCCGCCGCCGGGTTCCCCGCGCTGACGGTCGGCAGCCATCCGCTCGCCGACTCCCGGGGAGCCGACGACCACGAGGGGCAGACCTTCGAGGAAGTACTCACCGCCGTCAGGCCGATCATCGCGGCGGTCGACATCCCCGTGTCCGTGGACCTGGAGGCCGGATACGGACAGAAGCCCGCGGATCTCGTCGCCGGGCTCATCGAAGTCGGCGGCGCCGGTCTCAACATCGAGGACACCGTCCACTCGGACGGCGGCCGTGTGCGCAGCACACAGGAGCACGCGAGCTACATCGCCGGCCTGCGCGGGGCGGCTGACGACGCCGGAGTTCCGGTCTGGGTGAACGGGCGCACCGACCTCTTCCTGCACGCGAAGGACGCTTCCGGTGTCCTCGACGAGGCAATCGAGCGACTGCGAGCCCTGGAGCAGGCCGGCGCCGACAGCGTCTACCCGGTGGGTATTCAGGACGACGACGGCCTGCTCGCGGCGGTGATTGGCGCCGTCGCCGTTCCGGTGAACTCCACGGCCCATCCCGTCAAGCACGATCTCGAACGCTTCCGCCGCCTGGGCGTCGGCCGGATCACCTACGGCCCGCTGCTGCAGTTCGCGATGACGGATGCGATGAAGAACATGCTCGGGCCGTGGACGCCCTGAGGAGCTGATCGAGCGACGGGGCCGGCCGTCGGTGTCCTTCACCTCACGGCGGACATGACGCGTGTGCTTGTCGAACTCGGCTGCGCCGACCGGGGCGTCCTCGGTGCAGCCCTCGGCCTCGACGGACAGCAGCCGCGGCCTGGCCTTCGGGGCGATGCGGCTGGTGTCCGCCGGTGCACACCCCGTGCCGGGGCCCCTTGCCCGTGCCCGTCGCGGGGAGCGCGACCTCAGTGACGTACCGATCCCGTCGGGGCGTCGACACAGGCCGCGCGGCCGCGAAGGCTTCGGCCGGTTCACGGCCACCAGGTGACAGCCGGGCTTCGGGCGGGTCGTCGTGACGACGGTCATCGTGGGCGAGGAACCGAAGACCCCACCGTCCCGGTCAAGCACCTCTTCGGTGAGATCAGAGGCCAAGGGTTCACCGGATGCCTCAACCGCCTGCACACGTAGGTCACCTTGGGCCGCGCGGACGCTGACCGCAGCCACAACTCCCCCGCGCCTCCCCGCCCGGATGCCCCTCACCAGGCCCGACAACCTCGAGGCCGAGCACCGTGATCTGCTGGACCGGGTCACCGCAGTCTGCCCCGCGATGACCCAACTCGCCGCCGTGGTCCGCGGCTTCGCGGAACGGCCGCCCTCGCCTGACCGGTTGGCCCGCCCGGCACCGCGTACCGGATCGCCCCGAAGGCCGACCCTCGATGATCTTGAAGCCCTGACCGCCGGGGCCCTCGCCCTATCTCAGAGGGGCACCCGCGCTGTTCTGCCAGCGGCAGAACACCGGCCGGACCGGGCTCGACGATCACTACAGTCCAGTCTCATGACGACGATCACGACGCGTACGGTTGAGTACCCGGCCGACGGTTTGACGATGATCGGGCACCTCGCACTCCCGGCCGGTGTCGACCGCCGGCCTGCGGTGCTGCTCGGACCAGAGGGTATGGGGCTCAGCAACGTCGAGCGCCGCCGGGCCGATGCTCTCGCCGAGCTGGGATATGTAGCGCTGGCCTTCGACCTTCACGGCGGGCGCTATTTGGGTGACCCCGAGGAGATGCTGGCCCGTTGCATGCCACTGCTCGCTGATCCCGACCGGATGCGGGGCATCGGCCATGCGGCGCTCGACGTGTTGCGCACCGAACCGCGGACCGATCCCGACCGGATCGCCGCCGTCGGCTACGGCACCGGGGGCGCCGTCGGACTGGAACTCGGGCGCGACGGCGTCAGTCTGCGCGCGATCGGGACAGTCAACGCACTGACCACGGGCCGACCGGGCGAGGCAGCGCGCATTCGCTGCCCGGTGTGGGCCGGCGTCGGATCGGAAGACCCGATCATGCCGCCCGCGCAACGGAACGCGTTCACCGCCGAGATGCAGGCTGCGGGCGTCGACTGGCGCCTCGCGGTCTACGGCGGCGCCTTGCACGCCTTCCACCACCCGCCGGTCCACCACCCCACGGTCCCCGGCGTCGGCTACCACCCACAGCACGCGCAGCGAGCCTGGCGCGACGTCGTAGACCTGCTCGCCGAGTGCCTGCCCTTGACGGAAGATCTGCGGGCATGACCCAGGCAAACATGTTGGCGCTAGGCCTCGTCGGCGTCGCGCACTGCACAGCAGACCCACACTCGGGCAGTTGTGCGATCACGGAGACGTATTGACAACTGCCGTAGTGAATAACGGATTTGCTGCGAGGGAGCCCTCGCCGTGATCGTCGCGACCTGCGGCGGACCGTCCGTCCCACCCTTCCGGTACTGCCGCAGCAAATCCGGCATTTACCGCGGCGAGCCGTGCGGTGATGCGGAGGCCAGTCGTGCCGGCGGTGGTAGTGGCGCGTGCTGAGGGCAGGCTCCGAACGCCTGGATCACCAACCCTGCGAAGCGTCGGGAGGCCATGACCTGGGTGGCGGTCGATGTGGCGTGGATCCCTTTGTTGGCCGGTCCGACTTCGTCCTGGACGACCTGTTTCTCGTCCTCATGCACGTGTGCGCAGCTGGCCGAGCAGCACGCACGCCAACAGCGACCCGGCCGGGCCGGCCGCCGCACCGGCGGGCCGGTCGCGGTGCCGCTCCTGTCACCAGCGGGCAGGCACCATCACCACCGGCGCCTGGACCGGGCCCGTGCCTGCCCTGGTCCAGCAGGACCAGGGCGGCGTACGCCAGGCTGCACACGGCGGGCACGGCCGGGCGTCGTCCGGGCGGCCTCCGGCCGGGTCACGGGTGTCAGGTGCGCACCACGAAGTAGAGCCAACCGCCCCACGTGCTCACGTTGCTGAGGTCCTTCGTGGAGCGCTCGTACTTGGGGCGGACGCGGAACTTCTGGTTGAGCGCGTTGGTGAGGCTGAGCTGCGCCTTCGCGCTGCTCGCCGACGACAGGGCGTAGCAGCCCGACGTGGTGAGCGTGTGCCAGGCGGCGCTGTAGTACCGCTGGACCTCGAAGCGCTCGCACTGGCCGGCTTTGTTGGGCGTGACGGTCGCGGTCACCGTGGGCTTCACCGTCTTGTGGAAGACGCGGTAGGTGATCCCGCTGTACGTGGTGCTCGTGTAGTAGCCGCCGAGCGCCGTCGCGATCTTCACGTAGCCGTTGACGGCGCGGGTGGCCGTCGCGGGGGCATAGCGGTAGTCGCCCGCGAAGGACGCGGTGAAGGTGGTGTTGCGGGTGACCTTGTAGGTGGTCTTCAGGTTGCCGTAAGCGTCCACGGTGCCCGTCGTTACCAGGGTCTTCGCCCCGCCGTAGGGCATGGCGTGGATGGACACCGTGCGGCCGTTGTAGGTGGTGCCCAGGTGGGCGGTGACGGTGGCCGTCGCGCCGTACGCGTATGAGGGCGCGCTGCTGGTGACGGTCAGGGCGGTCGCCGCGCGGGACACCTGGACGGTGGCGACCGCGGTGGCCGCCTTGTGGGAGGCGTCACCCGGGTAGGTGACCGTGTAGGTGTTGGCGCCGCCGATGTCGGGGGTGTTGTTCACCGTGACGGTGCCGTCGGCGGCCACCGGCGTGGTCCAGGTCACCGGGGTGCTGCGGGCGGCGTCCTTGCGGGAGACGGTGACCGTCCGGCCGGCGGCGTACGGGCCGTCACCGAGCTTGCCGCCGAAGGACAGGGCCGCCCCTCGGACAGCGGTCGCCGGGGCGCTCAGCGTCAGCGCCGGGGCGTACGGGGCGACCACGAGGCTCATGCCGCTCTCGGACGGCTGGTGGGTGGCGTCCCCGGCGTACGTGAAGACGTACATGAACGAGCCGGCGCCGCCCGGGGCGTCGGTGACGGTGAACCGGAGGGTGGTCGGGTCCACGGGTACGGATCCCAGCGGCACGGTCTGCTGGGTGCTCTCGTCGCGCCGGGCCACCTGGACGGTGGTGCCCTGCGGAAAGGTGCCCAGGCCCAGCTGGGCCATGAGGCGGCCGGTGAGGACGACCGAGCCGGGGTTCGCCGAGGTGATGTCGGTGCCCACGACATCGGTCGGCAGCTTCGCCACGTTCACGGCCAGTGAGGCCGCCGTGGAGCGGTGGGTGGCGTCGCCGGCGTACGCCACCTGGTAGGTGTATGTGCCCTCGTCCTGCTGGAGGTCGGTGAACGTGAACGTGCCGTCCGCGCCGAGTGTGGTGTCGGGCAGGGCGGTGCCGTCGCGGGTGACCTTCAGCGCGGCGCCTGCCGGCAGGAGACCGCGGGTGCTCAGCAAGCCACTGACCGTGTACCGCTCGGTCGGCACCGCGTACTGCGGGTGCCGCAGGGCGAGTTCACTGTCCGTCAGCTTCGGGGCGCCCAGCACGTTCAGGCTGTAGGCACCCGCGGAGTCCTTGGTGACGGCGTAGAGGGTCGTGCCGTCGGCGCCCCACTCCAGGCCGTCCGGAGCGACCGTGCCGGACGGCAAGGTGAGGTGGTTCTCGGCAAGGGTGTTCGGGCCGGCGTAGAGGTAAACGCCGGAGGTGCCGGCGACGGCAACCGTGCCGTCGGTGTCGACGGCCACCGAGCCAGGCGCGGAACCGGAGCCGCCGGTGAAGTACGCGGCGGGGTCTGCGGCCGCGAGGTCCGTGCTGCGGTACGCCCGCAGGGCGAGCTGCTGCGGGGCGGCCAGCAGCACCCCCGTGCCGTCGCCGGTGACGGCGAGCCCGGTTGCCGTGCCTCCGTGGACCAGGGTGTCCGCCTTGACCGACGCCGTGCCCGAAGCTACGCCGAAGGTCGCCACATGACTGAGGTTGCCCTGCGGTTCCTCGGCCACGAGCACATCGCCGCCCGTGGCGAGCAGCGGTGCGGTCGTCCACTGCGACAGGCCAGGCTGCGGGACCGCTGACGGCGCGGGCGCGGACGGGTCGACCGAGCCGATACCGCCCTTGCCGTCGGCCGTGTAGCCGTACCAGACGCGGCCGCCCGCCACCGCGACGGAGACGGGGGAGCTGCCCGCGCCGGTGGACCAGCGGGCGGTCTCGCTGAGCGTCGCTGTGTCGATCGCGGCGATCGCTCCGCCGTCCGCCAGCGCCGCGTACAGCGTGCCGCCGTCAGGCGACAGCGCCAGACCGATGGCGCCCTGCTCCCCCGCAACGGTGGTGATCGGGGTGCCGGAAAGATCGGTCACCACTATGCCGGTCGAGCCGGCTCCCTGGCTGACGAAGACGTGCTGGTGGGCGGGGTCGACCACCAGGTGCGCGTAACCGGACAGCGGCAGCGCGGCCGTGTCGTCGGCGTACACCGCGGAGCCGGCCAGTCCGACGGTGGCGGTGGTCAGGCCGGCCACGAGCGAGAGGGTCGCGACCAGGGAGACCTGTCTGAGGCGCATGAGGCTCCTGTGAGAAAAAGTGAACAAGCAGCGGGACAATATCCCGCCGACCCGACACGCCCGGAAGCAGGGGCCCACTACGGGCGGGCAGTCCGCGGCGACTTCCGCCGGGGCGCCGGTGCAGCCGTGGCTTCCGCCGAGCGCCGACCCGCCGGTGCCGCGCCGGCCGGGCTCACGAACGGCCGTCGGGGCAGGCGCGACCACTTCGACGACCGCGAGCCCATCTTCACCCCGGCACTGGCGCGGGCAGCCCCTGATGTCCCACGCCGAAGTCCACATTCAGCGGGCGTTCATCACGCTCATGTCCCGCCGCCTGGTACGACCCCACTACCGGACCGAGGCGTCGACGGCCGTCCTCGCAGCCAGCTGAAAGACCAGCACGCCCGCAAGGGGCGGGGGTTCGACGCGGAGTTCAGGCTCAGGTGACCGGGCCCGACCGTGAGGGCGCGGGGTCGTAGGACGACTCGCGCACGATGGCGCTCAAGCGCTGTGCGGCGGTGAACAGTTCGGTGTGGGTGGTGTAGAGCGCGTTGACGCCGAAGCGGAGCAGGTCGGGGGCGCGCATGTCGATGACGACGCCCCGGTCCGCCAGGGCTCGGGTCAGGCCGAGGGCGTGCGGGTGGCGCAGGGACACATGGCTGCCCCGGCGGGCCGCGTCCCGGGGTGTCACCGGAGTGATGTCCAGCGGGGTGAGCAGTTCCTCGGCGCAGGCCAGGAAGAACTCCGTCAACGACACACTCTTGGCCCGCAGTTGTGCGAGGTCCACGTCCTCGAAGACGGTGAGGGCCGCCTCCAGGGCGAGCAGGGACAGGATGGGCGGGGTGCCGATACGGGCGCGGGCGATGCCCGGGGCGGGGGTGTAGTCCCGGTCCATGGCGAAGGGGCTCGCATGGCCGTTCCAGCCGGTCAGCGGGGTGTCGAGGGCATCGTGGTGACGGCGGGCGGCGTAGAGCCAGGCGGGCGCGCCGGGGCCGCCGTTGAGGAACTTGTAGCCGCAGCCGACGGCGAGGTCCACCTCCAGGGCGTCGAGGTGCAGCGGCATCGCCCCGGCGGCGTGGCACAGGTCCCACACCGCGAGCGCGCCGGCCCGGTGCGTGGCCTCGGTCAGCGCCGCCATGTCGCACAGCTCGCCGGTGCGGAAATCGACCGGTGAGTAGCTGACCGCCGCCACCCGGGGGCCCTGTTCGGCGAGGAACTTCTCCAGGTCGGCCGGGGGTATCCGGCACACCTCCAGGGCGTCGCCGCGGCGGGCCACCGCGTCGGCGAGGTAGCGGTCGGTGGGGAAGTGGCCGGGATCCGTGACCAGCAGGGGCCGGTCGGGGCGCAGTGCGGTGGCCGCGCTGAGCGCGGTGAACAACTGCACGCTGGTGGAGTCGCCCGCCACCGTCTGCCCCGGCGCGGCGCCGACGAGGCGGCCGATGGTGTCGCCGATCCGCAGGGGCGCGTCCCACCAGCCGCTGTCGTTCCAGGAGCCGATCAGGCCGGTGCCCCACTGGCGGGCCACGACGTCCGCGAGGGCGGGCGGGACGGCGGCGGGCAGCGGGCCCAGGGAGTTGCCGTCGAGGTAGATGACGCCCTCAGGGAGGACGAACCGCTCGGCGAGCGGGGCCAAGGCGTCCTCGGCGTCGGCGAGGGCGGCCCGGTCTTCGAGCGGGGTGGCGGCGGTCATGGGTGCGTGGCCCTCCCTGGGGCGGTGCCGGTATCGGTGCGGTGTGCGGGGGCCGCGTCGGTGCCGTCGCGCGGTGCGGCGAAGCCGGCGGACATCTCCCACAGGGTGTCGGCGACCGCGCGGGCTCCGGGGGCTCCGGGCTCGATGAGGGTGTAGTGGCCGGTGCCGGGCAGCACGACCGTCCTCAGGTCTTCGTGCACGGCCGCGTAGTCGGTGAACTGGGTGAGCGGGACCTCCTCGTCCACGGCGCCGTGCAGCAGCACCGTCGGCACACCGGTGGTACCGGCCCCGCGCAGCAGGGTGAGGGGGTCGACGGCGGGCAGCCGTTCCTCGAACACGGCCTCTCCCCCGAGGAGTTGCAGGGCCGCGTCGTTGCTGAGGCCGTCCCGGCGGGTGGCGGTGAGGTCCGTGATCGGGGCGAGTGCGAGGACGCCGGTCGGGAGGGTGCCGGTGTGCCAGCGGGAGCCGGCGGGCAGCAGGCCGCGCGCCGCGCACCACAGGGCCAGATGCCCGCCGGAACAGTGACCGGCCAGGAGGTAGGGCCGCCCGGCGGGAAGGGTGTCCACGATCCGGGCCACGTCGTCGAACGTCTCGGGATGACCGCCGGCCCCGCCGGAGCGGCGGAAGCCCGGCAGCAGCACGTCGAAGCCCTGCTCGGCGAGGTAGGCGGCGAAAGGAGTGAGGTGCATCCGGTCGTAGCGCCAGTAGCCGCCGTGCAGCAGGATCACCAGAGGGGCGCCGGGGTCTTCGGCCGGCCAGGCGTCGTAGGCCTGGTGCGGGTGGTCGCCGTAGCGGCCGTGCGCCGGTGCCAGCACCGGTTTCAGGCTCAGTACCCGCTGCTCCTCCTCCGCCGCGAAGGCGGAGATCACCCTAGACCCCACCGCGCACCTCCCACAGCTCCGGGAAGACCGGCCTGTTCGCGCGCTGTTCGAGCCAGGCGAGGCCGGTCGAGCCCGCGCTTCCGCTCTTGGTGCCCATGGCCCGGCGGACGACCATGACGTGGTCGAAGCGCCAGCGCAGGACGAGTTCCGCTATGTCGGTGAGCAGTTCGCCGAGGCCGAGCAGCGGATGGTGCTGGGGGCCGGAGTAGATCAGCCGCCACACCTCCACGACGCCCGGGTCCGACGTGTAGGGCGCGCTCACGTCGCGCTCCCGGACGTGCTCCGGAACCGGCAGCCCCCGCCGGTGCAGACAGCCCAGCACCTCGTCGTACAGGGACGGCTGGCGGTGGGTCTCGCTCAGCGCCTCGTGCACGTCGGGGTCGCCCCGGTGCAGGCGGAGCATCGCCTCGGACTTGTCGCCGAGCAGGAACTCCAGTTGCCGGTACATCGCGGACTGGAAACCCGAGGCCTTGCCGAACGCGGCCCGGAAGCCGTTGAAGCGGGCGGGGGTCAGCGCGGCCAGGGGCGCCCAGGCGGCGTTGAGGGCGGTCAGGGCGCGGCGGCTGCGGGCCAGGGCGTCCATGGCGGCGTCCAGGTCGTCCTTGGCGAAGGCCGTGCCGGCGCTGCGCCACTCGTGGACGATCAGGGTGAACCACAGCTCCATCACCTGGGTGGTGACGACGAAACCCATCTCGTCGGGCGCCTCGGTGAGGGGCTGCTGGAGGTTGTTCAGGACGGACGCGTGCACATAGGCGTCGTAGGGGCTGGCACCGTCGAAGGGCCGGGTGAGTGAGTCGTCCGCGGCCCGGGCCGGTGCGGACGTGCCGTCGTTCATGGTGAGGGCCTCCTGTTGCTGCCGCGGGCGGCGCGGCGGTACGGGCGCGGGGCTCACGGGCCGAGGTGGACTCCGCCGGAGACGTCGATCCACTGGCCGGTCACCCAGCGGGCGTCGTCGCTCGCCACGAAGGAGACGACGTCGGCGATGTCCGCCGGGGCCCCGAGCCGGCCGAACACGGAAGCAGCCTCGTACCGTCGGCGGATCTCCGGGACGGCGAGCGTCGGGTTGATCTCCGTCTCGGTGTAGCCGGGCGCGACGCTGTTCACCGTGATGCCCCGCGGTCCCAGTTCCTGGGCGAGGGCCAGGGTGAGGTAGTCGAGGGCGGCCTTGGTCATGGTGTAGGCGATGATCGGCGGGAAGGCGACGCGCGTGGCGACCGAGGAGACGTTCACGATCCGGCCGCCGTCGCGCAACCGGTCCAGAGCGCGCTGGATGATGAAGAACGGCGCTCTGGTGTTGATCGCGAACGCCCGGTCGTAGTCGTCCTCGGTGACGTCCGCGATCCGGCGCGGGACGGTGATGCCGGCGTTGTTGACGAGGATGTCCAGGCCTGGGGCGGCGTCCTGCCCGGCGAGGGCGTGGTCGAAGGCCGTCCACAGGGTGTCGGCGTCACCGGGCACGCCCAGTTCGGCGTGGACCGGGAAGGCGCGTCCGCCGTCGGTCTCGATCTCCTTGACGGTGCGCTCGGCGGCCTCGTGGTCGTGTCCGTAGTGGACGGCCACGAGGGCGCCCTCGCCGGCCAGCCGGCGGGCGACGGCCCGGCCGATGCCGCGGCTGCCGCCGGTGACCAGCGCGGTCCTGCCCTCGTGCCGCAAGGGGGTGGTCATCGATTTCTCCTTCTGCTGGGGTGGGTGGTGGCCGGGGCGGGTGCCGTCATGTCATGCGTCGAAGTCGACGGTGACCTCGCCGCCGAGGGGCCTGGCGCGGCAGGTGAGCGTGTAGCCGGCGGCCAGTTGCCCGGCGTCGAGGGCGTACTGGGGGCCGGTCGCGACCTCGCCGGTGAGGACCTTGGCACGGCAGCTGCCGCAGATGCCCTCGCGGCAGGCGTACGGCACGTCCGGGTGGTCGCGCAGCAGCGCGTCGAGGAGCGCGGGGTCCCGCGGCCCGGCGGTGACGACCCTGCGGTGGCCGTCGTAGAGGGCGGTGACCCGGGTGCCCTCAAGGGTGCGCGGCGCGCCGGGTACGGCACCGGGTACGGGCGGGGTGCTCGGTACGGGCGGGAGCGGCGGGGTGTCGCCGAGGGCGAACAGTTCGGAGCGGACCAGGGCCGGGTCGGCTCCCGCGTCCTTCAGCGCCCGTCGGACGGTGGCGATCAGACCGGCCGGGCCGCACAGCGCGAAGGTGGTGTCCGGGCCCGGCCGGACGTCCAGCGCGGCGAGCAGCCGGGGCAGGCGCTCCGCGTCGATCCGGCCGTCCAGGGGCGGGCGTCCTTCGCGGGTCAGCAGATGGAGCACGGTGAACCGGTCGACGAACGCGTCCTTGAGCAGGGCGAGTTCGTCTGCGAGCAGGGCGTCCGCGGCCGTGGGCACCGAGTGGACGAGGTGGACCCGGCAGGTGGGGTCCGTGCGCAGCGCGCTCGCGCCCATGGCCGCGAGCGGGGTGATGCCGGAGCCGCCCGCGATCAGCACGTGGTGGGCTCCGGGCAGCTCGGGCAGGGCGAAGGCCCCGGCGGGCGCGGAGAGTTCGAGGCGGTCGCCGGGTGCAAGCCGGGTCAGCGCGTACGCGCCGAAGCCGTCCGGGGCGCCCCGCTTGATCACCAGCCGCAGCGCGCCGGGCTCCTCGGGCGGCGGGCACACCGAGTAGCTGCGGCGCAGTTCCTCGCCCGAGCGGCGGTGCCGGACGACGACGTGCTCGCCGGGCCGGTGCGCGAAGGTGGCGCGGAGGGTGTCCGGTACGTCCAGGGTGACGGCGACGGCGTCGCCGGTGAGGTGCTGGACGGCGGTGACCGGGAGCCGGTGCCAGCCGGTGCGCCGACGGGTGCCGTCGGGCGCGAGGACGGGGTTCGGGCGCGTCCTCATAGCGCGCTCAGGTGGGGGAACAGCTCGCGGCAGGCGGTGCAGCGCAGCATCGACTGGCAGCGGGTGGGGCCGAACGCGCTGTGCGGCCGGGTGGCCCGGGAACCGCAGTGCGGGCAAGGAACCCCGGTCAGCCGGACGAGGACCGGGCCGTCCCCCGATGCGGGCGCGGGCGGGGCGATGCCGTGGGCGGCGAGCTTGGCGCGGCCGGCCGCGGTGACGCGGTCCGTCGTCCACACCGGGGACAGCACCTGCCGTACCCGGGCGTCGGGGTGGCCGCCGTCCGTCAGGACCTCGCGGATCGAGGAGGCGATGGCGGCCAGTGCCGGGCAGCCCAGATAGGTGGGGGTGAACTCAACCTCGAGGCGTCCGTCGGCGGCCGGGCCGACCGAGCCGATCACTCCGAGGTCGCCGAGGGCGATGAAGGGCAGTTCCGGGTCCGGCAGCGCCTCCACCCGGGCGCGGATCTCCGATGCCGCGAGGGCCGTGGCGCCGTTCACCAGGTGCCTCCGGGAAACTGGCGGCGCACCGACTGGAGTTCGGCGACCAGGGACGCGAACTCCTCGGTGTGCAGGCCCGCACGGCCGCCCCGGGCCCGCCAGCGGGGGGACGGCACGGTGAGTCCGGCCCGGGTGATCACCTCCGTCGTGCTCCGCTCCCATCCCGGGCGCAGCGGGGCGGGCGAGGGGGCAGTTCCGGCGGCCGCGAGCTCGCGTACCGGGTCGTCCTCGTCGAAGAGTTCCGCCGTGTACGGCCACACGTGATCGAGGCCTTCCTGCATGCGGCGGGCGCTCTCGGCGGTCCCGAGGCCGAGGCGTTCGGTCCAGGTGTCGGCGTGCAGCCGGTGGAAGGCGATCTCCTTGGCGGCCCGCTGTCCGAACGCGGCCAGTTCGGGGTCCGCGCAGCCGCCGAGCGCCTTGTAGTACGCCACGGCGTAGTGCGTGTAGACGAGTTGCCGGGCGACGGTGGCCGCGAAGTCGCCGTTGGGCAGCTCGGTGAGCAGGGCGTTGGTGAACTCGCGGTCGGTCCGGGTGAAGGCGAGGTCGTCCTCGTCGCGTCCGGTGCCGTCGAGGCGTCCGACGAGGGTGAGCAACAGCCGGGCCTGGCCGACGAGGTCGAGGGCGATGTTGGACAGCGCCAGGTCCTCCTCGATGGTGGGCGCCCGGGTGATCCACTGGCACAGCCGCTGGCCGAGGACGAGGGCGTCGTCGCCGAGGCGCAGCAGCTGGACGGCGAGCCGGGGGTCGGTGTGGCCGTCCGCCTCGGTGGCGGCCACCCGCTCAGTCGTCGTGGCCACCGTCGGGGCTCCTCTCGGTCGTCAGCGGCGCGAACTGCTGGGGGTACCGGTACGGCTTGTGCCGCGCGTTGGCGAAGTACGGGTCGCGTTCGTCCGGGGAGGCGGTGTGCACCGCGTCCGAGCGGACCACCCACAGCGACAGGGGGTCGCCCCGGCGGGTGTAGAGGTCGCGTGCCCTGAGCAGGGCGGTGTCCGGGTCGTAGGCGCGTACCGAGCCCACGTGCTGGTGGGAGAGTCCGCGCCGGGGCCGCAGGAAGACCTCCCAGGACCCGGGGGCGCCCTCCGTCCGTGCCTCCGGGGCGCCAACCGGCCGCGCCTCCGGGGCGCCTAACGGCTGCCCGCCGCTCATGCCCCTGCCTCCGTACGGTCGTGGCCGTGCTCCTGCCCGTGCCCGTACTCGTGCGCACCGGCGCCCTGGCCGGCCGCCCCGTCGTCGTCCCGGGTGCGGGCGGCGTACGCGGCGGCGGCCTCCCGGACCCAGGCGCCGTCCTCGTGCGCCGCGCGCCGGTGGGCGACGCGCTGCCGGGCCCAGTGCGTGTCCTCGCCCAGCGCGCGCCGGTAGACGTCCCAGTCGACCGGGGTGAAGTCGTAGTGGCCGCGTTCCTCGTTCCAGCGGATCGCCGGGTCGGGCAGGGTCAGGCCGAGGCGTTCGGCCTGCGGGACGCAGCTGTCGACGAACCGCGCGCGTAGTTCGTCGTTGGTGTGCCGCTTGATGCCCCAGGCCATGGCGCGGCGCGAGACCGCGGCACCGACCGCCGCGGTGCGCGCGTCGGCGCCGCCCGCCTCGGTGTCGGGCGGGCCGAACATCAGCGCCACGGCCGGCAGCCACCAGCGGTCCACCGCGTCCTGCGCCATGGCCTTCTGTGCCGGTGTCCCCTCGCACAGGGCGCGCATCAGGTCATAGCCCTGCCGTACGTGGAAGGCCTCCTCCTGGCATACGCGCCGCATGGCCCGCGCGTAGGGTCCGTACGAAGTACGGCACAGCGGGGCCTGGTTGATGACGGCGGCGCCGTCCGTCAGCCAGGCGATGGTGCCGGTGTCGGCCCAGGTCAGCGCGGGGTGGTCGAAGGTCGCCGAGGCGCGCTGGCGGCCCTGGTGCAGGGCGTCCAGCAGGTCGGCGCGGTCCACGCCCAGCGTCTCGGCGGCGGAGTACAGGTACAGGCCGTGCCCGGCCTCGTCCTGGACCTTGGCGATGAGCACCGACTTGCGGTGCAGGGAGGGCGCCCGGGTGAGCCAGGCACCCTCCGGCTGCATGCCGATGATCTCGGAGTGGGCGTGCTGCGCGAGCTGCCGGAGCACCATGCGGCGGTAGCCGTCGGGCATCCAGTCGCGCGGTTCGACGGCCTCACCGGCGCCGACGAGCGCCTCGAACCTCGCCGTCAGTTCGTCCTCGCCGGCATCCGCGGTGTCGGCGGGCCCTGCCGCGCTCATGCCGCGCCTCCCCGGCCGATCCGCGCCGGGGCGGGGACGTACACACCCCTGGACCGGACCCCTCGCCTGGGCACTGGCATCACTCCTTCGGTGCTTCCCGGGCGCCGTTGCACCCGCCTCGCCCGGTGGATCGGGCGCGGCCTCCGTCTGGGAAAGAGGCCGTCCGGGAGGCCCGCAATCCCCGGGCGTGCCGGATGGGGCGCGTGACAAACGTCACGCGGGGGTGCGGGGATTGCGGTTCGGCGCGGGGGCCTCTTGTTCGGGTGACAGGCGAAGGACGCGATCCGCTCGGCGGTCGGCCTGCCGGGCGAAAGGGGTAACCATGAGCACCGTCAGGGAGTTGCTGGTCGAGCTGACCGGCACGGAGGAGTTCGCCGACGCCGCGCGGGTCGGTGACGACCTCGACCTCGCCTCGAGCGGCATCGACTCCGGGGACCTGGTGCGGCTGGTGCTGCTGGTCGAGCAGCGGGCCGGAGTGGAGATCACCGCAGACGACATGGAAAGGCTTCAGACAATCGCCGACTACGAGCGTTTCGTGGCCGAGCGGTCCGCTGCCGGTGCCGGTGGCGGTGCCTGATGTGGCTCACGCAGCTGCTGGAACGCAACCGGCAGTGCTTTCCCGGGCGGACGGCACTGGTCGACGAGCAACGCGCGGTCACCTGGGCCGGTTTCCACGACCGTACGCTCGAACTCGCGCGGGGATTCGCGGAGCTCGGAATCGAGCACGGTGACCGTGTCGCCGTGCTCTCCAAGGACCGGATCGAGGTACTGGAGACCTACTTCGCGCTCGCCCGCCTCGGCGCGCTGTTCGTCCCGCTGAACCACAGCCTGGCCGTGCCCGAGGTCGCCGACATCGTGGCGCGCGTCGGCGCGGTCGCCGTGTTCGGCGAGTCCGAACTGCTCGACCGGCAGCCGGAGTTGCCCGCCTCGGTGCGGATCACGATGGCGTTCGACAAGCCGGCCTTCGAGGCACTGGGCAGGGTGGCGGCGCGGCGGGAGCTGCCGCCCGTGGCCGACACCGATCCGGTGGCCGTGCTGCACACCTCGGCGACCACCGGGCGGGCCAAGGGCGTCACGGTCGACAGCGCCTCGTTCCGCGCCATCGCCCTGGGCTGGCTGGTGCAGGCCCGGCCCACCGACGACATCGTGATGGTCAACTGCTGCCCCCTGTACCACGGCAGCATGGTGGTGTCCCTGACCTACATGGCGACGGGCGCCACCATCGTGCTCATGCCGGGCTTCACCCCGCAGCGGGCGCTGGCCGCGGTGGAACGGCACCGGGCGACCCACATGTGGATGGTTCCGCAGATGGTGCGCTTCATGCTCCAGGCCAAGGGCGCCGACCGCACCGACCTGTCCACCCTCCGGGAGATCCTGTACGGCGCCGCCCCCATGCCCCTCGATGTGTACGAGGAGGCCGTGCGGCGCCTGGGCTGCGGCTTCCGGCAGGTGTACGGCATGACGGAGGTCGGCGGCCCGTTCGTCACCCTCGGCCCCGACGAGCACCCCTCGCCCGGGAACGCCACCGCGCGCATCCCCTGCGGTCGCGTGATCCCGGGTATGTCCGCCCGCGCGGTGGGCTCGGACGGGACGGAGTCGGCGCGCGGCGAGATCGGCGAGATCGTGGTGCGCGGACCCGGTGTGATGCAGGGCTACTGGAACGATCCGCAGGCCACGCGGGAGATCGACCTCGACGGGTGGATCAGGACCGGGGACCTGGGGTTCGTGGACGAGGCGGGACGCATCCACCTCGTGGACCGCACCAAGGACGTCATCATCCGGGCCGGCCAGAACGTCTACCCCTCGGAGATCGAGCGCGCCCTGATGAGCCACCCGGCGGTACGGGACGCGGCGGTCGTCGGGATGGCGGACGAGGACTACGGCGAGGTGCCGCTGGCGTACGTGGTGGCCGAGCCGGACACCGGCGCCCGGGAACTGCTGGGCCACATCTCGGGGTTGCTCGCCCCCTACAAGAGGCCGCGGCGAGTGGAGTTCATCGAGCAGGTGCCCCGCAACCCCGCCGGGAAGATCGTCAAGAAGCTGCTGCGGACCTGAGGGCACACGCCTCCCCGCGGCCTCCCCGACCGCCGGCACCGGGCCCGGCCACCGCTCCCCCGGTGGCCGGGCCCGGCCGGTGTCGAGTCCCTCGCGGGCCGGCTCGCCGTGCCGCGCCGGACCGCGGGTCTTCGGTCGGAGGGGCGGTGGCCGGGCCGACCGTCGTACGGCCCGGCCACCGCACGCTCTACTCCGACGCGTTGACCAGGACCGCCATGTTCCCCATCGGGTGACGGTTCTCGTGGATGAGTTGGTGGGCCAGGCCGATCTCGTCGAAACCGAAGGTCCGGGACAGGCACGGGTCGATGGCACCCCTGTCGATCAGCCGGGTGATCTCCCGAGCCTCGCGGGCGCAGGCGGCGTGCGAGCCCTGGAGCCGCTTCTGCCGCATCCACAGGAACCGCAGATCGATGTCGCCGTTGTAGCCGGTGGTGCCGCCGCAGATGACGACCATGCCCGCGTTGTCGCACAGGTAGAGAGAGGTGGGGATGGTGTCGGCTCCGGAGTGCTCCAGCACGATCCGGGGGCTGCGCCGCTCGCCGAGCACGTCCCAGAAGCGCCGCCCGAAGGCCCGCGCCCCGGACAGCCAACGGCTCATCGCGGCGTCGTCGGAGGTATCGGGCATCCGGCCCCAGTGGTCGAAGTCGCGCCGGTCGATCCAGCCCTGGGCACCGAGCCGCATGCAGAACGCGCCGCGTTCCTCGCTGGAGACGACGGCGACCGGGATGCCACCGACGTGCCGGACGAGCTGGATGGCGATGCTGCCCAGGCCACCGGCGCCGCCCCAGATCAGCACCGGGTCGCCGGGGCGGACGGTGTGCGGGTCCCAGCCGAACAACTGCCGGTAGGCGGTGGCCGCGGTCGCCATGTAGCAGGCGGCGGCCGCCCAGGACAGGCGGGCGGGCTTGGGGTGGCTCATGTAGTCGTCGACGACCGCGAACTGGGCGAAGGAGCCGTAGTTCTCCTCATAGCCCCACACCCGCTGGCTGACGGACGCGGCCGGGTCACCGCCCAGGCGGATGTCCTCGGCCGACTCGTCCCAGCGGCTGGCGAGCACGACGACCTCGTCCCCGAGCCGAACGCCCTTGACGTCCTCTCCGACGGCCCACACGATGCCCGACAGGTCGGAGCCGCCGATGTGGAAGTCCTCGACCCCACCGGCCTTCTGCCGGGCGGCGATCACGTCGAGCGGCTTGCCCAGCGCCGCCCAGACGTTGTTGTAGTTGACGCCGGCCGCCATCACCTTGACCAGCACCTGGCCACGGCGGACCGGGGGGACGTCGACCACCTCGGTGCGGAACGCGTCGACGGGCTGCCCGTAGCGCTCCCGGCGGATCAGCGAGGCGTACATCTTCCGTGGCACGGTGCCCGGTTCGGGCGCGTCACCGAGTTCGTAGAGGTCCTGGGGTGCGGTCACGGTCATGCGGGGTCTCCTGAGCGGTCGGGGCCCCCGGGGGGCGGAACGGGTACGGGCGCGGTGGGATCGGCGGTGCCGCGCAGTGCCTTGGCGACCGCCGATCCGATCAGGGCGAGGGGCTCGGGTTCGGTCATCTCGTAGTGCCCGCACGGCACCCGGTGGTCGTGCAGGGTGCCCCGCACCTGGGCCCGCCAGGCGTCCGCCTTGCCGGGCTGTACGGCGAGGTCGCCGGCGAAGTCCGTGGCCGGTTCGTCGTCGGCGCTGAAGAACAGGACGTCCCCGTGGAAGACACCGGGCTCGAACCGGGGCGCGAGGCGCAGGTTGTTGCGCATGACGTCGGCGACGGCGGCGGCCTGCGCGCGGTCGACCGGAGAACCGGCGGGATCCGCCGTGACCTTGGCGTCGATGCGGTCCAGGACGGTCGCCACCGCGGGCGGTTCGCCGTCCGAGGGCACGGGCAGGCCGGCCACCCGCATCAGCAGGGCCGCCACCTGGCGCTCGGCCGTCTCGGCGTCGTATGCGCTGGAGTAGGGCTGCGGGGCGTCCAGCATGGCCAGGAGTTCCACCCGCTCCCCCTGTTCCTGGAGCGCGCAGGCCATCGCGTGGGCGACGAAGCCGCCGTACGACCATCCCAGGAGCCGGTAGGGGCCGTGCGGTTGGACCTCGCGGACCAGATCGACGTAGGAGGCGACCATGGCCGGGGCGTCGGGTGCGGGCGGCCGGGTGCCGTCGAGACCGGCGGCCTGGATGCCGTACACCGGCTGGTCGCCGCCGAGGTGGGGCAGCAGGCCGGTGTAGCGCCAGGAGACGCCGGCGCCGGGGTGGACGCAGAACAGCGGTGCGGCGCCGCCCTCGCGGCGCAGCGGCAGCAGGGGGGCGAGGGCGTTCGCGGTGCCGCCGGACCGCTGGTCGTCGGTGTCCTCGGTGGCGGCGAGGACACCGGCGACGGTCGGCGCGGCCAGCAGGGTGGCGGCGGGTACGTCGAGCACCCCGGCCCGGCGGAGCCGGCCGGCCAGCAGGACGGCCCTCATGGAGTCGCCCCCGAGGTCGAAGAAGTTGTCGTGGACGCCGATGCCGCCGATGCCGAGGGTCTGCTCCCACAGCCGGGCGACGGCCTGTTCCCGCTCGGTGCGCGGCGGCACGGCCTCGGTGGTGAGCCGGGGTCGGGGCGCGAGGTGCGGCTCGTCCCGGACCGTGTCCGAGGTGTCGGACGCGGTGGAGCGGGCGCCCGGCGCGTCGATCCAGTGGCGGTGGCGTTCGAAGGCGTACGGGGGCAGCGGCACCGGCCGTGGCGTGCCCGGCACCGGCGGGAGCGCGGTGTCCGCACCGGCGGACCACAGCCGGCCCAGCGCCTCGGCGAGGACGAAGCCGTCGCGGGCGTCGGCCTTGGCGTGCCGCATGGTGGTGACCGTGACCGGTGTGTCCGGGTCCAGCTGGGTGGTGGCCAGTCGGGTCAGGGTGTCCGCCGGTCCGATCTCCACCAGGACCGGGCGCCCGCGCTCCCACAGGGCCGTGATGGCGTCGGTGAACCGCACGGTGCGGCGGGTGTGGTCGAGCCAGTGCCGGACCGAGGTCGCCTGGGCGTCGGTGATCCAGGTGCCGGTGACGCTGGTGACGAACGGGATGCGGGGCGGGCACAGGGTGACGCCGCGCAGGTGCCGCTCGTACGTCTCCAGCACGGGGTCCAGGACGTGGGAGTGGGCGGCGGCCGGTATCCGCACCCGGCGGAAGGGGAGGTCCCGGCGGGCGAGTTCCCGCTCGAAGCGGGCCACGGCCTCCTCGTGTCCGGCGACGGTGCAGGCGGCGGGCCCGTTCACCGCGGCCAGGGACAACTCCTCGTCGAGCAGCGGCAGTACCTCCTCGGCCGGGGCCGCCACACTGACGGTCGCTCCGCCCGCCTCGCTGATCAGCCGGATCCGTTCGGTGACCAGGGGCAGCATGTCCGCGAGGTCGATGACCCCGGCCAGGCAGGCCGCCGTGTACTCGCCCAGGGAGTGGCCGATGAGCGCGTCGGGGCGGACCCCGGCGGCCATCAGGGTGCGCGCGAGGGCGTACTCGGTGACGACCAGGCCGAGGAAGGTGGCGGTGTGGTCGGCCGGTGTGCCCTCGAAGAGGGAGGTGCGCAGGTCGGTGCCGAGGACGGGGCGCAGGATGCGGGCGCACTCGTCCACGGTGTCGCGGTAGACGTCCTGGTCGCGGTATAGCTCGGCGCCCATGCCGGGGTACTGGGTACCGCCGCCCGGCAGCAGGAACGCCACCCGGGCGGGTTCGTCCGGCACGGTCGGGGTGGCGGGGGCGGCGGCCCGCAGGGCGGACAGGGCCTCCTCGCGGGAGGCGGCGCTGACGGTCAGGCGGTGGCGCAGGGCCGGGCGGGTGGTGCGCAGCGAGTGCGCCACATCGTCGAGGCGCAGGTCCGGGTGGCGTTCCAGGTGGTGGGCAAGGGCTTCGGCCTGGCCGCGCAGGGCGCCGACGGTCCGGGCGGACAACGGCAGCACCAGGCGGCCGCCGTCCTCGGGGGCGCGCGGCGGTGCGGGCGCGGAAGCGGGGGCCTCCTCCAGCACGACATGGGCGTTGGTGCCGCCGATCCCGAAGGCGCTGACCGCGGCTCGCCGGGGGCGGCCGTCGGCGGGCCAGTCCTCCAGCGCGGTGGGAACGCGGAACGGTCCGGCCGCGAAGTCGATGAGCGGGTTGGGCCGGTCGAAGTGCAGGCTGGGCGGGATCTGCCGGTGTTCCAGGGCGAGGACCGCCTTGATGAGTCCGGCGATGCCGGCCGCCGCGCCCAGATGGCCGATGTTGGTCTTCACCGAGCCCAGCGCGCAGTAGCCGCGCCGTCGGGTGGACTCCCGGAACGCCTCGGTGAGCGCGGCCACCTCGATGGGGTCGCCGAGGCGCGTCGCGGTGCCGTGCGCCTCGACCAGGCCGATGCTGTCGGCGTCCACCATCGCCTGGGCCTGCGCGGCCAGCACGACCTCGGTCTGTCCGGCGGAACTGGGCGCGCTGAAGCCGACCTTGCGCCGTCCGTCGTTGTTGACGGCACTGCCTCGGATCACGGCCCGGACGCGGTCGCCGTCGGCCAGGGCGTCCGCCAGCCGTTTGAGGACGACCGCGCCGACGCCGTCCCCGGAGGAGGTGCCGGCGGCGTCCGCGGCGAACGCCCGGCAGTGTCCGTCGGGCGAGAAGGGCCCGTCGGGTACGTGCCGGTAGCCGAGCGCCGCCGAGGGGTTGAGGGAGACGGCGGCGGCGAGGGCGGTGTCGCAGCGGTGGTCGAGCAGGTCCTGGCAGGCGGTGTGCACGGCGACGAGCGCGGTGGAGCAGGCCGTCTGGAGGGACACACTAGGGCCGGTCAGACCCAGTTCGTAGGAGATGCGGGGGGCGAGGGTGCCCAGGGAGTTGGCGGTGGCCGCGTGCACCAGCTCGACGGAGCCGGGCTGTCCGGCGTGGCGGGGGTGGAGGTGGGCGGGGTAGTACCGGCTGTCGCCGGCGCCCGCGTACACGCCGAAGGTGCCGTGATCGGTGCCGGGTGCGAGGCGGCCCGCGTTCTCCAGGGCGTGGTAGGCGGTCTCCAGCAGCAGGCGCTGCTGGGGGTCGACCACGGCGGCCTCGGCGGGGAGGTAGCCGAAGAATCCGGAGTCGAAGCGGTCTATGCCCTCGACGACGGACGCCATGCGGATCAGCGACGGGTCGTCCAGGTCGCGCGGGTCGCCGCCGGCGGCCAGGAACTCCTCGTCGGAGACGGGACGTACGGCTTCGCGGCCCGCGGCCAGGTTGTCCCAGAACGCGTCGAGGTCGTCGGCGCCGGGAAACCGGCCGGCCATGCCGATGACGGCGACGGCCGGCAGGTCCTCCTCCGGTGTGTCCAGCGGCCCGTCGGTCTCATGCATGGCCTTGGCCCTTTCCGTTCCGTGCGGAGCGGCGGGTCCGGGCCGCGCGCTGCCGTCGTGCCTGTTCCTTCGCCCGGTCCAGCCCGCTCGGTGGGTCCCCGGCGGCGTCGGTCGGGGTTCCGGGGGCCGTCGTACGGCCGACGAGGTGGCGGGCCAGGTCGCGCACGGTGGGGTGCGCGAACAGGTCGACCACGGTCAGCTCGCAGCCGAACTCCTGGTTGACGGCGCTCTGCGCGCCGACCAGGAGCAAGGAGTTGCCGCCCAGGTCGAAGAAGTTCTCGTCCCGGCCGACCCGGTCGCGGTGCAGCACTCCGCACCACAGCTCGGCGAGCCGCTGTTCCAGGACGTGGATCCGTCCCCCGGTGTCGTCGGCGGCCTCCGGCCGGTCGGCGCTGCCGGCGGCGCGCAGCACCCATGGGGCGACGCCCGCGGCGTCGGCGGCCGCCCGGTGCAGGGCGCCGAGGTCGGCGCCCTCCTCCAGCGCGACGCGGGCGGCCAGCCGCCGCACCTGCCGGGCCGGTTCGGCGACATGGCTGCGGACCCAGGGGGCGGTGCGGTCGGCGCCGATCAGCAGATGGGGTTCGTCCAGGGTGCGGGCGAGATCGAGGGAGCGCAGTGCGGCGGCCGCGTCCAGGACCCGGTAGCCGCGTGCCTCGGTGAGTGCGGTGAGACCGTAGCCGCTGCTCATACCCCGCTCGTGCCACATGCTCCAGGCCAGGCTCTGCGCGGGCAGGCCCTGGGCCCGGCGGTGCAGGGCGAGCGCGTCGAGGTAGGCGTTGGCCGCGGCGTAGGCGGTGTTCATGGCGCCGCCGAACCAGCCGTTGACGGAGGAGAACAGCACGAACGAGGTCACCGGATGGTCGGCGCTGACCCGGTGCAGGGTCCAGGCGCCGTGCGCCTTGGCGTCCAGCGCCGAGCGCCAGGCGTCCGGGTCCAGGTCGCCGACGGGCCGCTCCACGAGTGCGCCGGCCAGATGCCAGACCGATGTCAGGGGGACGCCCCAGGCCTCGGTGGCCTCGTCCACCGCCGCCCGCACCTGGTCCTCGTCGGTGACGTCGGCGCACGCGTAGCGCACGTCGCCCAGCTCCCGTAGCCGCTGGTGGGTTCCGCCGTCCTCGGGCAGCGGACTGCGGCCGAGGAGGAGCAGGCGGGCGCCGGGGGTAGCCAGCAGGTGGGCGGCCAGTGCGCCGCCGACTCCGCCGAGCCCTCCGCTGACGAGGTGGAAGCCGTCGGTGGCGGGCGGCTCCCTGCGGTCCGGCGCCTCGGGCAGCGGGGCCAGCCGGCGCACGTGCCGCCGTCCGCCGCGGTGGGCCACCTCCGTGTCCACGAGGTGCTGCGCGGCCTCCGCCGTCACGAGCGGTACGGGGTCCGTGTCCCGTTCGACGTCCAGATGAACGCAGCGCAGCCCCGGTGACTCCTCCCGCAGCGACTTCAGGACCGCGCCGGCCATGGCCTGAGCCGGGGAGGGCGCTTCGCCCGCGCCGACCGCCTGGGCGTCCACCGTCACGTGGAGCAGGTCCGCGGGCCGGGTGCCGAGCGCCCGGGCGAGCGCCAGCAGGGTGCGGGCGGCCGACTCGTCCGGGGCCGCGTCGCCGCCATGCGGGGCGGTGAGGTGGACGACGGCGTCGACCGGCCGCTCGTCGGCCGCCAGGTCCCGCAGCAGCGCCGTGTGGTCGGTGTCCTCGGCGGGCCGGATCCGGTAGCGGGCGGCGTCGAGGCGTTCGTAGGACGGTCCGTCCGTGGCGACGGTGCAGCGCGCGCCGTCGGCGCGCAGGGCCCGGGCCAGGCGGTCGGCGAGGCGGTGGGTCCAGGGGCCGTCGCAGGCCAGGACCAGGGTGTGCCGGCCGGGCGGCAGGACGCGCGGGGCGCGAGGGGCGGCCGGCTGCCACACGGGCTTCAGGAACCAGTCGGGCAGGGTGGCGGCGGTGCCCAGCAGCAGCTGAGCCTCCCGGACGGCGTCGTCGAAGTCTCCCGCCTCGAAGCTCTTGCGCAGCTTGGTCCGCTGGATCTTGCCGATCTCCGTCTTGGGGATGTCGCCGGGGCCGACCGGGACCAGGAAGGCGGGGCTGACGCCGATCTCGCGGGTTACCTTGCCCGCGATCTCCCGCAGCGCTGCGGCGCGGTCGGGGACGGGGGCGAGGTTGAAGAACAGGGCGAGTTCGTCGGTGGCGGCTGACGCGTCGGAGCGGACCGCGCAGGCCGCGGTGAAGCTGCGGACCACGGCGGGCAGTTCCTCGACGCAGGTCTCGATCTCGTGGCTGTAGTGGTTGACGCCGTTGACGATGATGACGTCCTTGGCGCGGCCGGTGATGAACAGCTCGCCGTCGCGCAGGAACGCCAGGTCGCCGGTGTCGAACCAGCCGTCGTCGGTGAACGCCTCGGCGTTGGCCGCCGGGTTGTCGTGGTAGCCGCCGGTCACGGAGGTGCCCCGGACCTGGAGCCGGCCGGCCTCGCCCTCGGCGAGCACGGTGGTGTCCTCGCCGACGACGCGCATGGCGAAGCCGGGGTAGGGCAGGCCGCAGCTGACGAACGTCTCGTCGGTGCCGGGCGGTTCGGCGGGCAGCACCGCGTCCGTGACCACCGAGCAGGTCTCGGACATGCCCCAGCCGGGGTGCATCACGTCCTGCGGCAGCCCGAAGGGCCGCAGCGCGTGCAGGAAGCCGCGGGCGGCGGCGGCCACGACGACCTCGCCGGCGTTCATCACCAGCCGCATCGGGGTCAGGTCCCAGTCGCGGTCCGCGAAGCGCGGGGCCTGTCCGGCGAGCAGCCCGAAGGCGAAGTTGGGGGCCCAGGTCACGCTGACCCGGTGCCGGTGGGCGAGGTCCATCCAGCGCGTCGGGTCCTGGAGGATCCAGGAGGTGGGCGCGTGGATCTGCCGGCAGCCCAGATAGAGGTCCCGCAGGTGGAACATGACGACGCCGGTGACGTGGTCGAGCGGGATCCAGTTCAGCGTCACGTCGTCGGCGCCGAGTCCGTTCATGGCCTCGGTGGCGGCGGAACGGGCCAGCACGTTGCGGTGGGTCAGCCGGACGGCCTTCGGCAAGCCGGTGCTGCCCGAGGTCATCAGCATCAGGATGAGGTCGTCCGGCTGCGCGGCGTACCAGTCGCGGTCCTCGGGCGCGTCCCGCAGGGCGTCGGCCGTGCTCAGCCGGAGACCGGACCCGCCGTCGCGGCCGATCCGGTCGCGCAGGCCCGCCTCCAGCGCGGGCGAGCAGACGATCCAGGGCCGGCCGAGCATCCGCCAGATGCCCTCCAGTTTGGTGAGGGCGGCCGAGGGGGTGTCGTAGGAGGCGGGCACGGTGAGCGGTACGGCGACGAAGCCACCGAGGATGCAGCCCCACAGCACCGCGAGGAAGTCCTCACCGGCGTCGCACTGGAGGATCACCTGGTCGCCGGGGCGCAGTCCGGCACGCCGGAGTCCGGCGAGGACCCGGGAGGCCTCGGGGACGAGGGAGGCGTACTCACGGCGGGTCTCGCTGCCGTCGGGGTGTACGTGCACGATGTCGCCCCGCGCGTGGTCGGCGGCCCGTACCAGGGCCTGGGCCCAGGTGGCCACGGTGGGTTCGGCCTGCTCGGGGCCCTCGCTGAGGGCCGGCCGTGTCCCGGCCGCCCCACGAGTGCCGCCGTCGGACGCCGGTGCGGCGCGGCGCGGGGCGGCGGCGTGCCTGCGGGCCAGCTCCCGCGGGGTGTCCTCGACCCCTGCCTCGGCGGCGCCGACACCGGTGACGCGGGCGAGGCGCTGTTGCCAGGCCCCGGCGGCGGCGCGGTCGACGGCGGGCAGGGCGGCGAGGGCGGCCGGGTCGAGGCCTCCGTCGGCATCGCGGGGCAGGGTGCTGACGGCGGTGACGCCGACGGTCGGGGTGCCGGTGCGCTCCAGCAGGCGTTCGACGGCCTCGGTGGCCTCCGCGCGGCCCGGTACCACGAACAGCCGGGGCGGTCCTCCGTCGGCCGCGGTCAGCGCGACGGCGTCGCGGATACCGGGCACGGACCGGGCCGCCTCGGTCAGACCTGCGGTGTCGGGGCCGGGTGCCTCGGCCGGTGTGCGCGGCGCGGGCGCCGGGAGCCCGCCGAGCCGTACGTCCGGGTCGGCGCTGACGGCCGCGAGCAGCCGGCCCAGCGAGCGGGCGAACTCCTCGGCGGTGGACGGGTCGTACAGGTCGGTGGCGTACTCGATGTGCAGGTCCAGGCCATCGGGGGTGCCCTCGGCGGTGTGCCGTTCGAGGACGTCCACGAAGAGGTCGAACTTGGCAGTGCCGGTGGCGGTGGGCCGCAGCAGCGTCGCGTGCCCGTCGAGGCGGAGCACGGCGGGCTCGTTGTTCTGCAGGGCGAGCATGACCTGGAACAGCGGGTGCCGGCCGGGCCGGCGGGGCGGGTTCAGTTCGTCGACCAGCCGGTCGAAGGGCAGTTCCTGGTGGCCGAGCGCGGCCAGGTCGCCGGGCCGGACGCGGGCCAGCAGTTCACGGAAGGCGGGGTTGCCCGAGGTGTCGGCGCGCAGCACCAGGGTGTTGGTGACCAGGCCGATCAGATCGTCCAGGCCGGGTTCGGAGCGCCCGGCGACGGGGACGCCCAGCACGATGTCCTCGCCGGCTCCGCAGCGGGTGAGCAGGGCGCTGACGGCGGCGTGCAGCAGCATGAACAGGCTGCTGCCCTCGCGCTCGGCGAGGCCGGTGAGGTCGCGGTGGAGGGCGGCGGGTACGTGCTCGGTGACATGGGCGCCGTCGCGTGGTGCCGTCGGCCGGGGCCGGTCGCCGGGCAGGGTGCACTCCTGCGGTGCCGCGGCCAGCGCCTGGCGCCAGTGCGCGGTGAGCCGCTCGGCGTGTCCCGTACCGTCCGGCCCGGGGGCAAGCAGGGCGCGCTGCCAGAGCGCGTAGTCCGCGTACTGCGGCGGGGGCGCGTCCCACGCCGGGGCGGTGCCCGCGCGGCGTGCCGCGTAGGCCCTGCTCAGGTCGTCGGCGAGGGGCCGCAGGGACCAGCCGTCGGCTGCGCTGTGGTGCAGGAGGAGCAGCAGGGTCCGGTCCTCACCGGTGCCGAACAGCCAGGCCCGCAGGGGAGGTTCGCCGGTGAGGTCGAAGCGGTGACGGGAGGCGGCGGCCAGGTGCGCGCCGATCTCGTCGACGGGGCAGTCGACGGCGGCCAGCGGCGGGCGCGGCCCGCCGGCCGGCAGGATCCGCTGGTACGGCGTGCCGTCGTGGTCGGCGAGCACCGTGCGCAGGATCTCGTGGCGGTCGGCGAGGTCGCCCAGAGCGGCACGCAGCGCCTCGGTGTCGGCGGCGGCGCCGAGCGGCACGACGAGGGGGATGTTGTACGTCGCCGTGGAGTCGTCGAGCCGGTTCAGGAACCGCATGCGTTCCTGGGCGTAGGACAGCGGGACGCGCTCCGGGCGGGGCCGCTCGCCGAGAGCGGGCCGGTCGGGAGCCGTGCCGGGGCGGCCGTCGAGGAGCCGGGCGAGGGCGGCGGGCGACGGACCTGCGAACAGGGCGGTGATCGGCACGTCGGTGCCGGAACCGTGGCGCAGCCGGGCCAGCAGCCGGGTGGCGAGCAGCGAGTCACCGCCCAGGTCGAAGAAGTTGGCGTCGATGCCGACGGTTTCCCGGGGCAGCTTCAGCACGTCCTCGAACAGGGCGCACACCAGCGCCTGTTCGGTGCTCGCGGGGCGGGTGCCGGCCGCCGCGCCGGTGAGGTCGGGCGCGGGCAGCGCGTCGGTGTCCAGCTTGCCGTTGGCGGTCAGCGGCAGGGTGTCCATGAGCACACAGGCGGCGGGAACCATGTGCTCGGGCAGGTGGGCGGCCGCGTGGTCGCGCACCTCGGCCGCGGCGGGCGGTCGTTCACCGGTGGTCACGAGATAGGCGACGAGCTGTTCGCCGCCATGGTCGGCACGGCGCACGACGACGGCGGCGCGGGCGATGCCGGGGTGCTCGGCGAGGACGGCCTCGATTTCGCCGGGCTCGACCCGGAAGCCTCGCAGCTGCACCTGCCGGTCGGCGCGGCCGAGGTGGTCGAGGGTGCCGTCGGCGCGGAGCCGCGCCAGGTCGCCCGAGCGGTACATGCGGCTGCCGGGCGGGCCGTGGGGGTCGTCCAGGAAGCGGTCGGCGGTCAGTTCGGGGCGGTGCAGATAGCCGGGGGTCACCCCGGCGCCGGTGACGTACAGCTCGCCGACGGCGCCCGGCGGCACGGGCCGGCCCTGCGGGTCCAGGAGGTACACGCGCAGGTCGGCGAGCGGGGTGCCGACGACGTTGCCCCGGCGGGGGTCCGTCAGGTCGTCCGGGGTGAGGCGGTGGTGGGTGACGTGCACGGTGGTCTCGGTGATGCCGTACATGTTCACCAGGGCCGGCCGGTCGAGGCCGTGCCGGGCGGTCCACGGGCGCAGCCGTTCGGGACGCAGCGCCTCCCCGCCGAACACGACGTAGCGCAGCGCTCCGGCGGTGGGTTCCTCGTCGGCGTCCACCAGCTGTTCGAAGGCGGACGGTGTCTGGTTGAGGACGGTGACGCCCTCGTCGTGCAGCAGCCGCAGGAAGTCCCGTGGGGAACGGCTGACGGCGTACGGCACGACGACGAGCCTGCCGCCGTGCAGCAGGGCGCCCCAGATCTCCCAGACGGAGAAGTCGAAGGCGTAGGAGTGGAAGAGGGTCCACACGTCGTCGGCGCCGAAGTCGAAGTGCTCGGCCGACGCGGCGAACAGCCGGACCACGTGGGAATGCGGCACGGGCACGCCCTTGGGGCGGCCGGTGGAGCCGGAGGTGTGGATGACGTACGCGATCTGCGTCGGGCCGATCGGTCCGCCGCGGTCGGCGTCGGTCAGGTCGGAGGCCGGGCGCGTGGCGAGGTCGGCGGTGACGGCGGGCTCGTCCAGGACGACGGCGGTGACGTCACCGCCGAGGTCCGCGGCGAGGCCGCCCTCCGTGACCAGGAGGACGGGCGCCGCGTCCGCCATGACCAGGCGCAGGCGTTCGGCCGGGTGGGCGGGGTCCAGCGGGAGGTAGGCGGCTCCGGTCTTGAGGGCCGCCACCAGGGCGGGCAGCAGTCGCGGGCCCCGGTGCAGCGCGAGGGCCACCGTCCGGCCCGGTCCCGCGCCGCGTTCGACGAGCAGCCGGGCCAACCGGTTGGCCTCTTCGTTGAGTTGCCCGTAGGTGAGGTGTGCGCCCTGGTGGGTGACGGCGATCCGTCCGGGCCGGGCGCGCACCTGCCGCTCGAACAGCTCGGTGAGCGTCCCGGTGACCGGGAACTCGCGTACCGGCCGGTCGCGGGGGTGCTCGCCGGGGAGCAGCAGGTCCAGATCGGCGAGCGCGGTGGTGGGCGCCGCCTGCGCAAGCCGCCGCAGCAGTGCGAGGAACCGTTCGCCGTGCAGGGCGAGTTCGTCCTCCTCGTACAGGTGGGGGTTGGCGTCGAGGGCCAGCCAGAGGGCGCCGGGCCGGGTGCCGGGCCGGACGTTGATCTGGAGGTCGTCCACGGCGCCGCCCGACAGGTGGTGCCAGGTCGCCGCGCTGCCGGCGAAGTCCAGTTCCTCGGTGAAGGGGACGATGTTCAGCACGGGTCCGTGCAGGCGGCGCCCGGTGCCGAGGAGGCCGAGGTCGCGGCGGATGAACTCGCCCCGGTACTGCTGGTGCCGTCGTAGTGCGGCCAGCTCGTCGGCCACCGTGCGCGCGAACTCCGCCAAGGGGGTGTCCGGTCGGGCGGTGACGCGCAGGGGCAGCACGTCGGAGGCGGTGCCCGGGGTGCGCAGTGCGGCGCTGCCGAGCCGGCTCATGGTGGCCATGCCGAGGACGAGGTCGTCCATGCCGGTCATGCGGTGCAGGTAGACGGCGAGAGCGGTGGCCAGCAGGTCGGCGCGGGTGATGCCCAGGCCGGCGGCCGCGGCGGACAGCGCCTCGGCGTCCGGGGCGCCGAGTTCGACGGTGTGGCGCAGGAACGGGGCACGCGGCGGGGCCGTACGGCGGGTGAGGCGGGCCGGTTCCGGCAGGTCCGCCAGGCGGCGGGTCCAGTGGTCGCGGTCACGGTCACGGCGTTCGGAGGCGAGGTAGGCGGCCTCCTCGGTCCGTAGCCGGCCGACGGGCGCGAAGCCGCCGGGGCCGGGGTCGCGGCCCTCGGCCAGCGCGTTGTGGACGTCGGCCAGGCGGCGGCCGAGGAGCTTGTAGCTGTAGCCGTCGAGCAGGAGGTGATGGGCCCGCAGCAGCCAGATGTGGCGGTCGGCGGCGAGGGTGAGGAGGGTGTGCGCGAACAGTGGGCCCTTGTCGGTGTCCACCGGGGTCGCGAGGTCCGCGCGGATCAGTTTCCAGGCGGCGGCCTCCGGGTCCGCGGCGTCGCTCACGTCGACCCGGTGCAGCGGCCAGTCGTCGGCGTCCGGCGCCGGACGGCAGCGGGGGCCGTCGTCGGTGTCGAGGAAGCGCAGCGCGAAGGTGCCTGCCTCGCCGACCGTGCGGCGCAGCGCCGCCTCGAAGAGAGCGGTGTCCAGGCCGCCGTGGATCTCCACCGCCTCCGCGGTGTTGTACGCGGCGCTGTCGGGGGCGAGCCGCTGCGCGTACCAGAGGCCTTCCTGGGCGCCGGACAGCGGTCGACGTTCGTCCTCGGGGAGAGACTCCTCGTGGAGTGACATAGCACAACCCTCACGTGGCAAGCCGTAACGGCCCGGCCGGAAAGAGCCCGGTCGGTCTGACAGGGAAGCGGCCCCGGCCCACCGGGCCGGCATTTACGGCCGCGCTCCGGGGACGTGGCCGAATCGCGGCCCGCCGCCGGTTCACGAGGTCCTCACGCTGGGGCTTCCGGGCGAACCCGGTCAAGCCCGATCCGGCCCCGCGGACGGAATTCAGGTTTTTCCCTAAAGAACGCGTGTTCCGGGATAGCCGCGCCCGCGACGAACTTTAGGGAAAACACGAGACTTTCCCCGGGCGCTCCACATCGGGTGGATTCACACCGGCCCGACCGTGCACTCTCGAAAGGACGTTGAGCCGGATCCGCGGCGCCGGCCGATGGTCGGCGCGCGGCTTCCGGGAATGAGCGGACGAAAAGAGGGCCTGGGTCATGCGCCGTGCGTTGTGTCCGGTAGAGACGCTGTACGTCGGGCAGCGAAGCCGAGCGGTGCTCTCCTGCACCCTGCGCGGCCGTCTCGACATCGAGGTGCTGTCGGCCGCGTTCGACGCGGTCACCGAGGCGCATCCGGCGCTGCGGACCCGTATCGTGCCGGACGGCGAGGGCTTCGCGCTGGACCTGCTGGACGAGACCGCGCGCCCCCGGCTGAGCACCCGGACCGGCGCCGCCGAGGACGCCTACGCCACGGAGCTGAACACGCCGCTGTCCGTCGGCGGGCCCCTGAGCCGGGCGGTCCTGGTGAGCGCGCCCGAGGGAGACGGCCACCTGTTCGTGCTCTCGGTGGACCACACCGTCGTCGACGGACACAGCGGCATCGCCCTGCACAACGAGATCTGGGAACGCTACCGGGCGCTGGCCGAGGGCGAGGAGCGGCCCGGCGCCGCGGACGGCGTCCCCGGCTGGGCGGTGCCCGTGAGCGAGTTGCTGCCCGCAGTGGACGAGGCGGCGACGTCCGCGTACCTGGAACGGCGCGTGGACGAAGCGCGCCGGCACCCGGCGGAGTTGGTGGCGTACGACGTCACGGAGCCGTCCGCCGTCGAGGGCCGTATCGAGGTGTGCCGGCTGACGCTGGACGAGGAGCGCACCGGCCGGCTGCGCCGCACCGCCCGCACGGCGGGCGTGACCGTGCACGCCCTGGTCGCCGCGGCCCTGCTCACGACGGCGCGCCGGCGTCTGCCCGGCGGCGAGCCGCGTGCCCTGCGCTGCCTCTCCCCCGTCGATCTGCGCTCGCGGCTGTCACCGCCGCTGCCCGCCCTGGTGATGGTGCCCGCCGTGACCAGCCACCTCCAGGCCCTGGACGTCGCACCGGAGTCGGACCCGGTCGAGCTGGCCCGCACCGTCCACTCCCGGCTCGGCGACTTCGTCGCGGGTGACGGCCCTTACCACGAGATGCGGATCACGCCCGAGATCCCGCGCAACCCCACGCTGCAACTGGCGACGGTGATCGCCACGAACATGGGCGTCGTCCCGGGGCCCCGGCTGCCGGAGGGTCTGGAGGTCACCGACGTCCGGCTGGTGCCCGCCCGGGAGCAGTACTTCCCGGCGGCCGGACGCAGCCCGGTGATGGCTTGTGTCGTCTCGTTCGAGGGACGGCTGGCCATCGAGTTCCCGTACTTCACCGCATGTTTCAGCCCGGAGTTCGTCCGGGCCTTCCGCGACGGGGTCGGTGCGGTGCTCGACGCCTGCGCCGCCGTCGAGCCCGTCCCCACGGCGGCGGGCTGAGGCGCCCCACCGCACCGCACCTCACCGGCCACCGTAAGGAGCCCTGCGCCGACATGAACAACGTCAGCGACATCCCCACGCCCCTGGCGCTGCTGCCGCGCGCCCAGGCGGGCGACGAACAGGCCATGAACCAACTGCTGACCGGGATCGTCCCCTACGTCGCACGACTGTGCCGGTCCATCACGCACGACGACGGCGCGGACGCCACCCAGGAGGCGCTCCTCGCCGTCTACCGGGGTCTGCGCACGCTGCGGGAGCCGACCGCGTTCTACGGCTGGGTGCGTTCGGTGACGGTCCGCGAGGCCGTGCGCACGCTGAAGCGGGCCGGTGAGGAGGGGCCGTACCAGCGGGTCGAGCCGGGGCAGGAGGCGAACCCGCTGGACGCCGTGCACATCAGCGATGTACTGGACCGGCTGTCCATGTCCCACCGGCAGGTCCTCACCCTGCGCGCCTACGGCCTCAACGAGGAGGAGATGGCACGTGTCCTGTCACTGCCGGTGGGCACCGTACGGTCCCGGCTGCACCGCGCCCGACTGCGCTTCCGGGAGGCCTGGCAGCCCTCGGCGGCTTGAGCCCCGTCCTGTGGATCCTGCCGCGCCCGGAGGCATTGCCTTCCGGCCGGCCCGAGCCGGATCCGCCGCGCGCGGACGCGAGGCGGAGGAGGCAGTCCGGGCGGAGTGCCCGGGCGTGACCGCGACGCGGCGGAGGCGCCTGCCGACGCCGCGCCCCTCGGCGGGACCGGGGAGAAGGGCCCTGAAGGCCCGGCGGGCGGCGGTTGTCCGGGCGCGCCGCTCGGCACGCCCGCACTCCGCCTCCGCCCGGAGCCCCGGGGCACGCCGCACGAGAACGGCCGGTATTCCCCGAGCGCTTCGAGCAGGTGCCCGACGGTGCACGCACCGGACCTCGCCCGCCGACGGGCGCACGGCCCGCCGAGTCCCGGGACGGACGCAACGGTGGCCGCCGACGGGATCGTCCCGCCGACGGCCACCGCCCGCCGTGTCCCCCGTCGTGCCCGTTACTCGATGAGTTCCGGCAGTACCCGTGGGGGCCACTGACCCGGCGCGAACAGCCCGAGCGCGTGGGCGCGGGCCACCAGGGCGGGCCGGTTGGGAGCGTCGAAACGGCGCAGCAACAGGCGCACGCGGTACTCGACGCCCTGACGGCTCAGGTACAGGCGGCCGGCCAACTGCACGGTCGACGCACCACCCGCCACGCCCTCCAGGACCCGCACGTCGAGTTCGCTGAGCGTCAGTTCGCGGGGGTACGGCTCGCCCGCCGCCCCCAGGGGGCTCAGCAGGAGGACCAGTCCGGCCGGCCCGGTCGCGCCGGTGACCGCTATCGCCGTCAGGTCGGCGGCGAAGACACGGCCGCTGTCGTGCCGACCGGCCACCCGCTCGGTGAACCAGCTCGTGCGGCCCTCGGAAAGGTCGGTGAAACGGTGACGCAGCAACTCGGGCGTGCCCGCCCGGAGCAGATCGCTCAGCGTGCGGTCGCATATCTCGCCGGGGCTCGCCCCGAACTGTGCCGCGAAATCGGCTTCCGCGGCCGTGATCGTCATGCCCTTCGGACATACATGGGCCGTGTAGGTGCGGCGGCGGTTGACGCCGGCGCCCGCCTTGACGACGGTGGTGGATGAGGCGGTGATGCTTGTGGTCACCACGGACATACCGTCTTTCCCTCTGTACATGGGGGTTTCGATGCAGCCCGCCCTTTCCGGCAACCCCGCGAGACAACGTTGTCAGCATGTCACTTTCGCGCGGTCGCCACCGGATCGGGGCGATATCACATCAGGTCGGCAACTCGGAGGCTATGGCCGGACAACCCGCCTGGCAAGTGTTTGCCTATCCAGGCATGTCCATTGCCAACTCTTTTGGCCATGGGGCAATTTCAGCCACCTGGATCCTCCGCCCGGTCGTTCCGAAACTCGGTACACAGGGAGCCATGGCAAATGACAGGAGAAACCTCGCGTGCGCAACCATGTTGCCCCCATTGCCAAGCCTCCCTAAAGTATGGGCAACTTCCGGACGTGGCCTCGGAAACACGGGCCGATCAGAAGACTCAAAAGGACCTCAGGGGATCAGAGGGCGAAATGCTTGAGCAGCCGCACTTCGGCCGGCAGCTGAGGAAGCTCAGGCTCGAGCGGGGCTTGAGCCAGGCTGCGGTCGTCGGTGAGGGCATGTCCACCGGATACCTCTCCCGTCTGGAGTCGGGCGAACGCCGACCGACCGGACGGACCGTCAGCTACCTGGCACAGCAACTCGGCGTGGACGTCGCCGCGTTGACCGAGCCGCGCGCGGGCGGTTGCCTGAGCCGCGCGCTCGCCGCCGCGACCTCGGCACCGCCGGGCACGGACAGCGCCACCGCCCTCCTCCAGGCGGTGCGCGACGACGAGCACGACGACCCCGTCGGCCGCTGGCAGGCGCTGTGGCTGCTCGGCCGGATCCGCGGCGGCCAGGGAGACTTCGAGCGGGAGCGCGGTCATCTGCGCGAGCTGATCGAACTGAGCGAACTGATCGCGGCACCCGACCTCCGGGTGCGGTCCCACGTGCAGTACGCGCGCTGTCTGGTCGCCCTGGGCAAGGCACGGGCGGCGGAACCGGTCGCCGTCACCGCGCTCGCCGTCGCACGCGCCGAGGGGCTGCCGACCGCCGACGTCATGGCCGCGCAGACGGTCCTGATCGCCGTCGAGACCGGCCTCGGCCGACTGGAAGCGGCCGAGCGCCATGTACGCGAACTGGAGAGCGAGTTGCTGCCCACGGCCGCTCCCCAGCCGGCCGCCGAGGCGTTGTGGACCGCATCGGTGGTCGCCGATCGGCGGGGCGACCACCGGACCGCCCGGTCCCGGCTGGAGGCGGCGCTGGCACTGCTCCGGGGCGGCGACGACCTGATCCTGTGGACCCGGCTGCGTACGGCGGCGACGGCCGCCGCGCTCCAGATGTCACCGCCGTGCGTGGCGGCGGCGGAGCGGTGGCTCGGCGAGGCCGACGTGGTCCTCGAACTCATCGGCACCCCGATCCAGTTGCAGGAGGTACGCGCCCTGCGGGCCCATCTCGCCTTCCACCAGGGCCGGTTGGACGAGGCCCGGACGCTGTGCGGCGCGTTGCCACCGGACGGCGAACTCCGGCTGCCGCACGGGGACCGGGTACGGCTGGCGGTCCTGGAGGGCCGTCTGATGATCATGGAGGGCCGGGTCGACCAGGGCGTCGCGGCCCTGCGCCGCCTCGGGCAGCAGGCGACGGACGCCCACAACCTCGATCTGGCCACCCACGTCTGGCGGTCCCTGGCCACCGCACTGGCCGACGTACATGCCCCGGGCGTCGGAGGCGGCGTGCGCTAGACGCCGTCCTCCGGTCCGTTCAAGTGCTTCATCGCCACCGACACACACATCGATGCGGCCAACACGAGGCAGAAGGGGCGGGTCCGCCTCGTCGCCACCAGTCGCAACCTGAAGATCGCCAGGGCCGGCAAGTCCGAGGTCACCCTCCACCAGGTCATCCCCTCGGTGCCGGACAGGAAGCAGCAGGGCACGGACGTCAGGACGCCCCAACGGTGCAACGAGATGGCCGAGTCCGTCAGCGGGGCTAAGGGCGCGAGCATCCAGGGCATCCAGGAGTGGGAGGACACGCTGGTGGCGCTCCTCGATCGGGTGGAGAAGTCGAGCCGGCACGCCAAGGCACAGAAGGACGCGAAGAAGAAGGCGGGCAAGGGCGACGTAGCGGCCTTCACGAAGTGGTCCCACGAGCTGAGCGGGACCTACCAGCAGTACCTGGAGGAGTATCCCGACGAGATGAAGAAGGCGCTGAAGAAGCTCGACGTCAACGAATATCTGACGCCGAAGCTCGGCATCCCGATCACGACCGTCGCCTACGGAACCGCCGAGCAGGAGGAGCACCGCAGGGCCTACGGCGACGACTATGTCTCTTACCTTTTCGCGACGCCCGTCGCTGTCAGCGGCAGCGACTACATCACCATGGAGAACTACGCCCGGTGTGACGGGAGCGTCGGCAACCGGACCGCTTCCAGCGGCGACCCGCCCTACTTCTTCTGCATGTACGGGACTCAGCGCAGGAGTCAGACTTGGCATTCCCAGCAGGTCGGCACCGGGAACTTCCTCGAGGCGGTCCTCTCGGTCCCACGTCGTGAGGCGTTGCAGCCGGAGGATGTCGGGCTTCCCCGCGGCCAGCGGCGCCGCACCGGCGGGCTGCGGCGCGAGGAGGTGGCGGCGCCGGCCGGGATGTCGGCCGACTACTACAGCCGGATCGAGCAGCAGCGAGGTCCGGCGCCGTCGGAGCGTCCCCGGCGGTTGCTGAGGCCCGTTCGCCATGCCGCCAGCGCAGCATCCGTGCCCACGCCGGCACGGGCTCATCGGGGTCGGGCTTCACCGGAGTTGAACCGTCCGGCTCCGTCACGCGGAGCCACCTACTCGCGCAGTCGGCGGACTGCCAAATACGAGACCGCCGCTGCCGTGCCGCAGCCCAAGTACCGTGCACGGCAACCGATATACGCGCGCCAGTGCGCTTTCGCGTCGTCCACAGCATTCTGGGCGGCTTCGGGCCGTCCTTCGCACCGGGTTGGGGACTATGCTGCTGTAGGACGTCCCAGACCCCGGCGGCTTGTCGTTGTTCGACACAGATGGCTGCCGGAAGCGGACCTTTCGTCCGTCACCCGGCGCATCCCTGGAGGGAACTGGGTGGATCCTCTTACCTGTCGCACAGGCTGACGGACCGGCCGTTGCTCCACCTCCGCCGAACGTACGCCCCTGCCGACAGCGCGCCAAGGGGACCCGAAACCCCGGCGTCACCGCGTGCGTTGCCGGATGGTCTTCCGAACTGAGGCGTCATGCCCGTCCCACAGCTCACCGTATACCGTCAAGACCGAAGCTACCGGGCGCAGATCACCCTCGCTGGTGAGATCGACCTGGAATCGGCACCGTTGGTGCGCGCCTCACTGAGGCGGTGTCTGCACGACGGCATGCGCACCATCGATGTCGACCTCGCCCCCGTCACCTTCTGCGACTGCAGCGGCCTCAACGCCTTCCTCGACGCTGCACAGCAGACCACCATGACAGGTGGGACCCTGCGACTGCACCATCCGCCACCCACACTGGGTCTGCTCCTCGACCTCACCGGTTCCAGGTTTCTGCTCCTTGGCGTTCCGTCCAGGCCCCTGCCACCTCCTCCCGGGGATGTCCCGGCCCCAGCCGCTCTGCCGCATCGCACTGTTGCGCCGGCACCCGCCCTCTCGGGCGATGTGCGGTGAGCGGGCAGCCCATGTGGGGGCAGCTGCACAAGCCCCATGCCGACTCGTCCGCCGTGGACGCGGTGCGATTGCGTCGGGTCAACCGATGGATGGCGCAGGGCCCGGCCGGGGAGCTGGCACATCTATACGTAGACTCCCACAAAGCGTCCGACCCTGAGGCATACCGCAGCCGCAGTCACCAGGACTACCTCAACTGTCTCACCGGCGACATCCGGCGGCCGACCTTCGCCATGGTGATCGCGGAGACCGACAGCCTGGCGGAATGCGCCATCGGATTTCCTGTGCACAGCGACGGCTTCTGGCGGCTCGGTTTCGACGCAGCATTGCCACTGAACATCGAGCAACGCATCCCCTCCGGGGCCGTCTTCGCGATCACCGGCATCCTGGTCAGCCCGTACCCGCACGACGAGGACGTGGCCTGCCGGTTGCAGGAGCGGCTGCTGCGCGCCCACCAAGCGTCCGTCGGCGTCACCTTGGTGAATCAGAACGACCACCCGACCCTGGCTGCGCTTCGCTCCTGGGGATGGCTGGGCATGGGAGAGGTCTGGCGGCCGACGGAACCCCCCACGTTCCGGGCTCTGGTACTCCCCCTCGGGGAAAGAACCGCGGCGAGGCTGGCGGGACTTGTCCGCGATGACTGGACCCGGTGGCCCGGGTGAGGTCCGACAGCCGGTCGGCCCGCATCCAGACGCTGGTCGCCGCGCAAGCGGCCCGACGCGGCGCCCGTGTCGACGTGGCCGATGTGTGCACCGCGGCCGTGGCCGCGCTGCCGGTCGGTGGGGCGGGGCTGTCGGCGATGTCGAGGTCCGCAGCGAGCCATCCGTTGTGCAGCACCGACGACATCAGCGCCCAGCTGGAGGAGCTTCAGCTCACACTGGGCGAGGGGCCCTGCGTGGATGCCTTCACACAGGGCTCGGCCGTCCTTGCGTCCGATCTGCTGACCGGAGCACCGCCAGACCGCTGGACCGTGTTCGCCGACGCGGCCCTGGAAGCCGGAGCACGCGCGGTCTTCGCCTTCCCCTTGCAGATGGGAGCGATCAGCCCGGGGGTTCTGGACCTGTACGCCAATGTGCCGACCGTGCTGGACGCGGAGGAGCTGGCCGACGCGCTGGCTTTCGCCGATCTCGCGACGCTGCTCCTGCTCGATACACAGATCTACGAGACGGGCGCGCCGGCCAGCGAACCATTACCGGACCGTGGTTTGGAGGACCTGGGCGGATACCGGGCGGAAATCGACCAGGCCACCGGCATTCTTACCGTCCAACTCGGCGTCGGCATCGAAGAAGCCTTCGTCCGGCTCCGCGCCCACGCCTATACGCAAGGGCACCGGCTCGCCGACGTGGCCGCCGACGTGGTGGCCCACCGACTCCGCTTCTCCCCGGAGACGGAGCCGGACCATACCGGCGAGGAAGACTGATGCACCGGTGCCATCCGATGAACGTGCTGCGCTTCCCGCCCCTTCCCGGCGGGACTAGTCTCAATCGAGGGTGTCACGATGAATCAGCAGCTCCTGGCCAAGACCTTCGTCGAGCTGGCGGACAACCTGGTCGCCGACTTCGACCTCATCGATTTCCTGCGCCTGCTGACCGACCGCTGCGTCGGCATGCTCGACGCGAGCGCCGCCGGGGTGCTGCTCGCCGACCGGGACGGCAAACTCCGCGTCATGGCCGCCTCCAACGAACATGTGCGGCTGCTGGAACTCTTCCAGCTCCAGAACGACGAAGGCCCCTGCCTGGAGTGCTTCCGCACCGGCACGCCTGTGATCATCCCCGACCTGACCCGGGAGGCCGACCGCTGGCCGCGCTTCGTCACGGCGGCCCACCGCAGCGGATTCGAGGCGGTCCAGGCCTTGCCCATGCGCCTGCGGGACGAAACCGTGGGCGCCCTGAACCTCTTCCGCGTCGCCCCCGGCCCGTTCGACCCGGCCGGCACCCTCATCGCCCAGGCGCTGGCCGACGTCGCCACCATCAGCCTGCTGCAACAACGTTCCAGCCAGCGCAGCACTGTCCTCAACGAACAGCTGCAGGCCGCCCTGAACAGCCGCGTGCTGATCGAACAGGCCAAGGGCAAACTCGCCGAACGCCAGGGCATCGACATGGAAGAGGCTTTCACCGCCCTTCGCGGCTACGCCCGCGCCCACAACCGGCGCCTGTCCGACCTGGCCCGCGTCTTCATCGACGGCTCCGAACCCCTCCCCGGCCTGGCGCCCTGAGACATCGCCGAGATGGCGAACGCACGAGACGGCATCCACGGAAGACCCAGACTTGTTCCAATGCCGTCGGCACAAGAGCCGCCCTCCGGCGCGCTTGAGCGCAGGGAGCAGGGAGCAGGGAAGCCGTCGTGCTGGTACTGATGGTGGCCGGTCCCGACGGCCACGGCCTCATCAGCGAAATCACCCGCGAGGGAGCAGCGGCTGATGCGCGCGGGGCGGGGTCAGTGGGCCGGACGCTGGTGCAGTACCGATCTCACGGCGCGGTAGAGCACGTCGGCGATGAGGAGCAGTACCCCGGCGGAGAGCAAGTACAGCATGCCTTCGGCGGTCGCACCGACGATGACCAGCACGATCGCGGCGATCAGCAGGAGGTAGAAGAGGGCCATGGCGTGCTGCCTCGGTTCGGAGTTGCGCGTGCCGGAGGCGCGGCAGGACGGTTGTGACGGCCGCGTGCTGTACGCGTGCTCGGGGTCGGGGGTCGTGCGAGAACGGGTTGTTGCCCAAGCTGGGCAGGGGCTGCTTCCAGGAGTGCCGCCGTCCGGCGGCCTTGTGTCCGACGGATCCCAGGATCCCCGGGGTGATTCCGAGGACGATCATGATGTCCTTCGATTCTTGCGGTGTGATACGGCCGCCCGTGTCCCAGGGTAGATCCGCCCGTCGATGGTGACTCCCGAACGGTGCGGTCCCTGCTTTCAGCCCCCCGTTACCCTTTTCGTGGCTCCGTTAATGGGGCCTCCGGCCTTCGGGGCCGGCATGACTTCCCCCCTTGTTGTTCATGATCCGGGGGTGGTGTCACCGGGTCCGAACGCATCGACGGACCGCTGATGAGGGGCTTGAGCAGCGGCTTCACCCGAGCCGGAAGAGCTCTCCGTAACGTGGATGTGCAGCTCGATGCCCTGGCAGGGCCGGGCGAAAGCGTGATGAAGGGGCCTGCGCGTGATCGACACCGGCGACATCGTCGTCTTCCTCGGCCTGGACGTCGGCAGGGGCGAACACCACGCCACCGCCGTCACCCCGGCCGGAAGGAAGGCCTTCGACAAGCGCCTGCCCACCACCGAACCCAAACTCCACGAGCTCTTCAGTAGGTGAGGCCAAGACGGACGCGAGGGACGCGTTCATCATCGCTGACGCGGCCCGCGCGATGCCCCAACACCCTGCGGGCCATCGTCGGCGAGGACGAGACGATCGCCGAGCTGGAGATGATCGTGGGCATCGACGACGACCTGGCCGGCGAAGCCACCAGGATCGCGAACCGGCTTAACGGCCTGCTGACCCAGATCCACCCCTCCTCGGAACGGGTGCTGGGACCTCGGCTCCAGCACCCGGCCGTCCTCACGCTGCTGGAACGGTTCGGGTCACCGGCCCAGATCCGCGAAGCCGGCCGACACCGACTGGTCACCCTGTTACGGCCGAAGGCGCCGAGGATGGCCGAGCGGCTCGTCGAGGACATCTTCACCACTCTGGACGAACAGACCGTCACCGTCCCCGGCACCGGCGCGGCCACGCTGATCGTCCCGAGCCTCGCCGCCTCGCTCAGCGCCGTCCTCGACCAGCGCAAGCTGCTGGCCGGGCGGAGCCGGTCGCCGACGTGCTGTGGATCAACTTCATGGCCAGGCTGCTGCTGTACTACGCAGCATGGACAGCGACGGCGGAGCAGTCCACGGAAACGGCCCAGGGTGAGGACCCGTATCCATGCATCAGCGAGGCGGTGCCGGGTCGTCAGTCCGTACCGTGGCCACGGCTGGCTCGTCGGTGGTGGTGCCCGCATGGACCGTCCCCAAGACATCGATCTTGTGCGAATCGGTGTCCACGATGTCGCGGTTTCGCCACTCGCAGACATCCGCTGCGTGGATCACGGCCTTCCCTTTCCGGACCGCTCATCCGCCAGTGGTGAACCGCACCCCCGGTCTTCCGCATAAAGCCGCCGCAGGGCACGCCGTAGCGCCTGCTGCATCGGCCACGAGAGGGGCACTCCTTCCCAGGCGGCGACCATGGCCGCGGCCACCTCCGGAAGCTTGGTGTTGCACTGCCGCGCGATGTCCACGAGCAGACCCCTGGCCGTCCCACGACGGCATGGGGCCAGGACCATCACCATGCCGCAGGCTTGATCGATGACCGCACGGCCAGCCAGCGCCCGCCGCAGTTGATCGTTCTCGGCGCGCAGCGCGACGACATCCTGACCTCCCGGGTTCCCTGCCGCGGCCTCGACTGCCAGATCCCACCAATTCTCCGGGAGCACGGTTGTGCGATGCATGGCATCTACCTCTCCACGATTTTCAGAGCGTCCGGCGTGGCTGAAGCCGTCCCGGAGCCTCTGGATGTCGGGCAACTTCATCGCTCACCCGCGGCGTTCATGGTCCCGACGGTCCTCGCGCCTCCAGCGCGCCCGGTTGCGACGGCTGTAACGACGGTCCCAGCGGTCCTGACGATCCCGGCGGTTCTCGTAGTCCCGGTACCCCCCGAGATCGGAACCGTCGTCACGGATCCAGCCTCCCCCGCGATCGCGACCGTGACGGTTGGCACCGAAGACCAACACCGCCGCGGCCACCCACCAGATGGGGTTGAGGAAGCCGAGGCCGAACAAGATGACGACGAGGATGAGAAGCAGAACGAACACGGTGGGCCTCCCCGGAGCGGAACAAGGGCATCACTGCCGGGGTCTGGGGCCGTACCAACAGCGTAGCGCCCCTCAGAGGTTGCGGACAGCGGCCCACGTCAGCGCCTCCGCGGGGGACCGGATGGCCACTTGACGTCTGTCCAGGAAGCGCAGGTTGCGTGCGACATCGTTCGCGGCGAGGGCCTCCCCCGGACGGCCGACGTACCGGTACATGGCCCCGCATGGCGGCAGATGCAGAACTTGACGGCCTGGTCTCCGGACATCTCGGCGAGGGCCTGGGCCTCGCGCACGTGTGCCTTCGCGTCGCCGTAGCGGCGGCCGTCGATCGCTGCCCGCATCGCAGAGGAGCGGAACGATGCAGCGCATCCGTACAAGCTACTGCGCACGCGTTGAGTGGCGCTGCCGGCGTTCTATAGGTTCAGCGCCTCCTCGGCGAGGGCGGCGGCGCGCTGCTCGATGCCGAGTTGACCGCCGTGGCGGTGGTCACTCGCGATGACCTCGGCGAAGCGCTGTTGTAGGCGGCCGGCGTCGCACATGCCGATACGACGGGTTCCTGTGCTGCCGGGGGCGGCGGCTGCTGTTGCGGCGACAGCGAAACCGCCGATGAGATTGCGACACTTCGTATCGGGGTCCCCCTGCGGTGCGGCTGGGGTGGGATGAAGCCCGGCCCCGTGGCACGAACCCTAAGACCGTGTCCTACATGGTCAGTTAGCAGCTGTACTGGTCATGGGGAGGGGCGGTGGGGGTGGATCGTTCCGGACGGACTGTGGGAGCTGGTGAGGCCCCTGCTGCCGCCGGCTCGGGTGCGGCCGCAAGGGGGCGGGGTTGCGAACATCCAGAATCAAATGAAACGGGCAACGGAGAACCGAACCCTCACCTAGCGGGTGTTGACTGCTTTGAACTTCCAGACGTACCAACCGCCCCCACCACCGCCGATGATGACGCGACCGGAGGCGTCCGCGACCCACGCCAGGGATTCGAGGGCCTGCTCGGTTCGCGTCATGGTGACCGGAGTGCCTTGGCGGCCCCAAATCCGCAAGGACAGGTCTGCGCTGGCCGTTGCTATGTAGAGGCCGTCGGGCGAGTACGAGACAGCGTTCACTGCTGCGGCATGGGCGCCGAAGGAATGGAGTTGGGTGTGGGCGGTTGTCCGGTCCCGTACGATCACCCGGCCGTTCTCGAGACCTGCAGCGAGTTCGGCTCCGTCGGGCGAGTACGCAAGCGCGCACACACTCTCGGGCTGCTTATAGAGCCCTTTACGCTGGCCGGTGACCGGATCCAACAAATAGACGAGGAGACCGAAACCGCCAGCAGTGGCCAGTTCGTCCCCGTCAGGGGCGTACGCCAACACGTTACCGCCTATGAGACGAAGCTTGGACGCCCCAGAGGCCAGCTGCCAGAGCCGCACGCCGTCGCTGGCACCCGAAGCGAGTTGAGTCCCGTCCGGTGAGTACGCCAACGCTCGAATTTTCCGCCTGTGTCCGGAGAGAGTGTCGGTCACGTCGCCGGCCTGCTGGTTCCGAATCCGGATGGCATGGTCCTCGGCGCCACCGGTGGCGATATGGGCTCCGTCCGGGGACACAGCGACCGGAAGCCGCCAGACGGCGTGTTCAGGAATGGTAATGCTACGCGTCGTGTAGTCGCGCCACCCATCGGAGCCAGTCTCAATGATCAATACTCTTTTGTCCGAGAGAGCGATGGCGGCTCGATTTCCGTCCCGTGAGAGGTCGAGGCTCCGCGCGGCTGCGAAGCGCAACTCGCTGGAGTCGGCGTGGGGATTCGAGACGCGCACCGCATTGTCCGCTCCCGCGCTGGCGAGGCGCATTCCGTCGGGGGAATAGGCCAGGGCCATTACACGGCCAAGGCGCCGGTGCACCCCATGGACAGCGGCGCCCGTAGCAGTCTCCCAGAGTCGCACTGTCCCGTCAGCGCCCGCCGTGGCCAGTTGCGCGCCGTCCGGCGAGTACGCCGTTGCCTCCAGTCTGCTGGAGTCGAGACGGATCTCGTGCACCAGTTCGCCCGTGGCTCTGTGATGGATTTCTACGAACGGATCCTCACGGGTTCTGTTTCCGGCGACGACGTAATGCGAGTTGGAGGTGGCCAGGAAGCGAGGTTTGCAGGCGCTTCCGTGCGCTGCGGCGAGGGTTGCTCCGGTGACGGGATCCCAGGCCCTCATCGTTCCGTCGTCGGCGATGGTGGCGAGTTTCCGGCCGTCGGGCGTGTAGGACAGTGCGCGGACTCGGCCCGTGTGTCCGCTGAGGACAGCGGTGATCTTGCCGGTGGCCGGGTTCCAGATCCGAACCTTGTCATCGTGGCCGACGGTGGCGAGTTGGGTCCCGTCCGGCGCATACGCGAGGTCACGGGTCTTGCCGGCGTGGCGGCGGGGCAGGGAGCGGGTGGCGGTGTAAGCCGTCAGGTCCCAGAGCCTGACTCCGAAGGACCCTGCGGCGGCCAGCTGGGTTCCGTCGGGCGAGTAGGCCAGGACTCGGATCCGGTTGAGCGATCCGAATCTGAGTTTGATGGCGTGAGCGGTGCTACCTGATTCAAGGTCCCAGAGACGGATGAAGCCGTCGTCGCCCGCGCTGGCGAGCCGTGTGCCATCGGGTGAAAACGCCAGAGAGAGCACCTGATCGGTGTGGCCCAGAAGAGTGCGTTCCGAGGAAGGATCAGGCAGATCAGGCAAGTCTCCATCATCGATCAGGGCCGAAGCAAGGCGTTCTGCACGCCGCGCGGTGATCTCGTCTTGCCAAGCGGGGATGGGAAATAGGCGCTCGTGAAGGATGCCGACGACAGCCTCTGGGGGGTCGGTCGGCGCCAAGAGGTGCGCGATGCGGCCAATATCACGGCTTCGCTGTATCGATGACTCGGTGGCGACTCGGAGGCAGTCGTTCTGCGTCGCAGCAGGCCCCTGGTGCAGGAGGCGTGCTTCAATCCAGCGGATATCGCTGATGGTGGCTTCGGCTTCGGCGTTCCGCCCGGCCGCCAGAAGGTGATCGATGACGTGATCGAGCAGGTAGCCGTGCTCCGCCGCCCACCACGATCTACTGGGAGCGGCTCGATCCGGGAGGAGCTGGCTTGCGGACGGCATTTGGCCGGCCACGGCATCGACGAGCGACTCGTGCAGCTGCGTGAGGTGCGCAGGGCCTAATTCTGCACGCAGATAGTCGCGCACGACGTCGTGCAGCGCCAGTGCTCCTGTCTCTTGGTAGACCGGGTTCGCGAGGGACAGACTTGTGATCCTTCGCAGCAGGGCCTGCGATTCGGTGGTGCTCAGCCCGGCCTGTTTCCGCCACAGCGTTTCGACCAATGACAGCGGGACAGCATCGTCGGTGGAGAAAACGCATAGTTCGGTCAATCGTTCCGCGCCGTTTTCTGGCAACAGTTGTACGGCGGCCTCGATAGTGGCCCGAACAGCCTTGGTCCGGTGTACCGGGTCGTTCAGATCCGGAGGGTCCCACGGATCGTCGACGGCAGTCGGACCGGTTTCGCTCAGCTGCTGCAATACGCGCGCTCCTGCCGCCGTGGTTGCCGCCGCACGAGCCGATTCTCCGCAGGTCAGAGTCGCTTCGGCGAATATCACACGGTTGATGAGACGCAGTAGTAGTGGCCAATGACCCGTGGCTTCCAGGAGGCTCTCGACGGTCTCGTGCGGCAACGGCGCGAGGTCCCTGGTCAGTACTCTGCGAGCCTCTGGCGCGGACATCTCGTCAACCAAGATGCGCCTGGCGGTGCCAGGACATACATCCTGCCGGCGTGTAGTGACAAGCCGGATGCAATTCCCGCCGCCGATCAGGAACGGCCTGAGTTGCTCCGCGTCCCAGACGTCGTCGAGCACGAGCAATATTCTCGGGCGTTTCTGCAGAAGGCGTCCCAGGTGTGCACCGGCAAGCTCGGGGTCCTCAAACGCCTCGGCATTACCTGTGATGAAGCGTGTGACCTCACCTACCTTGGCCGCGATCGCCGCGCGCCCACGAACATCCCGTCCTACGGTGACCCGGTAGATCCGGCCGCGGAATCGTCGCCGCACCTTCCGGTTGGCGCACACTACGTCCGCGAGTGTGGTCTTGCCGAACCCGCCCGCTCCTTCAAGGGCAGTGACGGTAGGCATGGCCCCATGAAGTCGACCACATATGGCAGCGATGGCCTGCTGCGTCTGAACGCGATCAATCACCCAGTCCGGTACGCCTGACGGACTGGGAGCTGGAGGGCCTTCCTCGGCGGCGGAGATTTGGTTCGCGACAGCAGTCAGCAATACCGAGGCGCCGACACCTACGACGAGTAGCACAGCGACCGCGGGCCATGCGTGCTCTCGCAACTGGTCCAGGACGCCCGGCCAACGATTGTCCCCCGTCGCCGCGTTACTGGCCAATGCCAGCAACGCAGTTGATACAACAACCGTGACGGTAAGGGCTAGCGCTGCCCCCCGTAGCCTCACCACAACCGTTCCCCCCACCCTGTGTTGGCAGACTACCCATCAGCGGCATCCGATTCACGGCCGCGCTATGACCCGCCAGCGGTGGGGTCTTGCCTGGTTGCTGGACACGCCACGAAGCAGGAATCCCGGTCTCGATCAGCTGCGACGTCTTCACGACCAGGTTGGAGATCGCCGCTGCATGGATCGCGAAGTCTGGAGCGAGTCCCCTGAACTCGAGCGGGATGTCCGCCTGATCGTCTCGCAGTTTGCTGACGTGCCGTTGGCCACTCTGCGCTCAGCAGAGGCCTTCCCGGCCTCCCGTCGGTCACGCTGACCGCAGCCGCTGGGGCATGCTGCACCCCGAGGCGGTTTTAAGCCAACTTTGCTATCAAGTAGGAGGCCTACCGAAACCCCACGGACGCCAGGAATCTCCGCAGGACAATGTTGGACATCTCCTCGTGGGTGCGTGTACATGGGGGCGACCCTGCCAGCGGCGCAGAATGGCATGGGGGTTTGCGATGTTATCGAGCAAGACGCACTGGCCGGAAAGCCGGACGCTCTGAACGCACCGCACGCTCCGAAAGTGGCCGGAATCGATTCAGCGGTTCCCTCGCTCGCACACACTGTCGCGCCCACGCTGACGTAGCAGATGGAGCCCGCCTCAACCGGGGCGGCTGTTCCGGCAGGTCCCTTCCTGCCCGCTGCGTTGTTGGTCCGGGAACTGCCTGCCGCGGAACGGAGGACGTGGAGGAGTCGGCCGTCGAGTTTGCCGAGCCCCCGACCTGACCAACCACCGGGTCAGTAACGCAGGTCACACCCCCCGGGCGGGGCAAGCCAATCGATGCTTGGAAATCCTGGATCGAATTTGCGAACCGCCGATCTCTTGATTCCATAGAGGGCAACAAGAAGCCCGTCGGCGCGAGCGGCCTGGACAGCTTCGACTCGCCCCGACGGGCACCGAAGATCACCATAAGAGAGGTGATGCATCGTGTCCCCTGACGGTACCTCGCGGCACAGGGAGCAGCGCAACTCGAAGCCCTGGTGGGGTGTGATTCCGGCTGCTGTCTCGGCTACCGCCAACGTCTTCCGACTACTGCGCGAACTACTGATCCAGCACTGAGACCTTCTCACTCCGCTGATCCGCCCACTGCTTTCTCCCCGTTCCAGCCGGGGAGAAAGCAGTGGCCAACTGCGGTGCTCAGAGTGGCCTACCGGCGGGTTCTGACCGCGCATCCGTGATGGCTACGGTTGGACGAGGATGCGGGCCTTGAGCAGGTTGAAGGAGGCGCGGCCATACATCTGGCGCTTGATCGTTTTGATTCTGTTGACGTGGCCCTCGACGACGCCGGAGCTGTAGGGCAGGGAGAGGCCAGCGGTGACGGCGTCGAGGGTCCCGGTGGATGGAGTCGGCGAAGACGCCTATGGCTGCGGGGCCGCTCAGCTCGGCCTTTCGGATCCAGCCTCGGAGCAGATGGCCTTGCCGGTGGCGGACCATGGCCGTGAACTCCCGTGCGAAGTCGCAGGCGGTGGTGATCTCTGGGCAGGCGTTTCTTGCAGCTTCCAGTTGAGCGGTGTCGGAGGGACTGAGTGCCTCTTGAGGGCGCATGATCCGTGACGTGATGGTGCGAGGGCTGGGAGTCGCTGCCTGCGCGGGGATCACGGTGCCCTGCCTGACGGTGGTCACGTAGCGGTTCACGACGTGGTAACCGCCGGTGTGGCCGAGTGCGAGCAGTTCGCGGTAAAGCTGCATCGAACTCGTACAACCGGAAGCGCGCGGGTTCGGGGATTCCCGGACATGGTGACGCCGGAACCGAATCGTGTGCGGCGCTCAGATATGGACGAGCGCGCGGGTTTGGGCTGGCGGGTCCTTCCTCGCCTCAGCCGGCCGCCTTGGGGATCAGGTCAGGGCCTGGGCGGCGTACACCGCGCCGAGGGCGGAGGCGAGGGCGCCGAGCAGGAGCCGGAGCGCGGTTTCGGGAAGGCGGGGCTGGAGCCGTGCGCCGAGGTAGCCGCCGATCAGCCCTCCGGCGCCGCAGGCCAGACCCAGCCGCCAGTCGGGCGCGACGGGCCCGGGACTCGCCAAGGCCAGCGCGGCGTACGCGGCGGCCCCGGCGAGGGAGGTCGTGAAGGTGGCGGCGAGGGTGGCCGGTGCGATGCGGGCCATGGGCATGCCGCGGGCGGCAAGGATCGGCCCGAGCAGGGAACCGCCGCCGATGCCGTAGATCCCGCCGACCACCCCGACCGCCAGGGCGAGAGCGGCGAGGACGCGCGCCGACGGTTCGGCCGCGTCCGCCCGTGGCCGGGCGGGGCGCAGGGTGCGCAGGCACAGCCACGCGCCGAGCGGCAGCAGGAGCGCGGCGACCAGGATGCGGAAGACGCCGGGGCTGGGGAGGGCGAAGACGCGGAGAGCGGCGCCGGCGATGACGCCGGGCAGTGTCCATGCGACGAGGCGCCGGGCCAGGCCGCCGCGCAGAGCGCCGTCACGGCGGTAGCGCCACAGTGCGCCTGGCCCGGCCACCACATTGAACAGCAGGTTCGTCGGAGTGACCGCCGGGCTGGGCACGCCGAGGACGCTGAGCTGAACGGGGAGGAGGAAGACCGCCCCGGACACGCCGACCGGCGCGGTCACCGTCGAGATCAGCAGGCCGGCCGCGAACCCCGCCCAGATCGTCCACTCCACCGCTGCCCCCGCCGCTCCGTGATCGCCCGGTCAGTATCGACGGAGCGGGTGGCGGGATCGGGATCCCGCAACGAGATGTTCACGAGCAGCAGGCGCAGCCCGGCTTGCAGCCGCACGCGTCCGCCCCGGCCGCAGCCGCTGCTGCGACGGAGGCCGGCGTGTGGGCTGTAGGTGCGCAGCACCCCTTGCCTTGCCAGGCGTCGCGGCCCTCCTTCACCGCGATCGCGGCGATGACCAGGGCGGCGATCGGGTCGGCCCAGGACCAGCCGAGGATGGCGTTGAGGACCAGGCCGACCAGGAGGACGGCGGACAGGTACGTGCACAGCAGGGTCTGCTTGGAGTCGGCGACGGCGGAGGCGGAGCCGAGTTCGCGGCCGGCCTTGCGCTGGGCGGCTGAGAGGAACGGCATGATCGCCAGGGACAGAGCGGCGATGACGATGCCGGGGATGGAGCGTTCGGCCTCGCCGGTGCCGGTGAGCGCGCGGACGGCGTCGAAGGTGATGTACGCCGCGAGGGCGAAGAAGGAGACCGCGATGATCCGCAGGGTGCGCTGCTCGCGTGCTTCGCGGGCGGCGTGGTCGCGGGCGGAGAACTGCCAGGCAACCGCAGCGGCGGAGGAGACCTCGATGATCGAGTCGAGGCCGAAGCCGATCAGGGCGGTGGAGGAGGCGAGCGTGCCGGCGGTGAGGGCGACGATCGCCTCGATCACGTTGTAGGTGATGGTCGCGGCGACCAGCAGCCGTATGCGCTTGGCGAGTGCTTCGCGGCGGGCCGGGGACAGTCCGAGGGATATCGAGATCTCGGCGGCCATGGTCAGCAGCACCCCTTGTCGGCGGCGTCCGGGCAGGTGCGGTCGCTCTCCACGGCCACCACGGCCGCGCGCAGATCGTCCAGAGCATGGCCGAGGCGTTCGTCGGCCAGCTCATAGCGGGTGCGGCGGCCGTCGGGGACGGTGACGACCAGGCCGCAATCCCGCAGGCACGCCAGGTGGTTCGACAGCCGGGTACGGGAGATCCCGAGCGCGTCGGCGAGGTCGGCCGGGTAGGCCGGCGCCTCACGCAGGGCGAGCAGGATGCGGCAGCGGATCGGGTCGGCGAGAGCGCGGCCGAACCGGGCCAGCACCTCGATGTCGGAGGCAACAGTCGGCACACCCCGACAGTACACAAGATCCTGAATTCAGGGAACCATGTACCCTGGGCGCCCGTTTCGCTCCAGCCGCGTCACCGCCCAGAGCAGCAAGCCAACGACACCGATGCGGCCACCCCTGCCTGCTCAAAGCCCGAGGGCCTTCGGGTCAGCCTTGTGCGGCTCGCCCTTTCGAATGACTCACGGCGGGGCTGGTCGATCTTGGGGACCGGGAACGAAAGGCTGGTGCGGAGACGTGACGACCTCTGACTTGGAGGACAGCCATGGCGGGTTCGCCGCGCAGCACTGCCACAACGGTTCTGGCCTGGGGAGCGGGGAGGGCCGGGCAACTCGGTGACGGGACGACCGCGGACCGGTTGAGCCCCGGGGCGGTGACGGGGCTGGTGCGGGCCGAGGTGGTGAAGATCGTCAGCGGCGGGCGTCATGGCCCGGGATCATGTCGGAGAACGGTCGGGGAGCGGGTCGGGCCGCGGTTCCCGCGCTGCGGGCGTGGCCTCGGTGCGGTGCCCGTGCTCGACGAGTGGCGGCTCGCCGCCGACGTCGGACGGCGCTACGGCGCCGCGTCGGGCGACCGCAACACTTCCGACGACGGAGTTCCGCCCCATAGGATCTTGAGCCCAGGTACGGATGTCGGAGGGCGACGATGGAACAGCCGCGGATACGCCTCGGCAGCGATGATGTGTGGCTGGAACTGGCTCGCACTTGTGGGGACAGTTGGCAGATCACCGCAGACTGGAGCTCCTGCCTGACGGCTGACTTCACCGCAGATCTCAGCGCTGCGGAAGCTATGGACTTCGCAGCGCGGATGCTCACTCATGTGCGCACTCCGTCGGGTGTCCGCTTTTCGGCGGCGGTGACTCCGGGCCGCAACAATCCGCTGACGCTGAACGCGGAGCCAGTCGGGGAGGGTTTCGCCTTCTTCGTACGTCTGACCCCCAACGGCGACGACACCGTGTGTCACTTGCAGATGGAGATCGATCCGATCGCCACATCAGAACTTCGTGAAGCATTCCATGCACTGCACGCGGCCCTGGTGGTGTGACCGCCCGGAGCGTTGTTGCTTCAGAGTTGCGGCACCGCCGTCCCTGGGTCAGTTGCGGCGGGATCACGGTTCATCCCGTGCGGACGACCGGACCTTCATTGTGGCTTCGTCGTGTGATCAGATCGGCTCGTATGAGCAGGTAGCGCCTCGGGGAGGGCCGCGGAGGCGGGGAAACCAACCCGGGCACGGCTGTGTCGCTTCTCTGGCGACGGCGGGCATCACGGCTCGTCCAACACGCCGACGATGACACGCACGATCACGACGCCGCGCATGCCGTCCTGCCGCACCGGTCCGCGGATGGTTTTCACGGCCGCGTCGAACGTGGGACCGCACAGTCCCTCCACCTGGTCGGCCAGTTCCAGGAGGTAGGCGTCGGTGTAGCCGTCGACGCTCTCCTCGGGCTGGTTGGCGTAGAGCAGCTCGTGGTACTCCGCGAACTTGTCCTCTTCCAGCGCCCGCTCAAGGTTGCGTCGGGCAGAGGTCCGGGAGGTCAGGCCGCCACTTGGGGTGGGCTGCAGCGCCGCCAGGACCCTGCTGTCGATCACTTGTTCCGAGTGCCGTTGCCCGCCAGAAACGGACGCCGTACCTTGCCGTCCTCAATCCTCGCGGCGGCCAAGGCGGATGCAGATCAGCGCTTCTACGGCGACCGAAGGCGGTGACAACAAGCCTGCAGACTCGGCGTTGGTGACAGCAGCGCTGCCTCGTTGCTGACAACCCTCCTGCTTGGTGCCGCGTCCAACCCTCAGGTCAGTGGAACACGACGGTGACATGGGCAGGCTTGTTGTCATCGAGATCGCTCCTTCAGCCCAGTGCGATCCGAGCGGTGACCGGCAGGTGGTCGCTGCCGGTGGGTGACATGGTGCGGATCTGACGGACGGTTGCCGAGCGGGCCATGACCTGGTCGATACGGGCCATGGGGAAGCCAGTGGGGAAGCTGAAGGCGAAGCCTCGCTCCGCCGTGTTCATCCGTGAGGTCAGCGGGGCCAGCCCACGGTCGTCCACGGTGCCGTTGAGATCGCCGAGCAGGAGGACCGGTTTCAGCTCTTCGGCGGCGATGGCCTCGCCAAGCAGGCCGGCGCTCTCGTCCCGGTGGGAGGATGCGAGGCCGCTCGCCCGGACACGGACCGAGGGCAGGTGCGCGACGTACGCCACGATATCGCCGTGCGGTGTGTGGACCACGGTCCGCAGCCCGCGACTCCAGCTCTCTTTGATGTCCTGGGGTTTGATGTCCACCAGCCGGGCACCGGTCAGCGGATGCTTCGACCAGAGTCCGACAGTGCCCCGGACGGCGTGGTACGGGTAGTTCGGGGCGAGCGTCTGCGCGTACACCGCCAGCGTCGGGGGCACCAGTTCCTCCAGCGCGATGAGATCGGGGTCGGCGTCAGCCAGGGCGCGGGCCGTGCCCGCCGGGTCGGTGTTCTCGTCGCTGACGTTGTGTTGCACCACGACCAGATCGTGCGGGCCAGGCTCCGGCCCCGGCAGAAGCAGCCCGCCGAAGAGGTGCATCCAGGCCACCACCGGCAGCAGCAGCGCCATCAGCGCGGATGCTGAACGGCGCAGCAGGGTGAGAACGAGCAGCACCACGACCACCAGGCCGAGCCACGGAAGGAACGCTTCCAGCAGACTGCCCAGGCGGCCCGCGGAGTTGGGCACCGCCCGGTGGAAGGCCATGAGCCCGGCTGTCAGCACCGCGAACACCGCCGGCACCCGCCCCCGCCTCCAGGCCGGTCGGCACCATGGATCCCGCTTCGCGCTCTCGCCCGCAGCCCACGGTCCAGATCGGCGTCGCACCCATCGGCCCACTGCTGCCTTCCCCTCCACGGCGATTTCCCATCTGCTTGACCTTGCTATTCAGGACGGGTCATCGGGTAGATCGGTTTCGACAGCCCCGCTCCCGTCGCTCCGTCACCACTTCGGCGGCGGCGAGCATCAGCCGATGCGATCGGGCGCGGCTTTCTGTGCAGCTCAGCACGTCGCACCCAGGCCGGTGACAACCCCGGCGCTCAGTGCGCTGATGGTGACGAACAGCCTGCTGACCGGGTGTCAACCACCGTGCTTCGCCGCCGCAGAACGCCAGGTCAGCCGGTCTTGTTGATGACGTATGTAGTCGAAGTACACGACCCAGCTCGGCTACGCCGGGGCCAACCTCGTGAAGTGAAGGTCTTCCTGATGACGGCGTCGACCCTCTCGACGATGACATGATGGAAAGCAGCCGGCCGACCTCGATGCGGTCTCGCACCGTGGGCGCACACGGACCGGCCGGATGCTCAGGACGGCTGTTCTCACCGCGGCGGCCGGAACGTACAGGTCGTCTCGGCGGGTTGCCCACTCTGAATGGACGCGCCTGAACCAGCCCGGGGGTCAGTCGCTTCGGTCGCTGGGTGGCATCCGGACGGCCTTCCGTCGGCTGACGGCGGCGGCTGATGGGGGCGGGCATCGAGACAGCACCTGCCCCCGGTCAGAGCCAGGCATGCCGCGTCGGCGGTGGGAAGCGGGTTTGGCAGCCCGTCCACGCATCACGAGTGGCCGCCGCCCGTGAACAGGTGTGGATCGCTGTCAGCGACGCTTGAAATGTGAGCCGATTCCGGCGGGTGAAAGAATGACCACCCCGCTGCGTCAGTTGACTCTTCGTGGGGGACGGGTTCGCCGGCTGCGCCAGTTCGCACGAAGCCGTTCGGAGCGGGCACTTCCCAGCGAGCCGGACTTGGCCCCGGCAGGACGGTTCGAGCTGCCGGGGCCGTTGCGGGGAGTGTCGTCGTCCTGTGGCTGTCCCTGCGGCGGGTTTGTCTGGTCGGCTTCCGGCGCCTGTTTCGCCTGCTGGTCGCGGAGCTTCTGCTTGTCCGCCTCGACCTGCTCTCCGGAGGTGCCCCGGGTCTTCTCGTCGACGAAGTCGCCGGCCCTGTCGATGCCCGTGCCCGCTTGGCCTCGTGCCCCTTCAGCGCGTTCTTTATCTTGTCCACTATCCGCACGGCTGTTCCGGGCCGTCCGTGAACGTTCGCGTGACGGGGCAGGCGGCTCGCTTGAACGTGTGTGAACCACGGTGTACGTCCACGCACTGGATGAGGACCAGGACAACGGCCCGACCGGGTCCGGTCAGAACTCCAGCACCTCGCGGTCGAGCGGGTACCGCGCCCGGTGAAGGCCCTCGTACGGCGAGGGCGTGATCGGCAGCACGCCGGTCGGCTGCAGGCCCAGGTTGTCGTCCCAGATCCGGGGTTCGACCTGTCCGACGACGCGGAACTGCCGGAAGGTGAACGGCGGGCTGTCGGTAGGGAAGAACTCGGCCGTGGTCATCACCTGGAAGTGCAGGTGCGGCGTGGTGGAGTTGCCGCTGTTGCCGATCAGCCCGAGGACCTGGCCGGGTCGGACGCGCTCGCCCTCCCGGACGTTGAGCGAGCCGGGTTTCAGGTGGGCGTAGAGCAGATAGCGGCCCGGTGCGACTTCCAGGGTGACGTGATTGCCGACAGTGTCCTCGATCGGCGGGACGGGCGGTGTGACGGGCGGCGGGTTGTCCGCGATTCCGTCCTGGACCTCCACCACTCTGCCGCCGGCGGCGGCCACGACCGGCTGACGGTAGCCCAGGTAGCTTGTCAGCTGTGTGGGGTCGCCTTCCCAGGCCTGCCCCTGCTCGCCGACCCGGTACCAGTCGATCGCGAAGCGCTGCGGAACGTCGAAGCGGCCGTTGATCGGGGCGAGGCCGCGCCGGTGGTGGGTGTTGCCGCAGCACGACTCACTGGAGTACCAGGTGCCGGGGCGAACCGGCGCGCGCAGGTTCAACGGCGGGATGCCGGAGGTCGCAGTGGCCTGCACCGTCTCCTCGAAGGCGGAGGGGCCGGCGGCGGTCAGGACGGCACCCGAGAGATGGTGTTCGAGGACCTTGGGCGCACGCTGACCGCGGTCGAGGGCCAGGTCGAGCCAGATGATCCACTGATCGGAGCCCTGGATGACGGTCGGCGTCGGCGGCGGGGGAGGCGGGGTGTACCCGTCGGCACCCGGCAGGGGGTCGCCCACCGGATTGGCGGCCTCGGCCAGTGCCTGCCCGCTCAGCGAGCCGACGACCCGGTGCGTGCGGGCGTCTCGGACGTCGACACGGTCGAGCCGCAACGGCGTGCTGCTGGGCAGTGAACTCGTGGTGAGCAGTTCGTACGAGAGGTGCGTCTTGCCGTCCGTGGCGACGAACGGCGTCGGTTTGGTCATCACTGCCGCCGTCAACGGCGTGAACTGTGCGCCGGGCGCCGGAGGGGCCACACCGGTTCCGTAACCGGTTCCCGCTGAGACCACCAGCATGCCGGCCGCGAGCACGGCAGCGCCGAGCCCGCGAAGCAGCGGGCTGCGGCCAGTGCGGTTGCGAGGGTCGCGCTCTTGCATTGCGCTCTTTCATTCGTCGGATCCGGAGCCGTGAAGGACGCCGGCACGCCCCACACCGAGGCGCAGGCCCATGTAATCCGGCGGCGCGCCAGTCCGGGCGACGGCACCGGAGTCAGGTGCCGAACTGCACCCGTCCAGGCGCATCGACCACGCGGTCCTCTCTCACAGCAGCTTCCCGGCGCTGCACGTATGGACGACGATGCCTGAGAAACGTCGAAGGGCCCCACGGTTCCCGGTGGGGCCCTTCGACGTCGTGCCCGGTGAGGCACTGCCGGAGGATACGAGATTCGAACTCGTGAGGGGTTGCCCCCACACGCATTCCCAGCATGCTCATGAGGGCCTTGTTCCGCTGATTCCTTGGCCGCCGGGATTGTCGGGGCCCGCTCTGGCGCTCGCTGCCCGCACCCTGCCAGCGCCGGCAGCGCTGCCGCGCACAGCACGGCCCACCCTCTTCGGTGCAGATCTGCACCATCCGCTACATCGGCCGGTTCCTGGGCGACGATCCGCTGGCCGTGCCGTGGGAGATCGTGGAGTACCTGGCTCCGCAGCTCGGCATCGAGGACGACTCGTGCGTGAAGAGATACCCCGAGCGGCGCAGGACCCCGTACGAGCACGCGCAGGAGATCCAGGAGCGGCACGTACCGCGACTTCACCGACCGGCAGTCATCGCCGCTGCACTGGTGCTCATCGGCGGCGGCATATGGCCGGGGGTAACACGGCTCGACAGCCCGGACACCAAGGCCCCGAAGACCGACGCTGTCCCGCCGTACGGAGAGCAGGTCGGACTGACCCGCGAACTGACACCCGGCAACTGCGTCTCAGCTTCCTGGCCCGCGGAGCGGTTCAAAGATGCGCCCGAACCCAAAATCGTCGACTGCGAACCTACCCGGACAGCCCGGTTCCCAACAGAGGTCCGTGGAGTCCGTTGTTCCAGGCGCGTGTTCCGGCCGATCCGTCGTCCCGGGGCGCCGTCAGAGCGAGGCATCTGCGGCTCTCACAGTTCAACAGGAGCCTCAGCTGAGTTGGCCGCAACTCTTCGTTGTCAGTGGGGCTGCGTATGCTCCCGCCCGGTCCACATGGCGTGAGGCACATTTCAACTGAACAGAGGCAACGTGGCAAAGATCGACCCCATCGCCCGCGCGGCGGAGATGTCCGCGCGCGGCCTGATCCTGAAAGCTCCCTACCCTGGCGCGGACAAACCCTGGCCAGCCATCTGCAAGACGTGCAAAAAATCCACAAGGTCCAGCTACACCAGCGTCATTACCAAGGGGCAAGGCCCCTGCTTCGCGTGCGGGCAACGCAAGAGCTCCGCTGCGGCGGCCCTCAAACGTGCCGTGCCAGCCGACGTCGCCGAGGCGAAGATCCGTGAGGCAAATGTCGAACCGCTGGAGGACTTTCCCGGCACGCAGGGCACTTGGCGCTGCCTGTGCCTTACCTGCTTACACGAGATTGACGTGTGGTACTCCAGCGTCGCCTACGCCGGCAACGGAGCCTGCGACTACTGCTCCGGAAGCCGGGAGCTACCCGACGTCGACGCCCGCGTGGAGCTCTTCGCCCTCGGCCTCGAAGCCCTCGTCCCCTACCCGGGATCGAACGTGAAGTGGCGCAGTCGCTGCACCACGTGCAAGAAGATCGTCGACCCAACGTTGTGTAACGCTCGCAAGACGAGGTTCCCCTGTCGGTACTGCGCTCAGCGCGCTACAGATCCCTACGTCGCCGGTGAGGTCATGAAAGAGGCTGGCCTGAAGCCGCTAGCCCCCTTTCCCGGGAGCGTCAAAGCCGTCTGGAAGGCAGAACACATCGCTTGCGGCAAGCAGGTCGACGCCGTGCTCGACAAGGTCATTCAGCGCCGCCGGGCGTCCTGCATCCACTGCGTCCGGTATGGCTTCAAGCCGGGTCTGACCGCTTTCCTGTACCTGATGGTCCACATCGCGTTGGGTGCCGCGAAGGTCGGCATCTGCAACGAAGGCAGTGGACGGATTCGAGATCACGAGCGCAACGGATGGAAGCAGGTGCTGATCAGTTCGTTGCCCGGTTATCACGCCATGCGAGCCGAACAGCACGTCTTGGACCGATGGCTCCTGCTCGACCTTCCCCAGGGGGTCTCCCGCCTCGACATGCCGCAGGGCGGCTGGACAGAGACCGTCGCTCTCTGCGACCGCACATTGCCGAAGCTTCGCAAGGACTTCCACGCGGCGATCGACGCCACCCTCGAGGTCAGCCTCGATGAGCTGACCGAAGACAGTGGCAGCAACGAAGAATCGGCCTAACTGTTCTGACCGGTACTCGGCTACGTCATCGGCGCTTCGCCGCTTGAGAGGAATAGCGCACTCTCCCAATACTGCCGCTGGCGCTGAGACCGCGTAGGGTCACCCGGTTGGAGCGGTGCTTCACTGGCCTCGGCCATCGCCACCGCCTGCTCCCACACCCGAACCGTCGCCATGCGGCGGCGGCACGCGGACACCTTCCTCGAGGGCCCGACCGCTACCGGCCGGGCCTGGACCACATCGCCCGCATGCACCAGCCCATCACCGCCCAGCCGCTGCCGACGGCGAAGGCGATCGAGATCGACGCCTTCGTCGCCGCGGACGACATCGACCCGATCCGGATCGGCGAGGGCTACCACCTCTCCCCCGACGGCCAGGTCGCGGCCAAGCCCTACAAACTGCTCCGCGAGACCCTGGCCCGCTCGTCGAAGGTGGCCATCGCCAAATACGCGTGGTCCGGGCGCGAGCGGCTCGGGACGATGGACTTCGAGCTCGTCGAGTCCGCCAAGGAGCGGCGGGCGGCGGGGCCCACCCCGTCGCCCTCGTCCGTGCCGGGGCCCATTCCAAACGCACCGCCTCGATCACGGGGACCGGACACTCCCGTACGGCCCGCACGACCTGCCCGGTCATCCGGTTGAAGTCGAGAAGCCGGGCGATGTCGGCCAACTCGTCGAGCGTCCCGCCACCGTCGCGGCGATAGGGCTGGTGCAACATGACCGACCACCACACCTACGGCGCCAGCGCCCAGGCCGGTCAGCAGCGCTGGATCCCGCCCAGGCCGGCGTGTGCGGCCTTGTGTGGCAGCATCTCGTCGTCTAGGTCGAGTAGCCGGTGACGGTGCCGTGCCCCGGTCCGACTGGGTGCGCCCTTTCCAGGTGTGCCACTCCCCGGATAGGGACGGCCTGGTTGCCGTGCTCGAGGCGACTGACCATGGAGGCATGAACGACGAGCAGCGAACCTCCGTGAAGAGCCGCGTGACGCCTCTGCGCCAGCTCAATGGCGGCGTCTACCGTACGCAAAGCCAGCAGGTTCAGGTACTACGGCCAGTAGAGCCGAAGGCACTCTCGGGTGTGCAGGTTCAGATCGCGGCATGACGGACTACAAGAGGTGGCGGGCCATGCGGGCTCGGGCCACTCATGCCAGACATCCTGAAGCCCCGGCTGCCGCAAACGGTCCGTCGTGTGTTGCGCCTCGTCGTCACCGCGGCAGCTCGGTGGCCAGCGCTCCAGTAGCCTGTCCAAGCGTCACTCCAGACCTGTTTCACCCCGCGGCGGCGCGCTGTGTGAGGGCGGCCAATCGCTCATTCTGTGCGAGTGTTCAGTACGTGGTCGCGTGAGGCATGCACCTGGCTGCGTAGGGCGTGGAGGTCGATGTCGAGTACCTCACCGTTCCACTTGCGGGGTTCGCCGTTGATGAGCACTGCGCTGATGTTGCGGGCGTCGGAGCCCAGGACGATGGTTGCAATGGGGTCGTTGAGGGGCATGTTGTTGATGTCCTCTGCCTGGATGAGGAGCAGGTCTGCCTTCTTGCCCGGGGTCAGGGAGCCGGTCACGCCCTCAAGGCCGTTGGTGCGGGCGCCCTGGAGGGTGGCGAAGTCCAGCACGTCGTGGGTACTGATGCGGGAAGGCTGCTGGTCAGTGCCGTATGCGGCGTTGACGGCGCGCATTCGCTGAATGGCGTGCAAGGCGCGCATCTGGGTGAACATATCGCTGGCCAGCGCTACTTCGACGTCGATGCTCAGGCCGGGTCGGATGCCGACCGAGAGTGCCTCGTCAACTGCGGGGATCGCGGTCTCCAGACCGATCTGGGCGTCCGACGTGGGGGCCAATGCCACGGTGGCACCGGACTCCCCCATCAACTTCCAGGCGTCGGACGTCAGACCGGTTGCGTGGATGAGGGTGGTGTCGGGCCCCAGGATGCCGTCCTTGGCCCAGCGCAGCACGGCTTCCGAGGAGGTGGTTCCAAAGACGGCATCAACGCTCACACCGATACCCAACTCCTGAGCGGTGCGGGCAAGTTTGGGTCCGTATGCGAGGGAGGGTCCGGCGGTCTCGTCTGTGGCCAAGGTCGCCACGCGCAACGCGAGTACCTGGTCCTTGCTGCCGAAGTACTGGTTCCTGAGCCGGGTGAGGTCGGCTGGCAATTGCCGGTCCCAGTCGCCGAAATGCGGCCCCATGGAGGCATGGATGCGGCGGCAGCAGGTCCAGCAGCGCATGCAGGAAGCCGGACAGCGGGATGCCGTCCCCGTCCAGCAGCGCCTCGCGCAGACAGCTCCGGCAGGTCTCGGACAGCTCCGTGAACATGCCGCCGGGCAACTCATCGGCCAGCACTCGCCGCACGCTCCCGAGCAGCGCCCGCGCCGCGTGCGCCGCCATCTCGTCCGTCGGCTCCGGCCCCGGCAGCGGTGCGGACCAGCGGTGCAGTGCCTCGTCGTGGTCGGCGAGCCGGGGCAGCAGGACGCGTGGTTCCAGGCCGCGCAGCCGTAGCCGGCGACGGAACTCGTCGGTCTCCCGTCGGCTCCAGGCCCCGGCGGCGGCCCGCTCCAGGATGTGACCGAGCAGGTCCTGGAGCGGGCCGTCGCCACGGCAGGTGTCGTCGATCGCGGTGAGCACCAGGGCGGCTTCGCGGGCCGTTTCCGCTGCTCCGATCACAGTGGTGCGGGGCGCGGGGGTGGCTTCAAGGGCCGAAATGAGGGTGCCCGGCTCGTCGCCGAGGGTCAGTCGGCTGCGTACGGTGATCCCGGCCGGGCCTTCGAGCAGATGCGTGAGGTCCTCTGTTCTGGCAACCCAGACGGAGTCGCGCAGCCAGGTGCTGTTGTAGCGGGCCGACACCACGCCGAGCACCACTCCGTCGGTCAGCCGGAGTACGGGGGCGCCGCTCATCCCGGGCAGCAGTGCGGACGACGACAGCCGGCCCAGCGGGACCCCGTCTCGTACCGTCCAGCCCTGCCAGCTGCCGATGGCGTGCAGAAAGCGATAGTCGTGCCCGGGATCGTCCACCCCGGCCACACCGTTCACCACCACACCGGTCAGCAGCCGCACCGCGTCCGTGGGTGCCCACCCGGGGACGGACTCCTCCAGCGGCCGGGCCCGGCGCAGCACCGCCGGATCGCGTACGTCATCGACCGCGGTGACCTTCGCCCACTCGGCGGCCGCCGCACCGCCGAGCGCGTCGGTCCGCACCTGTGCTCCGGGGTACCCGCAACCGAGCCCGGCCAGCACATGCCAGGCGGTGACGACAATTCCGGGCGCCACCTGGAAACAGGTGCCCGCCGGTGCGCCGTCGGGGCTCAGTACGCGTCCCAGACTGCCCGGCACCCGGGGATGACGCGTCGCCGCCTCCATCGTCGACCCCTTGACGGCGCTACGCGGAGGCGTCCGGGCCGGCTGCGCCCCGGTAGGTCATCCGGACCACCAGCGACGCCTCACCGGCGGCGGCGGCCACGATGACGTTCCCCTGAGCCGAGAACTTCAGCCCGAACTCGACCTCGACCTGCTCGGGCCGGACCGCGCGCTGGTGCAGCCGGTCGATCGCCTGGGCAGCGGAGGTCGCGATCTCCACCACGGCGTCGCGGGCATGATCGAAGGACTCCACGACCTGGCGGCCCGCTTCCTCCAGCCGTGAGGTGGGCTGCGATCCCGGCACGGGCACGGTTTCCACCAGCACCTCGACCGCGCCCGCCCGTAGAGGGATCAACCGGTTTGGCATGCAGACAATTTGTCACAAGCAGCCCGTAGCGGTCCCTGTGAACGGCTGGATCCGTGGGCTGTCGGAAACGGGTGCCGCCGTAGGGGGTGAACTGGCGTCAGGTGGGTGTCTGGGCGGTGTTGTCCAGGCACCGACTGCCGGTGCCGTGGGCGTCGCTGATCTGGAACTTGTGGTGGTACTGGTCCCGGTGGACCCGCCCGGGTGAGTGGCGCGGCCACTGCGCCAGGCGTTTCGGCGGCCCTACGACCGCCGACTCACCCCCGTCGCCACGGCTACAGCCGGTGACGGCGCGTGGCCTGTCGTGGTGGCAGGGTCAACGTGATCTGCCGGACAAGTTGCTGGAAGCACGCGAGGGATGCCACGGCAGGCAGGGCAGCTCCAGCGATTCCGGTGATGCTCATGTCTGCCTGTGCCACACACAGCATTACCGCGACGGAGGAGAAGGTCAGAACGATAAACCATGAGTGCACGGCTCGGCGCCGATGCAGGGCAGCGCGCAGGATGGAGAGCGAGGCCGCCATCCAAGGGCCGTAAACGAGAAGAGGCCACGACGGGGCGTTTCCGGCGCCCGTTCCGGAGGTGATGCTCTGCAGCGGCCTGTAGGCCACCACGCCTCCGAAGACGCTGACCATCGCCACAATGACGGCGACGAGGGCGACGAGGGCGAAGCTGCCGGCCTGCAGCCACTTGAGCCGGGCCTTTCGGACTTGCATCTTCCGATGCCCGGCAGGGGGGCGTCGGGTGGGCGGAGGCTGAGTCAGGCCCTCCAGCGGGCCAGTGAATTCGACGCCGACCGAGGGCTCGCCGCGAGGTGGCGGCACCCTGTCCGGCGGCTCCGCGGGAACAGCTTCCTGCAGGAGATAGGCAAGTTCCTCGACCGGGTCCCAGCCCGTGTCGGGAGCAGCCAGCGGAACCCCGGTGTGGATGCCGTCGGCAGGCGCCCCGGTCCAGTCGGTTCCCGTCCCGTAGGAGTGCGCGTCGAAGTAATAATCCCGATACTCGCGCTGCGCAAACGAAGGATTCACATAGTCGCGATTCATGTCATTTTTCACCGTCACACACCGTTCTCGCGACGGGCAAAGCGCTCCTGCCTGTCCCATCGAGAATTAATTTCCTCCTGAATCGCCTCCAGTAGCCCAAGGAAATCGCGTAGCAGTGGCTCGGTAATCCGATGTTCGACCCACACGCGGTCTCCGACAGAAGTGCCCTGCGCCGCAACCAATGCGTATCTATCACCAGACGGCCGGGCGGGGGTAGCAGGTAGATCTCCTGTCCCCGCGTTGCGCCTCGTATTGCGTTGAGGGAGGCCAGGGGGCGTCGTTTTCGTCATATCTCGCTAACGCCGCTCCTTCTCCTCCGGAAGCGCGGCAAAGCGAGTGACCGTGACCCCGGTATGGGTGAACTTTCCTTGATCAAGTCACTTTATGAGCCGAGCGGGTTTTCCTCGGACTCACCAGAGCCGTAAAAAATGATTCCCCGGTATCAATCCCGGAAGTCAGACCGGACGCGACAGTACACCGACCTGGCCCTGGCCCATCTCGGCGCCGTCTCCGTAGCCACCGACCTCTGGCTCCTGGGGCAGGCAGTGCCTCCAAGACCCTGCTTCGGGGCCTGCTCCGGTCTCGAAGTCCTCCTGCCGCCTGCGTGCCATGGCCTCCTCAATCTCGGGGGCTGCCCTGCTCCGTCGTCGGAGGGTCTGCGCTGCGGGCGAGGTGGCCTGACCGGTGCGCGGTTTCCCGGCGACCAGGGGGCCGCAGGTTGGTCGACGTCATGCTCAAACCTCGCGCCGGTCGATCCGACGCAATTGGCCGCGCTGACGTCCGTGGTCCGCGACGGCGGCATCGTGGTGAACACGACGGTGTGGATGCCCGCGCCTTCCGACGAGGAACGCGGCGTGCGCGGCGTCAACCTCTTCGTCAACAGCGACGCCGCGCAGCTGGCGAGGCTGGTGTCGCTGGTCGACTCCGGAGCGGTGCGCGTCGCCATCGCTCGACGGGTTCCGCTGGCCGAGCTGCCGGCGCTGCACGCGGAGGCCGCGGAAGGCGCGCTCTCCGGCAAGGTCCTCGCCCTTCCCTCCGCCGCCTCTGTCACGTAGGCGACCTTCTCCGGCACGGCGAGCGCGTCGCGTCTCGCGTCTCCCGGCAAGCGGTCGAGCCATCGCGGGGGCTGTGGTCCGCCGGACCTGGCAGACCACAGCCGCGGCAACTCACACCGGCCACAGCCGAATCTCGCCGGGGCTCCACCGCTCCACTGCTCCTACGCATCACACCAGCTCAGACCCATGACGGCGGCGACCACCGCGGCTACACCGACTATCCGGCCCGCACCACCACCGCTGCGAGCTGCACCATGACCACTGCCCTCATCAAACCGAGTCCAGGTGAGGGGATCCCCCTGACGCGGACCGCCCCGGGGGCCCCGTCGCAGACCCGACGCCCTGCGCAAGAACGGCTGACCGGTGGGTCGGGGCAGGCCAGAGCGCCGCGGGCTGTTTCAGAGGGTTGGTACTGTCCGCATCTGCGGAGGAACGGGGGATGAACGTGGCGGAAGAGCCGTCGAGTCCTCCCAGCCGTTGGATCCGAGGAACTGGCTTTGCGATCCTTCTCGGTGGGCTGGCCATGTTCGTGTCCGTTGCTGCGGTGGGGAGGGCATGGGCTGCTTGTGACATCGGCACCAACGCAGCAGCCAACAGCATGACTCTGCTGATCCTGGCGCCTCTCATATGGATCGCCACTGCGGTGCCGTGGGTGATCCTGCACCACACCCTCGGAAGGCGTCATCGCAGGACAGCCTTGATTACAGGGCTCGTCGTCACGCTGTGGTTCACCTGGTTCCTCGTCACCTGGCTCGGCATTCCGGAGTCCTACCCAGCCCCGTCGTGCCCGGGCAACGTCCCGCCCTGGTGGCCGGGCTTCATCCCGACTTGACCGCGGCGTGGCCTGCGAACGCCCTTGCTACCGGCAGCGGCAAGCTGCTCGACCGCGCCCCGGACCGACCGGCCGCCCCATCCAGAATGAGCGACAAGGCTGTGTCCACAGGTGTCCCGGTCAGCCGTCGACGGCGAACCGTGTCAGGGATTGCTCCAGCAGTCGCAAGAACTGCCGCAGGTCGTCGGCCACCTTGTCGAGTTCCGGTTCGTCCGGCGACGGCGTCCGCGTCCGGTAGACCGCCCCATCAGGGCTCGCGACATAGGACAGGCCGCCGCCGTTCGAGCCGATGACCACGCCACTGGCCGTCTGGTCCATGGTCACAGCGACAAGGCCGTACTCCTGGATCCACAGCAGGGCGTCACTTGCCGGCCCGAGGAAGCAGCCGTTGCCGACGTCCGCCCAAGTGACATCGCCGACGCTGTCGTAGAAGGTGACCAGGTCAGCTGAGATGAGGCTCACTTGGGCCAGCGTGCGAGCCGCGGCTCGATCGTCGCGGTTGGCCGGCCGGACCACGTTGGTGCCGGAAGGATAGCCGTGCCGCCGCTCGAACTCGCCTGTCATTGCCGTCAGGGTCCGCGAGACTCTGTCTGTCCAAGAGGTCAGCCAGTCGGACGAAATCGATCGGTCACCCATGAGGCCGGATCATGGCATGAGCCGCCATGCACGGCATGGTCCGGGCGGCTGTGATCCGTGCTCGGGTCGGCAGGAACGCATTCGGGGGTAGTCGCACTGCGCACGTCAGCTGTTGCGCAGACGGGCCAGCGTCGTGTCGAGGTCGGCCTTGCGGGGCCGATTGTGGGGAAGCCTGGCGAGTATGGCGGCCATGCCGCAGCTGTTGGTCATGGCGGAGAAGACCAGACCACCGGCGATGCCGGCTGACAGCAGCCGGAAGGCGGGGTGGGTGAACTCGCCCAGTGCCAGGCCGAACAGGACGACGGAGCCTGCGGTGAGGCGGACTTGGCGTTCCATGCCCCAGCTCGGCCTTGTGCTTCCCTCGGGGCGGTGCAGGTCGTGGCCCTGGGCGGCCCAGGCGCCGGTGCCGCCGGCGAGGGTGGCGGTGTGGATGCCGTTCTCCGCGAGCATTCGGCAGGCGTTCTCGGAGCGGGCGCCGGAGGCGCAGACGATGAGGACCTCCCCTCGCCGGGCGGCGGTGCGGAGGTCGGGCAGCGCCCGGTCGAGCTGGTCCAGGGGGATGTTCAGGGCGCCGGAGATGTGGCCACCGGCGTACTCGCCGGGGGTGCGGACGTCGACGATGGTGAGCTCGTGCAGGCGGGCGTGGGCCTGGCGGGGTTCGAGGGTGGTGCGGGTGGTCATGGTTGTTGTCATCCTTGTGTGTTGGGGTGTCTCGGCCGGAGGAGCCCTCATGCCGATGGGGTGGGGGTGAGGACGTGATAGCCGTGGAACTCGGTCACCCGGTGGGGAGTTGTGCCGATCGGCGCCGAAAGGGCCGCGCCGGGCGCGGCGGGATGATCGGCTCTGTGTGCCCGAGCGGGTCAGACGAGCACGTCGACCAGCATGAAGACGGCGACCGCGAGGAGCACGTAGGCGAAGACCTGCTGCAGTGTCCGGCCCTTGAGGTCTTTCGAGAGACGTTTGCCGTCCCAGGCGCCCAGGATGGCTGCCGCGGTGAACGGTGCGATGACGGCCCAGTCCAGTTGCATGCCGGAGCCGGCCCGTGCGGTAAGGGCTGCCATTGAGTTGATCGTGATGACCAGGAGGCTGGTGCCGACCGCCCGGCGCATGGGCAGTCCGAGCACGTTGACCAGGGCTGGTACCGCGAGGAAGCCACCGCCCACCCCCAGGAATCCGGTGACCGTGCCGAGTCCGGCGCCGGCTGCCCCGGCCTTGCGAGGGTTCACCGGACCGGGGGGCCCGGTACACGCGGAGCACAGCATCCGTACCGCGGCGAAGGCCGCGATGGCGGCGAAGGCGACGGTCAGCATGGCATCGGGCAGGTGGCCTGCGGCGGCTCCGGCGATCACCGCGGGCACGATCCCCGCCGCCGCGAAGAGCAGCCCGGTGCCCCAGACCACGTTGCCGTCCCGAGCGTGCCCGGCCAACGCTGTGACGGACGTGAGAGTGACGATGATGAGGCTGGCCGTCGTCGCCTGCGCCGGGGTGAAGTGGACCAGGTAGATCAGGGCGGGGACGGCGAGGACGCTGCCGCCTCCGCCGAGTCCGCCCAGCGCCAGGCCGATGACGCCGCCGGCTACGAGCGCGAGGATCAGAGCCGTCATGCTATCGAGCCGTCGTTCCCGCGTTCATCGACGACCGGGAGCCCGGCGGCGGCCCACGCCTGCATGCCGCCCTTGACATCGACGGCGTCGTGGCCGCGCTGGGTCAGCAGTTCGGCGGCCTGCTGTGAGCGGCGCCCACTGCGGCAGATCACCACCAACGGCATGGCCTGGGCCACGCTCGGCACGGCGGCTCCCGCGGCCAGGCGGGACAGTGGCGCGAGGACGGCGCCGGGCGCGTGGCCGACGTTCCACTCGGCCCGCTCGCGCACGTCCAGCAGGACGGCCGGGGCGTCGTCCCTCCGGGTGCGCCGGTGGGCCTCGTCCACGCTCACGCGGTTCGCGCGGCGACGGAAAAGTGACATCACAGAACCTCTCGAAGAGTTCTCGGGTACGGATCGGTCCGCTGGGTCAGCCGGTGGCGACGGTCAGTCCGGCCGCCTCGGCCATGTCGAAGCCGTCGTCGACTGCCACCACATCGCGGCCGGACGCGTCCAGCAGCGAGGCGGCGATGCCGGCGCGCATGCCGCCGGCGCAGTGGACCCAGACGGTGCCGTCCGGCACCTCGCCGAGCCTCTTGTGCAACTGGTGGATCGGAATGTGCACGGAGCCCTCGATGTGTCCCGCGGCTCGTTCGGAGTCGCGCCGCACGTCCAGGACGACGATGTCGTCCGAAGGCCGCTGGGCTGCCAGACCGGCGAACGTGGAGCGGCGGAAGGAGGCGAGTCTGGTGCCCTCGGCTGTCCACTCCTGCGGCGTGCCGGTGGCGGCGGCCGATGGGCGGTCGATACCGACCCGGACCAGTTCACGCTGTGCGACGGCCAGTTGCTCCGGAGACTCGGCGAGGAGCGTCACCGGCTTGCCCCACGGGATCATCCAGGCCAGATATGTGGCGATCTTGCCGTCCGCCTCGAAGTTGAACGACCCGGCGACGTGGCCTTCCGCGAACGCGACCCGGTTGCGGAGGTCGACGACCCACTCACCGGCCGCGAGTCGCGCGGCGATCTCGTCGGCGTCGGCGACGGACGGAGGAGTCAGGTCCACGGGCGCGGGACCGGCGGCGTTGGCCGGCCCCATGTGGGAGTAGTAGGCGGGGACGACGTCAAGGTCCGCGAGGAGCCGGGCGACGAACGACTCCACGTCCGTCGTCAGAGCCGCGTTGACCGCCTTCTCCTTGCCGATCGTGGTGGCGTCCCCCTCGGCCTGCGCCGAGGAGCAGAAGCTGCCGAAGCCGTGCGTGGGCAGCACGAAGGTCTCGTCCGGCAGTTCGGCCGCCAGGCGGTGCGCTGAGGCGTGCTGAGCGCGGGCCAGGTCCTCGGTCAGACGTGGCTCGACGAGGTCAGGACGACCCACCGTGCCGATGAGCAGGGAGCCGCCCGTGAATGCGGCCACCGGCTGTCCCTGGTCCCGCAGGACGTAGGAGGTGTGGTGCGGGGTGTGGCCCGGGGTGGCGACCGCCCGAAGCTCCAGCTCGCCGTCGACGGTGACGGTGTCGCCGTCGGACACCGGAACCCGTGTGAAGGACACGCGCGCCCCGGACGGCACCAGGTAGGAGGCGCCCGTGACCCGGGCGAGCTCCAGACCACCGGTGACGTAGTCGTTGTGGATGTGCGTCTCCACCACGTGCGAGATCCGCACCCCGCGACGCGCGGCGGCCGCCAGTACCTGGTCGACATCGCGCGGCGGGTCCACCGCCACGGCGGTCCGCGTACCGCCGGCCAGGTAGCTGCGGTTGCCCAGGCCCTCGAGCTCGATGGTGTCGATGAAGAACACGGAGGTGCTTCCTTCCCGTTGAACTTACCCCCCGGGGTATATGAACTCTAGCATTGGTACCCCCGGGGGTATTCCGGTCGGGGTTTCGAACCAGGTACGGCCGTCGGCTGGCGGGCCATTGCCTGCGTGGTTCACGTTGCGGTTCGAGCCGTGCTGTCCGCTGGATTCATGGCCGGGACGGGCCGCCGTCGCACTCTCTGACCGACCGCCCGCCCCCTCCGTGGCCGGACGGGGCGGGCGAGGTTGAGAAACAGGCAAACGAAGCCACAGACCGAAGGACCAGGGCCCCAAGCAGAGGGGAGGACCAGATGCCTGCTCGGGTTGCCGGACGACGTATGCACGGTGCGGGGCGGCGGCGCGAGGGGCGGGCGCCGCGCCACGCGTGTGGGTGTGGGTCCCCCAGTCAGCAGGCCGGGCCTACACCCACGCGGCCGGGACCTGTGCGCGTGACGCTGCGGGGCAGGCGGCAGCGGGCCGAGGTTCCGGTTCCGGTTCCGGGAAGAACGTCGGCCGAGACTTTGAATAGGCCGGATCCCGGGGCTGCGGTCAAACCCCCGCGCGGCCCCCAACGCCGGTCGCGACCGGCGCCATGGCTTACCGGCGGCATGACTTCCTCCCCCTCCGCGTCGGGGTATGGAGCGTTGCCGCTCGGACGAGGGCGGCTGGTGGCGATCAGGTACGCCAGCGCCCCGGAGAACAGCACGAGCCGCTCGCCGCCTGGACCAGCGCCCACTAACACCGCACGGGTACGGACCTCTCCGCCCGCTGTGACGCCGACCGGGCGGCGATCGCAGACGCACTGCCGGCACTCTTCCAATTGGCCGAGCGGCTGGGTGAGCCGACGGACTCGGTCTGCGACTGAGCGATGAGCAAAACCGGGTTTCTGCGTCAGGCGCTTCCGCAGACGAGGAGAGCCGACCCGTCCCGTACTCCCCCGACACCTGTGCCAGGCGTCGGGCGTGATTCGGGTGGAGAGGGGCGTCTTCTTCGGCTGCCGGTTCCCACCTCGTGCTGCTCACAGGCGCCGCGCGTCACCGGGTCACCGGGTCACCGGGTCCCCGACACTGCCACATGACCCGGGGACCTATAGATGCGTCAGGTGCATTGCCGGTTCGCCCGGTACCGAGCGGGTGGTCGAATGCGGGGTCTCCGCTCGTCGGGGGACCTCAGCTGTCGGTATCGGCCGCCGTAAGTGAGGCGAGGGCGGCATCGAGACGACGGGCGGCCTCCTCGGCGACGGGGCGCAGAGCCTCGAGCTCGCTGAGGGCGACCATGGTGGTCGGGTCGAGGGCCTGGACGGCCGTACGGTCGCCGTCCCTGCGCACGACCACGTTGCACGGGAGCAGCAGGCCGATCGAGCGGTCGGTCTCCAGGGCGCGGTGCGCGAGGGGTGGGTTGCAAGCGCCGAGAATGACGTAGTCCTCCATCTCGTGGTCGAGCTTCGCCTTGAGGGTCGCGGTGACGTCGATCTCCGTGAGGATCCCGAACCCCTGCTCCGCGAGAGCGTCGCGGGTGCGGGCGACGGTGGTGGCGAAGTCGGTCTCGAGGTGCACTGTGCGGTCGTAGCGCATGGCGTCGATCCTTCTCTTCGGCTGCTCACAGGGCGCGGGACGAGTAGCCCTTCATCAGCGGGGTGTTTTCAGGTCTTTCCCGTTCTTGTGGATATCTCCTGGAGCACCGGGATCGGCGTCACGCGCATATGTCCGCAGGCCCGCTTCAGCGGGTCTTCGTGCTGCGGCTGCCGATCGTCGCCCGGCGCATGCTGAGCGACGCTGTCCTGTGACGGCCGCAACGGCATGAGCCCTTACGCCAGTGACAGGAACAGTTTCTCCAGCCGGGCACGCATGACGTCGGTGGCCTCGCCGTTCTGCCGACCGGACTCGGCGTCTGCCACACACTGCTGCAGGCCGGTAGCGATGATCGCGAATCCCGCCCGGTCCAGTGCGCGGGACGCGGCGGCGAGCTGTGTGACGACGTCCTCGCAGTCGCGCCCCTCCTCGATCATCCGGATCACGCCGGAGATCTGCCCCTGCGCGCGGCGCAACCGGTTCAGTACGGCCTTCAGGTCCGCACCCGCGAGTTCCAGTTCCACGATCACTCCTTGAAAAATACCCCTCGGGGTACTGTACATCCCGTTTCGCAACGGCATCGATCATCAAGAAACACACGCGCCAAGGTCTGCAAGTCTGCCCTGTCGCCTGCCGCCGGCGCCTGGGACGCCACAGTTCGCCGCTCTGCGTAACGGCCGAGCCCGGCGCACGGTGTCCTGGGTGTCAGTTCGCCACCGCAGAATCCGCGGCCTGTCGGCGCACGTCCTTCATGTCCACGGCCCGAATTCCGCTGATGAGTTCCTCGAGCGCCTGCGGCGGCAGCGCGCCCGGCTGAGAGAACAGCACCGTCCGCTCACGGACGGCCATCAGCGTGGGGATGGAACTGATCTGGAATGCACCTGCCAGTCCGGGCTGCGCCTCCGTGTCGACCTTGCCGAACACGACGTCCGGGTGCCGCTCGGCCGCCTTCTCGTAGATGGGGCCGAACCTTCGGCACGGGCCACACCACGCCGCCCAGAAATCGATCAACACGATCTTCGAACTGGTGACGGTCTCCTCGAAATTGTCCTTGGTCAGTTCAACAGTCGGCATGGGACCGGCCCCCTCTCATATACCCGGTGGGGTATCTATACCAACCGATGCAGGTCCCGGTTTGTTCCAGGCGAGACCCCAGTCGGTCTCGCACCTGCACCCGGTGCAGCCGCCGTACCGCTGCGGGCTGACGATCCCGCAGGTCGCGCACGTCACCAGCGGCTGCCCGCAGTCGTGGCAGGCGTCGTAGTGCGGCGGGTTGGTCGCGCCGCAGGTACAGGTGGACGCACGACGCTCGCGCAGCACGATGGCGACGTCTTCCTCGTATGTGCTCATGGGTCCCCTTCTCGTACAGGCCGAAGGGAGTCCCGGCCCTGTCCGTGATTTATATGGCCAGATAAAACGCGCTGCACGGCCCGCAGGCGGCACGGGGAGCGGGCTGGTCGGGTAGTGGTCCGCACAGTGGCCGCCCCACGTCGCCGTCATGGGCGCCCACAAGGAGCGTGGCACCCTGACCTCGACGACCTGGCAGGCGGCGGACGGATTCGGACCAGGGACCTGTGGATTCCCTCCCCCTCCCCCTGAACGCAAGGTAATTGGGGGTTCAATCACTTAAATGCGCAATACGGGCAAAAGGTGTTGACTCCCGGTGCGACGGGGGCGGATGGTGGAAATGAAGATCCTGTAGTAGAGCGGTTTATGGCAGGTGATCTTTATGCAAGCCGTCATCCGTAGGCGCGCAGCCCTCGCCGCGTGCGGCTTCGCCCTCTGCGGAGCGCTGGCCGCACCGGCGGTCATCGAAGCGGCCTCGGCCATATTCGACACCGGGCAGTCTCAGACCCAGGTCGACGCGGAGCGGAAGAAGCCGAAGAAGCCGCCTCGGCACTGACTAGGTCCGTCTTATGGATCATCAGGTGGCGGATCGTGGTGACGGGGAAGCGTCGCCATGAACGCACCGATCTGACACAGGAGTTACTCGCTCCCCTTAATACCGCGGGCCGCGACAGGCCGCCCACGCGTGGAGGATCGGCAGGTCGTCAACGGGAGTTCGCCGGTGTGATCTATCCATGCCGAGCGGGTGGTCAGGCGGGGGTGGATGCGAGATGCGGTCCCAGGCAATCGCGCGCGGTGCCGTACCGGTCGGTGACCTGCACGGTTGCCGCGTCCGGCTCGCCCCAGGTCTCGGGCCTGGCGAAGCGGAACTCCTTGCCGTGCTTCGGCGGTCGTCCGCCCTGGGGATAGGCCAGGGCGTACTCCTTGAGCGAGGGCGTCGGCCGTCGCATGACGCGGTCGGAGGGCATCCGTCCCAATACCTCGACCGTGAGGCCGGTCAGGAGGTGGGCCGTGCGCGGGGCGTCGTAGCCGGCGTCGAAGACGATGAGGATGTCGCGGTCGCCCAAGTGCCAGCGGCCCAACTCGATCAGGTCCTCGACCACCCGGCGGAGCTGGGCTGCAGTGACCTCGGCGACGTCGTCCTCCGGTCCGAGACGCACGGCGTCCAGGAGCTGGCACCAGGATGTGCGGCCCGCTTCGAGGGCGGCGACGATGGAGTAACGGCCAGCCCGGGATGAACTGGTCCGAGGAGCGTCCGCTGCGGCCGTAGACGTGACAGAACAGGCGGTGCGCGCTGGTCGGCGCGTCGGGGCGGAGCCAGTTGCTGACGTCGGCCGCCAGGACCAGGCGGCCGTCGGCGGCCCGCGGCATCGGCAGACCGGCCAACACCTGCCGCAGCCGGGGCACGTCCACACTCCCGCAGTTCAACGCCTCATACATAGCGCCGTGCCCGCGCCGGTGCTCGGCCACCAGCGTCAGGTCCACCGGCGAGGTCACCGGACCGTCCGCGCACAACAACGCGTCCACGAGGTCGAACAGTTCGTCCCCGCGCGCGGTCAGGCAGTCGAATGAGTCCTCCCGGAAGCGTGACGCTTGCGCGAACGCCTCCCCGGGACCGGTTGCAGGCAGCAGACTCACCCTCACGGCCTTCGTCTCGATCGGAGCACCTTGGTCGGAGCACATGATCAGGCGAAGGCCGCTTCAATGTCCGGCGAATGCCCAGGTGAGTGATCCAGTTCGAGATGTCGTTCGATGCCAGGAGCCAGGCACGGGCGCTGATGCCTCAGCTGGCGAGCAGGGCCCGCATCCACTGGTCTTCGCGTTGCTCGATGTATTCGGCGTCGTTTCGCCAAGCGTCGCCGTGGCCTTCAGCCCACAGCCTTGCCCAGGGCTGGGCTCCTTGGGCTGCCTGGTCGCGCAGGAATTCGTGCATGGAACGCGTACGGCGCCCCAGTAGAGGCACCAACCGACGGCGTTCGGACTCAGCCAGACCGTAGGCGTCGGCGAAGACTCGCAGTCGGTCCGCCGCGTCCGGGCTCTGCCAGTCCGGATGCGCGGACAGCGGGATGAACCCGTGAATGGCGTATGCGACATCCCACAGGCGCGAGCCGGGACCTGCAGCGTCCCAGTCGATGAAGGCCCAGCGCGCCTCGTCTGCGACCACGAGGTTCCAGGGGGCCAGGTCGTTATGGGCGATGACGTCACTGCCCTCAGCGGGGATCAGCGTCTGCCATTGCGCATCGGAGGGCGCCGTGAAGTCCTGCACGGCGTCGTGGAAGTCCCGGATCAGCCGTGCCACGCGAGCCAGTCGTCGAGCGGGTTCCATCAGCGAGAACCGGTCGGGCCAGACCACATCTCCCGGCATGAAGGTCAGGACCTCACGCCCCTGATCGTCAATGCCGAGCGGACGAGGCGCCGCGCCGAATCCCACCTCGTACAGGTGGGCAAGCAGGGCATGCACAGCGGGAGTCCATGGTCCGGTCGGACGGCGAACGGTGTCCCCGACGCGAACGACACCATCACTGACGTTGCCACCGGACAAAGGCTGTTCATCATCGTGCCGCATCGAACCAGTGTGTCGGATCAGCTCGTCATGATCACCCCATTAAGGGGGAGCGTCAGAGTAGAGACGGAGGTTAGAGAACAAGCTTGGTGCGTGTTTCTGATCCCTGGTTCCGAGTGGTCTCGGGCCCTACGCTGGTGTGGTGTCCGAGGCGCCGTACGGGCCAATGAGATGATCTGCCGGGGCTGCGGGGAACGGCTGCGGCATGATGCCCGGCCCGGGGCCGTTCTCTGCTCGACAGGTTTTCGTTCCACGCAGTGGCGGACAGAACGGCGCCTGGCCTGGAAAGGCGCCACCCCCAGCTGGCCGAGGAAACCGGCGCCGACCGAGGATGATCACTTTTCTTCCTCCGCGCCGACGGCAACGCGGAGGCCGTGCACACTCTGCTGGACCTCGATCACGGCCGCCTCAGCCGTTCTGTCAGCCACGATGGGAGCGCGGGCACAGGTCTCCCCAGTGATCACAGAGCGTCGCAACTCCATGATCACCAGGACCAGTAAGAGCGCCCGTGGCGAAACCCAGGGCAAGTCGTCTGCCGACACGTCCGATCATGCTTCCTCCGTGAACTCTGCGGATGTTTCTGATCCATCCGGTACCAACAGGTGACCGGGCCCGGCCCCTTGCCGAGTTGTCCGGGCGGATGGAGCTGGTGAGAAAGAGCCTGCCGCCAGTCGGTTCCGGTCGCCATGCCTTTCATCTGTGGCCAAAAGGGTGAGCCGGATGGACGATCAGACTCATGCTGCGCATACATTTCACGGAGGCTGACCTACGTCGGACCACCGTCGCCCCGGTTCCCGACGCGCTGCCGGAAGCCGCGCTCAGCGTGCGCTACTCACGCACCAGACCGGCCAGCACGGAGCGGCTGCACCCCAATCTGAGACCGTGGCGGCAGCGGATCGCCAGCAGCGTGGCCCCCCGGGCAGGGATGCTTGTGGAGCTGCCCCCCCCCCCCCCCCCCCCCCCCCCCCCCCCCTTCTTCGTCCAGCCGTTCACCCCCGGACTGCGCGCCGGTCTCGACTTGGCAGCCGCGACGCCGACCCAGGAACTGGCGGACGAAATCGCCCTCCTGCCCCGCCACACCCGCGACAGACCCCGGTTACGGGAACTTGCCGACGGCACCAGCACAGGCCGAAATCTCTTTGCCAACGACACGCTGCGCTACTTCGACTCCTCCCTCACAGCCCTGTGGCCGCAGATGCAGGCCGCCGCTGCCGCCGAACGGGCACTGCCCGCCGAGACCCTGCTGAGCGGCGGCGTCGACGCCATGCTGGCCACCCTCGTCCCCGGCTGACGCTGGCAGCTCCCGACCTTGCACATCCCCTTGAGGGAGCCGTGCGTCAGCACGGCGGTCGTGTGGCAGGCCCGGCGGGCGGCCCGGGAGAAGGGGCAGCAGGTGGCCCATCGCCGGGGTACAGGAGAACAGGATGCGCATAGTGCCTCGAAGGATGGTGGGGGCCACGCCGAAGTCCGGCGGGCTCAGCCATCATCTGCGGCAGCCGTGATCACCCAGCCGCCGCACAATGCCCGAGGCGTGCTCGAAAGCGCTCGGTGCTGTCCGGTGGAGCCCGCCTCCCGCGAGCGCCGGGGCCGCGCTCACTCCTCGCCGTCGGCGTCCCGCCCGGTGGCGGAGGCGTGCGCCTCCTCGATTGCCGCGTCGGCGGCGGCCAGATGACGCATGACCGGGCCGAAGGAGACCAGGCCGCTGCCCGCGCCGGCGTACTCGGCTTCGGCCTGGGCGAGTTCCCCACGGGCGCGGCGCAGTACCGGCAGGTGCCCCGCGGACGCGGCGGCTCGGGCGAGTACGCACCACAGAGCCTCCTGGAGCAGGTCGTGCGGGGGCCGGGGGACAGTCCCGAGTGCCTGCCGGGCCCGCTCGGTGTCGCCGGAGGCGGCCAGCAGCAGCGGGTCGAGCCAGGGTCGGTACGGACCCGGGTCCAAGCCGGCGAAGTCGCCGGGATCGGGCAGGGTGTCACCCCGCATGACGGGAACCAGCGCGACGAGGGCAGCGGCTCCCCGGGTGAGGCCGGGCATTCCGCAGTCGGCCGTCTCCGCCAGGACCCGCGCGTACCGGGGGCGGGCGGCCTCCCAGCCGTCCGTCTCGCAGAGGCGCAAGGCCCGGTACCAGGCGGTGAAGACGCCGGCGAGCGGCCGCTCGTTGCGGTCCGCGAGCCGGTCGATCTCCCTGGCCTCGGCGTCCGCTTCCGTAAAGTGGCTGAGTCCGGCGAGGGCCTGGAGGCGGACGATACGACCCAACACCTCGTGCCCGGGGAGCTGGTGGTCGACGGCCAGCCGGGTCAGTTCGGTGCCGAGGGCGTCTCGGCGGGCGGCCGAGCCGCAGTCGGCGAACGACTGCATGAAGGCGCCGTTGAGGGCGAACGCCAGGAGCGCCGGGTCGCCCAAGCGCCGGGCGGTCCGGACAGCTTCCTCGGCAGCGCGTTCGGCACGCAGCCGCCACGGTTCGGTGGCGGGCGCGTCAAAGGCCCGGGGAAGCGGGGCGTCGGCGGCGGCGTCGCCCCGGGACTCGACCGCCACGACGGACAGCAGTCGGGCCCGCAGCGCGGGCGGGCCCTCCGGGCCGAGCCGGGCGGCGGCGCGGGCGGCGGCCCGCGACAGTTCGCCGGCGCCTTCGGGATCGTCGGCGCGGGTCCACACCGCCGGGACGTCGTAGGAGCCGATGATCCGGGCGGCCAGTTCCGGGTCGCCGGTCGTCTCGGCCGCCGAGACCAGATCGCGCCGGTGCCGGTGGGCTTCCTCGAGGCCGTCGGGGCCGGTCACCGCGAGGTCGCGGAGGAGGCCGGCGGTGGCGTGCAGCCGGGCCCGGGACCGGGCGGGCACCGAACGGTTCCAGGAGGCCGCCGCCCGGTCCCAGACGCTGTCGGCCGTCCCGGCCGGTTCGGCCGGGGAGTCCCCCGCCGCACTGAGGATGCGTGCCTCGGTCCGTGCCAGGGCGCCCCTGCCTCCGCTCAGGGCGTCACGGGCCTGGGCCAGTGCCCGCAGTGCCTCGCCGCGCCGCCCGGCGCGGTCCAGCGCGGTGGCCAGCAGCACCCAGCCGTCCTCCCGGCCGGGGTGCTCGGCGACATGGGCGCGCAGGTCAGCCACGGCGTCCCGGGCGGCGCCGGTCGCCAGCAGGACGTCGGCGCGCCGCTCCACCGCGTCGAGGCGCAGCGCCTCCAGCCGGGCGCGTTCCGCGGCGGCCCACGCAGCGTCGGGGAAGTCGGCCAGCACCGGCCCCCGCCAGCAGGCGAGCGCCTCGTCCCACAGGGCGACCGCCGCGTGCGGCGGCGCCTCGGCGGCTCGCGCGGCGGTGTCCTCGAACCGCCAGGCGTCGACCGTCTCCCGGCCGGCCCGCAGGGCGTACCCGGGACCGTCGGTGACCAGCAGACGGGACGGCTGCCGGGGCGGGCGCCCGGGTTCCAGCGCACGCCGCAGCGCCGCCACGAAGGTGCGGACCGCGCCCACCGCGCCCGCCGGGGCCTCGTCCTCCCACAGATCGGCCACCAGCCGACCGACCGGGACCACCCGGCCCCGGGCGATCAGCAGCCGCCCGAGGACCTCCCGGTGCCGGGGCGCGCCCAGCGGCAGCGGTGCCCCGCCGCCGGTGTCCCAGGCGGCGACCGGTCCCAGCAGTCCGAACTCCACACCCACGGCAGGGTCCTTTCGCGGGCGAGGCGGCGCCGTCGCCGGGGGGTGCCGCGTGTCCACTCATCGATCGCTGATCCGGGGCCCGCAACCTGGGTGACGTCCCCGGACGGCCCGGACCACCGAGGTTGGAGGTCCGGAACGTCCACTCTGCCACGAAGCCCAGGAGTCACCGTGACAACCCCGAGCATCCCCGGATTCACCGAGCACCGCGTGACCGTCGACGACGGCGTCACCCTGAAGGCCGCCGTCGGCGGCACCGGCACGCCGGTCGTCCTGCTGCACGGATTCCCGCAGACCCACCTGATGTGGCGGCACGTCGCCGCTGACCTCTGCGCCGACCACACCGTCATCTGCCTCGACCTGCGCGGCTACGGCGTCAGCGACAAGCCCGCCGAGACCGGACCCGACGTCTACTCCAAGCGGACCATGGCCCGCGACGTCGTACGCCTCGCCGCCGCTCTCGGCCACGACCGCTTCACCCTGGCCGGCCACGACCGTGGCGCCCTGGTCGCCTTCCGCGCCGCGATGGACCACCCGGAGGCCGTCGCCCGCGCCCTCTTCCTCGATGTCCTGCCCACTCTCGACATGTGGGACGCGCTGCACGGCGTCAACGCCGCCGTCGGCTTCCACCTCTACCTGATGGCCCAGGCCCCCGGACTGCCCGAGGAGATGATCCAGGGCGCCGCCGACACCTTCTTCGGGTACTTCCTCGACGCCTGGACCAAGGACCCGGACGCCCTCCCCGCCGACGTCCGCGCCCACTACCTCGCCGCCTCCGCGGCCGCCGTGCCCTCGATCGTCGCCGACTACCGCGCCTCGGCCGGAGTCGACGTCGACCACGACACCGCCGACAAGGACGCGGGCAACAAGCTGGCCATGCCCGTCACCGTCCTCCAGCAGGACTGGGGCGCCGCCCTCGGCTACCACGCCCAGGGCCTCTGGAGCGCCTGGACCGACGACCTCCGCCACCAGACCGTCTCCTGCGGACACTTCATGGCCGAGGAGGACCCCAAGCTGATCGCCGATGAGATCCGCGCCCTCGCCGACCGCTGAGCCGGCTGCCCCGCACGGCGCTCCTCTCCCGTTCGTCACCCGAGGCCGGGACGGAGGGAGAGGGGCGGCAGGGTGCGCGGGGTGCGCCGCCTCAGGAGGAGGCGGCGTACCTGGCCGCCATCATCAGGACGGCCTCGTCGACGACCGACTCGACGGCCGCGCCGTCCGGAGCCCAGCGGGGCAGGAGCAGACGGGGCCAGAAGACGTAGTTGGAGATCATGCCGAGGAACTGGGTGGCCGCCAGCTCCGGATCGTCCAGTACGACGGTGCCGGCGTCCCGCTCCGCCTCGAGGTAGCGGCGCACCGAATCGAAGTACGGCATCTTGCCGCGGTGGAACTGCGACTCGGCCAGTTCCGGGAAGCGCGGCAGCTCGGCGATGACGATCCGGAAGAGGTCGGCCATGCCGGGACGGGTGAGCAGGGCGACGTAGCGCCGGCCGATCCGGGCGAGGCCTGCCCGGAGGTCGCCCGGCGGTGGGGTGTCCTCGTCCCCGTCGCCCGCCTGCCAGGACACGGTGACGATCGCGTCGAACAGCGCCGCCTTGGTCGGGAACTGCTTGAACAGGGTCGCCTTCGACACCCCCGCCGCCTCGGCGATCTTCGCCAGCGACGTCCGGTCGTATCCGGAGTCCAGGAACAGGCGAGTGGCCGCGCGCAGGATCGCGGCCCGCTTCTCCTCGGCGACGCGCTGGTGGTAGGCCGACGGCTCGGTGGTCATGAACACCATCCTAGGCGAGGTGAGTCACTTGACTCACCTCGCCTCGCGCCCGTACGGTCAATGACGAGGTGAGTCGCTCGACTCGCCACCTGGAAAGGAACCATCCCATGCAACGCTTCGACCACCACACCGTGCTCGTCACCGGCGGCACCGGCGGCCAGGGAGCCAGCCACGTCCGCGCCTACCACGCCGAGGGCGCCGACGTCGTGATCGCCGACATCGACGAGGACCAGGGCCGGGCGCTCGCCGCCGAACTCGGCGCCCGCGCGCTGTACGTCCGCCTCGACGTCACCGACGAGAGCTCCTGGAGCGCCGCCGTCCAGGCCGCCGAGGAGCACTTCGGCCCCCTCTCCGTCCTCGTGAACAACGCCGGGGTGCAGAACCCCGCCGCCCCGATCGAGACCACCGACCGCCGGGTCTGGGACCGCGTCCTCGGCATCAACCTCACCGGCGCCTTCCTTGGCATCAAGGCGGCGGCCCCCTCGCTGCGCCGGAACGGCGGCGGCGTCATCGTCAACATCGCGTCCACCTCCGGCGTGGGCGGCACCGCGATGTACGCCCCCTACGTGGCGAGTAAGTGGGCTGTCCGCGGCCTCACCAAGACCGCCGCCCTGGAACTGGGCCGCGACCACATCCGCGTCAACGCCATCCACCCCGGCGTCATCGCCACCCCGTTCATCACCGAGCCCGCCGCCGGCAGCGACGCCCCGATCTCCGACTTCTACTCGGCCGAGCCGTTCGCCATCCCCCGTCTGGGCGAGCCCGCCGACATCACCCGGGCCCTGCTGTTCCTCACCTCCGACGAGGCGTCCTTCGCCACCGGCTCGGAGTTCGTCATCGACGGCGGCCTCTTGCTCGGCCCCGCCCTCAAGCACGAAGCCGCCTGACCGCGCCCCACCATCCGACCACCAGGGAAAGGAGCCCTCATGGACGCGGCGGTACGTGCGGCCATCGAGATCACCCCAGCCGCGGGCACCCGCGAGCGGATCATCGACATCACCACAACCGGCCGCCGGACCGGAAACCCCCGGCGAATCGAGATCTTCTTCTACCGTGCCGCCGGCGAGACCTACCTCTGCAGCGGTACTTCCGGCCGTCCGACGAGTTGGTACGCCAACCTCCTGGCCCACCCGGACTTCATCTTCCACCTGAAGCACGGCATCCGGGCCGACCTTCCGGCCCGCGCCATCCCCGTCACCGACGAGGAGGAACGGCGCCGCGTCCTGGTCGAGATCGTCGCCGACCTCAACCAGCCCCACAACCCCGGCACCATCACCCAGCCCACCCACCTGCGGGACTGGCTGGACAGCAGACTGGCCCGCGTCACCTTCCCCTGACGGCCTCCCTGCCGACATTGGCTAGTACTCCAGTTGCAGTTCGCTGTCTCTGCTGGTCAGAGGCTCCTTGTCGAGTCCATTCGGCTACCGTGGCGTCAGATGCCGGAAGTTCGTAACCTCCACCGTGGCGGCGACGGTAGTGGCAGCGTCGTGCGGTTGCCTGGTGGCGGCGCCGCCACCAGGACCAGCTCAGCGCGTGATCGGCTTTGCGCCGGTGTGTCGGTGGGGGACGGTGAACTGCCATGAGCCGCCGGACTTCTGCCACGGCGAGCGCCGGAACCTCAGACCGACCTTCCGCTGTGGGCGCCGCCAGAAGTCACTGGGCACGGCACGGTCGGTGGTGTGTCGGGTGCGGCCTTTAGACCGTGTCCTGCATGGTCAGTTGGCCGTTGTGCTGGGCATGGGGAGTGGGCCCTGGGGATGGATCGTTCCGGACGGCTTGTGGGAGATCGCGAAGCCGCTGCTGCCGTCGGCCCGCCTGCGGCCGCAGGGTGGCGGGGTCGCGAACATCGATGGGATGAGGCGGTGTTCGCCGCGATCATCTACGTGCTCGTCAGCGGTTGCGCCTGGCGGGCCTTGCCACCGTGCTTCGGAGTGTCGAAGTCGACTGTGCATCGCCGCTTCGCCATCTGGTCCCGCGCCGGAGTCTGGGGCCGGCTGCATCAGAAGGTTCGCCAGCTTCTAGCTTCGGACGGCCAGGAGCTCATCGATCTGTCCCGTGCAGTCCTCGACTCAGCTCATGTCCGGGCTAAACAGGGGGCGAACACACAGGTCCGAGCCCCGTGGACCGAGGTAAGCCCGGTTCCAAGATGCATGTCCTGTCCGACGCGAACGGACTGCCTCTACGCGTCGGACTCTCCGCAGCCAACACCCACGACAGTCAGGCACTGAAGCCGATGCTGTCCCATTTCCACATAGGACACGCATCCCACGCGACTGATTCAAAGCCCCAACGCCTGCATGCCGACAAGGCGTACGACATTCCCCACCTGCGCCGATGGCTATGGGGCAAGCACATCGGCGTCCGGATCGCCCGCAAGGGAGTCGAGTCCAACGAACGACTCGGCCGCCGAAGGTGGGTCATCGAACGCACCATGTCCTGGCTGACCGGCTACCGCCGCCTCAACCACCGCTACGAGCGGAAACCAGGCAACTACCTGGCCTTTCTCGGACTGGCAGCCGCCCTCTGCTGCTACAAACAGCTCCGGAAACTGACCATGTAGGACACGGTCTTATTCCCCGTAAGGGGTCGATTCGAATGCTTTGAAGCAGACCACCCGGCCCGCATTGCAGATCTCGGCGTCCATCGGGATGCTCTCCCTCTCAGGGAACTCGTACGTCAGGAACGTCATCGTCCTGCCCGAGGGAAACTTCACCGTGGCTTCCTGCACCGGAGTTGCGTGCTCAGGCGTACCGCCGGTGTAGGAGAAGGGCCCGCTGGTGTTCTCGACGACGCTGACGGTGAGCTGCATCTGGGGTGGTTCCGCGAGATCGCCGAGGCCCTGCGGAAGTGTGTTGCCCACATGCACGTAGCCCGAGGGCTTCCGCTTCGCCGCAAGCCCGAAGCACTGACGGTGCGATGTCTGCTCCCTGATCGACACGAGGCAGTACGTGTTGGCGTCTGGCATCCAGGCGACGTTACCCGTGCCCACCGGCCGTTCGCGCCGCAGAACCGCCACCTCGGACGTCGCCGGGACGGCCTCACCCGCGGGGAACACCGCCGCGCTGCTGTAGGCCTGGACAAGCTTCGCGTCGTTCACCGTGATCGCGGCCGCGCCCTGTGGTGTGGCAGGACCGGACTCCGGCGGTTCAGGAGCATCAGAGGAAGCAGACGAAGACGGAGTGGAGGAGGAAGGGGAACCGGGGCGAGGCTCGGCCTGCGTGCACCCCGTCGCCAAGGCCAGCAGTATGCCGATACTCAGCAGAAGTCCGCGCTTCATTGCCCACCCCCCGGTTGGGGAGATCATGCCACAACCTCTGCGACGCGGCGTCAACTGCCGTGCCGATGTCCCCACCAGCAGCCCGTCGCATGGGGAGGCAGCCCCGCAACCCCCGACAGGAGGTCGGGCAGGAGGTCCGCGCGGCCGACGGACGGGTGCGGCCGATGACCGGGCCAGGCGGGAAGGGAAACGGTGGCCCCCTCCCCAGCCTCCCCTCCCCCACGCAGGACCGGAGATGGCCCGGGGGCACGGAGCGGGCGGGCTGTCTGGCCTGATGCCTCTCAGAGCAGGTGTATGAGTCGCGGGGCGCGGGTGCGGGCCCGGAGCAGGCGGCACGAGGTGGCGGCCCGCGGCTGCCGGGCAGGGCGCGCGGCGCGGTGAGCCGGCGGCACGGGTGGACGGCGGCCGGCCTGGTCCCGGCAGGCCCCATGGGCGGCGTTCGGCGGGTCGGGAGAAGGCCAAAGGCCAGTGTCCGGCGGCAGACCGGCCCGGACGGCCGCCGGCAACTGGGGGCCATGCCGGTCTGGTTGCCGGACCCGGTTGGCGGCGGAGCCTGCCCGGGCTCGGTGTCGGCGTCTGAACCGCTCCGGGTCTGACGGGGGCTCGATTCCCTGAGCGAATCGAGTCGCGGCACGTCCGTCCCACGCCGGCTTGGGGCGACATTCGTCGGGGCAGCATCTGCGCTCTTGTCGGACAGGGCCTCAAGCCGGTAGTCGCTGGGAGCGAGACCGTAGGCGGAGCGGAAGGCTCGAGTGAAGTCGGCCGCGCGAGGGAAGTTCCAGCGGGCGGCGACGGCGTGGATCGGCATGCTGCCTGCCNCCTGCGCGGCGCTGCTCACGCCCGTCGCCCCCTGCGCTCTTGTCGGACAGGGCCTCAAGCCGGTAGTCGCTGGGAGCGAGACCGTAGGCGGAGCGGAAGGCTCGAGTGAAGTCGGCCGCGCGAGGGAAGTTCCAGCGGGCGGCGACGGCGTGGATCGGCATGCTGCCCAGGGCCGGATCAGCCAAATCACGGCGGGCGCCCTCCAGACGCTGGCCGCGTATCCAGGCCGCGACCGTCTCACCAGGCATCTGCTGTTGGAAGATGCGGTGCAGGTAGCTGACGGAGATGTGGTGCGCGGCAGCGATCGCRGAGGGCGTCRGTTCGGGATCGTGAAGGTTCTGCCGGACGAACGCCCGGATTCGTTCTGCGAGCACCTGCTGGCGCGTCTCTGGCGAGAGGACGGCCTCCGCGTCGAGGAGTTGGCAGATCCACGCTGYTACCAGGTCGACCACGACCTTGCCCATGCGGGGCGCGTCGGAAGGCTGGAGGTGCTCGGACTGACGGTTCAGTCCGAGGAGGAAGGCCGCGAGGAGGGAACCGACTCCCTCGTGCACCGGCATCCGTCTGTTCAGCAACTCCCGTACCCGCTGCGGCGGCAGCGGCAGCATCACCTTCGGGATGTCCACGCCGATTCCTCTGACGATCCGGCGTTCCCGGTCGTCCAGCGGCCGGAAGTCGTAGGGGCGTGAGCTGTCGGCCAGATGCAGGTCATGGGGACCGAACTCGGTGCTCCGCCCGGCATGGTCGAGAACCATTCCCTCATCGAGCATCAGCGTCAGGTGGTACAGCTCGCGGTCGCCACGGCGCACCATTTTTGGGCTTCGCAGGAACCGCGTAGGCAGGAACGCCGTCTGCATCACGGTGGTCGGCCCCAGCTTCAACAACGTGAGCTCTCCACGGAAGTCGGCGGAGTGGGCGCTGATGAAGTCGTTCGAGCGCGTTCGGGCAATCAGTTCGCGCCAGTGGTCGAACCGGTCCGCCGCAGGCATGTGCTCGCCCCGGAACACCGTCCCGATCATCCAGCCTCCACTGCCACCAGACCGGAAACTCTCGTCGTCACTTATAGCATGCACCACGCGAAGCGGGGTGGTTGCCCGACCAGCCCACAGCTCGGGCAGCGGTGTGGGACCGGGAGACGCTGGACGATCTTGTCGGCGGTGCACGCGGACCTGGAGGCGTCATTCACCCGAGTCCACCTGTTTGAAGGGGCGGAGGGTGTACGGGCAGGAGCGGACGCAGTCCTGCAGCTGCACTGTGAGACCTACTTCCCCACACCGCTGACTTAGATGCCCTGACAAAGGAGCATTGCGCTGGTGAGGCGATCGGTCGAGTCAGGAACGCCCGTGTGCGCGGCTGAGTTCGTGGTAGCCGCGAAAGTCGAGAAGCGCAGGCCGTCGATCACTGTTCCAGACAGGATTTCCGGCAGGGTCCAGGGGTGGGGGGTGTAGTCGTCCGTTGCCACGCCTCCATGCTCAAGCAGCAGCGTGATCATCTGGTGAACCTCTGCGGTGCCGTCGATCCGCCCGTAGATGTCGATCCGCACCGCCCAGGTGGGGTGATGTCCGATGGCCGCTTCGACACTCCGGCCCTTGAGGGTGTCACCCTGAGATGGAACACCCAGTCCCTTCCTCACTCGCCGGCCATCGTCGCCTGCCACACGCCCGGGCGTTTGCCTGTGGCCCTGTGGAAGAACACCGAGAAGTTGGATGCGTCGGGGAAACCGAGCATGTCGGCGCAGCGGGCGGCGGTATGGCGGTCATGTGCGAGGAGCCGTTTGGCTTCCAGGATGATCCGTTCGACGATGTACGCCTTCGCAGTACGGCCGGTGGCCTGCTGCACCGCTCGTGAGAGGGTGCGGGGCGCATATCCCAGCGTACGGGCGTAGTAGCCGGCGTCGTGGTGTTGCCGGAAGTGCGCCTCGACGCTGGAGCGGAACAACCGGAACACCGGATGGGTGAGCGGTGCTTCGGCGTGCGGTGGGTGCAGCCGGGTGACGAGCGCGGAGAGCAGGATCTCGGGCAGCTCCGCCGAGGAGTCGCTGGGTGGGGCAGACGCTTCGAGGAGGAGATGGCTGCGTGCGGTGTCGACGAACGGCCAGTCGGCGTCGGGGATGCTCCAGTGCGTGGCCGGGTCCGGAACGGCGACGAGTTCCCGGGTGGCCTGGGTGACCGGCGCGGTCGGCACGAACAACACGAGGTGGCCTACCACTTCTGCGATGTCGTCCCACCGGTGCACCGCGCCGGGTGGAATCCACACCGCGGACCGATCTTGGAGCGGGTGGCGGTGGAAATCGACCGTGACGGAGCCGAATCCGGCGTCGATGACGGCGAGGATGTGGAAGTCGGCGCGCTGGGTGCCCCCGTCGTTCAGCTCGCGGAGGCGGCCGAACGTCATCGTCTCGACTGCGGCGGCGCGGCGCCCCGCGGGCTGGTAGGTCATCTGCCGGATCGCGCTCACGTGTCCATTTTTCACCATCGGGTGACCAGTCACACCGATGCCCCGTCCGGGCGCAGAAGTTTCAATGAACATACAGGGCGATCGCCCAGAGAACCGATCGGGAGAGCCATCGTGAACACGACGCAGCAGACGCTTCTGCCCATTTACGACCATCGGCCGGGGGCCGGTCCGACCCTGGTGTTCCTGCACTACTGGGGTGGTTCCGCCCGCACCTGGGACCTCGTCATCGAACGCCTGGCGGGCCGCGACGTGCTCACGGTCGACTTCCGCGGGTGGAGCCGGTCGATGGCTCTGCCTGGTCCCTACACGCTCGCTCAACTCGCCGACGACACGGTGGCCGTGCTCGCCGATGCCGGAGTCACGGACTACGTCCTGGTGGGGCATTCCATGGGGGGCAAGGTCGCACAGCTGGTCGCGGCCACCCGCCCCGTCGGCCTGCGCGGCATCGTTCTCGTCGGGTCCGGCCCGGCGAAGCCCGCCGCACACATCACCCCCGAGTACCAGGAAGGCCTGTCGCACGCCTACGACTCCGCCGAGTCCGTCGCCGGGGCACGGGACCACGTCCTCACCGCGACCGACCTGCCCGCGCCGGTCAAGGCGCAGATCGTGACGGATTCGCGGGCCTTCACCGACGCCGCCCGAACCGAGTGGCCGCTGCGCGGCATCGCGCAGGACATCACCGAGTACACGCGCATGGTCAGCGTGCCCGCTCTCGTCGTCGCCGGAGAGCACGACCAGGTGGAGCCCGTCGGCGTGCTCCGCCACAACCTGGTGCCCTACCTCTCCCAAGCCGACTTCGTGGTGGTCCCCCACGCCGGCCACCTGATCCCTCTGGAAGCCCCGGCCGACCTCGTCGACGCCCTCACGGCATTCGCGCCGACAGCCTGACGGTCCCCGCACCCGACGATGGGCTGTTCCCCTGATCACCCGCCCTGCTGCTCGACAGGGAGACCGGCCCGGCCGAGCATCACCACCCCGGCCACACCTTCTGGATGAGCTCGTGCCCGACAGCGCGGATCCGCAACTCGACCGCACTGCCAGGACGACGCCCAGCTCTGATAGAGCTGACATTCTGTGCCGCAGGCTTCCACGTCGCAGCGGGCGGACACCCCTCGTGGAGCGCTGCGGATGTATGGGCGGCTCGTGATCTCGCCGGACCGGCCATGCCTCGCTGGTCAGCCCGTGAGCCGGCGAAGCCGCTCTGGCCGGGCCCGGTTCACGGCATGCCCCAGCCCGCGCAGACCAGGCGGGCCACTTCACGGAGTTTGACCACAGCGTTCTGAGGTGCGGGCCGAGCCGCGCTCCCGTTACCGGGTCGGGTGCCGGGTCACACTCCGCCGAAGGCCCGAGCAGGCGGTGACGTCTCGGTGAAGTCGCGGGCGGGAGTGGGCCCGGCGGGCCGGGGTACGGTCAGCGCGGCCTCCGGATGCTGTCGATGATGCGGGTCCAGTTGTCGCTGCCGTGTCCATTCTCGATCGCGCGCCGGTAGTGGGCCTGTACTGCCAGAGGGAGGGCGAGGTCCAGGCCGAGTGATGTGCTGGTCTCGACGATGTGGTCGGCCGTCGCCCCCATCATGGTGACCGTGCTGAGGTCGCCTGGATGTTCCCCGGCATCCAGCGCGGCTCCGGGGGTGTCCTCGCCGGCCCTGAGAATGGCTCCGATCGAGTCGGCGGAAGAAAGCAGCTCCGGCAGTGTTTCCCTGGCCTTCATTCCTGCGGTGCCCAGCATCGCGGTGGCGTGCATCAGTGCGGACAAGGTGGTGAGGAACACCGCGAGTTGGGCTTGGTACATCAACTGGGCGAGGCCCGGATCCTCGCCCAGATATTTCGGTGTGCCGAGCGGCGCCAGCACCGCCCGATGGTTTTCCCACACCTGGTCGGGGCCGCTGTAGTAGATGTGGGCCGCCTCGGTGCCGACCATCGGCGCCGGGACCATGACACCACCCGTGAGGAAGGCTGCGCCGTGGCCCGCCGCCCACGTTGCCGCCTTGCGGGTGCGGTCGGGCGTGTCCGAGCTCAGGTTGACCAACGTTCGGCCGGCGAGTGATGCGGTGGCGCTGTCGAGGATGTCGTACATCGCCTGGTAGTCGGTGAGGCTGAGGAGCACGAGATCACTCGCTTCGACGGCTTCGCCCGGTGTAGCGGCGAACTTCGCTCCGTCAGCGACGACGCCGTCGGCCCGGGCAGCGGTGCGGTTCCAGACGGTGACCGGGTGGCCGACGGCGAGAAGGGTGCGGGTCATCGCCTGACCCATCGGACCAAGCCCGATCACGGTAACGGCGCTGTTCTGGCTGGTGGTGAGGTTCTGTCGTTCGTTCACCCCTCCATGCTCGGAGAGCACCACTATTCTCGGAAGTACCCACTATTTTCTGCGGTACTTACCTTTCAGTAAGGGGGGTGGCCATGGCCAAAGCACCGAGAAGCGGTCCTTACATATGCGGGATCGACGCTGCGCTCGACGTGGTGAGCGGCAAGTGGAAGGGGCTGATCCTCTGGGAACTCGACGCCCATGACGTACGCCGCTTCGCCGAGCTTCGTCGCAGTATGCCGGGAGTGAGCGAGAAGATGCTCACGCAGCACCTGCGTGAGATGGAGGAGGACAATCTCGTACACCGAGAGGTCTTTGCGGAGGTGCCGCCACGGGTGGAGTACTCCCTGACCGAGCACGGGCGCACGCTGAATCAAGCACTCGGGCCGCTCGGCACCTGGGGAGGTGAACGGATGCGCCGCGAAGGCTACGACGTGGTGGAGGCAGCGGAGACCTCACACGGCTGAGTACCCCGGCCACCCACGGTGTGCCTGGGCGCTGCTCCTGAGGGCTGAATGCTGCGCGGCACGAAGCCAGGTCTAGCGTCCACGGCGTCCTCGTCGCAGCATCGCTCGACTGGGCTTCGTGGTGTCTTGCCGAGCCGAGACATCTGGCTCCTGGCTGCTGGCTGCTGGCTGCTGGCTGCTGGGAGTCCGAGATCAGGAGCGAGGCCGGAGCCAGCGACGCGCGGCAGCCAGTGTCACCTCGATGTCGTCGCTCCAGGAACAGACTTCCAGCCACGCCAGGTAGCCGCCCTGCGTGAAGGCCAGGACTTCGCCGGGGTACTCATCGGCTTCGGTGACAAGTTGTGCTTCGGCCGCAACGACAACGCCGCCTCCGGTGGGCGCGGGCTCGACCTCGTCGGGGTCGAGTTCGAAGTAGGCGGTACCGCAGCCGCATGTGCAGCGCGCCCGCACACTGAGGTGCGGAATCTGCCGTCGCAGCACGGCATGAACGGGACTGTCCTTGCTCAGGACTGCCGCAAGCACGTCGGCCACGTCGGCAGGCAGGCTGTCGGTCATCTCGTCACCGTATCTGACCAGGGACGCTCGACTCGGACGGCGCCGTGGCCCAGCACGGTCTGCCTGACCAGCACTCAGGTCCGACCTGGCGGTAACAAGTCGCATGCCTGGGTGCGTAGTTGGCAGACCGCAGGTGGGTAGCTGGCAGACCGCGAGCCCGTCTCGAGATTGCGTCTTCGATCAGTCAATGCGGCGGCGGCCGGGGCGGAATGCGCCGACCGCGTAACGCGCAGTGTCAGCGGCTTTCCCCCTCGGTCCCTGGTGGCCACCTTTGCGCCCACTTCTCGCGGGCGACTCATCAGCCCGGTCTTCGGCGCCGTCACCGGCCTTACGGCGCAGCCGTCACCGACTCAACGAGCCGGCCGAGCGGCACCCGCGCACCACAGGTGTGCGCGAGCTCCGCGCCGCCGTGGCGATGACCGGCTGACAGCCGCGACCCATGACCGTCCGCACGTTGTCTGGGCCACCGGGCGCGGGCCCGGCGTCTACGCGCCCACCTGCCACCTTCGACGGCATGATCTCCCACACCATGGCGGTCGTCAGCTCGTCGGCGTACCGCGGTCCCGCCGGTTCGACGTCGCTGGTCAAACTATGTCCCTCTGGTCTGAGGTTGGTACTCGGAAGCCGTCGCCCCAACCGGAGGTGACGTCGTATGCGCGCTGGAGTGCGTGCCTGCCCTGGTCGCCGTCGGCGTAGGCCCATACGACCTCCGACCACCGGGCCGCCGCCATGCGGCGGCGGCACGAGAACCGCTTCCTCGAGGACCCGGACCGCTACCGGGCGGGCCTGGACCGGCCTGTCACTAGCCTGTTTGCCGACCTGTGGCGAATCCCCCACCACTCCGGCTCCTACTTCTCTGACCTGTGTGAATGCCCGTTCTCAGGCAATCGATTCGCCTGTCCGGGCGAGACATGTGCCGATCCGTCATGTTGCGGAGGTGACACAGCGTCGGTTGCCTCAGCAGTGATGCACAATCCAGGCATCACGCAACAGAACGGACAATGCTCCGCTGGAGGGTTCTTGTGGGCAGTACACGTGTTGGCTTCAGTATCGGCCTGCTGGCCGGTTTCCTAGCTCTTCAGATTCCAGTCGCCGCTGCCGCCGGTGACTCAAGTCTCGACATTCGCCCGCAGCGGACCTCCCACGGCTCCACGGTCACCGTCAGCACCACCGCATGCGGTGCGGACGTGACCTACGGCAAGGGCGTGTCCGAGGTGGCAGGCGCGTTCCACCTGTTCGAAGGCGAGAGCAAGGGCGTGCTCACCGGCGAGTTCACCGTGCCGGAAGGATCTTCGCCCGGTACCGACACCGTAACCGTCAAATGCCCGCCGCGGACCATGATCACGGACTCGTACCAGCTCCCGACACGCCAGCCTGACGGTGCCGTCGAGGCCGGTTTCGGAGACACGGGGAGCGAAGTCCCGCAGCTCGCTCTGGGCGCGGCGCTGGTCGCCGCAGCCGCTGCCGGGGGGCTGGTGAGGATGCGCCGCCGCGCGAACCGAAACTGACTGCCTCTGCCCCACCGGCTCCCCCGGCTGGCTCCACCCGGCCGGCTCCCGAGGCCTCCCTGGTCCCGGAAGCCGCCGGGAACCGGTCGCCTCCCCTCTCCCCCGCTGCAGGCAGAGAACCCACCGCGATGGCCTCCAGGCGTACCACCGACCTGTCCTCATCCCCGTTCATCCCTTCGGCCAGGTCTTTGGCCTGGACGCTCGTGGCGGGGACCGTGCTGTTGGTCGGCGCGGTGCACGACGAGCAGCCACCACAGCCTTCCGCCGGCCAGGCACTCTCTCCGCTGCCAGGTGCCTCGGTCCACCGCACCGCCGCCCCAGCCGGCCCCGCCGTGTCCCCGCTCCCGCCCGCGGAACCGCTCTGGCTCCGGATCCCCGCCATCAACGTGAACGCCCCAGTCACCAAGCTGCACCTCGACTCATCGGGGGCGCTCGAGCCCCCGCCCGCCGACGACCCCAACCGCGCCGGCTGGTACAGCGAGGGCACGGCACCGGGATCTGCCGGGACAGCCGTCACCGCGGGCCACGTGGACCTGCCCACCGGCAACGCGGGCGTCTTCTACGAGCTCGGCGCCCTGACCAAGGGCAACACCATCGAGATCGACCGGGCGGACCGGCGCACAGCCGTATTCACCGTCGACGCACTCGAGGTCTACGACAAGGAACGCTTCCCGAGCAAGAAGGTGTACGGCATCTCCGAGCGCGCCGAACTACGGGTGATCACCTGCGGCGGGGGCTACGCCAAGCAGACCGGATACCAGGGCAACCTCGTGGTCTACGCGACACTCACCGCGGTCCGATGATGAACGCCATCGGGCGGCACTTGCGGTCGGCGGCGAGGGGGACCTTGCTCGCCCCTCGGGAGCGCCAACCCCCTCTCACCCCTCACCGGCGGCTGAGCATTCCCCCTGAGCGTGAGGAGGGCCGGCCGGTCATCGGCATAGCTTGCGGCGTGCCGAGGGCGGGCTTTGGCCGCACCTGTTGCAGGGGCCAGGCCGAGGCTGGCGTACGCAATACCCTCGCATTCGCGATCGCCGAGTTCGCGGCAGCTGACCAGGTACTCCTTGTGGGCATCGAGCGCTTCTTCGAAGCGCCGCACCTCCCGCAGGGCTAGGGCGGCGGCTCTTCAGCGCGATGCCTTCGCCGTAGCGGTCGCCGAGCTCGCGTGCAATGGCGAGGGCCCAGGCAATGCGGCTTACGTGTGGCCGACGCGTTCGATGGCGACGAGGGCGGCGTCGTCGCCGAGGTTTTGGTCCGTGTGGACAAGGAGATCGCTGCACAGGTAGCGGAGAAGGTCATCCGGCCCCTGCCCTGACCAGGCAGTGAGCCGTTCGGCCAGCGGATAGAAGTCGCCCTTGCTGTTGCGGGCTTCGATGACCCCGTCCGTGTAGAGCAGGATGATGTCTCCGTCGGCCACGGTGAAGTTCTGAACGGTGAACGGGCTCGCCATATGCCCGGTCAGCCCCAGTGGTGGGGCAGGCTGGCGAACTTGCATTTCGTGGACTTTGCCGCGGGTCCACAGCAGTGGCGGCGGGTGACCGCAGTTGATCATGGAGACGGCTGTGGCGTGGTGGGGGATGTCCAGTACGGCCGCGGTGGTGAAGGCTTCCAGATCCTCCATGTCATCGGTCCAGTCACCCGGTGTGTCGAGGTCCGAGGAGACGGCGTCCTCGAGGAAGGCCATCAGAGCGGGCAGCTCGGGCTGCCGGTGCGCTGCGGCGCGGAAAGCGCCCAGGAGCCGGGCGGCATCTCCGATCGCCTCCAGCCCCTTGCCGCGCACATCGCCGATGAGGACACGGGTGCCGTGCCTGGTGCGGGCCGTGGCATACAGGTCCCCGCCGATCTGTGCCTCGGCTTCCGCGGCCAGGTAGACGGAAGCCAGACGCAGAGGACCCACCCGGCGCGGAAGGGGCCGCAGTACGACCTCCTGCGTCGCCTGCGCCACCGACCGAAGCTGGATCAGCTGCCGCTCATGACGCTCGCGCCGGAAGGCGAAGAGAGTCGCCAGGACGGAGATCAAGGCCAGGGCGAGAATCTGGAGGGTGTGGTTGAGGTCCGTGAGGCTGGTACGTGTGACGGCGACCGTGGCCTGAGCGAGGACGGCGATCGCGCCGACCAGGGCCGTCAGGCGCGGGCCGGCGAACGACGCCGTGATCGCTGGCGCCGCCACCAGCAAGGGGCCGAGGTGGACGTCGGGAGGTGCGAGGACGTCCACAGCGGTGACTACTGCGATCAAGACGAGAGGCAGGGCAAGCCGACGGCTCGACGCATTCCACGACCCGATCACATGTCCCGGTTGTCGGCTGGAGTCCACACCTCCTGCATACACCCCGCTACTCACGTGGCCGCGGGACAGCCTCGCGTGCCACGCCACCTTGACCCGCCCGGCGGGCGGGCGACGCCTTCCACAGCACGGTGCCCCGGCTGGCTGGGTACGGCTTGCACAGCGGCGGGGGCTGTTTCATAGTCCGGAGTATGGACGCGCGCGAAATGGCGCTCCGACAGGCGTACGGCCACGCCGTCCGCTGGCTGGCGAGCCTCTCCGAACGCCCGATTCCGGCTCGCGCATCGGTCGAGGAGATCATGCGCGCGCTCGGCCCCGACCTGCCTGACGGCCCCAGCGCCCCCGCGGACGTCGTCGACCTACTGGCCACGGCCTGCGAACCCGGACTCACCGCGTTTCCCAGCGGCCGCTTCTACGGCTTCGTGGTCGGCGGCGCCGAACCAGCCGCCCTCGCCTCGGACTGGCTGACCAGTGCCTGGGACCAGAACTGCGTCATGCGCGCCGTCTCACCCGCGTACGCGGCGGCGGAAGAGATCGCCAGCGCGTGGCTGCTCCAACTGCTCGGCCTGCCAGGCGACAGCGCGGTCGGCTTCACCACTGGCGCCACGATGGCCAATTTCACCTGCCTCGCCGCCGCACGCGACGCCGTGACGCGGCGCGCCGGATGGAATGTCGCCCGCGACGGGCTCACCAAAGGACCGGCTGTGCGCGTCGTCACCGGCCAGGACCGCCACATGGCCATCGACCTGGCGCTGCGCTACCTGGGTCTCGGTCAACCCGACCTCGTCGCAGCGGACGCGCAAGGGCGCATCGAACCCGATGCCCTGCGGCGGACGCTCGTAGCCCGTGGACCGGCCTGTCCGACGATCGTGATCCTTCAGGCCGGCGATATCCATTCCGGTGCCTTCGACCCCTTCGTCGAGACTATTCGCGCCGCCCGCGAAGCAGACGCGTGGATCCACATCGACGGCGCCTTCGGGCTGTGGGCCGCCGCCTCCACCAGCCACACACACTTGACGGCGGGCTGCGCGGCGGCCGACTCCTGGGCGACGGACGCCCACAAGACTCTCAATGTCCCCTATGACTGCGGCCTCGCCGTCGTACGCGATCCCGCCGCGCTCCAGGCAGCGATGGCCCTGCACAGCGACTACCTCATCCACGACCATCAGGGCGACCCCACCGACAAGGTTCCCGAACTCTCGCGCCGGGGCCGAGCCTTCACTGTGTGGGCCGCCCTGCGCTCCCTCGGCCGATCAGGCGTCGCCGACCTGGTCGATCGGCTGTGCCGCCACGCCTCTTCCTTCTCCGAGGGCATCGCCCGGATCGACGGCGCCACAGTCCTCAACGATGTCGTCTTCACCCAGGTCTGCGCCGCGTTCGGCGACGACGAACGCACCGACCGGGTCCTCGCTCGGCTGCTCGATGACGGCACAGCGTGGATCAGCGGCTCCACCTGGCACGGCCGACGTGTCATGCGCATCTCGGTGAGCAATTGGTCGACGACCGAATCCGATGTGACCCGCACACTCGATGCGATCCGCCGCGCTGCCCGTACGCACTGACCTCCCCCGCCCCACCCCCCTCGCAGCCGCACCGACCTGGTACTCCAGGTGCTTCGTCGATGAGCTGGTCGATGCGCCAGATGCCGGCCAGGGACTTGATCTGCTGCCGTCGCTCCGCGAGCAGACTTCCAGCCATGGCAGGTAGCCGTCCTGCGTGAAGGCCAAGACTCGCGGGGTACTCATCGGACTCGGTGACGAGTTGCGCTTCCGCCGCCACGACGGTGCCTGGTCCCGTGGGCGCGGGCTGGACGTCGTCGGGGTCGAGTTCAAAGTGGGCGGTACCGCAGCCGCATGTGCAGCGCGATCGCACGCTGAGGTGCGGGACCTGCCGTCGGAGCGCGGCATGAACCGGGCTGTCCTTGTTCAGGACTGCCGCGAGCACGCCTGCGACGTCGGCAGGCAGGCTCTCGGTCATCCCGTCACAGTCTCCGACCAGGAACTCTTGACTCGGACGGTGCCTGGCCCGCGCCCACCCCCGTTCGTCTGACCAACGCTCAGGCACCCTGCGTCGTTCGGCCGTACAGGCCGCCGCTACGACCGACCAGCCATGCCGCTTCAACTGCGGATCAGGTCGACTCGCGGACCACGAGCTCGTTCGGCATGATCACCGGGTCTGTGGAACCCCCTTCGATGAGGCGAAGGAGCAGGTGGACCGCGGCGGTTGCCTGATCGGCCATCGGGCTGCGCACCGAGGTGAGTGCGGGACTGGTGTAGGACGCGGCCTCGATGTCGTCGAAACCGACGACGGCCACGTCGTCCGGGACGCGTCGTCCCGCTTGGTGCAGGGTGCGCAGAGCTCCGATCGCCATCAGGTCGTTGGAGGCGAACACGGCGTCGAGGTGGGGATCGTCCTCCAGGAGCTGGCGCATCGCTTCGGCGCCGGAGGCTCTGGTGAAGTCGCCCAGCGCCACGATGGAGCGACGGCCGGTGTCGCGCAGTGTCCGACGGTAGCCGTCGAGACGTTCGCGCGCCTCGTGGAGGTCGAGCGGTCCGGTGATGGTGGCGATCCGGCGTCGACCCCGCTCCAGAAGATGACCCACGGCGAGGGTCGCTCCCCCGGCGTTGTCCAGAGCCACGTACGGCACGTCCTGCGCTGACGTGCGGTTGAAGGAGACAACCGGCAAACCCTGCCTGGCCAGCGCGGCCGGCAAGGGATCCGTGCCGTGCAGGGCTACAAGCATCACACCGTCCACCTGCCCGCCGGCGACGTACTGTTCCACCCTGGTCCGGCTCTCGTCCGATTCCGCGAGCATCAGCACCAACCGCTTTCCCGCCGCCTCGAGTTCTCTGCTGACGGCACGGACCACGGAGGAGAACAGGGGGTCGTCGGAGACGACCCCCTGGGGCGGGTCGCAGACGACCACCGCAAGGGTGTCCGTGCGGCGGGTGACGAGGTTACGGGCGGCCCCGTTGGGCACGTAGCCCAGTTCGGTCACGGCTCGCATGACGACATCCCGGATCTGCGGGGCCACCGTCGTCTCGCCGTTGATGACACGGGACACGCTCGATTTGGAGACACCTGCCCGGGCCGCGACCACTTCGAGGGTAGGCCGTTTCATCCCCGCCCCTCCCTCTTTCCGCCACCCGGGACGGGCCTCAGGGAGCGATTTCTCATCAGGGCGACCTCCGGCTGCGCGTCAGGGCGATGCATGCAGCGTAACCGCAGGCCGGGCGGCGTGGTCGCGCTCCTGACGCGCGCTCTCCTTCGCGCTGCCGGCCAGAGCCGTTCGGCCCGTCCCGTCGATCTTGAGAAAACGCTCCCTCGGCGTTACGTCCTCGCTTCGGCGTTGTTTTTTGAAGGTGAACAAGCCTATTGACACCCTTCAACAGTCCCCCCATTCTCCTTCGAGGGAGCGCTCCCTCACCCTCACCCCCACCTGAGGAGTCGCCCGTGCCAACGCTGCCGCGCCGCTTCGCCCTCTTTTTGGCCATGGCGGCCTCACTGCTCGCGTTCATCGCTCTTCCCGCTCCGTCCGCTCAGGCGGCGGAAGTCCTCCTCTCCCAGGGCAAGACCGCCACCGCTTCGAGCACCGAGGGAGTCTTCGGCGCGCGGAACGCCGTCGACGGCGATCCCGGCACCCGGTGGTCCAGCGCCTTCGCCGACCCGCAATGGATCCAGATCGACCTCGGAGCCAGGGCCGACATCAGCCGGGTCTCGCTCACCTGGGAAGCCGCCTACGCCACGTCGTTCAGGATCGAGGTGTCGGACGACGCCCAGGCGTGGACGGTCCTCCATCAGACGGCCACGGGCGTCGGCGGCGCACAGAGCCTGGCCGTCTCCGGCGCGGGCCGCTACGTGCGAATGCACGGCGCCCAGCGCGCCACCCCCTACGGCTACTCGCTCTGGGAATTCCAGGTGTACGGCACCGGCGCTTCCGGCGGGGACACCAGCAAACTGCTGTCCTACGGCAGGACCGGCGCGGCTTCCTCGTCGCAGACCGACCAGAACTGCTGGGAGTGCACTCCGGCCAGGGCTTTCGACCGCGATCCGGCTTCCCGCTGGGCGACGAGCTCCACCACGGGATGGACCGATCCGGGCTGGATCTCCGTCGATCTCGGCGCGACGGCGCAGATCGACAAGGTCGTTCTCCAGTGGGATCCCGCCTACGCCACGTCCTTCCAGATTCAGGTTTCGCCGAACGGAGCCGACTGGACGCCGATCTACTCGACGACGTCCGGCACGGGTTTCAAGCAGACGCTGAACGTCTCCGGCACGGGCCGCTACGTGCGGATGTACGGCACCGAGCGCGCCACCCCCTACGGATACTCGCTGTGGGAATTCCAGGTGTACGGCACCGGGGGCGATCCGGTACCGGCTCCGCCGCTGCCGAGCGACCCCGCGAATCCGCCGCGGCTGGTGTGGAGCGATGAGTTCGACGGCGCCGCCGGCGGCAAGCCCGACCCCTCGAAGTGGAGGGCCGACCCGGGCACGGGGCCGAACAACGAGTTGGAGTACTACACCGACCACCGCAACACCGCGCTGGACGGCTCCGGGCACCTGGTGATGGAAGCACGCAAGGAGGTCACTGCCGGTTCGTCGTGCCCGCGCGACCCGCTGAGCGGCAGCACCACCTGCCAGTACACCTCGGCGCGGATGAACACCGGGGCGACGTTCCAGTTCACCTACGGGCGGGTCGAGGCGCGCATCAAAGTACCCAAGGGCAACGGGCTGTGGCCGGCCTTCTGGATGATGGGCGCCGACTTCCTGACGGGCCGGCCGTGGCCGTACAACGGCGAGGTCGACATCATGGAAGTCCTCGGCAAGGACGTGAAGACCTCCTACTCGACCGTCCACGCCCCCGCGTACAACGGCGGCGGCGGAATCGGCGCACCCTACACGCTGCCCGGGAACGCCGACTTCTCCGACGACTTCCACACCTGGGCCGCCGACTGGAACAGCAAGGGCATCACGTACAGCCTGGACGGCCGGACGGTGTTCTCTCTCGACAAGGACCAGGTGGAGCAGACCCGCGGCCCGTGGATCTTCGATCATCCGCACTACATGATCCTCAACCTGGCGGTCGGCGGGGACTGGCCGGGTCCGCCGGACGCCGGCACATCCTTACCCTCCAAGATGCTCGTCGACTACGTGCGGATCTTTCGGTAGGCGCCCTCCGGGCCCCCGGCGCTCCGTCCCGCCCCCTCGGAGTGCCCGGGGCACCGACCTCGCACACGTCCGAGGCACGTTCCCCAGCAAAGTTCCTGCCCTCCGGGAGCAGCCCTTCCCGGACCCGACGCACGTGAGGAAGTGAGATGCGCAGATATCCCGTCCATCTGTACACCCTGTTAGTGGGCACTCTCGCGGTCGTGCTGGCCGTCGCCCTGAGCCTGACCGTGTCGGCCCAGACTGCGCGGGCCGCCACCGGCACCGTGCAGGCCGAGTCCTACGCGGCCCAGTCCGGCGTCGTGCTGGAGGCCACCGCGGACGCCGGCGGCGGACAGAACGCGGCGTACCTCGCCAACGGCGACTGGATGCGCTTCGACAATGTCGACCTCGGCGCCGCCGGCCGCCTGACGGTCTCGGCCCGGATCGCTTCCGCCGTCGGCTCGGGCACGGTGGAGTTGCGCACGGCGAGCCTGACCGGTCCGCTGCTCGCGGTCGTGCAGACCTCGCCGACCGGCGGATGGCAGAGCTGGGCGACTCGGGCCACCGATGTCACCACCCATCCCACCGGTTCGCAGACCGTGTTCGCCGTGTTGCGAAGCACCGCACCTGAGGACTTCGTCAATATCAACTGGTTCTCCTTCGTCGGTGAAGGGGACGGCCCGGCGCCCGGCTGGATACCCGTCGACCAGAACAAGTGGGATGCCCAGCTGGCACAGTTCCGTGCGATGACGCCGGCCGCGGTGCCCGCCGGCGTGGTCCGGGTCCCGGAGTTCAACGCCACCTGCACCTACAGTCACTCCAAGCCCGATGACCCCATCGTCCTGCCGGGTCTTCCCGGCGCGTCCCACATGCACAGCTTCTTCGGCAACAAGAGCACCGACGCGTTCTCCACCACCGAGTCCCTGCTGGCCAACACACCGACCAGCTGCACTCCCGCCAAGGATCTCTCGGCCTATTGGATCCCCACCCTGTACGAGGGCGACAAGGCCGTCGAACCCGAGGGCATGATCGTCTACTACGGATCCCGGATCGACCAGCCGTCCGCGACCGTCCCCTTCCCGCAGGGCTTCCGCATGATCGCGGGTAACGCGAAGGCGCAGACGCCCACCCCGGCCGGGTCGACCGGCCAGTTCTGGTGCTCCGGTGAAGGCGGCGAGATCGGCCGCAGCGCCGACGGCAACTGGCCGGTCTGCGCCCCGAAGGCCCACCTCACCCACCAACTCGTCTTCCCCGACTGCTGGGACGGCAAGAACCTGGACAGTCCCGACCACAAGTCGCACGTCGCGTACACGTACGACGGCAAGTGCAGCGGCGCCTACCCGGTCGCCATCCCCAACGTCTCCTTCGTCTTCAGCTACCCGACCAGCGGCAGTGCGGCGGGCTTCCGGCTGGCCTCGGGCATGGCGTCGTCCATCCACGGTGACTTCTTCAACGCCTGGGACAACGCGGCTCTCGGGCAGCGCGTGAAGGACTGCATCACCCAGAAGGCCAAGTGCAACTCCGCCGGTACCTTCTGATCCTGCGGTCGGTATGCGCCTTGGCCCTGGCGCTGCCGGCTGTCGGCTGCGCGGTGCAGCCGACAGCCGGCCCGCCGCCGGCAACGGCCTTCAACGCCACCGACACGGCATGGACCCAGCTGATGATCCCCATGGACGAGCGTGCGCAACTCCTGACCGATCTGGCTCCCTCACGCAAGGGAGATCCAGCCGTGGCGGCGCTGGCAGCCGAGACCGCACGGCGGCTGCGTGAGGACCTGGTCCGTCTGCGCGCTCTGCTGAAGCGCTCCGGAGTCTCCGACACCCGCCCCCACGAAGGGCACAACATGCCCGGCATGGTCAGCCTCGACACCCTCGCGAAAGCGGGCACCACGACCGGCACGGCCTTCGACCGGATCCTCACCGAAGCCCTACGCGCCCACCTCACGCAGTCCCGCATGCTCTGCGCGGGCGAGCGCACCCAGGGTCAGGCCGCCGAAGCAAAGCAACTGGCCGCAGCCATCGCGCAGAGCACGGCCGTACAGATCTCCCGACTCGCCAAACTGCGCCCGCCCGAGCCTGCCGTATCCAAGGCACCGCGCTCCTAGCGGTCCTCTTGCGAATCCAGCCCACCCGGTCGGCGGTACGGCTCGCCCGCCGCCCAGGTGGGCGACGACGTCGGCCGGGACGGACGGGTGCCTTCGCTCCGAAGCTTCCGCGCGGCGTCGATGACCTCATTGAGTTGTGTTCATCTTGAACGTGCAGGTCACGGGGGTGGCATGGGTGGGTGAGGTCATGCTCGTGCTGGTCGGCGGCGGTTGTCTGCGGTGAAGATCGTCGGTCAGCGGGCGATCTCGTGCCAGTTGACGACCATCAGCGCGCGGACGAGCCGGGTTGCCCTTGAAAAGGGATTAGTTCTTCAGGTGTGCGAAGGCGTGTTCGCAGACGGCTCGTTCTGCGGCGATCAGCTGGTTGACCTGCTTCTTCGCGGGCGGGAGCTTCTTGGGCGTGGTCATCTGGTGGTCTTCCGGTTCCGAAGGGCTGCCGCGGTGAAGCGCGTCATTCCTCGGCCGGGGTGGAGGCTCGGGGAAGGCGTAGCTGGAAGCATGCTCCGAGGGGCCGGGGGGTGAGGGTGAGGGTGCCTCGGTGACGGTGGGCCAGGTCGCGGGCAATGGCGAGGCCCAGGCCGGTGCCGCCGTGGTCGCGGGAGCGGGCGTCGTCGAGCCGGACGAAGCGTTCGAAGATGCGCTCGGCGTCCTCGGTGGGCACGCCCGGTCCGTCGTCGTGCACCGTGAGGACGACCCAGGCGTCCTGGTTTCGGATGGTGATCTGGATGCGGTGTGCGGCGTGGCGGGCGGCGTTGTCGATGAGGTTGCGCAGCAGTCGTTCGTATTCGTCCGGGTTTCCGCGTGCGTGTGCGGGGGCGGTGCTGTCGCAGGTGAGGGTCAACGGCCGTTCGGTGAGGGGGTATTGCTCGGTCAGCCGGGAGGCGAGGGCTGTCAGGTCGACGGTTTCGGGGCCGGCTATGAGGGTGCGGGTGTCGAGGCGGGCCAGGAGCAGCAGGTCTTCGGCGAGGGCCTGGAGGCGGCGGGTCTGTCGTGCGGCGGTGGTGGCCGCGGCGGGCCAGTCGGTGCGTTCCGGGTAGGCGAGCGCGACTTCCAGGCTGGCCAGCAGTGTGGTGAGGGGGCTGCGTAGTTCGTGGGCGGCGTCCGCGACGAAGCGGCGTTGCTGGGCGGCGGCGTCGTCGAGGCGCTGGAGGGTGCTGTTGATGGTGGTGGCCAGGGCGGTGATCTCGTGTCCCGTGGCGGGGACGGTGACGCGTTCGCGGGGGTCGCTCGCGGTGACCGAGGCGGTGAGGACGCGGATGGCTTCGACCGGCCGCAGCGCGATTCGGACGGCGAAGTAGGCGGCGGCGGCGATCAGTACGAGGCTCACGAGCCCGGCCCGCAGCAGCAGGAGGTCGGTGGTCTCGGTGATTGCCTCGGCTGTGTGCGGGAGCACCACCACATATACCCGCAGGTTGGCGTCGGCGGTGACGCCCAGAGCAGCGGCTTTGTCATCGCCCAGAACATCGGCCGGGATATTGGCCGTGATGACCTGATTGGTCCCGCCGGCCACAGAGGATTTGTCATGGGGGTCGTAGTCGGGGTTCGCAGGCAGGCGAACGGTAGTAATGAGCTCGGCCCTCAAGGCTTTCGGCGGGGCGGGCATCACGTGGTGGGTGCCGGGAGCGAAGTCGTCCATGCCTCCGCCGTAGGCGACAGCGGTGCGCCGACCGGTCGCGACGACCTCGTACGGCACAGTGCTTATGGAGTCAGGAATGACACCCTGTTGCAACTTGTCGCAGAGAGACCAGAGTTGTTCCTTGGCTTGGTCTTCGGCGATCTGCGTGCTCTGGCGGTAGACGTCGCGGTGCAGCCACCAGCCGATGCCGACCAGGATGACGGCGGCGGCCGAGGCAGCGGCCAGGGCCGCGCGGGCCCGTACCGAACGCGGCCACCAACGGCGCCGCGGCTCAGTCGCGTTCACGGTCGTCCACCAGCCGGTAACCGGTACCCCGTACGGTCTGCAGGGACCGTCGGCCGAACGCGGAGTCCACCTTCTTGCGCAGTGCGCTGACGCGTGCCTCCACCAGGTTGGGATCCAGGGCTTCCTCGGGCCACGCGTGATAGAGCAGATCCGATTTGGAGACCGCCTGACCCGCCCGGCGGGCCAGCAGCTCCAGCACGGCGAACTCCCTGGGCGTGAGTTCCACCCGGGCCCCGGCCCGGCGGCAGACCCGGCCGGCGACATCCAACGAGAGGTCGCCCACAGCAAGGACGGGCGGGGCGACCGTGGCGGCCCGTCTGACCAGCGCTCGCAGCCGTGCGACGAGCACCACGTAGGAGAAGGGTTTGGCCAGGTAGTCGTCGGCCCCCGTGTCCAGGGCCTCTGCCTGATCCCACTCCCCGTCCTTGGCGGTGAGTACCAGGATGGGGGTCGCGTTGCCCTCCCGGCGCAACTGGGCGCAGACCTTGTAGCCGTTGAGTCCGGGCAGCATCAAGTCCAGTACGACAAGGGCGTATTCGCCGGTCCGGGCCATCCACGGTCCCTGCCGGCCGTCATGGGCGAGGTCGACGCTGTAGCCCTCGGCGGTCAGACCGGTGTGCAGGGTGTGGGCAAGGTCCACCTCGTCTTCGACCACCAGGATGCGCATGCGGTGCAGCCTCGCACAGCGCCGGCCCGCCTTCCTGATCGGCTGGTCAGGTTGGGTCAGCCTCCGGTCAACGAGGTCCGGGCACGCTGGCGGAGTGTCTTCGCCACTACTGAAAGGCCCTGTCGCCGATGTCCGTTGATGAACGTGCCCCCGTCGCGGCCCAGACGGTTTCCCCTCCTGTGCCCGCCCGTCGACAAACACCGGGCCCGGCCAAGGCCGTTGTCGTCATCGCGCCCTTGGCACTGACCATCGCTCTGGGGCTCTGGGGTATCCGCAGGAAGAACACCATGTGGGGGGACGAGTCCGTCACCTATCAGCTCGCGCACCGCGATCTTTCGCAGATATGGCTCACCGCCCAGCACATTGATCTGGTCCATGCCCTCTACTACGCCGTGATGCACGAGATCTTCGGCCTCTTCGGCCGAGGGCTGCTGACATTGCGGCTGCCGTCCGTGCTGGCTATGTCCGTGGCGGCGAGCGGAGTCGGGCTTCTGGCGCTACGCCTGGCGGGACCCCGTGCCGGGCTGCTGGCCGGGCTGGTGTTCCCGCTCCTTCCCCAGGTACAGAAGTACGCGCAGGAAGGCCGCTCGTATGCCATGGTCTGTGCCCTGCTTACTTGGGCCACCTATGCGCTCGTGGTCAGCGTCCCGCATCGCACCCGGTGGCGGTGGGCGGTCTATGGCTCCACCATGCTGCTGGCCTGTCTGCTCCATGAGTTCGCGGTCCTCGCCCTGGTCGCACACGGCGTCACACTGGTCGTCTCCCGTGCTCCACGACCGGTGCTGAGGGCGTGGAGTGTGGCTGCCGCGTGCGTCGTGGCCGGGCTGTTGCCGCTGGCAATCTGCAGTGCGGGCCAGTCGGAGCAGGTGTCCTGGATCGGCGGACCGGTGCGGCCTGGTTATTTCCTGGTGGTGGCGGTCGTGGGCGTGGCGTGTGCCCTGGCGCCCCTGAGGGTGAGGGGGCCCGTGCGGCTTTCCGCGCTGGCTGTGCCGATTCTTGCGCTTCCGGGCCTTCTGCTGCTGATCGCCTCACTGGTCAAGCCCCTTTTCGTCGACCGGTATGTGCTCTACAGCAATATCGGAGTCGCCTTGCTGCTGGGCGCCTGGACGGACTACTTCCTCCGGCGGCAGCGGTCTTCCCGCTACGCGTGGATCGCGGCGGTTGCCGTACTGGCCGCGCTCGTCCAGCCGAGCCTCTCGCTGAGGACGCCCCAGAGCCGGAGCAATGACGTCACCGCCATCGGCGCCACTGTACGCAAGGAAGGCCGTCCCGGCGACGGTCTGCTCTATCTCTCCGGCCAGCACCGGATCCTGACTGCGGCCAACCCCGAGGACACCCGTTTCCTGACAGATCTCGCCCTGGCACAGGACCCCGTTTCGTCGAACACACTTGCAGGTGTCGAGTTTCCCGCCCAGGAAATTGCGGCACGCATGCTGGAATTCGACCGGATCGTCGTGGTCCGCGCGGCGGGTACGCACTCGACCAACCCGCAGGAGGAAGCGAAAACAAGCACCCTGCGGCGCCACTTCCGCGCGTACGGAACAACCCACGTCAACGGGGCGCGAGTCACCGTCTATGTCCGAGACCACGACCCGTCTCGGAAGGCCGGCCCTGGGTCCAACAGCCCGAGAGAGAGCGGTGGGGTGATGAGGTGACCGCGACTGGTGCCGGCCGGCCAGCACCACCGCCGTCACGCTGTCCCGACCCGGAAGCCATAGACCTCGGCTTGCCGATCGCTGCTGCCGTGGGAGGCTGCGGCTGTTCTCCGCCGCTGCCCAACTGGGAGGTGCGCAAGCTGAAGTTGCTGGTCACAGGGCTGGTGTGCGTGGGCATCGGGATGCTCGTGCTGGTCGCTGGCAGGTGACTTTGGTGAAGATCGTCGGTCATCGGGCGACTTCGCGGTTCGTGAGGACCAGCAAGGCCCTGACCAGGGAGGTCGCCCAGGAGGGGTCGGTGCGCACCTTGCCGAGGACGCGCCAGTTCTTGAGGTGGGCAAAGCCGTGCTCGACGGGTGCCCGGACGGCCGCCAGTGCCGTGTTGGACAGCTTCTGGCCTCGCGTCAGGGGCCTGTTCCGGGCGGCCTTGTAGCCGGTGATCACCGCCGGTTCGGCGTCGGGGCCGCCGTCGTCGAGGCCGACGAATCCCAGGTCGGCGATGGCGCCGAGCCCGACTTCCCGCAGTTTCCGGGTGAGCTGGTCGTGCCGGCAGGCGGTGATCTCCGAGGTGCGCCCTGGGCGGGCCGCCGAGATCCACAGCAGCCGGCCCCGGTCGTCGGTGAGGGCGATCACGAGCAGGCCGTGACACTTGTTCTTGCCGGAGTAGTTCTTCCGGTTCTCCTTCCCGGTTCTGCGCCGGGTGCGGACCACCGATCCGTCCAGCAGTACCATGCCGCCACCCATTCGGGCGATCTTCTTCAGGGCCCGGTCCAGGCGTGGGGCGCGGGCGGCGAGCAGGCCGATGACCTCGCGGACCCACCGGGTAACGGTGGTGCGGTGTACTCCGTTGCCGCCGGCCAGGTCGCCGGGCCGCTGGTCACAGCGCAGCACTGCCAGCACGATGGTGGCGATCTTCCCTGCGGGCAGGGCGCGCCACCTGGAGCCGATCTTCTTGAGGTGGCCGCGTATCAGGTCGGCGCGCCAGTTCAGAGTGGCACTCGACAGCGGCAGGCGGGCAGTGTAGACGAGGCCGTCAGGGCCCTCGACGGAACTGTTGTTTTTCTTCACACCAAACTCAACTGCCGTCGAAGAGCCGTCAGTTACGCCCCCGACCCGCACAGTTATGGGCGTGCGGTGAACTGCCCGTCAGGGCGTTTGTGCAGCCAGCCGCGGTCGGCGAGCTTGGTCATCTTTGCCCGCAGAGGCTCCAGCTTGCCGCGCACCGAGGCGTCCAGGCCCAGCCGCTCGCCGACCGCCCTGACCTGCACCGGGCCGTCGGCCTCCCGCACGATCGCCAGGATCTTGCGGTAGTCGCCGGGCAGCGCGCTCTCGTCGGCCGCGTCGCTGCGGTGCGGGATGAGCAGGACCGCCCGCCCGGCCACCTTCACCGACACCGGAGCGACAGCCCCGGCATCGGCCTGGGCCTGCTCGGCCAGGCGGTTCAACACCCGCTCCGCGATCGCCAGTTCATCCCGCTCGACCTGGACCTCCTGAAGCTGCTTGGCCAACTCCTCAGCGAGAGCGTCCAGTCCGCTCCGGCGGGCCGTGATCCACTGCCGCTCCTGCATCCCCGCGCCCTCCCGCGCTCTCACAGCGTGTCGACCTGCTGACGGATCGCAGGCGGGGGCCGGTCGTGGGCGCAGCCGAACCCGGCATCCTGCCGGAGCCGGACCCGCCCGATGATCTACGCCATGGTCATCGGCCGCCGACCGGCACGAGTACCCAACTCGCCATTCACACCAGACCCGTGACCTGCGACTTCACGATGCACACCGCTCATTGGGCAGCGACAGGACGGGCCTGGAGGCGGCCGCTGGGGCTGCGCGGGTCCCTTCGGGGCGGCGTGGGCGCCGGAGCGGCTAGTGCCATCGGTGGGCCGGGGACCGGGGGTGGGCACCTGTGGTGCGGAGGCACGAACGGGTGCGGATGCTGGGCGGGACTCGGTCGGCGTCGTGGACTGCGGAGCCGGCTCACTGCTGGAGCCACTGTCCCGGCGGCCACGGGTGCGGGACGCGGCGGGTCGGGGTGCCGGCCGGGTTCTGGAACACCACGCCGTCGGCGCCTGACTGGAAGCAGGGCGCTCAGGTGTCCCCGGCCGCAGTGACGGCGATGCGCCGCTGGGGTCGGAGTCGGTGTCGTCGCTGGTGTCCGGGTGGTCCTCCAGGACTGCGTCGGCCAGGCGCACGGCCTCTTCGCCCGCAGCGGTCAGCCGGGTGTTGCGGTCGACGGGTGTGTGCCGAAGCACGATAGTTGGCACCAGGGAGGTCGACTGAGCTGCTGCCCTCCCAGCGTTGAGGCACTGTCGTCGTCACCGAAACGACACGCTGCTTGTCACCAACGCCAGGGCCGGCAGGGTTGTTGTCACCGGCCTCGCTGCTCCTTCGACGCGCTGGGATGAGTCCGGGTCAGGCCGTTCGCTCTCCTTTGGCGCTGGGCCGATCTGAGGCAGGGCTCCTGGCTGAGGCGATGTCGTCGCGGAGCAGGCTGGGGCGCACGACGTCCCGCCACTGCCCGTCCCGGAACACGCAGCTGCGCAGCACGCCCTCGCGGGTGAAGCCCGACTTCTCCAGTGCGCGCTGCTCGGCGATGTTCCCCATCTCGGTGTCCGCCTCGAGTCTGACCACCGGTGTGTGCGCGAACAGGTACCGCGTCAGCAGCCGCTGGGCCTGCGTGCCGACACCCCGGCCCCGGGCTTCTGACAGCAGCTGGGCTCCGATGTTCCAGCAGTAGGAGCTCCTCGAGGTCACGACCTTCCGCCATGCCACGAAGCCGAGCCGGTCGGCGCCGGTTGCCACCATCAGCTGACCGCCCTCATCGCTCAGCAGGCCGTCCTGCGCCCAGCGCCGCCGCCAGCGCCCCGGATCTGACCAGCCCAGCCACTGGAAGGGCCCGGTCGCCTCCGGATCTGTCAGGAACCGCTCAAGCACCGAGACCACCCTCGGCCACTGGACGCAATAGCACGGCATCGTCGCCCATCGAGTCACTCTAGACGTGCCGACGATCTTGGTGACAAGAATCCTGCTGGGTGGCCTCCGGCGGCGCCGGGTCCATCGGCTCCGTGCCCAGCGAGCCTGGGTTGTGGCCGGACACCCAGTTCCGCTCTCCCGGTCCTGCACGGCTTTCGTGGGCGGGCGCAGCGCGGTCATCAGCTCCAGGCGCGAGACGGCGGTGGAGCCGCGCGAGGTGATGACCCGGGTTGCGAAGACGCCGAGGACGCGGGCGATGTCGGCGGGCTCCATGTCCGCGACGCCGGGCCGGGACCGCTCATCGAGGGCGTCCCAGGACAGGATCGCGAGTTGCACGCACTGCCGCTCGCGGCCCTGGGCCTTGCGGTAGATCCGCGCCCAGGGGCCGAATCCGCGCTGGGTGAGCTGCCACTTCGCCACCTGCTTGACGACGGCGTGGTCGGCGGGCAGGCGCAGGGAGCGGCGCTGCTCGTGGCCCTCCAGGCGCTCCGGTGGACCCAGCTTCACGGCGGCCGCGGCGGTGAGCACGATCAGCGGGTCGGAGTCCTTGCCGAAGCGGTTGAGCTTCGCGGCGCCGAGGCTGGACTCGCAAGCGTCCACTCCACCAGTTCCGGGACCGTGCGAGCGGGGCAGTCGAGCACGATGCCGTCGGCGCCGTACGCGGAGCCGTCACCGTCCAGCAAAGCGAGCGGGCCGTGCGGAAACCGTGAGTCGAACGGGGGCTTGGCAGCCTTCTTCGCCGCCGGAAGCCGCGAGGTCGCCGGGCGCTACGGCGCGGCCGCCCGGGCCGGTCCCGCCGTCTGCGCCTTGGACGTCTCGGACACGGCCGGGCCCGTGGACGTCTCCCGGACCGGCGCTGGCGGGGACTCGGGAGCGGGGGCGGGCGCGACGGCGGGAGCTGCGTGGGCGGGGTACTTCGCCGCACAGCCGTTCAACAGCAGCTGGTTGCCTCCAATCGGGGCGGGCGCGGCTCGGAGCGGCCGTTCTCCCAGTTCTTCACGCTCTGCGTTGTCGTCTTCAGCGCGGTCGCGAGGCGGCCCTGGGTGATGCCGGCGGCCTAACGCAGCCGATGCCGCGGCGCACGCTCCAGCCGGGCAGCGACGACCCGGGCGCCGACACCGAACTCGCCCCGACCGACCTGCCCGCCGGCTGCGCCCGATGCGAGGGGACCGACCGCAACCGCAAGCCGGTGCGGCTGCCTTCGTCGGCGCGTACGGCCAGCAGCTCTTTGGGCTGGCCCTGTTGACGGTCGGCCACCACCTGCGGCAGCACCGTGACGGCATCGTTGACACCCGTCTGGCATCCGGCCGCCTTGGAAGGCGCTGGTGGCCTGGACGGATCCGCGTCCCGGGCTATGCCATACCGGCGCCCGAAGGGATGGGCTTGGACGCGGGGGCCTACGTGTCCTTCGACGCGGACAGAACCCTGGCCAGGGCATTCCCGCAGCCATAACGGATCCCGGCGGTAGTTGCTTGCCCTACGGAGGCGAGTCAGCGGTCCTGTAGCTGGGTCGCTTGCGCAGGGCAGTCAGCTCTGCGGTGTCAGGCCCAAGGACTGGATGAGCTGGGCCAGTTCTTCACGGAAGAGCTTTTCCGGGCTGAGGGCCTGGCGCTGCAGGTGGCCGTAGATCTCCAATGACACCAGGCCGTGCAGGTGGCTCCAGATACGCAGGGCAAGGGCCACGGCGGCCGGAGGCAGGTCGGGGAAGGCCGGGCGGACCTTGTCCAGCAGACCGAGGTCGAAGTCCGACCACTCGAAGTCGCTGTCCGAGTAACGGAGTTCGGCGTGCGGCCAGGCCGCGGCTGCGAGTGCGGTGATCCCGGTGCAGACGCGGCGGGCGGCTTCCGGAGCAGCGCCGCCCTCGGGCGGCTGGTAGCCGGGGACGGGGTCGCCGTAGATGAGGCGGAAGCCCTCGGGGTTGGCCAGTGCCCAGTTCCTGAAGGCGCGGGCCCATGCCTGGATCCGGGCGGCCGGATCCTGAGCAGGGGCGGCGCCCCAGGCGGCATCCACAGTGTCGGCCAGCGAGGTGTAGACGTTACTGATCAACGTGGTGACCAGGTCGTCGCGGGTGGCGAAATAGCCGTAGATGGCGTTGGCCGTCATCCCCATCTCGCGCGCGATGGCCCGCAGCGTGATCGCGTCCGGTCCCCCCGAGGCCATCAACTCCAGCGCGACTTTCTTGATCTCGGCGGTCGTCTCGGCCCTCAACCGCTCGCGGCGCCCCTTGGTGCTTCCCACGCTTTCCATGGCCACTCACTCTACAGCGTCACAATACTGTGCACCGTATTAATACTTCACACCGTATAGTCTCTGCATGCCATGAAGACAGGCGGCGGTGAGAGCAATTACCCAGGGAGAGCCATGCATATCGGAGTCATCGGGGCCACAGGCGGCATCGGCAGTCGCGTCGTCACCGAAGCCCTCGACCGGGGGCATCACGTCACGGCCTTCAGCCGCGACGCCACGCGGATCGACGAGGACCGCAAGAACGTCGTATGGAAGAGCGTCGACGTCCTCGACGCTGACGCCGTCGCCGCCGTAATACCCGGCCTGGACGTACTGATCAGCGGATTCCAGCCCGGAAACGCCGCCAGGGACATCGCCGACACCGTGGTCCGCTCGATCGCCGATCCCACGGTGTACGTCACCGCCGCGCGAGCGCTCCTGAAGGCGCTGGAAGGTCAGCCACGGACCCGGCTCATCGTCATCGGCGGTGCCGGCAGCCTGGAGATCGAGCCCGGAGTCGTACGGGCCGACTCCGACGAACTCCTGCACGAAGCCCTCGACGAGATCGGCCTGCCGAGGGAGTACGCCGCCGCGGTGCGTGGCCACCGCGACGCCCTGAACGTCCTGCGCACCTCCAACCGGCTGTGGACCTACTTCAGCCCCGCGGAGGGCATCGCACCCGGCGAACGCACGGGCCGGTTCCGAATCGGTGGCGACCAGCCGGTACTCGATGCGGAAGGGCGCAGCCGTATCTCCATGGAGGACGCCGCCGTCGCCCTTGTCGACGAGGTCGAACTGCCACGCTTCGTCCAACGCCGCTTCACCATCGGCTACTGACCGGCGATGGTGTCGGTCGGCTCGGGTGATCGACCGGAGCGAGGGCAAGGTCGAGATCGGCTCCTGGGTGCCGACCGTCGAGGATGTCCGGGCCCGCCAGATGCCACCCACCCTCGTGTTCATCCATGTGTCCGAGGGCAAGACCGTCAAGAACCGGCTTCACCTCGACGTCAGCCCGATCGATGGCAGCACCGAGGACGAGGTGACCAGACTGCTGGGTCTCGGCGCCGCCAAGGTGGACGTGGGCCAGGGCCCAGACCGGAACTGGGTGGTCATGGCTGACCCCGAGGACAACGATTTCGACGTCCTGCGCACCTTGGCACCGCAGGACTAGGCCGCCTTCCTCGGATCGCCTTTCCGGGCAGATGAAGACTGCGGCGAGGTCGAGTCCGGCGAGGTCGAGTCCGGCGAGGTGGAGTCCGGCGAGGTGGATGGTCGCGGCCTTGACGTAGCGGGTGGCCAGCCACTGCTTGATCTTGTTGATGCACCGGTTTCGACCGCGTTCCGCTGCTTCCAGACGTCCCGGTGGAAGGCCGGCGGACGACCGCCACACCGGCCGAGCCGCTTGCGGTTCGCGGTCGACGCTCGCGTCGACCGCGAAGGCCCTGTCTAGGTCGCCTTGGGTCTCGGCCCGACCCTGCATGAAGAAATCAACGCCGGCGCACTGCCGGCGCTGTGCGGGCGGCTCGATCCGGGGCGTCACGAGCGATTTCCCCGGACTGCGGCCAGATTGGCTGCGACCAAACTGGTGCGCTGGTCGTCCGTGCCGAACGTTCGCCTGCAATCGGTCAGGAGACGTTCGAACAACTCGATGGCCCTGCTCCGATTGCCGACTTGAAGGTGCGCGTTGGCCAGGTTGTTGAGGGAGCCCAGCGTGTCGGGGTGGTCATGCCCGAGCACGCGTTGGCAGTCGGCTGTGACGCGTTGATGCCCTTCGATTGCTTCTCGCCGGTTCCCCGCCGACTGGTGTGCGGTGGCGAGGTTGCTGCGGATCCCGAGGGTGTTGACGTGATCATTACCCAGAAGGCGGAGGGAATCGTTCAGCGCACGTTCGTACAGGGTGATGGCTCGCGTCGGGTTGCCCGCCTGCAGGTGGGTGGCGGCGAGATCGCGGAGTCTGCCCAGAGTGTCCGGGTGGTCGGTGCCCAGCGCCCGCTCGGCTCCCGCCAACGCCTGCTCGAACAGCGGGATCGCTCGTTCATAGTTGTGTGCGGACGCGTGGGCTTCGGCGAGGATGACGCGGACACTCCTCGTACTGGGATGGTCAACGCCCAGTATGCGTATCCGGTCTGTCAGGGTTTGCTCGTACAGTCTGATCGCTCGGGCCGCGTTACCCGCCAAGGAGTATGCGACGGCGAGGTTGTGGCGGGCAGTGGCCGTGTCGCGATGGTCCATGCCCAGTACTCGTTCGGCCTCGGCCAGGGACTGACGACACAACAGGATCGCCTGCGGCTTGTTGCCCGCCCTGGTGTGGGCTTCGGCCAGCTTGCTGCGAGCGGTGAGAGTATCCGGGTGATCGGCTCCCATGACCTCCACGCAGTCGTCCAGCGCCTGCTGGAGCAGCGGAAGCGCTCTGTGCATGTCCCCCGCTGCCGAGAGTGCCAGGCCGAGGCTGCTCCGAGAGAGGAGTGTGTCGGGATGTTCGGCACCGAGGGTTCTCTCTCGTGCTTGCAGGCTGCGCTCGTACAGGTCGATGGCGCCTTGCAGGTCCCTGTTCAACATGCGGGCGCGGGCAAGACTGCTGAGCGTGGTGAGGGTTCCCGGATGGTCCGCACCGAGCACCCGCTCCTGGTCCGCCGCGAGGCGCTCATACAGATCAATGCCCTTGTCAAGGTTCATGGAGACGTGGGCGCCGGCGAGGTTGCCGCGGGTGGCGAATGTGTCGGGGTGATCGGGTCCCAGGACTTGCTCGGATACGGTCAGCACTCGTTCGTACTGGTTGATTGCCGTGGGTAGATCGCCTGCCTTCGCATAGACATCAGCGAGGGCGTGGCGGGTGGTGAGCGCATTCGGGTGGTCGGGGCCGAGGAGCCGTTCCTGAGCGGCCAGGGCGCGCTCAAGCATGTGGACGGCACTGCGCAAGTCGCCTGCCGTCGCGTAGGCCTGGGCGAGGCTGCGATGCAGGTTCAAGGTCTCTGGGTGGTCAGGGCCCCAGATCTGCTCGTAGTCGTCCAGGATTCGCCGGTAGAGCTGGATCGCCCCCGACAGGTCGCCCGTGTCCTGGTAGGCGCGGGCAAGGTAATGACGGGCTGCGAGGGTGTTGGGGTGTTCGTCGCCGAGCATCCGGGTGAAGCCTCGTTCGGCGCGCTCCAGGTGTGGAGTGGCCAGGGGGTTGAGCCACTGGTGCTGAAGGAAGGCACCTGCGCGACAGATGACGTACGCGGTCAGGAGACTGTCGGTGTTCGGGCTGGAGTGTTCTGCCAGGGCGTCGATGTGTGGGATGAGGACGCGCCAGGCAGCGAACCTGGCTGGATCGTCCACGGTGGCCGGCAGTGCGGTGTTCAGGCACGTGACGGCGGCGTCGCGGGCCTGGGCGATGTCATGGGGCTGACGGTGGGGATCGCCGGGGTCGGCAGCTCGGGTGACAGCCTGGACAAGTCTGTGCACATCCAGGGACTCTTCCGTAGCGGTGATCATGCTGTAGGCGGCGAGGCGTCCTACGGCGTCCACGACGGCGGGCGCACTGCCGAGGGGGTCGATGAGGGCGCGCGGGATGGTGTTCGGGGCGTACCAGGCGAGGACGCGCAGGATGTGTCCGGCGAGGGGGGTGTCGGTGAGGCGGTCAAGGGTGATGGCCCAGATCCGGGCGATGGTGCGCTCGCTGTCGTACCGTTCCTTGGCCTTGCGGTACATGTAGGCGGGGTCTTCTGCGAGCAGTCGCAGGTAGGCGCGGGGATTGATGCCGGTCTGGACCATGTAGGCGCCGACCTGCTCGACGGCCAGCGGCAGGCAGCCGACTTCGGCGCACAGTTCGGCGGCACCGTCCAGGTCCGCTGTGGGGCGAGACCCGTCATGGGTGAGGATACGGGTGAGGAGGGTGAGAGCCTCGTCAGGGGTGAGGATGTCCAGGTGGATGGGATCGGCGGTGTCATGCCAGCCGGACGCGAGGCGACTGGTGATGAGGATCCGGCCCTTGTCGGCGTAGGGCAGAAGCGGTCTCACATCATCGGGGTTGGTGACGTCGTCCAGGATGAGCAGCCACCCGTGGTGGGTGGCCAACCACTGCATGGCTCGCTTCGTCAGTTGTTCCTCGGGCAGCCGGTCGAGGGCTGGCTGGAGAGCGGCGGCCAATGCTGCCAGCCCGGCGGCCAGGGCACCCGGGGAATCGGCGGTGATCCACCAGACCGGATTGTCCGCATCCTTGCGGGTGGCGGCCCAGTGAGCCGCCAGGGTGGTCTTGCCCACCCCGCCCAGACCGTGCAGAGCCTGCACGACGGCCGCCCCCGAACCGCTCAGGGCGGCGTCCAGCAGTGCCAATTCACGGGCCCGCCCGACGAACGACGCATGAGTACCGGGCAAGTTCACCACCCCGGGAGGGGCGTCCACGGTTGCCGGTGGGCGCAGCTCTTCCGCCGGCACGTGCACGATCGTCGTATGGTCCCCGGTACTCGCCACCCCCAGGAACGGGCCGCCCTGCGTATCGATGGCGATCGCTCGTTCGCCTGATGCGATGACAGAGGCCGGCGTGGGCCCGTCCGGCTCGACGGTGGGCCTGCGCGACTTGCTCACGGGTGGTTCCCCTCCTACTGCCGATCACCAGTGGCGATGTCGCCGTCCATCGCATCGCCGAGAGCGACCGATCGTTCGCCGGAGGCGGCCACCAAACCCTGGTGCGACCCACCCTGCGGCTCTGACGGAACAGAAGGCTCCGGGGAAGGCGTGGTCGCTCTACCCGACGTCTGCCCGGCGGCAGCGGAGCTCGTGCGCGCTACGCCGACGTCGCCCGTCGAGATGTTCCCCTTCACCGGTCCTCCCACCGCGACAGCCCTCTGTCCGGACGCCTGAACGCTGCGCGCCTGCCCGCTTCCGGTGGCGCCTCCTCCACCGGGGGGTGTGGCGAAGCTCTGTCCCCACAGCACCGAGACCGCGGCCACCGCCGCACCCAGCGCCGACGCCACGCCCCACCGCGCGCCCGCGTCGTGCACCAAGGCCGGCAGCAGCCATAACCCGCACACCATGGTCGGTACGACAAAGGCCGCCATCGTCACCGAACCTGCCAGCAGCCATCGCGTTCCAGCGTGCAAGGAACCCACCCCCACTCAAGATCCGACATGCCATCACCCAACGGGTTCAAGCCTTCGTGCCGATCAGAACGGCCGGCCCGCGTGCTGTGGTGCCGTGTGCCTCTCGACCGAATCCAGGCCTCCATGGCTCCGAGCAGCGCTTCGCCGGCTGCGGCCCCGGGCCAGGCGACCGCATCCCCTTCCGCAAGGGCCGTTCGCCCCTCTACCAGACGGAGCAACCCTTGCCCTCGCGGACAGCTTCACGCTCTCCAAGGATGCCCCGGGTGGACCGCCAGAGACACGAAAAGAGCTGATATCGCGATAAACAGCCAACAGTTCGGCTAGGACGCATTGCTGGGACGACTGCAAACGCTGCCATCCCGTCGACACTTGGGACGACGAATGGGCCCTGATCCAGACCCTGTTGCCGATACCGGCCTGCGAGACGTGGGCGGGTGGCCGTGCTCCCCGCAGACAGCCGGCAGGCCAGCGCCGTGACATCGGCGTCCTGTAGCGGTGTGCACGAAGCGGGACGGACGCAGCGTTGGCAGTCTTGAGCCCGGCCAGGCCCGTCTGAGCGAACCGGCCACGCCTGCGGCGCACGGTGTCCGAATGCAGCCCCGGGTCCCGGGCGACGCATGCGTGGGGGCGTCGACGCTCGGCGTGCAGCACCACCTGTGCACGAACCAGCCGGTGCTCGGTCCTGTGGCCGTAGGCCGTCTTCGCCGGCTTCTTCCACCACACGGCCACGTGGACAGGGAAAACGCAACTTCGACAGCGCCCGCGGAGGCGGCTACCTTCACCTGGTCTTCGGCGATCGCCCATGGTCACGCAGGAGTTCGTCCAGGCTGAGCCACCCGCGACGGGATGAGTCGGCATGCCCCACGAACCCTCGCCCACCATGCGACAGCCACCGAACCGGGTCCACGCCAGGCAGCCCCAACCAGGGAGAGACGCATGCCCCATCTTGCTCTGTACACATTCGGCGTCCTGAAGTCACCTCTCGCCGATCCCGCACCTCTCACGCGCGAGTTCTACGAAATCGGCGAGACCGTCTACCGAAAGATCGGTCAGCACCCCGGATACCTCGCGCGTGCCGAAGCGGCAGGCGGAGACCCGGGCCTGCTCTTCGAGGCGGACTGGGGTGCATGGGGAGAGTTCGCCGTACCGACCTGGTACGACAAGGGTCGTACGGTGGAAACCACCGCCCTGGCCGCGACACTCTCACTGTGGACCGACCTGCGCCCGGCCCTCGAAGCCGTCTACACCGGTCTGCACCGTGAGGCGCTGAACAGGCGTTACGACTGGTTCGAGAGGACGGAACACCCGAATTACGTGTGCTGGTGGGTCTCCGACGGCGTGATACCCACCTGGCAGGAGGGGGTGTCCAGGCTGGAACACCTCCACGACGACGGCTCCGCGCCGCACGCCTTCACCTTCCACCAATCGTTCGCCCCGGAACGGTGAGCACGACGACGTCGACCCTGCGCTTGGCCGCGGGCTCTTCCCTGCTCACCTTGACCTGTCCTTCATTCGCTGGGGCTGCCGCGTGCCACTCGCCGGCGAGCGCGCGCCGACCTGGAGTGGGACGCGATGGGCCCGGACGTTGTCCTGGTTGCACGGCCCATCGCAGCGTAGCGCCCCCAATGTCTGCAGAAGCCAGCCAGGCCGTCGCCGGCAAACAGAACCCGATCCTCCTCGACCTTTCCTCGCGGCCACCCACCCCAGAGACAAGAAGAAGCACTCCCACATGACCGACCACAGCAGCGCCCCGGCTATCCGCTTCGCCTCCGCCTACGCCCTGCTCCGCATGGCCGCGGACTTCGGAGACCAGCGGGTTAGCTCGGCAAAGCCCGTGTCCATCTCCTGCGGTGTCGCGTTCAGGGCAGTGTGTGGAATCACGCCTGTGCCGGGCCGTGAGGCGGATGTCTCGGTTGGCTGGAGTGGTTGTCTCAGTTGACTCTCGCGGATGAAGGCGGCCGTCGTTCGAACGTCACAGCAGGGTGTCGCGAATTGCCTTGATCCTCACCCACGTGTCTCGCCATTGCTCTGCATCACCGCCCAGCACCTCAACGATGACCCTGAGGACCGTCCACTTCGGCAACTGCTTTCCGTTGAACACCGTGGAGAGCGTCGCGACACCGACAGTGCCGGGAAAGTCGCTCTCGCGGATCTGGTCTGAGAGCTGGCGCAGCGTTGGTGCGCCAGCCCTGGCCCGCAGCGCCTGTAGCTGTGTCCCCATCTCCTGCAACATTGTTTGGGACTCTGCGTCTCGCAAGCGCACCCCGCGCAACCACTCCCGCATGTCCTCCGCGACTGCCTCGTCCACCTCCTTGTTCACGATGTATTTCTTGACCGGGGTAGCAGTTTCTGGCTCTGTTGGCCGCTCTGCGGGGGAGGCGGCGGGCGTGGGGGGCGCCGGTGCCGCCCTGGGCGCCGCCTCCCCCTCGGCGCGAAGCGCCTGCAGCGCGGCTTCAGTCTCGGTGCGCCGGGTGAGCCATTCTGTTTCGCTGCCGCCCCACTGTGTGACCAGTGCGCTTAACGCGGGGCGAGTGGGCAGGCGTTGGCCTCGAAGGGCCGCATAGAGCGTGGAACGAGCGATGCCTGTGCGTGTTGCGATCTGATCCACGCTCGGGGCGGCGAAGCCTGCGGTGTCGCGCAGTGCCCGCAGTTCGAGCGCGAAACGTGCAAGAGGGCCGTCTGCCGGCGTCAAGCGCGAGGGTGGTCTGGGCATGGCACCTCTAGATTCTGTTGTCCCGTATTTTCGCGAATAGAGCGCAGATTATGCTCGCATTGTCTCGGCCAGTTGAACAAGGTCAAGGGGGCAACACATGCTGGTAGGGCACAAATTGACCAGCCGTCGGCGTCCCCAGCCTCGCAATCTCATGAGGTCGCCGGCGGCCAGCTAGCCGACTCCGTCGGCAGAATGGGCGTGACCGCATGGGCCAGTCGCTCTCTCATCGTCTCCCGTTGCTTCCCTGGGGGCGCAAGGGCGCCAAAGACATTGGTGTCGTCGTGGTGATCGTCATCGTCTCCATGAGCCTGTCCGCAGCGCAGATTGCCGCATGCGCGGGTCTGCTCAGCGCGGTTGCCAGCGTGATGGCACTCTCCCGTCGTCACGAGGGCGGTGTGCTGCGTCAGCAAGCCTGATGCCCTGCGGCGGGGGACGACGCTTTGGGTGTCGTCCCCCCGTCAATGTCCGGGCGCTGGCGCCGAGGATTTATCGTCAAACGTGCTCAAAGTGCGTCGGGCCCGTTGGAGTTCGTCGTCCTGGGCGGCTAGGACCGACAGGGCGACACGGTGGCTTTCCATGAGCCTGGCGAGCGCAGTGTGCGTTTGGGCGAGTTTCGTGGTGAGCCGTTGATTGTGCTCCCGGGGCCGGGCGATCCGTGCCTCGCGTGGGTCGGGCTGCTGCCCGGTGGCCCAGACGGCGGCCCGCCGTTTCTCGAATTCGTCCTTGAGGTGACCCCAGGTCCGATGGAGGGACGCGCGGGAGATCTCGGCCTCGCGGGCGAGCGTCTTGACGTAGCAGGCCCCGCCCGCCGGGATCTGCCCTACCAGCAGCCGATCGATGGCGGCGCGGGTAAGCCGCTCGACCTGTTCACGTTGTTCGGCGTGTCATCCGGCCACCAGCATTAGCAACGCGAGTTGTTGGACGGGATACGCCAGACGCGACTGGCTCGACTACAGCGCGTCCCGCACACAGATCTGACCGCTCCCCCGGCCGGCGGCCATGGTCCAGAGAGACCACCACGGATTGAGGGGCTCCACGAGTTCTTTGGTGGCGACGGCCACGAGACGCGCGGGCGCATCACCATGGGGGCGGTGGTCAGTGCCTCGCCCCAGTAGCGGCGCGCGGTGTCCTGTTCGCCTGCGTCGTAGTAGAGCCATGCGCAGTGCTCGGCGGTCCCCCGGCAAGGAGTTGGAGCTGACGGCCGATCGTCTCCGGACAGGTGCTGGTGTTGACGACCCTGCGGACGCGCGTCAGATGCCGGACGGCCAGCGAGCGGACGTCGCCGCCGCCGTGGGCGTCGTCGAGGGTGTACAGGAAGTGCAGCCCCTCGCGGAGCGCCACTATGTGTGCGGTTTCCACCGCGTCGGACGAACCGAGGGCGAGACCGGCGGCGACGCCTAGGGAGTCGGTGACGAACGCGCGGCGGTCCATGGGCACCCCCTCGGTGTGGCTGGGTGACGTTTTCACGGTCACACTCGGTTCCGGGCCGGGAAATCCGGCGTCCAGCGGACTCACGCCGAACAGCGCGTCCAGCACCTGCCAGGCCCGCGGTCGAGGCCGGGGCCGGGGCGGATCAGGCCGGCGCCAGCGCCGGAACTGCCAGTCGGTGACCGCCATCTGCTCGCCGACCAGACGTGCCGACCGGGCGGCGGGGGGAGATGGTGACCCTCGCGTCGGAGGTCACGTTCGGGGAGCTGGAGGAATTGTTCGGTGCGACCGGGGTGGAGGGGGAGATGCGGACGTTCCCCACGCCGACCGACCAACTCACCGTCGTCGTCGGCGAGTATCCTCAGGGCGTCGACTACACCTTCGTCGTCCCGGACCCCGCCGCACCGGACAGCGCGACCCTGGACAGTGTGATCGCGAAGGATCTCGACCACACCTGCTAGTGCTGCGACCGGAAACGTTCACCGGCCCGGGGCCCAGGGCATCCAGCGGATTGTGTGACACGGAGGGTTTGCTCGTTCCGTTAGGGTGCGCCGAATGGACGACAGCAGTTCATGGCAGCACTCAACGGCGACTCAGACCCTGTACTTCCATCCTGACTATCTCGATGCAGTACGCGCCGAACAGAAGACGACCACGGTGCGATTCCGTGACCCGGTGGCGATGGGCCCGGTGAGCCTGGTGTTCGAGCTGGACGACGAGGTGGCACTACCGGGTGTCGTCACGCAGGTCACTGCTAAAACGATTGCTCAGTTGAGCGAGTCGGACGCCCGAGCCGACGGTTTCCGTGATCTCGCCGAGCTTCGCGACAGACTGCGGTTTCACTACCCCCAGATCGAGCCGACCGACACCATCGTCATCGTGCACTTCCGGTTGGCGAAGTAAGTGGTCGTCCCGTTTGGCCTTCCAGGCGACGTGGTGGGCGTCTAAGACTGTCGTGGCCAGCAGGGTTACATCCCGCGCTCGGGCCCGTACCACGGTTCTGGTCGTTCGTCGGCGGTCATGGGAAGGCGGCGCAGTTGTACCGGGCCGGGATAGAAGGCTGAGGTGTTGGGGCCGGCCATGTCTTCGCCGATGAGGTAGCGGTAGAGCCATTCGGCGAAGCTCATGTCGTACCGTCCCCAGCCTCCCTCGCCGTCTTCGACCATGATCCCGGAGAACGTGTCGTCCGCAGCCATGAGGAACAGCGTCTCGCCTCGGTTGGTGCTGGCGATCGGCCACAGTCCGTTGCGTGTACCGAAGCTCAACTCCGTAAGTCCGAATAGCAGGCGAGGGTCCTCGTCCGGGTCAAGGTCGTCCCAGGGAACCTCGGACCATGCACGGGCCGTGTCTCGTATCCAGTCGCCCAGATTCCAACGTGCGGTCGCGGGGTGGGGCAAGGACAGGTGGCCGTTGAGCTGGATGGGAGCGTATGCGTCCACGAGGGTCTGGTAGTCGGTCGGCAGCCGGATGTCGAGCTTCGCGTGGAGACGGTCCCAGGCGGCGGCGTCCGCGTAGCGGTTCTGGGCCGGGCCGAGCATCGCCATGACTGCGGGCAGGTATGCGGTCATGACGCTCCTTGCTGGTGTGTCGTCTTTTGCAGCAGGATCATCCCAGCTCGGAGGTCTCACCGGGCAGGCTGACAGCCTGCGATAGCAGATCAGAGCCGCAGCGATGCCGGCGAATGCCAGGAACTGGTCGGCCTTGCGCTCGTAGCGGCGGTGCAGGCAACGGCATCCGCACAGCCATGCCACGGCGCGCTCCACGGTCCAACGGAGGGCCCGTCAGGACGACCCGCCCACCCCCTCAGGAGGACCCGATGTCGACTCGCTACCGCATCATCAAGCTTCGCAGCGGCCGGGGGCGTGGAGGACATTCGCACTGGCGCCGTCTGGACCGGCATGGTCCGCGTCGGAGCCGTCCAGCTAGCCGACCGTCTCAACTCCGGCTTCGTCGGCTCCGTCGTCGTGTCATCGAATGCATGAAGTCTTCTTGGACCTGCGCGTGCCAGGATGCCGAGGACACGACCGCGCGCACGTCGAAGGGGCAGGAGCACGTCATGATCAGCGGTGCACATGTCATCCTCTACAGTCAGGACGCCGAGGCTGATCGCGCGTTCCTCCGTGACGTCCTCGACTTTCCCGGCGTCGACGCGGGCGGCGGTTGGCTCATCTTCAAGCTGCCTCCGGCTGAGGTGGCCGTGCACCCGACCGACGGCCCGCCCCAGCACGAGTTCTACCTGATGTGCGACGACCTTGATGCCCAGCTCGGCGAGTTCCGCGCGCAGGGCGTCGAGATCACCCGCCCGGTCAGCGAACAGCGGTGGGGCAGACTGACTGCGATCCGGCTCCCCAGCGGCGCCGAACTGCCGCTGTACGAACCGCTGCACCCCGTCGCCCACAGTCTTTGAAGCCAGCACCGTGCCGTCCTGCTTCGGGCCGGGGAAACGGTAGCCCACCCCACCCCTTTCCTGGTCGGGTCCCATCGGTTCGGCTTCGCAACCGGTGGGACGGTGGATACGGGCGCTGGATCGCCGCTCAGCGGACCCTGATGAAGACCACGTCGTAACCGTTGTTCGTGCCACGGGACTTGACATAGACGCCGTCGCTGCCACCGGCGGGATTGCCCGTGTTGCCCTCGACGGTGGTGAACGACGATCCGGAGACGGTCCGCACGACGCCTATGTGCTCATTGCCGCCGGTGAAGTCGCTGCCTCCATCCCAGTCGAAGGCCACGATGTCGCCCGGCTGCGGGGCTGTCGTCACCGACAGGTGGTAGTTGCCGGCCCGTGCCTGCTTCACCCAGCCCGAGACATAGGAGTTGCGGTAGGAAGTGGCCCCGGTCTGCTTAGCCACCCAGCTCACGAAGGTCGCACACCAGGCGTAGTTGCTGGTGGACAGCGAAAGGCCCACGGCCGACCCGTAGCTGTTCGCGCGGGCGCTGCCCTCGACGGTGCCGACCTCGGCCTCGGCCACGTCGAGAATCTTGGCGTACCCGCCGCCGGGCGGGGGCGACGACGGCGGGGTGACCGCACCGTACAGTGCCGCTTTGGTATTCGGTCCCACGTGGCCGTCGGCCGAGAGACCCTTCTCGGCCTGGAAGTCCCTGACGGCACTGTCGGTCAACGAGCCGAAGTCGCCGTCGACGGCGAGATCGGCACCGTGGTGGTTGAGCAGACTCTGCAATTCGGTGACACAGCCGCTGTGCTGACCCTGCACGATCTCGTTCGGGCAGGAAGCGGAGTTCAGGTTGACCGGCGCGGGTGCGCCGTCGCCGCCACCGCCGCCGATGTTCGAGTACAGGGCGGCCTTGGTGCTGGGACCGACCTCGCCGTCGGCGGCGAGGCCGGTCGCGGACTGGAATGCCTTGACGGCCGCCAGGGTCGCGGGGCCGAACTCGCCATCGACGTCGAGCTGCCGGCCCTTGCCGTTCAGCAGGGCCTGCAGCGTGGCGACGCAACCACCGCTCTGCCCCTCCACGATGTTCTCCGGGCAGGACGCCGACCTCAGGTCCAGGCTCGTCGACGGCGACTCGTCGGTGTCGTAGAGGGCTCGCTCGGTGTTCGCGCCGACCTGACCGTCGGCCGTGAGGCCGTGGGCGGACTGGAAGCTTCGGACGGCGCTCGCCGTCCCGGCGCCGAAGTCGCCGTCCACGTCGACCGCGTAGCCGTGGTGGCGCAGCAGGCGCTGCAGTTCGGTGACGCATCCGCCCTTGTCGCCCTGAACGACGTTCGCCGGACACGAGGAGGACAGAAGGCTGATGGGGGCGGGCGCCGAGCCTCCGGTCGCGTACAGCTTGCTCTTGGTCGCGGGGCCCACCCGTCCGTCCACGGCGATCGCGGTGGCGGCCTGGTACTCACGGACCGCGTAGAGCGTGCTCGGCCCGAACCGACCGTCCACCACCAGACCGGCGCCGTGCGCGTTGAGCAGGTTCTGCAGTTCCGTGACGCAGCCGCTCACCTGGCCCTGCACGATCTCGGTCGGGCAGGACACAGACGTCAGCTTGATCGCGACCGGCGCCGCCGCTGCCGGTTCGGCGCCGAGCACGATGCCGGCCGAGACCATGGCCGCGGTGGCTGCGAAGGTGCCGATCCGGATCCGCCACCCTGTCGTGGTGCGGAGGGCGCCCCGGTGCCCTGTGTTCTCGTTCTTGTTCTCGTTGTCGTTCTCGTTCTCGTTCTCGGCATGAGCGCGGACTGCGAGTCTTCCCATGGCTGTGAGCTCTCTCCTTCGTGGGTCGATCGGCGCCGTCCGGCACTGTTCGTCCTCACGGCCGGTGTTCAAGTGGCCTGCGGACGGCGCGGACGAGGTGGTCTGTGCACGCGGTCGTGCGGGGAGACGGCATGACGGTCCCGGAGAAGTCACGTCCGGGGACGCAGCTCCTGGAGCGCCCGCGGACCGTGGCCCGCCCTCCCCTGCGGGACGGGCCACGGAGCCTGGTCACGCGGCGGCGGGGTGACTCGGCGCCCTGGCCGAGACCTGCGATCGCATGCGTCGGCCCCCCTTGACTCGTCGGGCGCACCTGCCCTGGCTGTGCACACGTGGCGAGACGAGAGTGGAGCGTGAGTCGCGAGGGCACCACCGGTATGGCGGAGATGACGTCATGACGGGACGCCCCCCGGCTCTGACCTGCAGAGAAGCAGACCCGGATGACGGCTCGGCGGGACGGTTACGGCCGGAGCCGACAAGGAGGACGGCCAGGCCCTCCCCGACGAACCGACGAACTGTCCGGTGCCTCGGGCCGGTTCCCACCGGTCGTCTCCCCCACCGCGGCCCGCATCGATGCAGCGTGGCAGGTCTTAAGGCGCACTTCGGCACCGAGAGCAGCGCGCCGCGTGGATCGGCCTGCTCGACGACACGGCCGCCCTCGATCCGCGGCTGATCGTCCCCGGGCATCGTCCGCCGTGCACCTCGGCCGACGCGTCCGCCATCACGGCCACCATCGATGGCCTCACCGCCGTGGAAGCCGTGGAATCCGTTGAAGGGGTGTTCGACAGGCCCGCCGACGCGGCCGCGCTCCGCTTCCCGGCTCTGCTTCCCGTCTCCGCACCGCGCGCCTGCTCCGCACCCCGCGCCATGTAGACCTGGCCGACCTCGCCATCAACGCCCTGCGTCTCGCGTCTCGCCCGGAAAGCAGCGTCGTCGGCCGGCTTCGCGACAACGCCCGTGACGCGAAGCCGACCGCTCGGCCTCCTCGAACTCACATGAAAGGGGCTGTGCTCGACTCAGAAGCCCTCCCCGAGAACCCGTTCGACCAGCTGGAGCTGACCCTCGGTCAGTCCGGGATCGGTGAACTCGAGCGGAGGCTGGTCGTCCACCATCAGCGTGTAGTGGTAGGCGTCGGGCACGCCCGGCCCGGCGGGGGGCCGGTTGTCCGGCTCGGCAAGGAGCTGGTGCGCGAGCCGTTCCAGTTCCGCCCCGTCGGGTCGGCCGGAGGTGTCCACGTCGGCGCGGCGGGGCATGCCGAGCAGTCCACCGCTTCTCATCAGCCGGATGCGCATGGCGTGGGGCTCACATCACGCCGACGGCCCGCCACGCGTCCTCCACCGCGGCCAGCTCGCTCCCCGAGTTGTAGAGCTGCTTCGCCGTGTTCGCCGTGGCATCCGCAAACTCCTGGAAGGTGCAGTTCTCGGAGAGCTGCCCGGAAGTCATCGTGTCGTACCAGATGCGTCCCGCCTTCTCCCAGGCGAAGCCGCCGATGGCGGTGGCGGTCAGGTAGAAGGCGCGGTTGGGGATGCCGGAGTTGTCGTGAACGCCACCGTTGTCGAGCGCGGTGTGGACATAGCCGCTCATGTGGTCCGGCTGGGAGTCCTTGCCGCCCAGCTGCGGGTCGTCGAACGCCGACCCCGGGGCCTTCATGGACCGCAGGGCCTGGCCGCGCACCGCCGGGGTGAAGAGGCCGGCCCCGATCAGCCAGTCGGCCTGCCCGGCGGTCTGCTGTCGCGCGTACTGCTTGACCAGCGAGCCGAAGACGTCGGAGACCGACTCGTTGAGGGCGCCCGACTCGTCCTGGTAGACGAAGCCTGCGGTGTACTGCGTGATCCCGTGCGAGAGTTCGTGGGCGATGATGTCGTGGGAGAGGGTGAAGTCGTTGAAGACACGACCGTCACCGTCTCCGAAGATCATTTGACTGCTGTCCCAGAGGGCGTTGTTGAACCGGCGACGATAGTGGACCGTCGCGTCCAGCGGCAGGTTGGCGTCGTCGATGGAGTGGCGCCCGTAGACGTTCTGGAAGAACGTGAAGGTGAGACCGAGGCTTTCGTAGGCACGGTTGACGGTGCCGTCCAGCGTGGGGGCCCCGCCTTCCGCCCTGACCTCGTCGCCGGGCAGAGCCATGCTGTGGTTGGTGTCGTAGATCGTCCGCGTCAGGACGAACTCCGTGGGTGGGACAGGTGCCGCCAGGCTCGGCGTGTCGATCCGGTTCTGCCGGAAGTCGGCGGCGACGGCGAGGGTTTCCCGGGCGGCCTCGCGGGCGGCGGGATGGTCCGCCGCCTCGGCCAGCTTCTCGAGGATGTACGGCGGAAGGATGCCGCAGACGGCGCGCATGGGGGGTCCCTCCTTCTTGAGAGGGCTGTTTGAGGAGAGTCACGAGTCCCCTGCGCCGGGAACTCGGAGCGGGGGCCGCGTGTTCACGCGGGCCGGACAAGTCCCATGCTTCTTATTCTGCGCCGGTGGGCGAAGTCGCGCATGCGGAGCGCGTCGTCGCGGGGCCGGTCGGTACCGCGGAGAACCGCGAAGACGCGCCACGCTCATGCCGGCCGCACCGAGGCGCATCCGCCCGAAATCCGGGGGCCGCGTTCGGTCCCGCCGTACGACCTGATCGACGCCCCCTGACAGGGCGGGGCGCCGACGGCGGATCCTCTCGTCTGCCACCGGCGCCCGTGCGTGCGTGCGGGATCAGCCGCCCCGCTTGACCGCGAGGAAGGCGGCTGTCTGACCGGCCGGTGCCAGGTCGGGAGCGCTGCCGTGGTCCGCCGCGCGCAACACGGTCCCGGCCAGGGTCTGCCGCTGGTTCACCCCCGTCGGCCAGTGCGGGAGGATGATGCCGTCGTACTCGTAGTGGAAGTCCGAGATGGGCGTGTCCGGCTGCCCTTTGCCAGTCAGGGTGAAGTGCACGAGGGACCCGTTCGTGGCCTTCCCGGTGATGTCCATCCCGAGGAACTCGTCGGGTGCGTCGGAGAAGACGAGCGCTCCGCTGATCGCCCCGCCGGGCTCGACCGACAGCCTCAGCTCCAGCTCGGCGAACCGCAGCCGGTTGAAGTCGTCCACCCGCTCGGGCCGGTTGAGGAAGCTTCGGTAGGTGTAGGTTCCGGCCAGGTCTGCTGTGTCCATTCCGGCCTCCGTACCTCGGTCAGGTGGTGCTCAGGGAAATGCTGCCGATGCGGGGACGCGAGCCGGGCGGTGGTGACGGCACGGCCGCGAGAGCGCGTGCCCCCTCCAGGGCTTCGGGCGGCGGCGGGCCGAGCGGAGCCGGTGTCACCACGACCGCCGGAATGCCCTCGCCGTCCCAAATGCCCAGCTGGCGCAGCTCGGTGAGGTGCTCGGTGATGTCGAACCTGAACGTGAGCCCTCCGCCACCGTGATGGTGGGTGTTGGTGCCGACCGCGCCGAAGAAGTGGACGTGGCCGATGAAGTACGGCCCCTCCGGGTCGAGGTCCTCTTCGTGGTCGGGGCGGGCGCCGACGAAGACGCGGTAGTTCGTCTGGGGCGGCGCGTCGGCGCGTACGTCGTCCATCGTGAGGATGGCGCGGTTCGGCGTCTGCGGTGACGCGGCCTCCGGCAGGGCTCCGGCGCGGGCACCGGGCTCAGGGGTCAGCGGGACCGTGAGAGCGTCCGGGCCCAGGTCGGTCGGGCCGGAGGTGGCCGCCACCTGCTGCGGCGGGAGGTCGCCGCCGGCCGCCAGCATGGCGACCAACCGCTCGGGCGGCTTCAGCCCGACTCCGTCCGTCAGCGACTCGTAGACGTATCCGAGCGCATCCTCGGACTGAAGGTCTTCGGACGTGAACTCGACCTTGTTGCCCTGCGCGTTGCGGAAGGTGTGGGTGAAGCCGAGCCAGTCCGCGTCCGTCGGGTTCCGGTGCCCGGAGTTGCTCGCGATCCAAGCGGCCCAGAGACGGTCGATGTTGGCGTGGTGCAGCCAGAAGATGGGGTCCCTGGGCGAGAAGAACTGCGACATCACCCCTCCCACGTAACCGTGGATGAGGTTGTGCGGCTGCATCTCCAGCAGACCGGACTGCCCGTTGCTGTGGAGCAGATGGCTGTCGGTGTACTCGCTGCCGAACTGCGTCACGCCGGTGAAGCGCGGCGCCTGCATGGCCTTGTGCGGGTTGACCTCGGTCCACCCGATGGGGGCTCCCAGGGCGGCACCCGGGCTGCGATCGGGCTCCGCCAGGAACAGCGGGTTGTCACCGTCGTCGTCGGGCCAGTCAGGGCTGCGGAACGCGCTCGGCAGGCGACGGCATTCCAGGGATTCCGGGCTGTCCGGGTCGCCGTTCGTCACCCGGGTGTAGTTCCAGTACGGCAGTGCCCAGTCGTCAGGTCCGTCCAGCTCGTTCTGGATGACATCGCGCACGATCTCCTCGAAGCAGAGGATGTAGGCGCGGTGCCAGGGCAGGAAGAACCAGCCACCGTGCGGACAGTTGTTCCATTCCGGGTTGGGGCCGGGGATGTCCGCTTTCTCACCGTGGATGTTGGCCTGCCAGAGCCAGCTGGTCGGCTCCGACTCCGGCTTGCCCTGCATCTGCCGTACCGCTCGGGCGTACCAGAGAAGCTGGGGGTCCCAGGTATCCGTCATTTTCGTCGTGTCGTAACGCACTCGAGCCGCTTGGGCCATGGCTGTGCCCTTCCGGTGAGGGGGGTGGTTGCCGCCGCGCGCCACTCGGCTTGACCGAGGCGCGGGTGGGAGGGCGCGGCATCGGATGAGGGGCGTGCCGCGCAGACCCCTCCAGCATCGCATCGCGTCACGGACCCGCAACCCAAAAGCGCGCGGCCGGCACGATCGGAGCGGTCAGCGCAGGAGCACGGCCGCCGTGGTGACGGCGGCAGCCGAGCCGAGCGCGAGCAGCACGGGCGCTGCGGGCAGAGCCCCGGCCAGGTGCCGGCGCCGCGCCAGGGCCAGGGCGGTGCCCGCGTTCCGCAACAGCACGCCCGCGACGACGGCGAGCAGCAGCACGTGCGTCCACTCCGGCACGGGTGCCACCAGGGTGATCCAGCCGCCCACGAGCGGGCTCACGCAGGCGGCGACCAGCCACGGCGTCAGGGACCTTCGGCCGCGCGCGTCGAGGACCGCCGTCAACGCGAGGCCCTCGCTGATGGAGTGCACGGTCAGCGCCGCCACCACGGGAACCGAGGCCAGCAGAGCCACCGTCATGCCCTCGACCAGCCGGTGCAACACCAGGGCGACGGCCGTTCCGGCGCCCAGAAGCCGCCCCGGCTCACCCCGTCTGCGCAGGGCGTGCCCCGCCGAGGCGAGAGCGAAGGCCGCGACGACGACGACCGGCACGATCCAGCCCGCGAGGCCCTGCTCCTCCGCCTCGTGCAGGGCGTGCGGCACGATGTCGGCACCTGCGACCGCCAGCAGCACCCCGGACGCGGCGCCGAGCAGCATCGTCGAGCGGTGCGACCACCGGCGCCCCAGCCAGGCGCCGACCAGCGTCCCCACTGCGACAAGGACCAGTCCCAGGTATTGGCCGAGGCTGAATTCCCCCCAGGACATGCCGAGTCGAGCCCCCGTCTCGGCAACCGCAGCAACCACCGTCGGCCCTTCGTGAGCAGCAGGGAATGAGATCGGTGCTCGTGACGCTTCCACAGCTCCCGCCCGGCCGCATGTGCCCGGCCCGCTCCCTGGGCCGGGCGTGTGAGCGACCCGGTCAGGGTGCGCGACGCGGTGCGGCGTCGACCGGTGGCGGGTGCGACGCCTTGGCTGCTGCCGGGCAGCGCTTCGCCGAAGGTCCGTCGGTGGACGTCGGGGCGAGGTCCCGGGATGTCTGGCTGCCCGGATACCCCGATGCCCGGCTGCCCGGCTGCCCGGCTGCCCGGCTGCCTGGCTGCCCGGCTGCCCGGCTGCCCGGCTGCCTGGCTGCCGCGAGCTCGCAGGGCGCCGCAGGCAGGACGCAGGTCAGGACGCAGGTGTCAGGACGCAGGTCAGGACTGTGCGCGGTGTTGCCGTTCGGGCTGCGCGGCCGTAGAACCGGTCGGCTCCGGCACGGTCATGTCCAGCAGGAGCACGGCGTCGTGGTCGGGCGTGCCGGGTTCGGCGGTGTAGACGCCGAGGCGCTGCCCCGGGGTGTCCTCGAGGAGCATGCTCTGGCCGCTGAGCGTGAGGACGCCGACCTGGGGGTGGTGGAAGGTCTTCTGTGTCTTCTTGCGCCCGACGACGTCGTAGCGCTCCCACAGCTGGGCGAAGTCGGGGCTCTTGAGCAGCAGCTCGCCCACCAGGGTGGTGAGGTCGGGTGCGTCGGGGTCGATGCCGGCCTGGGCACGGAGCCGGGCGACGCAGCCGCGGACCTGGTACTCCCAGTCGGGGAAGAGCGTACGTGCCGTGGGGTGGAGGAAGAGGTAGCGGGCGAGGTTGCGCTGCCGCGCGGGCCAGTCGGCGAGGCCCGCGTAGAGGGCGAGGCCGCCCGGATTCCAGGCGAGCAGGTCCATGCTGCGGCCGATGACGTAGGCGGGCCCGGGCCGCATCGTCTCCAGGATGAGCTTGAGGTGGGGGCGCACGGTCCGGCTGGGCGGGGGCGGCGGCTCGGGGGCATACCGGGCGGCGCGGGCCGCGAGGTCGCGCAGATGCTGGTGCTCCGCGTCGTCGAGCCGCAGGGCGCGGGCGAGGGCGTCCAGCACGGAGGGGCCGGGGCGGGTCTCCTTGCCGCGCTCCAGGCGGACGTAGTAGTCGATGCTGATGCCGGCGAGCGTGGCCACTTCCTCGCGGCGCAGGCCGGGGGTGCGGCGCAGCCCCGTTCCCACGGTGAGGCCGACCTGGTCGGGGGTGGTTTGGGTGCGACGCGCATGCAGGAACCGGCCCAGCTCCATGTCGCCGCTCTTGCCGCTGCTCCGCTCGGATGCCATGACGCCAGTGTCACACCGTTCTGACCTGCGCGGCAGGCACGTGGGGGGCCCTGTCATACCCCCGAACCCCACTCCCTGGCCCAGCTCGGCCTGCCACCGGGACCGGAAACGCGCGAGGCTCGGATTCTGTCGGCTCAGCGCACCGTCCGGTCCAGCACAGGAGCTCGTTCCTTGTCCGTATCCGTATCCCGGTCCGTTTCAGCCCCGCTCCCGTATGCGGGAGCGGGTGGTCTGCCGCCGCGGAGCCGTCCGGTGGACGTACGGCGTCGGGTGGCGCGGTCCCGCTCGGCTTCTTCACGATCACGGTGGACGCGGTGATCGTGGACGGGGCCCGGCCCCCGAGCGGGTCTGTGGGGCGTGGGCGGTCGCCTCGGCGCGGCCGGTGGTTCCGCGGCCGGTGGTTCCGTGGCCGGTGGTTCCGTGGCCGGTGGTTCCGTGGCCGGTGGTTCCGTGGCCGGTGGGCGGCCGGAGGCGCCGCCCTACGACCGGCCCGGGCGGGTGGCTCCCGTCGCCGCCCCAGGGGCGCTGACCTGCGCGGTCATCGCGGCCAGCCGGTTTCGTCTCCGTCTGCCCACGCGTCTGCTGGTCGCCGTGGCGACCGTGCCGGTGAGCATCGTCGCCACCGCGCTGCTGCGACCCGCGCGGCAGGCGTGACGACCACGCCGACACGGCCCGGCCGCTGACCGGCCGGCCGGCCCCGAGCACTTCCCCTGCTCCCCCGCACACCTCCGCACCTCCGCACCTCCGCACGAAAGAAGGTCCCCGTGCAGACCGTCACTCTCAACAACGGCGTCACGATGCCGATCCTCGGCTTCGGCGTCTTCCAGATCGCCCCGGACCTGACCGAGCAGGCCGTCACCGACGCCCTCGCCGCCGGTTACCGGCTGCTCGACACCGCCGCCGCGTACGGCAACGAGGAGGCCGTCGGCCGCGCCATCAAGAACAGCGGTATCCCTCGCGAGGAACTGTTCGTCACCACCAAGCTGTGGGTGCAGGACACCGGCGAGGAGAACACCGCGCGAGCCTTCGACACCTCGCTGCGCAACCTCGGCCTGGACTACCTCGACCTCTACCTGATCCACCAGCCCTACGGGGACGTCCACGGCTCCTGGCGCGCCATGGAGAAGCTGAACCGCGAGGGCAGGGCCAGGGCCGTCGGCGTCTCCAACTTCCACCCCGACCGGCTCGTGGACCTGATCGAGCGCAACGAGATCACGCCCGCGGTCAACCAGATCGAGACCCACCCCTTCTTCCAGCGCGTCGACGACCAGGAACTGATGCGCGAGCGGGGCGTGCAGATCGAGTCGTGGGGCGGGTTCGCCGAGGGCAAGAACAATCTCTTCACGCACCCGGTTCTGGGCGGCATCGCCGACCGGCACGGCCGGTCCGTGGCGCAGGTCGTGCTGCGCTGGCTCGTCCAGCGGGAGATCGTCGCCATCCCCAAGTCGGTTCGCGCCGACCGGATGAAGGAGAACATCGACGTCTTCGACTTCGCGCTCACCGACGACCAGATGGCGTCCATCGCCACCCTGGACACGGGTGGCTCGCTGTTCTTCGACCACCGTGACCCTGCCGCCGTCAGCCGGATCAGCAACCTCCGCATCCACGACTGACCGACCGGCGAGCACGACAGCGAGGGCTCATCATGTCCCACCCGCAGAACATCACCGACGTACGCCTGGTCGGCGCGACCGGCACCATCGGAGGGTTGGCGGTGGCGGCCGCACAACGGCACGGCCTGAGGCCGCGGGCCCTGGTCCGCGACACGCGGCGGGCCGAGCAGCTGCTCCCCGGCGTCGACCTCGTGCGGGGAGACCTGGAGGATCCCGCCTCCCTGCGTGCGGCGGTCCAGGGAGTCGACGCCATGGTGCTCGCCAGCGGATCGGGCGGGCACTCCCGGCCGGACGCCCGCGTACCGGACCCTGGCGACCTGCCCGTCGAAGCCGAACCGCGGACGCTGCGGGCGGATCTCGACACGGTCCGCTCCCTTCGCGGGCCCGGCGCATGACCGCGAGGGAACCCCGCGCGGGGCAGGGTCAACCGGCCACGCCGGGGCGCCGCACGCTCCTTCGTGGCGTACTCCTGGGAGGAGCCACCGTCATGACCGGTGTCCACATCACCGGATGTTCCGCGTCCCCGTCCGGCGGGGCCACGTCGGAGAGCCCCGAACGGCCTGCCTCCACGGGCTCGCGGCCCGGCAGGCGCGTCCTGCTGGCCTACTTCTCACGGGCGGGCGAGAACTACTTCCACGGCGGGCGCACCGACCTCGACGTCGGAAACACCGAGGTCCTCGCCCGCGTGATCGGCGAGCGCATGGCGTGCGATCTCCACCGCATCGACGCCGCCGACCCCTACCCCGACGACTACGACCAGACGGTCGCACGCAACGTCCGCGAGCAGGACGCCGATGCGCGTCCGGCCGTCGCCAACCTCCCTTCCTCGCTGGAGCGTTACGACACCGTGCTGCTGGCCAGTCCCATCTGGAACGTCCGAGCACCGATGATCATGTCGACCTTCGCCGAGCGGTTCGACCTCCGCGGCAAGACCGTCTTTCCGATCACCACGTATGCCATGAGCGGACTGGGCACCACCGAGCGCGACTACGCGAAGTCCTGCCCGGGCGCGACCATCGGCGAAGGACTGGCGGTACGGGGCGAGAAGGTCCGGGACGCCGACGGCGCCGTCCGGTCGTGGCTGGGCCGCACCGGCCTTCTCCGGGACTGAACGGGGAACGGGCGGTGTCGGGCCGAGGGCGTGCGACAGGCGGAGACCGGACGCCCGGGGCGGAGTGGGAACCCCCGGGGAGCGGCCAGGCCGCAGACCCTGGCGACCGGCACGTCCACCGGGAACCCGCCGGGGACCGAGAACAACACGAAGAACCAACCCGAAAACGACGGAGCGGAGAGCCATGATGCACCACATCCACCTACGTGACCTGGAGGTTTCCCGGATCGGTCTGGGCGCGATGGGCATGTCCCAGGGATACACCGGCGCCGGCACCGACGAGGCGGAGTCCGTCCGGACCGTGCACCGCGCCCTCGAGCTGGGCGTCACCTTCCTCGACACCGCCGAGATCTACGGTCCGTACACCAACGAGGAACTGCTCTGCCGGGCCCTGAAGGGGCACCGCGACCAGGTGGTGCTGGCGACGAAGTTCGGCCTGGTCTCGCACGGAGGCGACGGGCCGGGGAACCTGGACTCGAGCCCGGCCAACATCCGCACCGCCGTCGAGGGATCGCTGCGGCGTCTCGGCACGGACCACATCGACCTGTACTACCAGCACCGGGTCGACCCGGACGTCCCCGTCGAGGAGACGGCGGGCGCCGTGGGCGAGCTGATCGCCGAGGGCAAGGTCCGCGCGTTCGGCCTGTCCGAGGCCGGGCCGGAGACGATCCGCCGCGCGAACGCCGTCACACCGGTCACCGCCGTCCAGTCCGAGTACTCCCTGTTCACGCGGGATCCGGAGGCTCGGGTGCTGCCGACGCTGCGTGAACTCGGCATCGGCTTTGTCCCGTTCGCGCCGCTGGGCCGCGGCTTCCTCACCGGCGCGATCCGCTCCACCGACGGCTTCGCCGAGGACGATTTCCGGCGGGACAACCCGCGCTTCACCGGCGAGAACTTCCAGCACAACCTGCGCCTGGCCGACGAGGTCAAGGCCGTCGCCGCCGAAGCTGGCGCCACCCCGGCCCAGGTGGCCATCGCCTGGCTGCTCGCCCAGGGGGACGACATCGCCCCCATCCCCGGCACCAAGCGCGTCCACCGCGTCGAAGAGAACTCCGCCGCCGACGCACTGCGGCTCACCCCCGCCCAGCTCGAACGGTTGACGAGCCTCCCGCCCGCGGCCGGCGCCACCCACACCGAGGCCCAGCTGAAGATGCTCGAACGCTGAGCCGGCCCCGCCGGCGGAAGCTGGGCTTCCCGAAGGAGAGAACCATGCAGAACGTCATCCTGAACAACGGCGTCGAGATGCCGATCCTCGGCTTCGGCGTCTTCCAGATCCCGTCCGACGAGACCGAACGGGTTGTCACCGACGCCCTCGCGGCCGGCTACCGGCTGCTCGACACGGCGGCCTCGTACGGCAACGAGGAGGCCGTGGGCCGCGCGATCAAGAACAGCGGCATCCGGCGCGAGGAGCTCTTCGTCACCACCAAGCTGTACGTCCAGGACGCGCCGGGCGAGGAGAACACCAGGCGTGCCTTCGAGACGTCGCTGACCAGGCTCGGGCTGGACCATGTGGACCTGTACCTGATGCACCAGCCCTACGGCGACGTGTACGGCCAGTGGCGCGCGATGGAGGAGCTGAACCGGCAGGGCCGCGCCAGGGCCATCGGCGTGTCCAACTTCTACGCCGACCGCCTCCTCGACCTGATCATCAACAACGAGGTCACGCCCGCCGTCAACCAGATCGAGACCCACCCCTTCTTCCAGCGCGCCGACTACCAGGCCCTCATGCGCGAACAGGGCGTCCAGCACCAGGCGTGGGGCGGCTTCGCCGAGGGCAAGAACGGTCTGTTCACCAACCCCGTACTGAGCGAGATCGCGCAGCGGTACGGGAAGTCGGTGGGCCAGGTGGTACTGCGCTGGGCGGTCGGGCGGGGCGTCGCCTCGATCCCGAAGTCCGTGCGCCCCGAGCGGATGGCGGAGAACCTCGACGTCTTCGACTTCGCGCTCACCGACGCCGAGATGGCGGCCGTCGCCTCCCTGGACACCGGAGCCTCGCTCTTCTTCGACCACCACGACCCGGAGATCGTGAAGTGGCTCAGCGCGCGGCGCCTGGACGGCTGAACAGGAGCGCAAGGGGAGCCGGGCGGGCTCACGCCTGCCGCCTGGCCGCCGCGCACAGTGCTGTGCGGCGGCCGGGCGGCGTGCGGGGCTGCCGTTCCACCGAGACGCCACCTCGGGAACCACTTCTAAGAGGTCGGGGATCGCACGGCAGAGCGGTGCCGCTCACCCGGGAGAGCCATGGCGGCCCACGGCCCACTCCCCCGGGGCGGCCGAGAGGAATCTGCCGCCCCGGATCGCCTCTCACGCCTCTCAGTGCGCCGTGGAGGGCTCCCGGGCCTCCGGGGTGATCCCGCCGTCCATCCCGCCGTCCCCGCCCTTCTCCGTTCCCGGCGCGGACCGGCGGATCTGTGGCAGCGCGACCATCGCGGCGGCGCTCGCCAGGGTCCACACCACGCCGAACCAGAGCAACGACGAGGCCCCGACCCGATCCGCGGTCGGGGCCGCCCACCAGTAGCCCACGGTCATGGAGAGCACGGTCGCCACACCGTCGTACGCGCTGACGCGGGACATCGCGTCGGACGGCACGTCGGCCTGGAGGGCGCTCGTCCAGAGGATGTGCAGCAGTGCGAATCCCGCGCCGGACAGCAGCGAGCCCAGGACCAGGACGTACACGGGCGCGCGCACGGCGAGGAGACCGGCGAAGGCTCCCAGACCGAACGTGCAGAAGACGGACGCCAGCAGCGGCCTGCGGAAGCGCAACCGCATTCCGGCGAATCCGCCGAGGAGTGAGCCGACTCCCTGCGCGGCCATGACGGTGCCCCATTGGGCGGCGCCGTTCTCCTTGCCGCCGACGAAGGCGATGCCCAGCACCATGACGGGCCCCAGGACGAAGGTGGACGCCAGCGAGGTGTAGGCGAGCAGGGACCACAACCAGGTGCGTGAGCTGAACTCCCGCCATCCGTGCTGCAGTTGCCGGAAGAAGCTCTCGTCCTCCCGGGAGGCCTTCGTGGCGGACGACGAGGTGCGCACTCCGGCCAGGAACAGCGCGCTGGCCAGGAAGGTGGCCGCGTCGATGGCGATGACCCAGGCGGGATCGGTCCAGGCCACCAGCGCGCCGGCGACGGCGGGTCCGAGCAGCGAGCCGATCGAATTGAGCGTGGAGCCGAGGGCGTTGGCCTCCTGGAGGCGTTTGCCGGAGACGACCTCCGGGACGAACCCGTGGAAGGCGGGATGGAAGAACGCGGCCGCCACGGAGAGCGCCGCGGCGAAGGCGACGAAGCCGCCCAGCGGCATGCCGACGGTCAACAGGATGACCACGACCGTGATTTCGATGGCCGCGCGGGCGAGGTCGCTCCCGATCATGGTGACCCGGCGGCCCCACCGGTCCGCCAGCACACCACCCGCCAGCAGGAACACGATCAGGGGCGCGGTCTGCGCGCCCAGCACCAGGCCGACCCCGCTCGCCCCGCCGCCGTGTTCCAGCACGGCGAAGGACAGCGCGATGGGCATCATGCTGCTGCCCAGGACCGAGGCGGCCTGCGCGCAGAACAGCCGTCGCAGGTTCCGCTCGCGCAGTAGGTCCAGTGGTAGTCGGGCCGCCAGACCGTCGGTCATCGCATGTCCCCCGTCGGGTCCGTCGCCGGACCTCGTGCGTGACTCACCCGTCCGCTCCTCTCTCGGCCTGCCCCGGCGCGAACGCGCCACGCGATGCCCCGTGTATCCGAACGTGATGCCGGACAGAATATGTGAGTTCGAACGAGTGATCACCGGTCCTCGGGAATCTTCACACCACAGTCTTCGAGCCGCCCCCGGTAGGGCAGTTGGCGCGACGCGCCCGCCAAGGTGGAGGAGTGACGCCGGTACCAGGTCCGCACGGACGGAACGGGCCGGGAGTCCCCCGCCCGGTGCTCCCCGGACACGACGGACCTGACGGGATTCACGCCCTTCGGGCCCCGACCCGCGCCAGATCCGTCAGACGCCCCCGGAAGCCGTTCGCCAGGGCCTCGGCCGTCCGGCGTCCGTGGTACGTCGTCTCGTAGCGCAGCGCGCCGGTCAGCCGGCCCGCCTCCATGGTGAGGCCGACCGAGAGAGTGGCCGCGGCGGCCAGGGACGACTGCGGTGTGGCGTATTTGAGCCGGGAGAAATCCTGGTGGTAGGGGGCGAGGCCGGTGCGCAGTCCGTGCATCGGCAACTCGTGTTCCCGTCGGTCGACGATCCAGCCGGTCACCCCGTACAGGCGCAACTCCGCGTGCGCCAGGGCGTGACGGTAGAAGGCCGCGTCGCCCTGGCGGCCCAGGACGGCCTCGGCAAGCCGGCCGAACGGCAGGTCGACGCCCGCCGAGGCATCCCTGAGGACGCCGTCGACCTGCCGGAACAGTCCACTCGGCGGGGTCTGCCCCAGGTCGACCGGCACCTGGATCATGTTGGAGAACAGGCCCACGGCGGAGCGGGTCTCGGGGCGCACCCGGCCGTGCGAGGGCGTGGAGAGGATCAGCCGCTCGCGGCCGTAGAAGCCACCCAGTGTCCGGGCCAGCGCCGCCGCGAGCAGCGCGTACAGGGAGACCCGCTCGCCGCGGGCCGCGCGCAGCAGCCGCCGGGACTCCTCGGCCGACAGGTCCAGGGGGATGCTGTCGTACTGGTGCTGGAGCGGGAGGAACCCGGTGGCGCGGCCGGGAAGGAGTTCCCCGGAGCCGTGGGCGCGCAGCCGGTCCACCCAGCCCGCCAGGCGGGAGGCGGTGTCGAGGCGGGTTCGAGGTGTGTTCTCGCTGCGGACGAAGTCCACGTAGGACAGGGGCGGCCGGATGCCGCCGACGCCGGGGGCGGCCATGCGGCGGTTGTAGAAGTGGGCGAGGTCGCGCAGATAGACCTGATGGCTCGGCTCGTCGAAGACCAGATGGTGGAAGCTGGTCAGCAGGACGTGGTCGTCGGCGGCCAGCCGCAGCAGGGTGGCCCGGGACAGCCGGTCGGTGACCTCGAAGGGCCGTGTGGTCAGGTCGAGGAGGATCTCGTGCAGTTCCCGTCGGCGCAGTGCGTCGACCAGGTCCATGGTCTCCAGGGGAAACGGCTCAGGACGCAGGGCCTGCCGCGGTCGGACCACCTGCTCGACAGGCGTCCCGGTGTCGAGCAGCCGCAGCCTCAACGCGTCATGGCGTAGGGCGACTTCGGCGAGGGCGTCGCGTAACGCGCCGACGTCCAGGGCCCCTCGCATGCGCAGGGCGGTCGAGCAGTCGAGGGAGACGGCCTTGGGATAGAGCTCGTCGTAACACCTCTCCCACTCCCAGCACCACTCCTGACGCGAGGAGAGGGGAAGTCCTTGATCCGACTCATGGGATGTCGCCGTCATGACCTGCCCTGTGGAAGACGCCCTGACGCTGTCGACGCTACCCTCGGCGCAGCGCATAGCCCCTCGTCAGAGCGGTCATGCCACACAACTGTAAAACTCCGGATGGGGGTGAGCGGGGTGCGTTATGTTCCTGCCATGGCGGATGTGGACACCTCGGCAACGCGGCAGGGTCCGCAGGGACTCGACGGTCTCGCGGCGGCCCTCGCTCAGGCATGGCACGGCGTGCTCGGCTCGCTCCCGGGGGATGACTCGGACTTCTACGAAGCCGGAGGCACCTCGATCGACGCGGCTCGGATCGCCTCACAGGCCGCGGAATTCGCCCCGGACGTCGAGGACCTGGACGTCGCGCTGATGACCGCGCTCCTCGACGAGGCGCGCTTCGGGGACGTACGACGGCTGGGGCTGGAGTCGATCGACCGCGCACGTGGCGGGTCGGCCTGACCGAGCGTCCGGTGGCCCGTCCGGGCCGAGGGCCGGATCAGCCGCGGCCGGTCGCCAGGTCGGCCAGCAGGTCGGCCGCGAACCGTTCGCACCACGGTGTGCCGAAGCACCGGCGGTCGTAGGTGAGGACCAACTGCGGCCGCGTTCCGGACAGGTTGAACTCCAGGTCCAGCTGGGACGGGCGGACCACGGGCCCGGCGGTGCCCTCGGCCTCCTCTTCGGCCTCCCCATCCGCCTCCCCATCGCCCCGGTCGTCGTCCAGGTCGAAGAGGGTGAAGGTGAGCCCCGCCACGGAACTCTGCCAGGAGTCCGCTGTCACGCTCACGCTCAGCGGGGCCAGGTCGTCGCGCGCGACGCCCATCCCGTCCGTGAGCAGGTCGACGATCTCCTCGAACTCCACTCCCTGGTGTGCCATTCCCTCGCGCAGCCCGCGCCGCACCTGTGCGAGCACCCCCTGGTCGCCGTGCGGGGCCGAGGGGCCGACGCGGACGAGGACCGCCTGGGCGAGGGGGCCCACCGCGTCGGAGTTCATGCGGTTCGCGGACATGGTGCCGAGGACCAGGTCGGTGGCTCCGGAGCGTTCCAGCACCCGTCGGGCCGCCGCGGCGGTGACGTACACCGTGGGCGTGCAGCGCGCGGCGCGGGCGTTCGCCCGGAGGAGAGCGGACAGGGCGGGATCGAGGGGAACGCGCAGTTCGGCACCGTCGGGCAGCCAGCCCGGCTCCGGCCGCCGCTCGCCGATCCACGGCGTGGGGAAGCCGGACAGCTCGGTACGCCAGAACTCCCAGTCGGCGGACCTGCGGTGCTCGCGTGCCGCCAGAAGTGCGGAGTACCGGTCGGCAGGCGGCAGCGGCTCGTCCGGTCCCAGCCGGTACGCCTCCTGAAGGTCCGTCACCACCTGGTGCAGCGAGAACAGGTCCATCACGAGCCGGTGGAAGGTGAGGAGCAGGACGCCGCCGCCGTCGCCGAGAAGCGTCAGCTGGGCGCGCGCCAAGGGCTCGCCGGCAAGGGGGAAGACCTCCGCGTGGGCCGCGGCCGCCGATCGGCGTATCTCGGCGAGGTGGCCGGCCCGGTCCGCATACAGGTCCGGGCGGTGCAGGACGCGCGGCTCGTGGTGCGTGGCCGGACCGAGGGTCAGCGTCTCACCGTCCGCGTGGAAGCCCGTGTCGAGCAGTTCATGTCGCCGAAATACGGCCGTGACGGCGTGGGAAAGCCTTTTCTCGTCGAGCATTCCGTCGAGACGCAGCGCAATGCCGGTGTGCAGCAGCGCGCTTCCGCGAACCAGACATTCCACTTCCCAGAGCCGTTGCTGCTGACGGCTCAATTCCACGGCGTGCGTACTTCCACTTGCCCGGTCCATGCGCTCCCTCGCCCGAAGGTGCGACGAGTGCCGCACGGGAAATCGTGACTCCCCGTACGGCACTTGTCGGTGGTCCTACTTCGCCTCGGCCGCGGCCTGACGGCGGAGCTGCTCGAGATTGATGAGTGCGAGGCTTACAGAATTGACCTTCGTCATGTCAACTTCCCCTCTTTGTAGGCGGGTTCCTCTGCCACCGGTCGGTGGCAGGGGAATGCTTCCAGGCGAAGTGATCTCCCGTCAATAAGGCTTGCCACAGGGCCGTGCCGATTCCGGATATCCGTCAGGTCGCGGCAATGCCGGTCACGGTAGCGATTTCTGACGATGCATCATGAAACGGCGCCCTCACTCAATCGCTCCATGAAGTGCATGAATATCTCGCCCACCCGTGCCGCCCTTGTGGCATCGTGATAGTGCTTCTCGTACCACACCGAGCCCGTGAGAGCCCCGTCCGCCATCTCCAGGTCGGCGAAGAGGGTGCTGGCGCACGCCAGCGCCTGCTCGGGGCCGGCGAAGACCGGGAACGGGTGCTCGGGGTACAGGTCCAGCGGGGTCACGGCGAGCCCGGACGGCAACGCCGGCACAGGGTTCGGCTCCTCCGGCAGCCAGCCGGTCACTCCGCTCAGCCGCAGTTCCAGGTGGGCCAGAGCGCTGCGGTAGTAGGCCCCCTCGCCCGGCGGGCGGTCCAGGACGCGGGAGGCGATCTCGCTGAACGGCAGGTCGGCCGCGTCCGAGGCCCTCCGGACGCTGTCGTGGACGGCCTTGAGGAACTCCGTCAGGGACCGGTACTCCGTGTCCACCGGCACCGGGACCACGGTACTGAACAGGCCGAGCGTCTCGCGGGCGCTCGCGGAGGTCCGCCCGTGCGTGTACACGGAGCACACCAGGCGGTCCCGCCCGTACACCGTGGCCACGGCGTGCACGAGGGCCGCCAGCAGAACGGTGTGGAGCGTGACGCGCTCGGCGCGCGAGCGCCGCAGCAACAGGCGGGTCCGCTCGGCCGTCAGCGCCACCGGCAGGGAGCCGAACTCCGCCGCGGCGACGACCGCCCCGGCGTCGCCCGCCAGCGGGTCGGCCGCACCGTACGCCCGCAGTTCCCCGGCGAGGGCGGCGGCCCGCCCCTGCACGGCGGACCGTACCTCGGGTGCGTGCTCCCGGCTGATCAGGCCGGTGTAACTCGCGGGCTCACCACGGCGCTTGGCGGCGCCGTCGCCCGGTGCGATGCGCTCGCGGTAGCCCTGGGCCAGCAGGTCACGGAAGAGGCGATGGGACGTGCTGTCGAAGATCAGGTGGTGGAACTGCGCGACGAGGACGTGCTCCTCCTCCGCCGTGCGCACCAGGGTCGTGCGCGTCATGCGGTCCGTCAGGTCGAGAGGCCGGGACAGGACCCGCGTCACCTCCGCCGCACGCTCCCGCGCGGGGGCCCGTACGACGTCCAGGGGCCCCGGCTCGGACCGCAGCCCCTGTCCGGGCCAGACCGCGGACGGGTCCGGGCCGGCCCCTGCCACGAGGTGCAGGCGCAGCGCCTCGTGCCGGGTTCCGATCTCGGCCAGCGTGTCCCGCAGTGCTCCCGTGTCGAGCGGCCCGTGGAACAGCAGGGTCTCGGACGACTCGATCGGCGTGGAGTCACCGGTGTAGCTGCGGGTCCACTCCCAACACCAGTCCTGGCGGGAGAACAGGGGCAGCGGGGCGGGGCCGGCCGACGGAGGGTGGGTCCTGGCCACGTGGTTCATGGGCGGGGGCTCTCTTCCAGGGTCCGTACGGCCGTGACGTACCGGCGGCTGTTTCCCGAGGGGCCGAGCAGCTCCGGCAGGGCGCGTACGGCGGGCACGGGGTGCTTCTCGGTGAACCGGGCGAGGTTCACCGTGTGCTGTTCCCAGCGGTCGGCGCGTTCGTGGGTGAGGTGCACGCCCGGTGCGGCGGGAGCGAGGCGCATCCCGGCTCCCGACGACCACAGGCGCAGGCCGAGTTCGAGGTCCTCGCACCCCCAAGTCGTGCCGAATGTCTCGTCGTAGCCGCCGGATCGCTCCCACAGCCCGTACGGCATCGAGGTGTTGGCACCGATGCACGTCAACCATGGTGCCACGGGCTCCAGTTCACCCGTGTTCATGGCTGTCACCAGTGTCTCCAGGGCGTTCGCCACCGTGCGCCCGAACCGGCCGCCCGTCGCCGCCGCGTGGGGATCGAAGAGGACTTCGTCCCGCGCGGCGGCCAGCAGACGCCGTGCGGCGGGAAGTTCACGGACCGGCCCGTGCGCGCAACCGGGCTCCCGGTCGGTGTGCTCGGCGACGTGGGCCGCCAGGGCCTGCGGCGGGAGCAGGATGTCGTCGTCCAGGAAGATCAGCAGGCCGCCGCGGGCCGCTGCCGCCCCGGCGTTGCGTGCCGCGGCGCGGCCCGCCCGTGGTCCCGGCACGGTGTGCAGGGGCAGCTGTGCGGCGGCGGCCGCCACGACGTCGGCGGTGCCGTCGGTGCAGCCGTCGTCGACGACCACGATCTCGTGGGGCTCCGGGCACAGCTGACGGGCCAGGCAGGCCAGGACGAGGCGCAGGCTGTCCGCCTTGTCGCGGGTCGGGATGACCACGCTGACCGTCGGCCGGGTCATGACGGGCTCCCCTCGCGGTACAGGTCCGCCCCACCGAGCACGCTCGTGCCGTGGGCGGCGAGAAGGGCGGCGCCGGCGAGGGAGGAGTGCGGACCGTGGACGGCCGGACCGACCTCGGGGAGGGGCCGGCCCGGGCGGGCCGTCGCGGTCAGGCGACGCGCGACCCTGCGGGGCAGGCCCGCGAGCGCGGCTCCGAGGCCCCCTCCGATGCGTACCTGCGCGGGCTGGACCAGCTCCACGAGGACTCGCAACGCGCCGGCCATCGAGTCGGCCGCGTGGTCGAGGGTGCGCTCCGCCCACGGTTCGGCCCGGTCCACGCCCGCCACCAGCTCGGCGGTCGTCGTGGGAAGTCCGCGTGCCGCGGCGGCGTGAGCGGCCAGCGCCTCGGCCGAGACCACGGCCTGAAGGCAGCCGCGCGTGCCGCACCGGCAGCGCGGGCCCTGCGGATCGACCACCAGATGGCCCAGCTCGCCCGCCGTGCCCCAGGCGCCGGTCAGCAGTCGGCCACCGCTGACCACCCCGCCGCCGACGCCCGTACCGATGCCCAGGTAGACCAGGTCCCGACTGCCCGTGGACAGGGCCTCCGCCAGCCCGGCGAGCGTCGCGTCGTCGCCGAACAGGACCTCGGCGCCGCTGCCCGCGAAGGGGGCGCTCAGCGAACGGCCCACCCAGTGGGGCCGGTTGGGCCAGCTCACCACGGACCCGTCGGCGCCGACATTGGGCGCCGCCGCCACGCCGATCCGGGCCGGCGTTCCCCCCAGCGCGCCGACCGCCTCGGCGACGGACGCCTCCAACAGCTCCGACTCGCCTCCCCCGTCACCGCCGGCGGGCCACACGACGGTGCGCTCGTACACGGCCGCCCCGGCGGCGACCGCGCGCAGGGCCAGCTTGGTGCCTCCGATGTCCACGGCGAGAACGCCGCCCGCCGTGCCGGGATGCGTACGCGGAGGGATACCGGTCACGACGGCTTCCGGGCGACGAGGATCGCGTACGGCGCCTGCTCGGCACCGCGGCTCTCCTCCACCCGCAGTCCCACGGCCTCCAGCCCTGCCCGCAGCTCCTGCGTCGTCCACCAGTGGAGGTGTCCGTCGACGAGCCAGCGGACCGCCGTCGTCCGGCTCATGTCGTCGGTGAGGGCGAGCGGGTCGTGGACGAAGGCGTCAGCGACCACGAGCAGTCCCTTCGGCCTCAGCAGTGCGGCGAGTGAGCCGAGTTGGGCGGCCGGACCGTGGACACCCCCGAGGACCACGCAGGCGCCGTACTCGGCGTCGGCCGCCGGTGGGGCACCGCCGTCGCCGATCTCCAGGAGCGCACCGTCGACGGCGGCCTCGGCCAGCAGCCCCTCGACGCTCTCCCGCAGGGCCTTCTCCGCTGCCGGGGATCCGGCGGGCGCGCCCGGCAGTACCGGTCGCTCCCCCGCCGCTTCGCCGCGCACCCGGGCCGCCAGCGCCCGGCCGGCCGGCACGACGTCCGGGGAGTACGCCCAGGCGTCCGGCGCACCCGCCGAGGCGGTGTCCGTGACCAGCAGCCCCAGCGCGCAGGCGGTGTCCAGCACGGGCGACAGCACATCCACGCGCAGCCCCGCCGTCCCGGCCAGGTCGGCGGCGGTGCCGCCATGGCCCAGGCCCGCGAGCAGGCCGAGTTCGGTGAGGGCCGCCGCCAGGACCTGCTCGGCCGTGGTCCCGGGGCGGGCGGCGCGCGCGAGGCGGTACACGGGGGCCGCCTGCGCCTTGCCGACGGCGGAGCGGCGCAGCCGGTAGCGCGGCCGGAAGCTGTCGGGCACCTTGTACGCGGCCAGTTCGGCACGGGCGAACGCCTGCACCCGTGCCGGAGCGGCCAGGTCGGCGTCGGCGGGCACGTACTCGACGGTGAGCCCCTGGTCGTCCGAGTCGTCGGGACCCGTCGCCGTGACCGAGACGTCGGCGACGCCGGGGGCCGCCCGGAGCACCGACTCCACCTCCATCGTGGAGACCCAGCGGGCCCCCCGGCGGACCACTCCGCGCCGGGCCCTGCCCAGGATGCGGTGGACGCCGTGCTCGTCGCGATCGGCGAGGTCGTGCAGGCGGTGGACCGAGCCGTCCTCCAGGACTACGGCGAGTTCCCCCTGGGCCGCGCCCCGGCCGGGCAGAGGCGTGCCGTCGGGGTCCAGCAGGTCGACCCGCACGCCGGGCATCGGACCGCCGACGGCTCCCGACGGCAGTCCGGGATCTCCCCACAGCACGGAACCCGTCTCGCTGGAGCCGTAGTTGCGGGAGACTCCCACACCGATGGTGCGGGTCCACAGCGCGTCCAGTTCGGCGTCCACGTATCCGGCGCCGGCCATCACCCGGCGCAGCGCGGGGAACGGGGCGTCGTCGGTCAGGGCCCGCCGGCGCGCCAGGACGCGGGCCAGGCCGGGCACGGTGACCAGGACCGTCGCCCGCTCGCGCAGTCGGCTGTGCACGGCGCCGACGGCACGGGGCGGCACCGGGTCCACGTGCGCCCCGGCCACCAGCGCGCCGGCCAGCCAGCCGAGCGCGTAGGCGTGGCTCAGCGGCAGCGGGAGCAGTACGCGGTCGTCCGGCCGCGCCAGACCGGCGTGGTGGTAGCGCACGCCCTCGTCGAGCACGGAACGCGGCGAGCGCGCCACGAGCTTGGGCGTCCCGGTCGATCCGGAGGAGACCAGCACCAGCGTGCCCGGCGCGTGGGCGACCGGACCGGAGTCTGCGTCGGCTCCTGTGATCCCGTCACCGACGAGCCCGCCGTCCGTGCCGCCGTCCCGCGCCCGAAGCACCGCCCCGTCCGCCTCGCCCGGGTCCGCCACCAGTGTCCGCCGGGCTCCGGCGGTCCTCAGCAGCCTGCGGGTCTCCGCCGGTGGCGAGTCCGCGGGCAGCAGCAGGGGGCAGGCGCCCACCGCCGTCAGCGCGAGCAGGCCCAGCACCCATTCCGGCTGGTTGGGGCCTTGGAGGCCGACCGCCTCGGCGGGCCGTACGCCCTGTGCGCGCAGCCGTCCGGCCAGCTCGGTCACCCGTACGACGGCCGCCCGGCGGGTCAGGTCGCCGAGCGCGGGCGCGTCGGGGTCGAGGTCCGCCCGGGAGAACGCCTCCCACAGGTTCGCGGCGCTCACTTCGCCGTACCCTGCGCCGCCTCCAGCCGCCGTACCAGTGCCTCGGCGGCGAGTTCGTACCCGTGGGTGCCGAAGCCCGCGATGACGCCCACGGCGAGGGGCGAGACGACGGAGTTGTGCCGGAAGGACTCGCGGGCCCAGACGTTGGAGATGTGCACCTCGGCCCAGGGCGCCGGGTAGTCGGCGAGGGCGTCGCGCAGGCTCCAGCCCGCGATCATCAGCGCGCCGGGATTGACGATCGCGGCGGCGGTGTCCCGGTGCTTGTGCAGGGCACGGATCAACTCGCCCTCGCCGTCGTGTTGTTCGCTGCGCAGTCCGTACCCGGCGCGGGCCAGCAGCTCGGCCACCGACTCCTCCACCTCGGCGAGGGTGGTGGTGCCGTAGATCCCGGGTTCGCGCGTGCCGAGCGTGCCGAGGTTGGGGCCGTTGAGCAGCAGCAGGTCACGGGAGGTGGAGGCGATGGTCACGCGGGGGTCCCTTCACGGCGGTGCAGCAGGTCGGCCAGTTCGGCGCACGAGCCGGCCACCAGTTCGGGCCGGTGGGCGAGCAGTTCCTCCCGGTCGCCCTGCCCCCAGAGGCCCGCGGCCGTACGGGTGCCGGCCGCGCGGCCGGCCCGCAGGTCCAGCACGGAGTCGCCGACCATGACGGCGCCCTCGGCAGCGGCCCCGATCTTCTCCAGGGCGAGCAGGACGATGTCGGGAGCCGGTTTGCCGTTGGCCACCTCGTCGCTGCCGCACACCGCGTCCACCAGGTCCAGCAGGCCGGTCGCCGCCAGTGCCTCCACGGCACGGCCATGGGTCTTGCCGGTGGCGACGGCTGTCGGAACGCCGGCCTCGCGCAGTCCGGCGAGCAGTTCCGCGGCGCCGGGGCACGGCTCGATCTCGTGGACCAGCTTGCGGCTCTCGACGACGAACGGCTCGTACATCCCGGCGGGCAGGCCCATGATCGTCAGGGTGTCGGGCATGTGCCGCCCGAGGTGGGTCAGGTACTCCTCGAAGGGTGCCTCGCCGTCGCCGACCGTGAGGTCGTACGCCCGCTGGAAGGCCCTGCGCATCACGTGGATGCTGTCGATGAGAACGCCGTCCAGGTCCAGGACGACGGCCCGCGGCCAGAGGTCACTCACCGTTCGCTCCCTTTCGGACGGCCTCGGACGCCGCCCGCATGCTCGCCACCACATGGGCGACGTCCTCGTCGGTCATGGTCGCGCCGAGTCCGACGGTCACGGACCGGCCCAGCACGGCCTCGCTGGCGCGCAGACGCGCGGTGGCGTCCCAGGCGACGCCCCAGGGGGTGCGGCCGGCGCGGACGGCGGGGTTCTGCTGGACCAGGCGGCCCGAATAGAGCGTGGCCGCGGGGATGCCGGCCGCGGTGAGCACGGTGACGAACCGGCGTGCCGCCATGCGGTCGTCCAGCAGGACCGTGAGATCGCCGCCACTGCCCTCCTCGTCCGGCAGCCGCCGCCATTCGAGCTCCAGGTCGGCGAGGTCGGCTCGGACGGTCCGGGCGATGTCGCGCAGCCGACGCAGCATCGGAGCAAGCCGTTCCAGCTGTACGGACAGCAGGGCGCCGGCGATCTCGGTCATCCGCAGGTTGGCGCCGAGGAGGGCCTCGCCCGCTGCACCGCCGCGCTCGCCGCTGCGTGAGGTGGTGAACTGCCCGCCCTGGTCCTGGTAGCGGACCACGCGGTCGTGGACGCCGGGGTCCGTCGTGACGACGGCGCCACCCTCACCGGCGGTGATGTTCTTCTCCAGCTGGAAGCTGAACGCGCCCGCGTCACCGATCGAGCCCACCGGGCGCCCCCGGTAGCTGACACCGCAGGCCTGGGCCGCGTCCTCCAGGACCCGGATGCCGTGCTCACGGGCGACGGCCAGGATCGGGTCCATGTCGGCGGCGGCGTTGTTCAGGTGGACGGGCATGACCGCGAAGGTCCGCTCGGTGACGAGCTTCTCCCACGCCGTCGGGTCGAGGGTGAGCGACTCGTCGATGTCGGCGAAGACGGGGATACCGCGCGCGGCCACGATGGCGTTGACGCAGCCGATGAAGGTGGCCGACGGCACGATGACCTCACCGCCCTCGGGTATCCCCAGGCCGATCAGGGCGCAGGTCAGGGCGGCGGTGCCGGAGGACACGCCGACCGCGTGGGGGGCCTGGTGCAGAGCGGCGAACCGCTCCTCGAACCGCTCGACGCGGCGCTGCAGCGCGGGACCGTAGTAGCGGAACAGGGAGCGGCTCTCCAGCACGTCCAGTGCGGCGGCCTTCTCCTCCTGGCCCCACAGGGCGAGGCCGCGCAGCGGCTCGTAGCGCAGCGCCGTCGGCTCGGACAGGGATGCAGTCATGAATTCGTCTCCGGTGCTGTCCAACGGGCGGACGTGGCGCGGTAACAGGCCTCGACGACGGCCAGGGCTTCGCGGGCCTCGCGCAGCGCCCGGTCCGTGGCATCGGGCCGGGCCAGTTCGGCGGCCAGCGCGTCGAGTTGCTGGTCGTACTCGTCGCCGACGGCGGCCGGGGGCAGCGGCACTCGACGCTCTCCGCCCGCCTGGCGGAGGGTGAGCGTCGGTTCGCTCACACGCCGGGGGCTGAAGCCGAACGTGGTGGTCAGCTCGGCGGTGCCCGCGGTGCCGTGCAGCACCAGCCTGGTGCGGTCGACCGGCTCGTGCGAGGCCCAGGCGAAGCGCAGGTGCATTCCGTATCGCTCGGTGGCCACCAGGGCGGTGAGCTGGTCCTCCACGTCGGCGTTCCGCAGGCCGGCCGTGCCCGTGTGCCAGTCCGCGCCCCAGCCCGCGCGGGTGAGGAAGTCGCTGGAGGCGAGGGCGGTGGCGTGGCGAACGCCGGAGGCGCCCCACAGGTGGTGCAGGACGTCGATGACGTGCCAGCCCAGGTCGACCAGCACCCCGCCGCCGGCCGTCTCCCGGCGGGCGAACCAGTCGCTTCCGGGAATGCCCCGGGAGCGCACCCAGCTCAGCTCGGCCTGGCGGGGCGTGCCGAGCGCCCCGTCGGCGACGAGACGCGCCAGCTCCCCCACGTCCGCGCGGTGGCGGGCGGCGGTGGAGAGCAGCAGCCGCCCCCCGCCGTCGCGGGCGGCGTCTTCGAGGAGCCGCAGGTGGCCGAAGTCGGTGCCGGTGGGCTTCTCCAGGAACACGGCGAGGCCCTGGCGCAGGAAGTGGCTCGCGTGGGCGCCGTGGGTGTGGTTCGGGGTGAGGACGAACACGAGGTCGGCTTCGCGCGGCCCGAGCTCCTGGTACCCGTCGTACACCCGTGCCCCGCCCACCAGGGCGGCGGCCCGCTCGACGGCCTCGGGCCGCGGCTCGACCACGGCGACGACCTCGAAGTCCGGGTGCTTGACCAGCCGGGGCAGCCATACCTCGCGGGCCACCCAGCCCAGCCCGATGACGGCGACCCTCATCAAGCGGGACGCTTCTTCCCCGCCAGCTCGGTCAGCACCTTGGCCACGGCCTCCGCGACGTCGGCGCAGTCGGCGTCCGTGCCGAGCAGCACCCGGTGGTGCAGCCAGAAGCCGTGCGCGCCCAGGTGTTCGCTGACCGGGTTGCGCTCGGCGAGCTCGGCCGTGTCCGGCAGTCCGTTGCCGCGCAGCGCCTCGTGAGCCTGGGTGCGGTAGACCGGCGGGTAGTTGACGAAGGCGGGGATGCCCTCGGCGACCAGCGCCCTGACCACCAGGTCACGGTCGACGCCGGGGTGCGCCGCGGGGTCGAGGGCGGCCATGGCCATGTAGTGCGGGTTGAGGTCACAGCGCGGATCGCGGCCCTGCGGGACCACACCGGGAATCTCGCGCAGCGCCGCGGACAGCGTCTTCCAACGGCTCTCGCGGCGTGCGTTCTGCTCGGAGAGCCGTGCGAGCTGGGCGCGCAGGACGGCCCCGGCGAACTCCGTCATGCGGTAGTTGGAGGACGGGGTGCGGTGCTCGTAGTCCGTGTCGCCGAGGGGTCGGCCACAGCTGTGCCGGGAGAACGCCTCGTCGAACCACTCCTGCGAGGGCAGGAGCAGCGCCCCGCCCTCGCCCGCGGTCATCAGCTTGCCGTTCTGGAAGCTGAACGCGGCGAGCGTGCCGAAGTCGCCTACGCGACGGCCGGACCAGACGGCGCCGTGCGCGTGCGCGGCGTCCTGGAAGACGACGATGTCGTGCCGGGCGGCCCAGGCGCCGATGGCGTCCATGTCGGCGACGTGCCCGGCCATGTGGACGGGGATGACGACACGTGTCCGTGGTGTGCGGACCGCCTCCAGCGTCTGCGGGTCGAGGCAGTACGTCACGGGGTCCACGTCGACCGGGACCGGGACGCCGCCCGCGCGCTGCACCGCGATGGAGGTGGAGATGAACGTGAAGGCGGGCACGATCACCTCGTCGCCCGGCTTCAGGCCCAGCAGTTCCAGGCCGAGTTCCAGGGCGTGGGTACCGTTGGTGACGGCGAGCGTCGTGCCGCCGTGGTACTCGCCGAACTCCGCCTCGAAAGAGGTGACCTCGGAGCCGCCGACTCGCCACCACTGGCCCTGGTCGACCGCGCGGATCAGCGCCGCGCGTTCGGTGTCGTCGTGGTACGGCCAGGCCGGAAAGTCGTGGCGGCGGACCGGATTCCCGCCGTCGAGTGCCAGAGCCACAGTGCGTCCCTCTCAGTCGGTCTCAGTCGGTGGCGGGGCTGCCGGTCGCCGACGACAGGGAGGGCGCCAGGGCGTCCAGGTCGTCGGCCGAGTGCGCCACCACGTAGTTTTCGATGATCATCCAGTCCAGCCGGCTGCCGCCGTAGAACTCGAGGGCCTGCTGCGGGGTCTCGACGATCGGCTGACCGTTGTCGTTGAACGAGGTGTTGAGCACCACCGGAACTCCGGTCAACCGGTGGAAGTGCGCGATCAGCCCGTGGTACGCGCCGTTGTCCTCGGCTGTCACGGTCTGCACCCGGGCGGTGCCGTCGACGTGCACGATGGCCGGGACCTCGCCCTGCTTCTCGGGCCGGACCGGGGCCACGATCAGCATGTAGGGCGACTCGATGTCGAGGTCGAAGTAGTCGGCCGCGTGCTCGCGCAGCACCGCCGGGGCGAAGGGCCGGAAGGGCTCGCGGTGCTTGACGCGGGCGTTGATGATGTCCTTCATCTCGGCGCGCCGGGGATCGGCCAGGATGCTGCGGTGGCCCAGGGCGCGCGGCCCGAACTCCGACCCGCCGGTGAACCAGCCCAGCAGCTTGCCCTGCGCGAGCAGTTCGGCCCCGATCCGGGACGGCTCGTCCACCTTGCGGTAGGGCAGTCCGGACGCGTCGAGCGCGGCCCGTACCTCGCGGTCGTCGTAGGTGCGGCCCAGGTAGGCGTGGCGCTGGGCGGTGCGGGCGGGCTTTTCGCGGGGCCGGCCGGCGATGACGTGGTAGCCGTAGTAGGCGTTGCCGACGGCGCAGCCGCCGTCGCCCGCGGCGGGCTGCACGAAGACGTTCTCGAAGGGGGTCTCGCGCAGCAGCCGGCCGTTGGCCACGCAGTTCAGCGCGACTCCGCCGGCCAGGCACAGGTCGGTGAGCCCGGTGTCCGCGTGGAGCCGGCGGGCGACGTGCAGGAGGGCCTCCTCCAGTGTGTCCTGGGCCGCGTAGGCGAGGTCGGCGGCGCGGGCGAAGCGCTCGTCGCCCGTGTAGCCGTCGAGGGCGTGCTCGATGAAGTCGAGCAGTCCGCCGTTCTTGAGGTGCAGTTCGTAGCGGCCGTCGGGCAGCAGCGTGAGGTAGTCGCGGAACTCCTTGCAGTAGCGCGGGGTTCCGTAGGGCGCGAGGCCCATCGTCTTGCCGTCCTCGGACAGGTACCAGTGGCGGCCTTCGTACTCGTTCTCGTACAGGACGAAGCCGATGGCCTTGCTGACCGCCTTGTACATGTAGCCGAGGGAATGGTCGCTGTCGCCTGCCTGGTAGACCCGAAGGGCGCTGAGGCCGTCGGTGGACCAGTTGGTGCCGAGCACCTTGGACAGCTCGGTGATGGTGGTGCCCTCGCCGACGGCGGTGGTGAGGGTCTCCACGCCCTGGTCGTCGATCAGGCTGCCCGCTCCGTCGACCACGAGAATGGCGGCCCGTTCGAAGGGCGAGGGGAAGAAGGTGCTGGCGGCGTGCGCCATGTGATGGCGTATCAGGTGGATCCGCTTGCGGAAGGGAAAGTACGCGGGTGCCAGCAGCGTGTCGTCGGCGACGATGACGTCGACGTCCGCGAGGCGTGCCTGCGCCATGTCGAGGCAGTACCGCCACGACTGGTTGAACAGCGAGTTGACTCCGACCGAGTACTTGACCCGGCGTACCCGCTCCTCCTCGATGCCTGCGGCGATGACGCCGTCGGAGACGAGACAGGCGGCGAAGTCGTGGTTGGACCCGCCCAGGCCGAGCGTCAGCATCCCGGTGTTCCCCCTCTTTGAGCTCGCAGGATTCCTTGTGTCACGGCCGCACGGCGTGGATCAGGTGGTTCAGCGTGTCCTCCCCGTCCGCCATCGGCGGTTTCAGAACGCTGGGCTCCAGGCCCATCTCCCGCAGATACAGACAGAGTTCGGCGACCCGGCCGTGCACGTCCTGGACGTCGATGAAGACGTTGCGCAGCAGGGGGCGCAGTTCCGCGTCGACACCCCGCAGGATCTCCAGTTCGGAGCCCACGGCGTCGATCTTCAAGAGATCGACGGGTCGGTCGGTGCCGATGTGACTCGAGAGCCGTTCGACGGTGACGGTCGTCTCGCGTCCCTGGAACATCCGCTCCACGACCCGCGGCGGAAAACTCTTTCCCAGCAGTTCTCTCAGCTGGCCCTGGTCCTGCGGGTACAGCGTCGAACTGCTGGGGAGCAGCGGGTAGTAGCGGAAGGAAACTCCGGCCGCCTCCTCGCTCCCCAGGGCCGTCTCGTGCACGGACACGTCGTGGAGGCCGAACTCCGCCACGTTGGCGTGCAGGGCCGCCACGAGTTCGGGCAGCGGTTCGAAGGCCACGATGCGCGCCTTGGGCCGCCGCTGCTTCACGAAGAGCGTGAAGAGCCCGATGTTCGCGCCGACGTCGATGACGAACGGCTCGTCGGGAAGGGAAACACCGGCGTACGTTCCGCCTTCGAACATCTCGCGGTACAGAAAGCGCGCGTCCAGCGCGCTGACGGCGTGCACGGAGAATCCCTCAGCGACTTCCGTCAGCTTGGGGGGTGTCATGGGGCGGGGCTCCCGCTGCTCAGCCGAGACGTTCGACGACGTAGTCGGCCAGCCGGTCCTCGGACGTGAGCGTGTCCTCGGTGAGGTCCTCGTCCTCGAACGTCACACCGAAGCGCTCCTCGAGGAGAAGCAGGAACTCCAGCGCGTCCAACGAGGTGAATCCATAGGCTTCGAGGAAGTTGCTGCTGTTCTCGTTCACCGTGCGACCACTGGAGGCGGCAAACTCCTTGGCGATTTGGTGGATCTCCTGGAGCACTTCGTCGCGGTTCACAGACAGCCTTTCATTCGTTCGGACGAGTGACAATCTATCCGGTGGGCCAGAGGCTGTCCATGCTGACTTAGCCTCAAAAAAGCTCTGTCGGAGCCTAGTTGGTCCCTGCAAGCAGACGGTCCAGCCAGCGATGGTGATGCTGCAAGGCCAACTCGTTCCGTCCGAAGACAAAGTGCGTATTGGCTCCGGAGGACAAAGCTGCCTGTACGTCAAATCCGGTGCGATAGTCCTCGTCCGCCACCCCTCTTTCGACGAGTTCGCTGAACTCCGCCGTGTAGCGCCGGTCCTCCTCGGTGACAGGGGGCACGCGCGTCAGGATGGTCTGCACGGTGCTGCTCCGGTCCACGCCCGGGCCGGGCATGATCTGGGAGACGACTCCGTGCCCTTCCCAGGTGCCGGCGATCGACACATTGGGGAAGACGGTGTAGACGGTGCCGCAGTGCGGAGCGGGGTCCCAGTCCTCGACCGGGATGTCCCGCAGCGTCCGGAGCGACTTGACCGGGTACAGGATCCGCTGGTGCGGCCCGAAGGAGTCCACCACCATCAGGTTGGAGGTGGACGTCGGGGCGAACGTGGTGCGGTGCAGCGCCTGGATGTGGTAGCTCTCCAGATAGCCGTCGAAGGCGACCTTCCAGCCGGGGCCGTCGAGTTCGCGCTGCTCGTAGACGTGCCACTTGTCGAGTTCCAGCCGCTCCAGCTCGCGCGCGTAGTCCCCGAGCCAGGCGTCCAGGTCGATCGTGGCGCCCGGGGTGAGGCACACCCATACGAAGCCGAGGCGCTCCACGACGGGCAGGGGGCGCAGCCCCAGTTCGGCGGTGTCGACGTCCCCGAAGGTGGCCGGCTTGTGCACGGCGACGAGGCCGCCCCGGTCGTCGTACACCCAGGCGTGGTAGGGACAGCGGAAGCGGTGCCGGGTGCCGGTTCCGGCCGGGCACAGCTGGGCTCCGCGGTGGCGGCAGACGTTGAGGAACGCCCGTACGACGCCGTCCTGTCCACGGGTGAGCAGGACCGGGGTGCCCAGCGCGTCGAGAGCCTTGTAGGAGCCGGCGCCCGGGAGTTCGACGGAGAGCGCGAGCGCCAGCGGGACCCGTTTGAAGACGACGTCGACCTCGCGCCGCCAGCGGTCGGGGTCGAGGTATTCCGTGACGGGGACCCGCAGCACGTCCTCGGCCTGGTCCGTCGTGCCGGCCTCCAGGTGCGCCAGGGCCCGCTGCGCGAGGGCCACGGCCTGGGCATGGTCGATCACGGCTTCCACCTCCCGTTTCCTTCCGGTGCGTGCAGTGCGAAGAACTCCTCGTACAGGAGCACCTGACTGTCGAGCATGTGGCGGCCGTACACGACGGGGCGTCCGCTCTCCCGGGCGGCCTTGAGCAGGGCGGTCTCGGCCGGCTTCATGATGATGTCGGCGACCGCACAGGTACGCGGCAGGCGGGCGAGGTCGAAGGGCAGCGGGTCGCCGGGGCGCATACCCAGCGGGGTCGCGTTCACCGCGATGTCGGCGCCGTCGCCGTCGAAGTCGCCCTCCGCGCCCACCGTGACGCGGCCCGGCCAGCGTGCGTCCAGCCGGGCCAGTACGTCCTCCCGGCGGACGGGGTCGGGGTCGTACAGCCGCATCCGGGCGATGCCGGCGGTGAGCAGCGCCGCGGCGACGGCCCGTCCGGCGCCTCCGGCCCCGGCCAGGGCGACGGTCGCGCCCGCGGGGTCCTGGCCGTTGTCGCGCAGCCCGTGGACGAAGCCGGCGCCGTCGAAGTTCTCGGCGAGCCAGGTCCCGTCGGGGTTCCTGCGCAGGGCGTTGGCGCTGCCGGCCACTTCCGCGGCCGGGCCCAGCAGGTCGGCGTACCGGCACACCTCGATCTTGTGCGGCACGGTGACGAGGATCCCGTCGAGGTTGCGCATCCGGCGCAGTCCCCGCATCACCTCCGCGAGGCCGTCGGGGCCGACATGCACGGGGACCAGCACGGCGTCCCGCGCGGTACGGGCGAACAGGTCGTTCAGCAGGCCGGGGGCGCGCACCTGGGCCACCGGGTCTCCCAGGACCACGTAGAGGCGGGTCGTGCCCGAGATGGCGCTCGGGCCGGGCGGGGCGTCGGGCATGGCGCTCCTCAGGCCGAGGTGGGGGCGGGGCCCGAGGGCAGGTCCGCCAGGACGGAGGAGACCAGGTGCTCGTCGATCCCGGGCACCAGCTCGACCCCCCGGGGGCCGTCCAGGACGAACGTCAGTCCGGCGTCGGCGTCCTGCCCCTTCTTGTCGCGCCGCATCAGCTCCACCAGGGTCGGAACGGACACGCCGGACGGCAGCCAGGTGGGCAGTCCGAAGCTCTCCACCATCTCCTGGTGCTCGGCCACCCTGGTCCGGTCGACGCGGCCCAGCCGGCCCGCGAGCAGCCCGGCGAACACGGTGCCGACCGCGACCGCCTCGCCGTGTCGCCAGGCGTAGTCGGTGGCACGCTCGATGGCGTGCCCGAGGGTGTGGCCGTAGTTGAGGATGTGGCGCGGACCGCGGTCGCGTTCGTCGCGGGCGACGACCGACGCCTTGAGCTTCACGCTCGCCACGATCTGCTCGGTCAGGTCGAGTCCGCGCAGGTCGCCGGCGCCGATGAACGCGCAGCGGGCTATCTCCCCGTATCCGCTGAGCAGTTCGCGTCGGGGCAGGGTGTGCAGGAAGTCCGTGTCGCACAGCACCGCGCTGGGCTGCCAGTAGGCACCGATCAGGTTCTTGCCCTCGGGCAGGTTGACCGCGGTCTTGCCGCCGACGCTCGCGTCGACCTGGGCGAGCAGCGTGGTCGGCAGGTGCACGACCTTGATGCCACGGTGGTAGAGGGCGGCGGCCAGGCCGACGGTGTCCGTCGTCGTGCCGCCACCACAGGCGATCACGGCGTCGGACCGTGTCAGCCCCGCCCCGACGAAGGCGCGGCAGTACGACTCCACCGACGCGAGCGTCTTGTGCCGCTCGCCGTCGGCCACCGGCACGACCGTGAACGGCACACCGGGATTGGGGAGTTCTCTCTCCGGCAGGGCACTCACCATGGCGACGCGGCCGACGCCCAGTTCCCGCAGGACGGCCGGCAGCAGCCGACGAGCGCCGGATCCGACGTGGACGGCGTAGTCGTGGTCTTTCAGCGTGACGTCGATACGGCGGATTGCGCTCATGCCTTCAGTGCCCCCGTGGCTGTCCGGCCTTCACCGACGGCATGCTAACCAACGGTGCCGATCAAGGTCCACCCCCAGACCGGAAGACCGCCGCTTCCCCACATGTACAGAGTGTTTCCCGCTCATGGAGCCCCAACCGGAACCCAACTGGGTGCTATGGATACCTGGTTGACGAACAGTTAGGGTTGACCGGTCGAGCGACCTGGCCGTAAATCCCAAGCCGACCGCAAAACGGGGACTTTCATGCGCCTTAAGGAAAAGTTTCGTGCCGCACTCACCGCCTCGGCGGCAGAAGGCGGTCGACTCCCCTTCCTGATGAACGACATGGTCATCGAGGAACAACTCTGCCAAATGCGTTGTTCCTACTGCCTCACCGAGGAGTACAACCTCCTCATGAACGTGCCGGACGCACGGCTGCGGCTCACCACCGATCGCCGTCAGGACTGGCACGAGATACTGGACATGTACCACGAGCACGTGGACGCGCCCATTCTGCGGCTCTCCGGTGGTGAGTTCTTCTGGCTGAAGGGGTCCACCGAGTTCGTCCAGGAGGCCAGCCGCCGCTACGAGACCGTCCAGGTCATCACCAACGGTGTGTTCCTCAACGAACGGCGCATCGAGGCCCTCGCCGCGATGGGCAACGTCCAGCTGAACATCTCCCTGGACGGACACACGCTGGAGCTGAACCGGCACCGCCTGCCCCCGAAGCAGGCGAAGCTGCACGACGTCATCATGCGCAGTCTCCACGCGGCGGCCGAGGCCGGGCTGCGCATCGACATCCAGTCGGTGCTCACCGACGCCAACTACGCGGGTCAGCTGGAGTTCGCCCGGTACCTGCGCGACGAGGTCGCGGGGAGCACCACGCTGTACTTCTTCCCCGTGCGCGGCGACACCGCCGAGCGGATGGGCCCGCCGCCCGGCGACCACCTGATGCCGCTGGTGGAGCGCTACGACGAGTTCGCGGACGTCCTGCCGCCGCGCGCCTACGTCGAGCACATGGCCGAACAGCTCAAGACGAACGTGCGCACCCTCGGCTGCTTCGTCACGGCGACCATGGCCCAGCTCTTCGGCCAGGGCGATGTCTCCGCATGCCCGCACGCCTGGGTCAAACCGATGGGCAACCTGGCACAGGACCGCAAGCTGCTGCTCGACCAGTACGGCTCGCACCAGCACTACGACCTGTTCATGCACGACCGGCCGCGGTTCAGCTTCTGCAAGACCTGCGCCACGCCGTCCGACGTCATCAACCTGTTCTTCCTGGACCGGATCACGGAAGAAGAGATCGGCGCGACGCACCTGTACTCGGGGGAGCGCTCACGCGCCCGGCTGCGGGAGCTGAAGGAGACGTTCCGGCCGGTCATATCCGACGCCCCCGCAACCGGACAGGACGTCACTCAGAGCGTCAGTTCCTGATCGCACTCGGCGCCGGCGTACAGCGCCACGATGAGTTCCTGCACCTCCAGCGCCTGCGCCGGGGCCACCATGCGGCCCCGGGCCCGGCCCGCCACCGTATCGAGGAAGCCGCGGATCGCCGCCAGCTCGGGCCGGCGGTCCTCGGCCGTGACCGTGCCCGCGGCGCTGCGCACCTCGCCGCGTCGCAGGTCCAGCACGGTGCTCTCGCCACTGGCGGCGGTGGCCTCCAGGGTGAGGCCCATGACCCGGCTGCGGCGATCGATGCGCAGCTTCGCAGGACCTGCCGGGAACTCCAGGTCGGCGACCACCCGCTCCTCCACACCTGCCGCGTCGACCCGGCAGGAGACCGGCCGGGGCCGGCCGAAGACGGTGATCAGCAGGTCCAGGGCGTGCGCGCCGAGGTCGACCAGTGCCCCGCCGCCGGCCCGCGCCGCGTCGCCGTACCAGTTCGTCACCGGCCGCCAGAGCCGCTGGCCGGCGGTGGTGAAGGTCAAGGTGATCTCACACGGACCCTCGGGCAACGCCTTCAGGAACGCCGGCACCAGCTCGTGGAAGCGGTAGGGCAGATTGACCGCGAGCCGGTCGGCGCCGGCCGCGCGGGCCAGGTGGCGTGCCTCGGTCACGTCGGCGGCCAGCGGCTTTTCGCACAGGACGTGTGCCCCGGCCGCGAGGGCCGCGAGCACGGGCTCGGTGTGGGCGTCGTTGGGGGTGCACACCGCCACCACGTCCGGCCTGCCGACCGTGAGGAACTCCTCCAGGCTGGTCGTGACGAGGACGCCGTCGGCGGCCGCGCCGAGGACCGAGCGAGCACTGTCGGCGTCGGTGTCGCAGGCGGCGACGAGCGTGTAGTCCTCGTGGTCGGTGACGACGGGCAGGTGATAGCGCTGGAAGACGCGACCACAGCCGACCACTCCGTAGCGCAGGGTCATCGGCCCACTCCCGCCGCGACGAGGGCCTCGGCGCCGCAGACGCGCTCCACCCGCTCGCCGAACTCCTCGAAGGACTCGCCGAGGTGCTCGGCGTCGTAGTCGGCCACCAGGTCCCGCAGATCGGCGGTGAGCCGGGTGGCGAGGTCGGGCGGGTCGGTCTCGGCGAGGACGAGCCCGTAGTTCATGAAGGCGAGGAACAGCTCCGGCAGCCCGTTGCGCCAGGCCCGCAGGCGACTGAGGAAGGCGCGCGGATTGTGCTCCGTCCCCCGTAGCCGGCGGGCGCCCAGGGCGATCTTCTGGGCGATGAACGGCAGGACGTTCTCCTTGCGGTCGCTGATCTCCTCGCCTACCTCGCTCCACGCGCTCCACAAGGCCTCGACCCGGGGGTCCGGCACCCGGTAGTCACGGCGGGCGGTGCGCAGGATCTCGTAGGCGTCGCCCTCCAGGCCTTCGATGTCGGCCAGCGGCAGCGGCTCCTCGATCTTGTCGTACATCTCGGTGCCGCGCAGGGCGATGGCGCGGTTGATGAGGAAGAACGGGTTGTCCGCCTCGTGGATCCGAGCGGCCACGATGAACTCGAGGTTCTCCCAGAGTTCGTCGATGGTGGTCTTCGGCTCGATCATGATCCAGCCCGGGTCGAGGCCGAGGCCCTTGCGCTTGAACATGCGGGCCGCGTCCAGGTTGTAGGCCACCGTGGTGCCCTTCTTGAACCGCCGCAGCATGCCGGGAGACCCGGACTCGATGCCCAGCAGCGCGGACGAGAGCCCCGCCCGGTGCAGCAGGTCGAGAGCCTCGTGGTCGATCAGCCCGGAGTCGACCCGGAACTCACAGTGGAACTGGAACTTCAGGCCACGACTGAGGACGGTCTCGGCGAACTCGACGGCGTGCGCGAAGCCGTCGCCGAACGCCCCACCGAAGTTGTCGTCGTTGAACCAGATGAAACGGGTCCCGAACTCCCTCTGCAGGTACTCGATCTCGTCGACGACGTCACCGGGCGGTCGCATCCGCCAGAAGCCGTCCACCACTCCGGGCTGGCGAGGCGCGTAGCAGAAGGTGCACTTGGCGTGGCAGCCTCGGCTGGTGAACGTGGAGGCCACGGGCGTCGCGATGCCGGCCGCCTTGTGGTACTGAAGCACGTCACGGGCCGGCCAGACGAGGTTGCCGAGGTCCGGCAGCACGGGCATGCCGCTGCTGCGCACCCGGTCGCCGTCGCGGTAGAACAGCCCGGGCGTCTCCCGCCAGTCGGTCCCGGCGGTCAACCGGTCCATGATCCCCACGACCGTCAGCTCACCCTCGCCGAAGGTGACGCAGTCGGCCTCGGGTACCTGCTCGGCGATGAGTTTCGCGTTGTACGTGCAGAAGGCGCCGCCGATGGCGATGAAGACGTCCGGGTCGGCGGTCCGCGCGCACCTGATGAGCCGGATGGCATCGATGATGTGCAGGTCGTACATGATGCTGATGCCGATGAAACGGGGGCGCTCACGGCGGATGAGCTCGATGATGGCGTCATCGCTGGGCGTACGGCCGTGCAGATTAAGCGATGTGACGGAGTGTCCGGCATTGCGCAGATATCCGGTGATGCAGGCCAGGCCCAGATTCTCCCGGACCTTCTCGTAGAAAATCCGTAGTGCCGGGTCGAGTTGGACGTACTCCTCGTCGGTGACGGTCACGTTCTGGTTGTTCAGGCTGAGTGCACCCGTGGCTATCTCACGCGGGGTCAACAGCACGACGTCCGACATCTGACCCTAACCCTTCCCCGTGGTCCGTAAAAGAAGTCGATGCAGAATAAACGGAGTTAACGCCACGCCCGGAGCATCGCCGACGTGTCGTGCGGTACGAGTGTCACTTCGGTTGTTCCCGTCACCGAGACCGACGCGGGATGCGTCGTGTCAACCACCGTATCCGCCATGCGCACTTCTTGACGGGCATCCATCCCTTCAGGCCAACTCAGCACGGCCGGTGGCAGCTTGGGATCCGACACCTCCAGTCGGCGCAGCGGAACACGCAGGCCGACGCCGATCGCTTTCAGCACGGACTCCTTGCGCGTCCAGTAGCGCAGAAAGGCCGCCGGCCGGTCGGCCGCCGGGCGTGCGTGCAGAGCCGCCAGTTCCGTCTCGCCGAGGACGCGGGGGGCCACCTTCTCCACATCGGCGCCGGCGCCGTCCTCGACGTCGAGGCCGACGTCCGCGCCACGGCAGACGGCGAACCCGATCACGTCCCCGCTGTGCGAGACGGAGAAGCGGACGTCCGCGTGGACGCTCCCGGTCGGTACGTCGAGCGTGACCTTGCCGTGCGGCCCGCCGCAGCGCGGACACACGCGCCGCAGGGGCACGTCGGCGGGCCGCAGGCCCAGCAGTTCGCCGAGCACCACCCGGCTGACCGCACAGCCCGCGAGGAACCGGCTTCTGTTGCCGGGGTCGGCCGTGGCCTCGTAGCGGCCGCGTTCCACGGGGTCGAGCAGTCCCACCAGGTCCGGGTGGGCGTCGGCCAGGCGGGCCCACCACACCTGCACCGGGCGCGGAGGCAGGACCGCCGCTGTCACGCGCCGGCCTTCAGCCGCACTTCCCCGACCAGCCGGAACCCCATGTGCGGCACCTTCAGGATCTGTGCGCCCGAGCCGACCTCCCGGAAACGGGCCCGCAGCGACTCGATGACGTCGCGCGGGTCCTCGCCGGTCAGCCGCAGCAGGTCGGGCCGGGGGACGATGACGGCCCGGCGGTCGGCGAGCGCGCGGAGCGCCTTGGCCTCGGCGTCCGACAACCGCACGGACGCGGACGGCGTGGTGAGCGCGCCGGACTCGTCCAGGTCGAGGATCTGGGCGGACGCGGGGGCGGCTACGTCCCGGAGGTAGGTCAGGAAGGACACGAGGCGTTCCACGCCGAGCGGCGCGGCCATGACGAAGCCCGCGCCCGAACGGAGCGCCGTCAGCGTGCCTTTGGCGGTCGGCGCCGACTGTACGAGGACCGCGTAGGCGCCTTCGCGGGTTGTCTCGCGCAGTTCGAGCGGAGCCGAGCCGTCCGCCTCGGCGGCCACGAAGGCGACGAGAAGGTCGTCGGCGACGTGCGCGGCCAACTCCCGCCGGTCCTGCGCCGCCGGTTCCCTCAGCGGCAGCCCCGTGCGCTCACAGGCCTCTCGCAGACGGGTGGCTTCCGGCGCAGCAAGTCCCCGGGTGAGTACGTACATGCTGTTCGAGCCTCTCGTCGCGTACGGATCACGGAGTGGATCACAGGCCTGTCGCGTGCCCTAACTCTCTTTCTCCTTCCCATAGTTCCATGATCGACCCTTGGTCTACACTCCTGCGCATGCCAGAGCGCCCCTCCCCCGCCCCCTTGGTCCGGCGCACGACGCACACACTCCAGGCGGACGACCGGCCGATTCGGCTGCCGCACACCGAGTTCGACGGTGCCGGGGTACGGTTCCTCGGCGAACCGGTCGATCCGGCGCTCTTCCCCTCGTCGGCCGCGGAGCTGTGGCACGCATGCGACGGCACCCGCCCGTACCGTTCCTGGCCTTCCCAGGAACGGGAGTTGATCGCGGGCTGGCATACGGCGGGTCTGGTGGTCGCCGCTCCGCGGCCCCGCCCGCAGCCGGCACGCTCCCTGACCGTCCTGTCTCCCCACCCGGACGACGCCCAACTCGCCCTGGGCGCACTGCTCGCCCGGTTCGGCGGCCGGGTGGTGGACGTGTTCTCGCACGAGACGTGGACGCGCCGCCCCCACTACCGGAGCCGCCCCGCGCTCGCCTCGCGCCTGCTGCTGGCAGAGGAGCACGTGGCGTGCGGGGTGCTGGGCGCGGAGCTGACCGTGCTCGGTCACACGGATGCCGCCGACCGCGCCGCCTGGCGGGACGGCTACTTCCTCGGGCCGCAGGCCGTGGACGCGGCGCGGGCGACGGAGCCGGAGCTGTTCGAGCGCGTCACCGCCGACCTGGCCGCCGAGGTGACGGGCGGTGGCCCGGTGCTCGTACCGCTGGCCGTGGGCGGGCATGTCGACCACGTCCTGACCCGGCAGGCAGCACTGCAGCTGATCGCCCGCAAGTGGCTGGAGCCCGAACGGGTCGCGTTCTACGAGGACATGCCGTACTCGCTGTTCGCCGACGCCACGGCCGAGGCCGGACGCCTCGCGGTCGGCCCCGAGCGGGGCACGCCGGCCCCGGTACTGATCCCGGCGTCGGAGGCGGCGGTACGCACCAAGCAGGAGGCGCTGTGGCCCTACCGGCTCCAGGTGCTGGAGGCGGTCTCGAAGCGGATCGTGCGGCACGGCCGGCAGCTCGGCACGCCGGGGTGGGCGGAGCGCCTGTGGGTGCTGCCGGAATCCGCCCACGCATTTGGTGAGTTGGCGGCCGAGGCGGCGGAGGAAGCCTCCGCCGCGGCCGGGTGAGGGCAGGCGCGGCATGCGACTGCACACACGGGAGTGGGGCAGCGGCGACCGCGTCGCTGTCCTCGTCCACGGACTGATGGCCGACCACCGCACCTGGCACGAACTGGTTCCGGTCCTGACCGGCCGGGGCTATCGCGTCCTCGCCGTGGACCTGCGCGGTCACGGCGGCAGCGGCCGGGGCGTGTACGCGCCGCACCTGTTCGCACAGGACCTGCTGGAGACACTGCCCCGCGGCCCGGAGCTGGCGCTGGGCCATTCGCTCGGCGCCCTGGCCCTGGCTCTCGCCGTGGCGGAACTGGAGCCGGAGCGTGCCGTCTACTCGGAGCCCGCCTGGCGGCTCGGCGGCCCGGACGGCACCCTCGACCCGGCCGTCTTCACCCTCTTCAAGCGTGCCCCTCGGCTGCTGATCAGGAGTCTGCGCCCGCAGTGGGGAGAGCGGGAGATCGCGGCCGAGCTGGCGGCGCTGGACGCCTGGGACGAGAGGTCGGCGCTCGCCCTCTCCGCGTACCGTGCCGCCGACCACACTCCGCGGAAGCCGGTCGTCCGCTCCCTCGTCCAGGCGGCGGAGCCGAGCACGCTGGTGAGCGGGGAGATGCGGGCGGAGCTGACACGGCGGGGGTTCGAGGTGCGGACCGTGCCCGACGCCACGCACGCGATCCACCGGGACAGCTTCGAGGCGTTCCTCACGTCGCTGTCGGGGTGGCTGTGACGGGTGCGGGTCAGTGCACCGCGCGCAGCATGCGCGTCACGTTGATCCTCGTGGGCGAGAGACCCAACTCCACGCTCTGCATCATCCGTTCGCCGTTCAGGCGGCCGTACGCGAGCAGGTCGATGTTGGCGAGGCTGAATTCCGGCCAGGTGTGGATGCTCAGGTGCGAGGCGGAGAGAAGGAGGATGGCGGTGACGGCGCCGTTCGGGAAGATGTGCGAGGACTCGCCGAGTACCGTGGCGTTCCCCTTCTCGGCGGCCGTACGAAGGACCTTGAGGAGGCGCTGTTCGTCGGTCAGGATGCTGTGGTCGCTCACCCATACGTCGACGGCGTACGAGCACAGATCGTCGACGTTTATTTCCTCGGTGGCGGGACTGCTGGAGTTGGTCATGGGGAACCGGAGGCCGCTCAACGCTCGCCCCCGTCTCCTTTCAGATAGGTATGTGCTGGTCTGACGGCCGAAGTGGAAGGTCGGCGAGGCCGGTTCACCGACGGCCCGGCGGGGCGCAGCGTAGCATCCGGCGCGTTCTAGGGCTCGCGGGCACCCTGCGTCAAGGGGATCACGGGAGGTCGCGTCGGATTGGCCGGAAAGCTGCGGACGGCGATGTTCAACGAAGGAGCGGAGTTTCTTGGAGCGGCAGGGCGCATCGGACCGGGATTTCCTGGCACTTGACTGCATTTCGGCGACCTTCGGCATCACGGCGGCCTGGCTCGGTCACGATCCGAGCGTTCTGGGAGAGCACTGGGGATACCACCGCAGGACGGACGCCGTCGACTCCGAATGGCCCGTTGAACAGATCGGGATCCACCGTCGGACGCCCGAGGAGATCCTGAGCGAATGGTACGGACTCACCGCCGACCACATTCATCACGCCGACTCGCGACGAGCCGAGGAATACATTCGGGCCCAGCTGTCGGACGGGAACCCGGTGATCGCCTGGGTGGACACCTTCCACGTCCCCCACAGCTCGTTCCACGGACAGCAGCACCATTCACACCGGGTAGTGATCCGTCCCGGGGACGGAGACGGCACCGACAAGGCGGGCGTGCTGAGGATCGTCGACCGCTATCAGGGGTCCCTCTTCGACGGCTTCATGGAGAGCGGCACGCTGTTCACCGCCATGTCCTCGGACGCGCTCGGAGAAGCCCGCAGGGGCGACCCCGATTGGCGGAACCGCACGGTGGTCGTGAAAGCCGGACCGCCCGGAGCCGGGAAAGCACACCAGGCTGCACAGAAGGAGTCACACAAGGAGAGGCAAGAGGAGCGGTTCCGCTCCACCGTCGCAGGGAACGCGCACTTTTCCGCCGGCGCTGATCTGGCGACCGCGTGCGCCGACGAACTGCGCGCCACCCCGGAGGCCTTCGCCTCGCTCAGTCCCGTGGGAACGATCGAGGTCAGCGCCTGGTTCGGCGAGCTGGCGAGCCAGCGCGCCCTGAACGCGCGCTTCCTGCGGGCCGCCGCCGAGACCTGTGCACTCCCGCCGCTGATCGATCGGGCCGCCGACGCGGAAGCCCTCTCCCGGCGCTGGGAAATGACGCGGAACTATTTCTTCCTGCGCTTCCGCAAGGGATCCGTGGCAGTACAGCGCATCGCGGATCTCATCACCGAGACGGTGACCCTGGAAAAGGAGTGGAACGAGCGGCTGCGGGAATCCCTGGCCGAGCAGGTTCGGTAATCCACCGACCCTGCGTCGATGGGTCCCGATTCGCTCGGTCCGCCCGGAGCCGCATAGTGACAGACGCGGGTCCGCCCGGGGCCGCGTGGTGACAGGCGCGGGTCCGCCCGGGGCCGCGTGGTGACAAGCGCATCTCGCCACCGTTTGGCGGTCCACCGCGGATTCGGGTCCACCGCGGATTCGACCCCACCCGGTGACCGGCTTCGGCAGGGAGTGAGTCCCTCCGGGTCGCTCGTCACGCTCACCGGCTTCGTGGCGCTGCCTCTCGGGATCCCGAGACCGGCTCTCGGCCGCCGCCCGCGGTCGGCACCGCGCTCTGCAGGAACCCGAGGTAGCGGCTCGCCAGCCGTCTGCTCGCCGGGCCGGTCTCGACACGGGCGAGCGAGATGGGCCTGAGCTGCGCGTGCGGAAATCCGGGTTGGTAGAGCAACAGGTCGGCACCGGCAGGCCGCCGGGCGAGCAGTCGCCGCAGCTGTGCCCCGAGCTCTGTCGGGGAGGCGGCGTGTCGCGCCGCGCCCAGGGTGGCCTCGCCCAGGTCCGCCAGGACAGAGTCCTCCAACAGCCCGTCGTCGCCGGGCAGGAGAGCGGTGACGGTGCAGTCGAGCCGGTCGAACATCCGCAGCACCTCCCGCTGCGCCGGCTCCCCGCCCTGGCCGGAACCGCCGCCGGCCCGGTACACGTCGAGATCAAAACTGACATAGCCGACTGCACCCGCTCCCGACACGGTAGAGACGGCGGTCGCCACGAACAGGAAGAGACCACCGGGATCCTTCAGCCCGCTCACGAAGAACGTGTCCACGCCGGGGAGTTCCGGCCGGTCCCGCCGTACGTCGACGACGTGCGTGGTGAGGGCCAGAGCAAGGCGGTCCGCCTCGTCCCCGATCGACCTGAGCACCCGCTCGTCGGTGTCCGCGACATGCACGTGCCGTACGCCGTCCACCAGGCCGATGGCCACGCCGAACATCTCGTCGTCTCCGAGCTGCAGCACCGTCCGGCCGTCGAGGTCGTCGTAGTAGTCCATGACCGCGAGCCGTCGCCGCAGCGAGGCGAAGGTGTCGAAGCTCTGGTGCAGCTCCGGGTCCGGTGCGTAGGTGCGCCGGGTCAGGACCTCGGCCAGGACATCCCAGTCGACGAGTCCGTCGGCGAGCGTGAGGTCGACCAACCCCGGCGCACCGTCGTCGCGGGCGGTCGGGGTCCCGGTGGTGGGCCGCACCGTGCCGTCGGGGTCGACGCGTGCCGCTCCGTCCCGGCACAGCCGTGAGAGCACCCACAGCCCGGAGTTGACCGTCATCGGGCCACGGACGAGGTCGTCGAGGCGTCCGCCGCCCCGCGCGCGCCGGACGACCTGGGCCACCGCGCGCACCGTGGCCCGCGGGTCGCGCACCTCGTCCGGCCCCGCATTCCGTAGGACCCGGGACCAGGCGGCGTGCTGCTCCGTGCTCACCCTCCGTCCCCGGCTTCCGCCTGCCGCGAGGCGACATAGGCGACGATTTTCTCCAGGGTGGAAAAGCGGTCGACGACGAGATCCTCATCGGGAATGGAGATCAAGAACCGCTCCTCCAACCGGTTCAGGAACTCCAGTAGCTGCAGGGATCCCAAAGTGAGGGAAAGTAAATGCGCATCGGGCGCGATCCGTTCCGGATCGAATGTGTCGTCGACCGATTTCAGAAGTGTGGATACGTCATAGAATAATTCATTCCCCTGATGACTTGTCACACCGGAATACCTGCTCGGGGAAATCATTGGCCAAACATGAACAGATTGTTTCAGAAAACGGCTCCCCTCCTTGATCGCGTACGGACTACCCTGGCCGGTACGGGGGCACAGTCGCCGCCCGCAGGCCCCACAGCATCGAGGAGCAGCCCGTGAACGACCTTTCCTACAGCGACTTCGAATCCGTGCTGCGGCAGTCACTGCCCTTCCTCGACGAGAAGACACCCGTCGACGCTCACGCGAGTCTGACGGAACTGGGCCTGGATTCGCTGACGTTGCTGGGCCTGGTGGCGGAGCTGGAGGACAGGTTCTCGGTGGAACTGCCGGACGAGATGCTGGTCATGGAGACCTTCGAGACACCGTCGACCCTGTGGGGCAGTCTGTCGAAGCTCCCCCGCACCTGAGCGTGCCCACGGCGAACCCGTCATCCCCCAGGGGCGGTTGCCGTCCTTGGGCCGATCGCCCCCCCTGGACCGGTTGCCGCCCCTGGACCGGCCTCGCGGCCACCGGCCGGCCGGAGTCAAGTCGAACAGCTGTCGTTGATCCCACGCGTCTGTCCCGCGGCGGGACTCCGGTGGAGACGGGTTCGCGGACCGCCCGCGCTCGTGCCTCCTCCGGGACATCGTCCCGCCGAAAGCGCCTCTCACCCGGTCGGCGCACTTATCCCGGCAGGCCGTCACCGACATCGGCGGGCGGCCTGAACCTCGTGACCTGAAGGTCGGGGGCACCGGCGGGGCGGTCGGGGGCGGCGGCCTGGGCCGGGACCGGTTTCTGCGCCGATGTCGCCACCGCAGGGACGCGAAACGCGGATATACGGTGGCGAAACAGGGCCAGCCCTCCGACCGAGGAGACCGCATGACCAACAGTCCGGCAGCCGTCGTCGAAGCGGCGTTTCGGCACTACAGGTCGCAGGACCGCGACGCCGCCTTCGCTCTCTACGCCGACGGGTTCTCGTTCACCAGCCCGCAGGACGATCACATCGACAAGGCGGCGTTCTTCGAGCGGTGTTTCCCCACGGCCGATCGGATGACGGAGCAGCGCCTGCTCCACGTCGTCCCCGCGGACGAGGAGCTGGTCTTCGTCCATTACGAGTACGTGATCACGACGGGCGACAGGCACCGCAACATGGAGGCGATCACTGTCCGCGACGGCCTCATCCAGGAGGTGCAGGTCTTCTTCGGCGGGAAGGTGTGACGGGATCCGCGGCCGACAGGGGGAGCGACCGTCATCCCGGACGCGGGGCTCACGCCGATCCGCGCCACCCATCCTCCACCCCAACCCTTGCTTGGCCTATCGATTCTCGATAGATTCCCATCGCGATTCGATGGAAGGGTGGATCATGGGAAAGCTGGCCGTGCGTGCGCTGCGCGCCGTACTCCTGGTGGTGCTCGTCGGCACCGTGTTCGTACAGGCGTTGATGGTGTGGACCTTGGTCAGCGGGAACGATCCGGAGGACGGGTCGCTCCCACTGACCGCGCTGCGTGTGATCACGATCCTGGGCATGGTGTCGGCCCAGGTCGCCCTGGTCTGCGTATGGCGGCTGGTGACCATGGTGCGACGCGGAACCGTGTTCTCCCACGCCGCCTTCCGGTACGTGGACGGCGTGATCGGCGCGATCGTGGCGGCTGCCCTCGTGTGGTTCGCGGTCACGGCCGTCAATGCCCCGGGCCAGCGGGACGACCCGGGCGTCACCGTCATCATGGGCGGGGTCGGCCTGGCCATCCTGGGCGTCGCGCTCATCGTGCTCGTGCTGCGGATGCTGCTCGCCCAGGCCGTCGCACGTGACGTCGAAGCGGCGCAGATGCAGGCCGAGTTGGACGAGGTGATCTGATGCCGATCGCCGTCGACATCGACGTGATGCTGGCCAGGCGGAAGATGTCCGTGGGCGAACTCGCGGACCGCGTAGGGATCACTCCCGCCAATCTGGCGGTACTCAAGAACGGCCGGGCCAAGGCGGTGCGCTTCGCGACACTGGCCGCGCTCTGCGAGGTGCTCGAATGCCAGCCGGGCGACCTGCTGCGCTGGGAGGCCGCGGACGCCGCAGCCGACTGACGCACCCTTCCCAGGGGCGGGAGCGGCCGGAAGGGCGGGGCGGCGCCTCCCGGAGGAGGCTGGGGCCACCCCACCCAGACTGGTGCCGGTTGGGCCGTACGCGGCTGCCGCGTACGGGTCCCCCCTCGCCACCGCAGCGCAGAAGCTCGCCGCCAGCAGTGACCGCGTAGCGCCCGGGGGCGACGCGATCGACGCAACCTTCCCCCGACCCCTCCTGCCGTCCCTGGCACTTCACGGTTGGGCGCGTCGCGACAGACGTATCAGCGTCAGGGCACCGGCGGGTGAGGATGTTCCGTGAGCGGATCGGTCACGTGGAACCGGTGCTCGTACGAGTGTGCGACGACGTCCTGCGGTCCTCGTCCGGCGTCGGGTCTGCCGGTCCGGGCAGCCCGCCGGAACCGGCTCCTGCGATCGCGCATCCGGGGACCGACTCGGTGCTCTCTCCGAGGAAGCCGCCCGACTGGTGCTGCCACAGCTTGGCGTAGGCACCGTTCGATGTGAGCAGCTCCTCGTGAGTGCCCTGCTCGACGACGCTTCCGCGGTCGAGGACGACGAGCCGGTCCATGCCGGCGACGGTACTCAGACGGTGGGCGACCACGAGGGCCGTACGTCCGTCCATCAACCGCCACAGTGCGTCCTGGACGAGGAGTTCGCTCTCCGAGTCCAGCGCGCTGGTGGCCTCGTCGAGCAGCAGGATCGGGGCGTCGCGCAGGATGGCCCTCGCGAGGGCGACGCGCTGACGCTGACCGCCCGAGAGTTTCACTCCCCGCTCCCCCACCAGAGTGCCGAAGCCGTCGGGGAGTTGGTCGACGAACTCCGTGACGTGCGCGGCCGCCGCCGCCGCGTGGATCTCCTCGTCGGTGGCGCCGGGCCGGGCGAAAGCGATGTTGTCCCGCAGGCTGCGGTGGAACATGGCGGGTTCCTGCGGGACGTAGGCGATGAGTGAGCGCAGATCGCTCTGGCGCAACCCGCTGATGTCCTGACCACCGATCAGGATGCGTCCGCCGTCGATGTCCGACATGCGCAACAGAAGCCGGGTGAGTGTGGTCTTGCCTCCGCCGGACCTGCCGACCAGACCGATCCGTGCGCCTGCGGGCACGTCGAGGTCGAGTGCCCGGAAAATCGGCTTCGCGCCCGCGTGGGCGAAGGTCACCGTCTCGAAGCGGATGCCCGTGTCGCGCGGCGCGAGCGGTTCGGGTTCCGTCGCGTCGAGCACGGTGGGCGGATCCAGCAGCAGCTCCGTGAACTGCGCGGCCTCGGTCATCGAGCTTTCCAGACGCCGATAGATCTGGTTGAACTCGAACATGATCTGGGTGGCGTTGGAGTAGTAGGTGAAAGCGACGACGACCTCCTCCACTCCCTGGCCCGGGCCCCCGAAGGCGATCGCGACCAACAGGCCCAGCACGTTGGTCAGTACGGACATGGGGGCGATCAGGGTGTCGACGCGCAGGTTGCCGTAGTCCCACGACCGCAGCGTCAGGCGCCGGGAATCCGCGACACGGCTGCGGTGCTCGTCGGCCTCCCGCCGCTCCGCGGCGAACGCCCGGATGGTCTCCATGTTCATGAGGCTGTCGGCGACGTGACCTGAGACCCGGGCGAACGCCGCCTCACGGTCGTTGACGAGCCTCTGCCGACGACGGATCAGGGGGGTCGCCGCGAGCACCGTCAGCGCGATCATCACAAGAAGGCCCGCGACGAGCATCGGTTCATAGCTCCACAGCACCACGGCACCGAAGACCAGGGGGACGAGACTGCCCACGATCCGGTACGTCACCGTGTCCACGAAGTCCTCGAAGCGCTTGCCGAAGCTCAGCACCCGTTTGGTCAGCGAACCGGCGAAGTTGTCATGGAAGAATGCCGCGTCCTTGGCGAGAAGTTCCTCCATACCGCTGACGTACAGGTGTTCCATGCCGAGGGCGTCCACGCGGTTCAGGCAGTGCTGCCCCACCCGCCACACGGCCTCGGCGAGCAGCAGCGTCACACCGAATCCCACTACGTACGGCAGTGCCGAGCCGAGGGTGAGACCGTCGTCGTCGGCGGCCTGGCCTGCCAGTTTGGCGATCAGCAGGGGCGCGACGTAGCGGGTGCCGATGTTGCCCACGGCGGGCAGCAGCAGCGCCGGCAGGGCCAGCCGTCGTAGTCGCAGCAGTTCCCGGCCGTAGCGGCGCAGTGCCAGAACGACCGCGCTCCTGCCCGGCGTCGACCCTTGCGTGTCTGTGGTCCCCATCACACTCCCGGTGGTTCGGAAGTCGGAAGTGTCCCGTTCGGTGAGGTCCTCAGTCCAGGCATTTACCGCGGACCGGCGAGAACCGGACACCTCCGCGCTCAGCGTGCGCAGCGGACGTGACCTCGCCACGGTCGGTGCAGCCGCCGCTCGTTCCCACAGCTGGAGCTGCATGTGCCGAGCCGCGGATCAGCGCATTGACAGGCACCTGTCGGCATGTTGCTATGAGGCGCTGCTCGGCCGGGCCTGCGCCGCGTCGTGCGCCGCTCGGGCACCGGACCGACGGCCACTTGACCGGGGCGGCGCCCCCCGAACCCGGAGCGAGGAACCATGCCGCAGCGCGCCGCGACCGTCGTCGTCGGCGGCGGCATCGGCAGGCTCGCGATGGCCATCGCCCCGCATCGCCGCCCGCTGTGCTGCCGCGCGACCCGGCCGCCCGACCGGCACCGACGCGGACGACGCTGCTGCCATGACGCCGGTGCTCGGCCGGACCTCGCCCGGTGACCCGGTGACCCGGTGACGACGACGAAGAGCGAGAGCCCCTGATGCCGGACTGGACGTATCACCCGCTGCGCGGCCTGGCCGCCGGCCTTCTCGGACGGCGCCGTTCGCAGCGAGCCGCACTGCGGCTGCTGGCCACGATCGGCTCGCGTCCCGGCGGGGCACGGATGATTGCCCGGGGATTCGCGCGCCGCCATCCGCCCGAGGGCCTCGCCGGCGAGATCGCCGGCGTGCCCGTGGCCGTCCGCCTCGGCATATCCGTCCCGCCCGCGCTCGCCCGCGAAGCGATACGCGCTCTGCCCCCGCTCGGAGCTGGTGTCGTCGAGGTGGCGCCCGTCTCCGCGGCCGACGCCGAGACGGTACGCGAGGCCGCTGCCAGCCGCTCGGTCCCGCTGGTGCTCGGCGCCTGCGACGCGGAGGCCGAGGCCGCCCTGAAGCCTCATGTCGACGGGTTCACCAGCAGGGACGACCCGCGCGTGATCCATGTGTCCGACCCGTCGGTCACCGCCGCGGCCGCAGCGCTCAAAGAGCCGGGCGCCGTCGTGCTCGCCCGGCCCGGCGTGCTCGTCGCGGCCGGACCCGGCTGGTTCCAGCGGGTCACCGAGGCAGCCACGCCCACCGCGCCCGCTCCCGGGCTGCCGGACGTCGGATGGGATCCTCGCCGATGGCCGGTCTGGTGGTGGGCGCTCCTCGTCGGGCTCGGCATGACGGGCGCCGGACTCGGCGCCGCGGCGATCACGCTCGGACCGGTGCTGCTCTGGTACGACCGCGACTACCTCGGCATGACGCTGGACGATCTGCGGGGTGCCAACCACCACCTCGTGCACTTCCTCCAGCACGACCGGATCACCATGGCCGGCACGATGGTGGCGATCGGCGCCCTGTACACCGGCCTCGCCCTGGGAGGGATCCGACGCGGCTGGCCATGGGCCCGCGAGGTGTATCTGCTCTCGGGGACGATCGGCTTCCCCACCTTGTTCTACTTCCTGGCCACCGGCTTCGTGGAACCCCTGCACACGGCCACCGCCCTCGTACTGTTTCCGATGTTCGTAGCCGCAGTGCGTCGGACCCCGCACACACCGCGGTGGCGCCCGGTGCCCGAAGGTCCGGAGCCGGAGCGGCGACGCGCGCTGGCCGGCCAGTTGTTGCTGATCGTCACGGGAGTGGGGCTGTTCGTCGGTGGAGCGGTGATCTCGGTGGTCGGTCTGACCGGTGTCTTCGTGCCGACCGACCTGACGTTCCTGGGCGCCGACGCGCAGACGCTGGACACCGTGAACCCCCGGCTCGTGCCGTTCATCGCCCACGACCGGGCGGGGTTCGGCGGTGCCCTGATGTCCGCCGCAGCGGCCATCACTTTGCTCAGCGCGTGGGGCTGGCGGCGGGGTGAGGCCTGGGTCTTCTGGACCCTGGCCGCGGCGGCGACCGCCGGCTTCCTGCCTGCTGTCGTCGTGCACGGCGCGATCCACTACACCGACTTCGTCCACCTAGCGCCGGTCTGTTTGGGCATCGCCATGACCGGCACCGGCCTGCTACTCGCGCGTCCGTATCTGTGCGCCAAGGCCAGAGGTGAGCGGACGCCGGTTGCCTGACTCGGCTTGGGCGGAAGGAACTGCGCGTATGTCGTCCGGGTATGGCTTTCGCCCGTGGGCTCTCGGCGTGAGATCCGTGTCGGAGCCGGCGGCTCTGGCCCGGCCCCGGTCCGGCTATGGCCCTCTTGACTCCCCTGGTCATGCTTGGACCGGGAAACTCTCAGGTGCGCACGCGACAAGCGTCTCAGGAGGGCACACCGACCATGGAGGGATGTGCGAAAGGGTTGCGACCCGAGAGACTCGACCGCATGGCCGAACATGCCGCCAGACGCCCACTCGGCGCTGCCCTCGTGTTCCTGGTCGCGCTCGGGACGGCGGCAGGGCCGGTGTGGGGACAACCCCAGCGGTCGGTGGAGGTTCGCACCACCTCGCGGGCCGATCCGTCCACGGTGCCCGTCAGGAACGGCGCCCGGAGCGAGACTGACCGACCACTGCTCACCGTCCACGCGGGTCGACGGCCTCAACGGCCCGATATCACCCGCGTGTCGGCGACCACCCCGGTCCACGGCGCCGACTCGGCACGGGTCGGCACCGCCCGCACCTCCGGTGTGTCCCGGTCGACGCCTGCCGACTACGCACCCATCGCCGAAACGGTGAAGGGCAGGGTGGGGGACACCGTCGTGGTCCGGCTCGGTGTGACGAACCTGGGCCCCGGTGCCGCAGACGGTGAAATCGGATCCTTCGCGGTCGTACCGCCGCCCGGAACCACCGTCACGTCCATTCCCTGGGAAGGGGACGACGACGATCGGAGATACGCCTGCCGGACCCCACAGGACGAGGACAACTACTTCTTCCTGTGCGACTCCTCGCCGCAGGCCGGATCCTCGACCACCATCGGCTTCCACATCCGCATCGACAAGCGGATCCCCGGCGCCGAGGGCTCCATCACCGTGTACGGTCCGAACGACCTGGTACCCGGCAACGACCGCGCCACGATCCCCGTCGACGCCGCGCCCGCGCCGCTGTGGCGGTGGCAGAACCCGCTCTGGCACTGGCACCACTGGCCGCCGGCGGCAGCGACGCTGGCCGTCTTGGCGCTGGCGGGCAGATGGTTCGTCAGGCGGCGCGGGCAAGACCAGGCCTGAAGTGCGCAGACGGCCCTGAAGTGCGCAGACGGCGCGGATCGGCAAGCGCCGTTCGCCGAACTCCGCACCCGACTCCGAGACGATCCCGGCGGCAGGTCCACGATCCCCACCGGCCACGCCGACGCCATGCAGGAGAGCCCCGAGCCGGTCGCTGCACTTCCGCTCGCGAAAAAACATCGCGGATGGGGGGTCGTCAAGCCGACCGGTGAAGTGACTACTCGAACGGAGGCGGGCGGGTGGATGCCCGGTGGGCGTCCCAGTCGGCGCGGCCGCCGGCGCCCAGGACTCCGACGTCACCGGCCAGCTCCGTCGGCGACAGCCGGCGCAGCTCACGCCGCGCGAGGTGGGTGACGATCGCCGGGAAGGCGGGCCTCAGCGGCTGGCACCAGCGCAGCCACGGGGGTGCGTAGATCTGACGGGCGCGGTGGGTGATGCCGTTGGCCAGCCAGTCGGCCACCTGGGCGGACGTGTGTACGCGCTGGGCGAAGCGGGGCTGATTGCGGCGCAGGGCCTGCAGGACGGGGTGGTCGCTGATGCCGGTGACCATGTCGGTGCCGGTCCAGTGAAGGTAGGCGATTCCGACGGTGATGCCGTCGGGTTCCACCTCGCCGCGCAGAGCCAGCGCGAACGACTCCGCACCGGCTTTGGAAGCACAGTAGGCGCTCATCATCGGGGCGGAGCCGAATGCGGCCGTGGAGGCGATCTGCAGGAAGTAGCCGCGGGTGTCGCCGAGCTGGGGCAGGAACGACCGGGCGGTGTTGGCGGATCCGATGAGGTTGACGTCGACGACCCGCTGCCAGAGTTCGGCCGGGGTGTGGACGAAAGGGCCACCGGTGGCGATGCCGGCATTGGCCACGACCACGCTCGCCGGGCCCAGCTCTCCGGTGACCTGCTCGGCCGCCCGGTCCAGGGCTGCGCCATCGGTGACGTCCGCTTCGACGCAGACACTCCGGTGGGGCAGGGAGGCGGCCGCCCGGCGGAGCGATTCCTCCTCGCGCCCGACCAGCGCCACGAGCATCCCGGCGCTGGAGAGGCGTCGCGCGAGGGCTTCGCCGACCCCACGAGCGGCACCGGTGACGACCGCGACCCGCCCGTTCAGCGGCGTGTCGAGCAGGCCGTGGCGCCGACCGCCCCGGGGAGTGCCGCGCATGCGCCCTCGTTCCCTCCATGCCACCGACCAGCCACCGACCCTCCGCCTTGTCCTCCGCGTTGCCCTCCACCGCCGACCGTCCTGTCGGTGTCCGCGGCCGAACATCCCGCGCGGGTTTCCCTGCCCATACCTCCTCATTCCCGCACAATGCGGCGACGGCCGCCATCCGTGCGCGGCAGCGTGGGCCGGGGCCTCGTTCCGGCCGGGGCGGCCGAGCCCTCCGACTGCGCGAGCCACTCACGCGGCCGGAGGCTGCCCCGGCCTACCTGGCCTCCTCGCCCCTCTCGTCCCCCTCGGCCCTCTCGTCCCCCTCGCCCTCTCGTCCCCCTCGCCCTCTCGTCCTCCTCGCCCCTCTCGTCCCCCTCGCCCCTCTCGTCCCCCTCGCCCCTCTCGTCCCCCTCGTCCTCCCTGTTCCCCGTGTCCTCCTGGCCCTCGTCGGCCTGCTCGATCCGGCGCCCCTCCTGTCAGGGCGCGTGGCGGAAGAGGCACGCCGGGTCCCGCCCGGTCGGCACGAAGCCCGGGAGGCCGTCCGGCCGCGTGGGCCGTGCTGTGCTTCGTCGGCGGTCATCAGGCGGGGAGCAGTGCGTCTCCGTCGAGGATGTGCCGTTCGGCGGCGCTGGCCTGCGGAATCCATTCCGGGGCCACAGCCGCGTAGGTGGCGACGTCGTGCCAGACACCCTGGGTGTTGAAGAGTTGGCGAAGAGTGGCCTCGGGGTGCAGACCCGCCGCGAGCATCACGTCGCGCATCCGGGAGTGGTCCGCCCGGTGCCCTGCCCAGATGCGGTGCAGGCCGAGGCGGCCGAAGCCGTACGCCATGAGGAGGCGGCCCGCCTCGTGGCCGTGGCCGCTGACCGGGGCGCCCGGCAGCAGCACCAGGCTGGTCAGCATGGCGTTGCGCCCGTACTCCTCCACCAGCAGTCCCATGGTGCCGACCATGGCGTCCTCGCCCGGCGCGCACACGGCCATGGTGTGCTGGCGACGCGGCTGCACATAGGGCTGGGAGAGGCATCGGGCGAAGGCCTGCTGGGCCTGCCGGGTGTCCATCCGGTCGACGCCGAGGAAACGGGTCAGCAGGCGGTGCGTGTGGATGCGTTCGAACGGAGCCAGGTCGGTGGCTCGCATCTCCCGCAGCCACAGGTGTTCGCCGTGGAGTTCGGGCAGGTGGGTCACGAAACGGCTCCCATGCCGACCAGGGCCGGGACGGCACCGATCAGCTCTTCGAGGTCGACGTAGTAGCGGCCCGACGCCACCGGGCGGTCCAGCAGGATGCGGCGTGCGGTGTCGGTGACCAGGGCGCCCCCGAGCATCACGCCACTGGCCAACTGCGGCCAGCTGGACAGGGTGCGGCCGATCCGGCCGAGCGCATCGGTCATGGCGGGGCTGAGGCGACTCTCGTCGCAGACCCGGAGCAGGTACGCCATGGCGCCCGCCGGGTCGAGACGGCGTACGTCCCGCGCGGTCAGGTCTCCACCGCGGCCGTGGAAGAGGGGCCGGTCCGGCTCTTCGTCGAAGCGCTCGACGTCCAGCAGCCCCCGGTCGTTGGCATCCATGAGGACGGGCACACGACGGGCGCGGGCCTGCTCACGCACGGCGACCTTGACCCAAGGGGTGTCGCACTCCTCGATCAGCAGGTCGAGAGGATGGTCGGCATCCCCGAAGAAGGCGTCGACACTCTCCTCGGTGATTCCCTCACTCCACAGTTCGACGTCGAGGTAGGGGTCGATCTCGTACATCTGACGAGCGCACAGAACCGTCTTGGGGACCCCCAGATCGTGGACGCCGGCGCGCAGTCGGTTCAGGTTGCTCAGCCCGAGCCTGTCGAAGTCCGCGAGGCGGAACGATCCGCCTACGCCTTCCATGACGCAGGTGAGCGCCGCGCTGTTGCCCACGGACAGACCGATCACGCCGATGCGGCGGCCGAGCAGCCGCTCCTGCTCGGCGCTGGTGATCTTGTCGCGGTTCCGGTCGGTGCGCACACGCCGGAACTCCCGCTCCGGAAGCACATGCACCAGCCGTCCCGACCAGGGGTACCAGACCCAGGTACCGAAGTACCGCCGGTCGACGCCTGCGCACAGTTCATCGATCGCGGCGGCCAGCTGTCCGTCGGTCAAGGGATCTCCGGGCCGGAGGCAGCGCACCAGTTCGACGAGCTGGTCGTCGATGAGGTCGTGCACCTCGCGTACGTCACCCGAAGCGAGCAGGTCGAGGAGGCGCGCACGGTCGGCCTCCTCCCGCGGCCGATGGAGGACGGGCCGAACTGCGGTCGTACGAGGGGCTCGTGGCATGAAGTCCGGCTGTGCACTGTCTGGGGATGGAATGTCGGCATTGATCACGATCATGGAAGATAGCAGCCCGCGATCTTGGAAAAGCCGGTGCACAGGGGGCGCGCAAACTCGAATTCATGCACGGCCGTTCACCACCGGCACGCCGCCCGTTCGCTCCGCGGAGCCCGCCACCCGGGGGACCGAGCGACATATCGGTCCCCCGGGGACGGAGCGATATATCGGTCCGCCGGAGGCCGGGCACCACTGCCCGAAGCGCCACCACTTGACGAGTCGTCATGCACTCCGTAGCGTCGCGCATGCCGTACACGGACGTGACTTTGATTCACATCCGAAGACGATGTCGAGGCGGAAAGGGCGGTCATGATGCAGCGCCGTGTCGTGGTGTCAGGGGGCGGTACCGGCATCGGACTGGCGACCGCGCGGAAGTTCGCCGCCGACGGGGACCGCGTCGTCCTGCTCGGCAGGCGCGAGGACGTGCTGCGCAAAGCCGCCGAGGAGTTGAACGACGCCCACGGCGAGGCGACGGCCGGCTGGTACGCGGTCGACCTCTCGGACCCCGAACAGGTGGGCGAGGCAGTCGAGTTCATCGCCGCGGACGAGACACCTGTCGGGGTACTGGTCGCCAACGCCGGTGGCAATGTCGCGCCTTCGCACGACGGCTCGCTCGCCGCGATCGCCGACAGCTACCGCCGTAACTTCGACGCCAACGTCCTGACCGCAGTCCTCCTCACGGAGGCTCTGCTCCCCCACATGCGCCGCCCGGGGGGCCGCATCATCCAGCTTTCCTCGATCGCCTCCCTGCGGGGCCCCGGCTCCTACGGCGGTTCGAAGGGCTGGATCAACACCTACACGTACGACCTCGCCCGGCGGCTCGGCCCCGAAGGCATCACGGCGAACGCGGTCGCCCCCGGATTCGTGGCCGACACCGAGTTCTTCGGGGACCGCGCCACCCCGGACTTCGTCGCCTCCCGGGTCGCCCAGTCCCTGACGGGCCGCGCGGGCCTGCCGTCGGAGATCGCCGCCGCCGTCCACTACCTGGCCTCACCCGAGGCGGCGTACATGACGGGGCAACTGCTGCACATCAACGGGGGTGCGGCACTGGGGCGGTGAGGCGGCGCCCGACGGCGGCCCCGTCTGCCGCCGTACCGCCGAGGCGGGTCATGAAAGTGGCCGGTTCGGTGTGCGGGGGCGGTCAGCTCGGAGCGGTATCCTCCGGCACCGCCCGCGCAGTGCCGTGACTGTTCGGGCAGGGACACGTGGCTGATCACCTTCCGGCCGACGAACGCGGACATACGCTGGACGTGGTCGGCGGAGTGGGCGTAGTCGCACATCGCGTTTTCGTACGCTGCCCCCCCCTGCGTGCGCCGGCTGCATGCCGCCCGGTCCGCGACGCTCGCGCCACAGCCCCCAACAGGCGTCCGGCCCGCCCGCCCTCTTGGGGGTCTGCTCAACCGCTGCAGGGTCTGCCCGGTATCCGCTCCGTCTCTGCCGCCCGCGCCCCACGGAAGTCACGACGCGCCGCCACCCGGCAAGGGTCCGACCGCGAGCGAACGACGCGGCAGATCCCTTGACGTCACTCGTCAACTCTCATAGTTTTCCATCGCCTTGGCAGTTTGAAACGATTCAAACACCGCCGACGCTCGCTGCGTGCTGCCGTCGAACCGGCCGTCGTCCACCCGCCACAGGCGCGCCCCGACCGGGAGCCGCCGTCCGAGCCCACCGCTCAGCCCGGCCGTCCTGCAACGCCTGACCCGCGTGAAGGAGTACTCCGTTGGCAAGCCAGACCACTCCCCCCACCCCCGACTCGTCCGCCCACCCCGAACAACCCCCTTTCAGTCGGCGCCACTTCCTCGGCACCGCGTCCGCGCTGGCCGCGGGTGCCCTCGCGACGGGAGCCGTCGGCCCGCTCGCCGGCCGCGCACACGCGGCCACCGGGACAGCGCGCGCCGAGCCCGTGGAGCTGTCCGGGGCCCATTGGATCTGGTACCCGGAAGGGACTCCCGGATCCGACGCCCCCGCCGGCCACCGCTACTTCCGTACCGCTTTCACCGTCGCGGAGGGCGAGGTGACCGACGCGCAGCTCGTCGTCACCGGTGACGACGCCGTCGACGTGTGGCTCAACGGGAAGCCTCTGGCCGGCTCGCCCAGAGTCGCCCGTTCCTGGCGTGACGCCCTGTACGTCGATCTGCGGACGGCCGTGACCACGGGGAGCAACACCATCGCGCTGGCCGGCCGGAACCAGGGCGGCTCGGCCGGGGTCATCGCACGGCTGCGCGTCGTGACCACCGGTGGTACGACCGATGTCGTCAGCGACGGGCGCTGGGTCGCGGGCAAGGCCGTGTCCTCGGGATGGGAACAGCCCGGCTCCGGTGCCGAAGGCTGGCCGGCCGCCCGGGATCTCGGCGCCTACGGAACGGCACCCTGGTACGCCCAGGTCGCCGCCCCCGATCTCGCCGCGCCGTCACCGCTGAGCGTGGCCGCCTGCACCGTGGAGCGTCGCGCGAGCCCGCTGGGCGTGGACGCGGCACACCCGCGCTTCGGCTGGGTTCTCGACTCGACGGAGCGGCAGCAGCGCCAGGGCGGCTACCGGATCCAGGTCTCGTCCACGGCCAGGGGTTCCGGCGACCTGTGGGACAGCGGCCGGGTCGCGTCCGACCGGCAGATCGACATCGCCTACGCGGGCAAGCCCCTGAAGAGCCTGACCCGCTACTTCTGGCGGACGCGTGTCTGGGACGTCCAGGGCCGGGCGAGCGCGTGGAGCAAGCCGCAGTGGTTCGAGACCGGATTGCTGGCGCCCGCGGACGAGTGGTCCGCCGCGTTCATCGGGCGGCCGCCGGGCCCTGATCTGTCGGGGGCCGCCTGGATCTGGTACCCGGAGGGCGATCCGGCGGCCGGGGTGCCCGCCGCCACCCGCTTCTTCCGGCGCACCTTCGGCTTGACCGACGTCCCCGCCGTCGCGACCCTGATCGTCACCGGGGACGACACCGCGGATGTCTGGGTCAACGGGACCCCGGTGAGCACCTCGAGACGAGTGACCGACTCGTGGAAGAGCGCTGCGCTGGTCGACGTCACCGCGCACCTCCGGAGCGGTGACAACACGATCGCGGTCGCGAGCCGGAACACCAGCCAGTCCCCGGCCGGGGTCATCGCCAAACTCGTGGTGCCCGGCGGCCCGGCCGTGGTGACGGACGGATCGTGGAAGGCGCACCAGGACGCGCCCTCGGGATGGGAAGACCCCGCGTACGACGACGGGGGCTGGCCCGCGGCACGCGCCGTCGCCTCGTACGGTGGCGGCCCATGGGGATCCGGCGTCCGGGTCGTCGGGCCGGCCCCGCTCCTGCGCAAGAGCTTCACCGTGCGGGGGCGAGTCGCCTCGGCCCGGCTGCTGACCACCGCGCTCGGTCTGCACGAGACCCGGCTCAACGGTGCGAAGGTCGGCGACGACGTGCTGGCCCCCGGGTGGACCGACTACACCAAGCGCGTGCAGTACAAGGTGTTCGACGTCACCGCGCACATCCGGCCGGGAGCGAACGCGCTCGGCGCATGGCTCGGCAACGGCTGGTTCTCCGGCAGTCTGGGTTTCGCCGGCAACCAGCGGTACGGCACTCGGCCGTTCTACGCGGCGCAGCTGCTCATCACCTTCACCGACGGATCCCGGCAGCTGGTGACGACGGACGGCAGCTGGAAGACCGGCACAGGCGCGATCATCGCGGACGATCTCTACCACGGCGAAACGTACGACGCGCGTCTGCACGTCGAGGGCTGGGACTCGGCCGGCTTCGACGACGGCGACTGGGTGGCCGTCGCCGTCCACGAGGGGCCCACTCCCCCACTGGTGGCCCAGGTCGACAACGGTGTCACCGTCCAGCACGAGTTCCGCTCCGTGTCGATCGCGGAGCCACGGCCGGGGGTGTGGATCTTCGACTTGGGGCAGAACTTCACCGGCTGGAACCGCATCGCGGTCCGCGGCGACGCCGGCACCACGGTCACCGTCCGGCACGGGGAGGTCCTCAACCCCGACGGCACGCTCTACACCACGAACCTGCGCGCCGCCCAGGCCACCGACTGTTTCACCCTCGCCGGCACCGGGCGCGTCGAGACGTACGAGCCCCGGTTCACCGTCCACGGCTACCGTTACGTCGAACTCACCGGGCTGCCTGCCGGTTTCCGGCCCGGCGACTCCACCGTCATCGGCCGCGCGGTATGGACCGACGCCGGGCAGCCGGGCACCTTCAGCACCTCCGACGCGCTGATCAACAAGCTGCAGCACAACATCGTGTGGGGTGAGCGCGGCAACATGCTCTCGATCCCGACCGACTGCCCGCAGCGGGACGAACGCCTGGGCTGGACGGGCGACATCGCCGCCTTCTGCGCGACCTCCGCCTTCAATCTGGACACGCACGCCCTCCTGACCAAGTTCGTCGACGACCTGACCGACGCCCAGCAGGCAAACGGCGCCTTCACCGACGTCGCGCCCGCGGTCATCGCCGGTTCCGGCACCGCCGGCTGGGGCGACGCGGGAACGATCATTCCGTACACGCTGTGGCAGCGCTTCGGCGACCTCACCGTCGTCGACAAGCACTTCACGGCCATGGCCAAGTGGGTCGACTATCTGCGCGCGACCTCCGGCAGCGACCTGATACGCAATCAGCAGACCTTCGGCGACTGGCTGAACGTCGACGACAACACGGCTCAGGACCTCATCTGCACGGCCTACTTCGCCTGGTCGGCACGTCTGGTGTCGCGTATGGCGGCCGCGACCGGCCGCGGCGCGGAGGCGACCGCCTACGGACAGCTCGCCGACCAGGTGGCAGCGGCCTTCCGGGCCCGTTTCGTCACGGACGACGGCACCGTCCGGGGCAACACCCAGACGGGTTATGTGCTGGCGCTGGCCTTCGAGTTGCTGCCCTCCTCCCTGGTCCGGCCGGCCGCGGACAAGCTCGCCGCCAAGGTCGCGGCGACGGACGGACACCTCAGCGTCGGCTTCCTCGGCGTGGAGAACCTGCTGCCCGTGCTGGCCGACCACGGCCATCTCGAAACCGCCTACCGGATACTGCTGCAGCGCGGCTTCCCCGGCTGGGGCTACATGATCGACCAGGGCGCCACCACGATCTGGGAACGCTGGGACGGCATCCGTACCGACGGCTCGTTCAACGACCCGGGCATGAACTCCTTCAACCACTACGGTCTCGGCTCGGTCGGCGACTTCCTCTACCGCCAGGTCGGCGGACTCGGCCCGTCGAGCCCCGGCTACGCCTCTCTTCGCATCGCCCCGCGGCCCGGCGGCGGCCTGACCTCCGCCGTCAGCACGTACGCCACTCCATACGGCAGCGCGTCAAGCGGCTGGTCGGTCTCCGGCGGCCGGCTGAGGCTTCATGTCACCGTCCCCGTCAACACCTTCGCCACCGTCACCGTGCCCACCCCACTGCCGGAATCGGTCGTCGCCCCGGCCCAGGCCGTCCCGACGGGCCCGGCGAGCTACCACCTGCCGGCCGGGCGGTACACCTTCACCGCGGCTGCCTGACCACCGCCGACCTGCGGGGACGGAGGAACAGCGCCGTCCCCGCATCCGGCGGGGAAAGTCCCCGACCGGCCCGGCGTGCCGTCCGGCGGGGTCTGACCCCGTAGGGGTGCGGAACCGTCAGAAGTCGTCCGCGCCGTTGCGGAGTTCGGGTGTCCAGTAGCCGGTGAGTGCCTTGGCGGGGTCGACGGCGACACCGCCGCTGCCGGGCGCGGTGACGGCGATGACGGTCGAGTCGCCGTCGAGCATGACGGAGAACGCCGAGACGGGTTCGTTCTCCTCGTCGGTACCGCCGTCCGACAGCTTCACCAGCGCGTAGGCCGGTTCGCCCGCCCCGAGGACGACCGGAGTGCCCGGCTTGCTCTTGGCCACGGCCGGGACGTCCTCCTTGTGGCTCTCCAGGAACTGGATGTGCGGAAAGCCCGTCAGCCGGCAGGAGTGGCCGGAGGTGTTCTTCGCCGTCAGGACGAGGTGGGTGTAGGGCGGGCCGTCCTGGGTGGCGGCGGTGATGCCGACGTCTCCGGCGGCGCAGACCGGGGTCGTGGCGGAGGCAGTGTCGGAGTCGCCTCCCCCAGCCGTGCCCGTGGATCCCCCGGCGGTGGAACCGTTCGATGCGGCCGAGCCGGCCGGGGCGGTGGTGCCGGTCGCCTGTCCCTTGGCCGCTTCGGCCGTGGCGGAGGCGGTCTGCGTGGCGGAGTCGGCATCCGAGCCGTCCTGGCACCCGGTGAGGGACAGCGCGAGGACGGCCGCGCTCGCGGTGGCGAGCAGGATGGAGCGGTGACGCGGTGCGTTCATGAAGAGGGTTCCCTGTGAGTGGTGCGGGGCCGCGGCGGGCTGCCGTCGGCCGATTTCCGGGTGATGTGTGGGCGATGTCCGGGCGCGGTGGTCGCGCCGTCGTCAGTTGCCCTTGCCCGGGCGGTAGTCGGACGGGAGGGTGTGGACGAACTCGCGGGGGTCGTCGTGCGCGGCCTCCAGCAACTCGGGGACGCTGTGGTAGCCGAGGGCGTACAGGTTCCGGCCGGGGTCCCAGGTGTTGTAGGCGTACATCGCGTTGCGCTTGGTCCTCATGTGGGAGCCGGGGATGTCCAGCACGTACGCGGCGCCGTCCGCGCGCCGGGCACGCGGACGCGCGTAGGCGTAGACGTGGTGGAACCGCACGTCCGAGAGCGTGCCGTCGTTCATCAGCCGGTAGGCCACGTCGCTGCACGCCTTGTGCGTCTCGGTGAGCTCCAGCCAGCCCGCGGAGAACTTGTGCGACGCACCCGGATACCGCTCCGCGAGGGCTTCCACCTTCGCCGTGATCCGGTCCACGAGCCGGTCGTAGGCCGCGGTGCCGGAGAAGCCGTCGTCCGCGATCTTGAAGTTGATGACCTTGTCCACGCCGAGCGCCTTCGCGGAGGCCATGAACTCGGCGGTCCGGGCGGCGACGATTCTGTTGACGCCGTCGGTGGGCCAGGAGAGGCGGTGGCTGCCCCCGGCGGCACACGGATGCGGATCGGCCCAGGTGGTCAGCGGGCACGGGTCGGTGTTCATGAGGCGGGCCAGATCAGGGTTCCTGCCGTCGCTGACCAGCACCAGATAGACGGGCCGCCCCGCCGCCTTGTGCTCGAGGATCGACCCGGCCAGGCCGATCGCGTCGTCGTCCTGGTGCGGCGAGTAGAAGATGGCCGGCTTGGCGGCGGCCGAAGCCGCGGGCGCCCGCACGGACTGGTGGACGACGGCCGCGGCGGTCAACGCCCCCGCCGCCAGAACGCTCCGCCTGGATACGGCGAAGGGCGGCCCATCGATGCTGTTCATCAGAGATTCCCCGTTTGACGGTCGGTGGTCCGCGCGACAGCGGACCTCACGGACGAGAGGAGGTCAGCCCCTCGCCTGCCACCAGTCGATCACTCCCGGGGCCGGCGGCCCAGGCGGTTTCACCGGCAGAACTGCCATCGGCCATACTTCTGCCGGGGCCCGCATCCGGACGGGTCCGGTGATCGGGGACATCGACTGTGTGGAGTGGCGCACCCGCCACGGGGGACTTCGGGCAGCAGGTGCGCGCACTGCGCACGCACGCCGGACTCAGCCAGGAGGCACTGGCCCATGCCGGTGGCGTGAGTGTGCGCGCCTTGGCGGACATGGAACGCGGGCGGACCCGTGGACCGCAGCGCCGCACCGTGCAGGCCCTGGCCGAGGCGCTCGGACTGGACGAAGCCGCCGCCGGGCGACTGGAGCGGGCCGCCGCCCTGGGCCGTCCGCGGAAGGCCCCCGCACCGGCCGCGCACACCGCCCTGGCGTTGCCGCGCGACCTCCACGACTTCACGGCCCGCGGGCCGGCCCTCGCCCGTCTCGAGGACCTGGCGGAACACGCCGACCCCGGCCGTGCGGTGGTGAACGTGGTCACGGGCCAGCCGGGCCTGGGCAAGACCGCGTTCGCGGTACGCGCCGCGCATCGGCTCGCACCGCGCTTCCCGGACGGGCAGTACGCCCTCGACCTGCACGGCATGGATCCCGAGCCGACCACACCGCGCGACGCACTCGCCCGGTTGCTGCGGGCGCTCGGAGTCTCCCCCGCCGCCATCCCGGCCGACACGGACGACCGGTCCGGGCTGTGGCGGTCGATGGTCGGCGACCGGCGCGTCCTTCTGCTGCTGGACAACGCGGCCGACGAAGCCCAGATCCGTCCCCTGCTGCCCGGCGACGGCCCGTCGCTGACGATCGTCACCAGCCGGAACTCCCTCGCGGGCCTGGAGTCGGTGCACCGCACCGATCTGTCCCTCCTGCGGCGCGAGGAAGCGGTCCAGTTCCTGACCCGCATCATCGGCCCGGAACGCGTCCAGGCGGAGACCCAGGCCGCCCGTGACCTGGCCGACCTGTGCGGACACCTGCCCCTGGCCGTCCGGATCGCCGGTCAGCGGCTCCACAGCAGACCGCACGAGCGTCTCGACAAGCTTGTCGCCCGGCTCGCCGCCGAGGGCCGTCGGCTGGACGGTCTCCAGGCCGGTAACCTGCGGATCCGTGCCGCCTTCGCCCTGTCGTACCGGCAACTGCCCCCGGCGGCACAAACGTTCCTGCGACGCGCCTCGCTCGCCGCCGGTCCCGACTTCAGCCCCGAGACCGTCGCCCTCCTGGCCGACCTGCCGTACGCCGACGCGGCCGCCTGCGCCGAGGAGTTGACCGACGCCGGGCTGCTGCAGAGCGACCCCGCCGCCGAGCGCTACCGGTTCCACGACCTGCTCAAGCTGTACGCCGCCGAGCAGACGGAAGCCGAGGACGAGCCGCGGGAGCGCGACGCGGCCCTGGACCGGGCGGCCCGGTGGATGCTGCGCCGGGCCACCGCCGCCGCCCTCCGCTTCGACGTCGAACATCACCAGGACGCGCCGCACGGCGACCCCGATCCCACCGGAGCGCCCCTCGACCGGGAGGAGGCCCGGGCCTGGCTGGAGAACGAACGCCACCAGTGGCTCGCCGCACTGCGCCGTGCCCACGACTGCGGCCATCACCGGCAGGTCCTGGACACGGCGGAGGCGATGCACTGGTTCTCGGACCTCAACCAGCACTGGGAACTGTGGGCGGAGGTGTTCCGGCGCTCGGCCGACGCGGCTCGCGCCCTGGGCGACACACGGGAGGAGGCGGTGCACCTCAACTACCTCGCCTGGGCCTACAACCTCTGCCTCCACGACCCGCACGCCGCCCTGACGACCGCCGACGCCGCGCTCGTCGCGGCCCGTGACAGCCAGGACGAGCTCCAGGTGGGCTGGGCGCTCGGCTACGGCGCCGGGGCCCTGCACCGGATGGGCCGGGCGGAGGAAGCGCACGCGCGCCTGCGCGAGGCCGCCCGCTGTCTCGGCGCGCAGTCCTCCCCGCAGGCCCGGCTGGCCGAGCTCACCGTTCTGAACACTCTCGGCGCCCACCTGCGCCAGGCGGGCCGGACGGGCGAGGCCCTGGACATCCACCGCCGCTGCGCGGACATCTCCGGCAGCGGAATCCCGGGCATGCCCGAAGGGCTGATCACGATGTACCACGCCGTCGCCCACCAGCAGATCGGCAACGACCTGGCGGCCATGGGCCGCTGGCCCGAGGCCGAACCTCCGCTCCGTCGTGCCCTGGCACACTTCGAGTCCGCACAGATGCCCGCCTGGGCCGAGCCGGCCCGCCTCGACCTGGGCCGCGTCCTCAGCGCGCTGCGTCATCCGGAGGCCCGTCGGACGCTGCTCGCCGCCCGGGACGCCCTCGCCGCGCTGAGAAGCCCGCTGCAGGGCGACGCCGCCTCCGCGCTCGCCCTCGACGAACTGACCACGGCCGACTGAACACGCGGGGACCGCGCCAGCGGTCCGCCGCGCCGCCTACGGCGCGCCGGGGAGCCGGACCGTGACGAGGAGACCTCCGGTGGGGAGGGGCACGAGGTCGAGGGTCCCGTCGTGGGCGCGGACGATGCTGTGCACGATGGCCAGGCCGAGGCCGACACCGGCGTGCTCGTCGGTGCGTACGCGTTCCGCTCCGCGCCGGAAGGGTTCGGTGAGCGTCGGTACCAGTTCCGGTGGCAGCCGTGGGCCGGTGTTCTGCACCCGCAGCACGCTCGTGCCGCCGTGCGCCTCGGTGTGCACCGTCACCGAGCCGTCGGCGGGGAGGTTGTGGACGACGGCGTTCTGGACGAGGTTCGTCACCATCCGCACCAGCAGCTCCGCGGAGCCGCCGGTCGGGGCCGCCCCGCCGGTGACCTCGAGCGTGATCCGGCGCTGTTCGGCGAGGGGAAGCAGCGTTTCGGCGGCCTCTTCGGCGAGGAGGGAGAGGTCGACGCTCTCCCGGGGGAAGTTTCCGCGGTCGCCGCGGCTGAGCAGCAGCAGGGCCTCGGTGAGGTCGATCGCCCGCGTATTGACGGCGTGCAGACGTTCGACGAGTTCGTCACGGTCCCGCGTGGGATCCTTGCGGGCGACGTCGAGGAGAGTCCGCGAGATCGCCAGCGGGGTGCGCAGTTCGTGGGAGGCGTTCGCGGCGAACCTCCGCTGCTCGGCGACGTGGGACTCGAGTCGGTCGAGCATCGAGTCGAACACGTCGGAGAGTTCACGGAACTCGTCCTGGCGGCCCTTCATGCGGATCCGGTGGGACAGGGACCCGTTCCCGGCCGTCCGTGCCGCGTCCCTGATCTGTGTGAGTGGTGCGAGCATCCGGCCGGCGAGGAGCCATCCCCCCAGCAGGCCGAACACGAGCAGGAAGGCCATCGCCACGGCCGCGGCGGGGACGAAGGTGCGCACCAGGAGGTAGCGGTTGGGCGAGACCCCGAGCAGACCCTGGGAGTTGTCGGGTACGTAGCGCAGCAGGTACATCCACACCACGGTCAGCAGGAGAGCGCCGGCGACGGCGAGGAACCCGGCATAGCTGAGGGTGAGTTTCCATCGGGCGCTGAGCCCTGGGCGTCTAGGCATGCGTACTGCCGGGATCGGCGGTGTCCCCGCCGGCGCCGGTGGAATCCCTGCCGGGGGCGAAGGTGTCCGTACCGGTGCCGATCCGGTAGCCGACGCCGGGCACCGTGGTGATGATCCAGGGTTCGCCGAGCCGCTTGCGCAGTGCGGAGACGGTGATGCGCACGGCGTTGGTGAGGGGGTCGGCGTTCTCGTCCCAGGCCCGTTCCAGCAGCTCTTCGGCGCTGACGACCCCGCCCTCGGCGGCGACGAGGACTTCGAGGACGGCGAACTGCTTACGGGTGAGCGCGACGTAGTGTCCGTCGCGGAAGACCTCCCGGCGGAAGGGGTCGAGCCGCAGGCCGGCGAGCTCGCGGACCGGGGGCCGGGCGTACGCGCGTCTGCGGTCGAGCGCCCTCAGCCGCAGGACGAGCTCCCGCAGCTCGAACGGTTTGGTGAGGTAGTCGTCGGCGCCCAGCCCGAAGCCGGAGGCCTTGTCGTCGATCCGGTCGGCGGCGGTGAGCATGAGGATCGGGATGCCGCTGCCGGAGGCGACGATGCGGCGGGCGACCTCGTCGCCGGAGGGGCCGGGGATGTCGCGGTCGAGGACCGCGAGGTCGTAGGAGTTGACGCTGAGCAGTTCCAGGGCGGAGTCGCCGTCGCCCGCGATGTCGGCGGCGATCGCCTCCAGCCGCAGACCGTCACGGACGGCCTCGGCCAGGTAGGGCTCGTCCTCCACGATCAGTACGCGCATGTCCGCAGCCTAAGCAGCACCGCATATCGCCGACGTATGCGGACACGGGTGTACACCGGGCACGCCGCTCAGCCTGCCGGTGCCGGTGCGGGGCGAGGCCGGTCCGACGGCGCTTCCGCCGCGGTGCGCCACCAGCGGCGCGACGCCAGTCCGGCCAGCACGGCGCCGACGGCGTTGACCAGGACGTCGTCCACGGAGGACACGCGGTCCAGCCGCAGGACGTACTGTGCGGTTTCGACCAGGGCCGAGCAGCCCGCCCCGAGGGCCAGGATCCGCGGCAGGGACGCCAGCGGCGCGAACCGCATCGGGGCGAAGAACCCCAGCGACGCGAAGACCAGCAGGTTGCCGACGATCCCGAGGGGCCCCATCGTGACCAGGTCCCGCAGCGGTACCAGGCTCACCCGGGCAGGGGCGGTGTCGGCCTCGCCGCCCGGCATCATGGTCAGCCACAGGAACGGCACCGTCCCGTGGACCATGCCCACCTCGGCCAGCGACATCCGCCACGCCGACGTGACACCGGCGGCGCGCCGACGGAACGCCAGAGCCCCCGCCACCAGCACGGCCAACGGCAGCGCGACCAGCGTCATGAGCACCACGCCGTTGAAGGTGTCGAAGCAGCCGTGCCACCGCCCGGCCACGCACATCGGAGCGGACATCATGAGCGGCCGCCGCAGGACGAACACGGCGCTCGCCATGCCGAGGACTGCCAGGCAGAGCAGCACGATCCTGCGCGCGCGACGGAACGGGGTCGACAGAGATGAGGGGTGATTCACGCCCCCCATTGGAGAGGGAGGGCCGTTGCGACGGCGTATGCGGTTTTCGATACGCCCGCGATACACGGGATGACCGGCATCCGGCGACAGCGGAACCCCCGATCCCGATGTCGAGGAACGGGCGCGAGCCGGCGGTGAGACGGTCCCACCGCCGGTGAGAGGTTCCCGCCGCTGGTGAGCGCGCCAACAGAGGGCGGCGAAGGGATCGACGGAGGGATCGGCGAAGGCCGACCGGCTCAGTCGCGGCGCACGCCGACGTCGCCGTTGACCGTCGTCAGTGTCATCGCCGGGCCTTGGCGGTCGTCACTCGTGGGCACGCTCACCGTGGCCCTGCCGTTGTCCGTACCGGCCGTGACCAGATACGCGGGGGCGTCGTGCGGAACGGTGACGGCGACCGATCCGTTGGTGGTGGCGGCGGTGACACCCGACGGCGCGGTGGCACACGCGAGGATCACGTCGCCGTTGGTGGTCGCCGCGTTCAGCCGGCCCGCGTCGAGTGCCGTCGCGCGCACCGAGCCGTTGCGGGTGGCAAGCCGTACCGGTGCGTCGTTTCTCCCGGAACTCGTCACCGTCACATCGCCGTTGACGGTCGTGACGTCCAGCGCCGCGGCGAGTCCCGCCACGTCCACGCCCGCGTTGCGGGCACTGACCGTGACGCTCACGCCGTCCGGCACCTTCACATAGGGCGTTCGGGGACACGCTTCCTCGCGCCGCTCCCGCTCCCACTCCCCCTTCCCCTCCCGGTCCGTGCAGGACAGGTCCAGGGTCCAGGTGTCGTCGTCGTGCGACCAGGCGCCGTCGGCGCGATCGTCCACGGTGACACGACGACCGTCGGCGGGGCGCAGTACCAGCCCGTTCTCGGTGGTGATGACGAGGTGGGTCCCGGACCGCGCGAGGGCGGGCGGTCCCGCCGCGGCCGATCCACCGGCTCCCTCGTGGTCCTGGTCACCGCATGACACGGCGAAGGGGAGGACCGCGAGGACCACGGTCGCAAGCAGTACGGGCCTTGCCGGCTTCGCCTTCATGTCCGTCCGGGTGCCCCGAGTCGGCACTGTCATGACCGCGGCACGCCGCCGCACGCCCGGCGGCCTGCCGCTTCGAGGATCTCGCCGTTGTCGACCCGTCCCTCGACACCGGCGGCGTGCGCCCAGCACCCGGTGCCGCACCGGCCTTCGCGCTGCGCACCGAGCACACGGTCCGGCCGCAGCACACAGCCCGGTGTGGCCTTCGGCCGAAGGACCGGCCTCGTCGGCGCGCCGTCAGCCCGCTGCCGGGGCCACGGATTCATGGCCCCGGCAACGGTTTCAACGGTGCGATGCGCCGTCCTTCCCGTGGATCACGGGAACGAGGTCACCTTCGACGGCACGGTGTCCGTCCCCGAGGTCGGGGCGCCGGTGTCGTTGATGACATGGGCGTACTGGCCCTTGCCGCCCAGGGAGATCACCTGGAGGTTGTGCATCCTGATGCCCGACTTGACCGGGACCTGGAAGCCGTGGCGCTGCACGATCGAGGGATCGGAGGTGTAGTTGCAGTAGCTGCCCAGACCCCACGCCTCGTGCACGGCCACCGTGTCGGCGACCTTGTAGGCGGCCCATCCGACGATGCCGTCGTGCGTGATGGCGGCGGCGTTGGGGGCGTCGTAGGCCTTCTCGTTCTGGAAGAAGATCGTGCGCCCTCGCTCGCCGTTCCAGACGACGTCGTACTTGTTGAAGTGCTCCACGAACAGGCCGGTGGCCAGGACGTCGTCACCGTTGACCCGCAGTCCGTAGTCGGCCCGGTTGGTCTCCCAGCCGACGCCTTCGCCATGGTCGGCACGCCACAGCCAGGTGTGGTCGATGACGACGTCGTCGCTGTTGACCACGACGGAGTCGGTCGCCAGGCCGGGGCCCGCGCCGCCGACGCGGATGAAGACGTCCTGCATGGTGGTCGGGTTGGCGGAGTGGTCCGCGGCGGCTCCGGCGGGACCGATCTGCAGCAGGGTGTCGGAGCGGGTCGCGCCGGCGTCGATGAGGAATCCGGCCAGCCGCACGCCGTCGACGTCGGCGACGTGCAGGGCGTCCACGCCCCCGTCGGGCACGATGGTCGCCAGGCCCAGCCCGAGCACCACGGTGTCGGCGCGGGTGACGTTGATCGTCTGGTCGAGGTGGTAGACGCCGGGCGTGAACAGCAGGTTCAGGCCCTGGGCCAGTGCGGTGTTGATGGTGGCGGCCGTCGCGCCGGGCTTGACGACGTAGAACTGGCTGAGCGGGAGCGAGGTCCCGGCGTTGGCGGGCCAGGAGACGCCACGCGCGTTGGTGCGCTTGGCGGGGACGAAGACCTTGTAGTCGTTGCCGTCGAGGTAGAGGAACGGCTTCTCGCGGGAGATCGGGGTGGTGTCCAGCGTGGTGTAGGGGCCGGTGTCGAAGTTGGTCGCCGGGGCGCCCTGGACTCCGGTGAACGTCATGTTCCACACGCCGTTGGTCCAGCCGCCCACGGAGCTGTCACGGGTGTACCACTGCTGCTGGGAGTAGGGGCCGACCGTGCCGTCGATCTTGGAGTCGGCGATGTAGCCGCCGGAGGCCCATCCGTAGCCGTTGGGGGCGAGGTTGAGGCCGCCCTTGACGTGAATGCGGCGGAACGGCGCGGCCTGGGCGACGGCCCAGCGGTCGGTCCCGTTGGACGGTGTGATCGCCAGGTTCTCCGCCGAACGCCAGAAGTTCTGCGTGGCGTTGCCGTTGAACCAGCCCGCGTCCACGGTGATGTCGCCGTTGATCTGGGTGTCGTCGGGGTTCAGTCCGAGGCCGGAGATGGAGGTGTAGAAGCCGAGTTGGGCGTTGATGCCGTTGTACGTTCCCGGCTTGAGCAGGAACTGGTAGCGACCGGAGCCGAACTGCGCGGATTCCTGCTGGGCGAAGACCTGGTCGAACCTCTGCTGGAGGTTGGGTGTGGAGGGGTCGACGACGATCACGTTCGAACCGAGGTCGCCGCCGCCCTGGACCGGACCTCCGGTGCCGCCGGACGTGGTGTGGACGCCGAACTCCCAGAGCGAGTAGCCGTAGGCCGTCCCGCGGGCGGTCCCCAGAACGCGGACGTAACGGCCCGTTCCGCTGACGTCGTAGGAGGCGCGACCGCCGGTCGCGCCGGTGACGGTCCTGAGGGTGTTCCAGCTCTGGCCGTCGGCGGAGGACTGGATCTGGAAGTCCTTGCCGTACGCGGCTTCCCAGTTCAGGTCGATCCCGCAGATGTCCTGGGACGAGCCGAGGTCGACGCGGAGCCACTGCGGGTCCGAGGCCTGGCTGGACCAGCGGGTGGAGTCGTTGCCGTCGAACGCGGCGGCGGCGGGTGTGCCGGCGTTCTCCGTCGAGGACGCCGAAGCGGTCTTGCCCTGCGCCGAGTTGGCCGTCGAGCAGGTACCGGGCTGAGGCGTTCCGCCGGTGCTGCCGAACACCTGGAACTCCCAGACGGAGTAGCCCCATTGCGTCGCCCGGTGGACGCCCTGCAGACGTACGTAACGGCCTTGGCCGGAGACCGCGAGTGTGTCGGTGCCGCCGTCCGAGCCGGTGACCGTGCGCAGGTCGGTCCAGGTGGCGCCGTCGGAGGAGGCCTGGACCTTGTAGTCCTTGCCGTAGGCCGCCTCCCAGTTGACGACGACTTGGCTGATCGTGGCGCCGGTTCCGAGGTCGACCTGCAGCCACTGGTCGTCGGTGGCGGCCGAGGACCACCGGGTGCCGGTGTCGCCGTCGACCGCGTAGGGCGCGGGCGTGCCCGCGTTCTCGTTCGAGGATGCCGTTGCCGTTCTGCCCTGGGACAGGTTGGTGTCGGCGGCCACGGCCGCCGGTGGCCGGATGGTGGGCAGGGTGATCAGCGCTGCCGTGGCGGCGAGCGCGACACCCAGGGATCTGAGTCTCATGAAGGTCCCTGCGGGTGCGTCGGGAAAAGGACACGGAGCATCGGCAGCATCCGCGGCGAAACGCCAAGGTCACTGCTGCGACGCTTAGTTCACGTCTTGATTTAACTGATGAGTTCTCAGTCTCGGCAAGCCTTCGAAAGTTGAAATCTTTCCGGACCTTCTTTCGCCGCATCCCTTGACATGTTGACGGCGTGCCGGGAGGCGAGGCCCTGGCGAGCCTCCGGGCCGCCGTCGGCCCGACCGCATGTCCAGGTCGAGGCGTCCGTGACGGCGTCGGCTCGTGGGCGAGGGCGGCCGCCGACGGCTCCCGCTTGACCACAGAGAAGGGCGACGGCGCCTGCGGCGATCATCGCGGAGCGGACGCATAAGATCGACGGCATGCCCCTGCGACCTGTTCAAGTGAACATCAAGGCTGTCGACAGCTCGGCGGTCGGCCGGTTCTGGGCGGAGGCGCTCGGCTGGAGCGCGTACAGCCCCGGTGTCACCACCTACGTCGGACCCGCCGGCGGCCTCGTCTGGCCCGACCCGATCGCCCTCGGCATCGACGTCGTTCCCGTCCCGGAACCCAAGACGTCGACGAAGAACCGTGTGCACCTCGATCTGGCCACCACCTCCGCGGCCCATCAGGCGGAGTTGGTCGCACGCCTCCAGGATCTCGGCGCGACGCCCGTCCACGTGGGCCAGGGCGAGGTGCCGTGGACGGTCCTCGCCGACCCGGAGGGCAACGAGTTCTGCGTGCTGGAGCCCCGGGAGATCTACCGGGACACCGGGCCGATCGCCACCGTGGTGGTCGACTGCACGGATCCGCGGGCCATGGCCCGGTTCTGGGGCGAGGCGACGGACTGGACCGTGCTCGACGTGACCGACGATCATGCGTCGTTGCGCTCCGCCAAGGGTGCCGGCGGCCCGTTTCTCGAGTTTCTCCGCACGCCCGACGTGAAGACCGTGCCGGACCGCCTCCATCTCGACCTGCTTCCGTACCCCGGTGACGACCGGGCGGCAGAGGTGGCTCGGCTGCGCGCCCTCGGCGCCACCGACCTCGACCTCGGCCAGGGCGACGTCCCGTGGACGTGCCTGGCCGACCCGGAGGGCCACGAGTTCTGCGTCCTCGCCCCGTCCTGACGCCCTATCCTGACGCCCCGTCACGCCCCGTCCTGACGCCGAGTCCTGACGCCGAGTCCTGACGACACCCGCCGTCCGCCACGCCCGCCGTGCCGGAACCACGTGCCGTGGACGGGGGTGGGCACCGTTGCACGGCGGGGCGCACGCGATGGTGTCGCCGCTGCGGCTCGCGCCCGCGCCGGTCCCGTCTCGCGCCCGCGCGGGTCCCATCTCGTCGGTCGACGCGTTCCGTTCCCGTGGATGCGGGGCTCCGCGATCTGCGCGCCTCCGACCACCTGCTCCGCGCGTTCGCGGCCGAACTCCTCCTCACCGAAGGGGGGTTCGGCTGCACCCACCTCGTGCGGGGCGAGCGGCCGCCTGTCGCACAGTCATGTACGTCCGCTGTGGCAGAGCGGTGAACTGGTGCTCACCGCGATGCCCGCCACGGGCGGCACCCTGGTCCCGTTCGAGGCACCCGAACCGACACCCTGCTGCGCGGACCACTGAGCATCAGGGCCGCTTGCGGCGCGTTCCCGGGCGAGAACCCCCGCACCAGGGTCCGGCCTACTTGGCCTTCAGCCGTGCGGTCAGGCGGGACAGCAGGGGCAGCGCCGCGGCGAGCGTCTCTCGCTCGTCGGAGTTCAGGACGTCGTCGATCGCGGTGCCGAGCCAGTCGGCTCGGCGTCGGCGCTCCTCCGCCAGGCGGTCCCCTCCCGCGGGCGTGAGGTGGAGCAGGAGTTTGCGGCCGTCGCTGGGGTGGGCCTCGGCCCGCACCCAGCCCTGGCCGATGAGTTCCTTGACCGCCTTGGCGGCCGACTGGTGGGTGACTCCGCGCTGTTGAGCGACCTCGGCGGTGGTCAGCGGGCCGTTGCGGTCCAGGTAGCCCAGGACGGCGGCCTCGCCGGGGGGCATGGTGTCGGCGGTGCGCACCGTACGCACGAGCTGTCCGATGGTCAGGCGGAGCTCTTCGGCCAGCCGGTTGTCGTCCATGGCGTCAGCCTACTCATGTCCATCACCCAGGCTGTACAGCTTGGGTGCGTTGTTCCGTCCTGAGCGAGCCCCCTCCGTCGAGGATTATCTACAGTCAAGGTGTACAGTTTCATTGTAGGAAATCGTTCGTACCGGAAGGACCCGCGGTGCAGCTCACCAAGCACGCCCACGCCTGCGTCACGCTCGAGAAGGACGACACCCGCCTGGTCATCGACCCCGGCGCCTTCACCCCGGACGCGGCAGAGGCCGTCTCCCGGGCTCACGCCGTGCTGATCACCCACGAACACTTCGATCACTTCGACGAGAAGCTCGTCGCCGCCGCGCTCGAAGCCCGGCCCGACCTACAGGTCTACGGCACCGCCGCCGTCGCGGCCGCCCTGGGCAGTCGGAACGGCCGCGTCCACGTCGTGGCCGCGGGCGACACGCTCACCGTCGGCTCCCTCACCGCCACCGTCCACGGCCACCGCCACGCGCTGATCCACGCCGACATCCCCTGCCCCGACAACATCGGCTACCTCGTCGACGACGGAGCCCTCTACCACCCCGGCGACTCCTACTTCGCGCCCGACGCCCCCGTGCGCACGCTCCTGCTGCCGACCAGCGGCCCGTGGACCAAGCTCGGCGAAGCCGCCGACTTCGTCCGCGCCGTCAAGCCCGAGCGCATCATCCAGATCCACGAACTCATGCTCAGCGACCTCGGCCAGCAGTCCACCGCCCACCTCCTGGGCGAGAACGGGCTGACCGGCACCCCGATCAGCCGCCTCGAACCCGGCACCACAGTGCGGCTGTAGAGCCCCGTACTCGGGGGATCGGCATGCGGTCGTCGGCTTCGGCATCGCCGGCGGAACCGTCAGCCGCCGCCGGCGTCCGCCCGGCTACTGGTCGACGGCTCGCATGCCCGCCTCGTCGTACCGTTCGCCCGCCGCATCGGGCAGCTCCGCGTCGATACGGGCCAGATCCTCCCCGGTCAGCACGATGTCCACCGCGCCGGCGTTCTGCTCAAGGTAGGCGCGGCGCTTGGTGCCGGGGATCGGCACCAGGTGCTCCCCCCGGGCCAGCACCCAGGCGATCGCCAGTTGGGCCGGGGTCACGTCCTTCTCGGCGGCGATCTCCTTCACCTTCGCCGCCAGGCGCAGGTTCGCCGACAGGTTGGCGTCCTGGAAGCGCGGGTTCTCCCGGCGCCAGTCGTCCGCGTCCAGCTCGTCAGGCGAGGTGAACCTCCCGGCGAGGAAACCGCGGCCGAGCGGCGAGTACGGCACGAAACCGATGCCCAGCTCACTGCAGGCGGGCAGCACCTCGGCCTCCACGTCCCGCGACCACAGCGAGTACTCGCTCTGCACCGCGGTGATCGGGTGCACGGCGTGGGCGCGCCGGATGGTCTCCGCGCTCGCCTCGCTCAGCCCGATGTGCCGCACCTTGCCCTCGGCGACCAGCTCGGCCAACGCGCCGACCGTCTCCTCGATGGGTACCTTCGGGTCGACGCGGTGCTGGTAGTACAGGTCGATGTGGCTGGTCCCCAGCCGCTCCAGGGAGCCGTGGACCGAGCTGCGGACGTGCTCGGCCGAGCCGTCCTGGGCGCCGACCGTGCTGATGTCGCCGGGTACCGCGTTGTCCATCCGGTAGTTGAACTTCGTCGCGATCACGTACTCCTCGCGATGACCCCGGATCGCCTCACCGAGGAGCGACTCGTTGGTGAGCGGGCCGTACACCTGCGCGGTGTCGAGGAAGTTCACCCCGAGGTCGAGGGCGTGCCGGATGGTCGCGATGCTCTCCGCCCGGTCGGTGGATCCGTAGAAGGCGGACATCCCCATGCATCCCAGGCCGATGGCCGATACCTGGAGGTCCCGCAGACTGCGCTTCTGCATGCCGTGTCCCAGCCTTTCTCTGCAAACTCGTTCGTCGTTCGGACCGGACCGCACGGAGCCCTCCATCCATCTAGCGACGAATCCAGCCGCCCGGCATCCCGTGAGAGGCCCCGGGCGGGGCGGGCTTCGTGCTCCGTGGTGTCTGCGACGCTACGACCTGGAGCGCACTCCAGCGCAAGCCGGCGGTCGAGGCAGATCGGTGGTCAACTGCCGGGGCCCGCACCGCACGGTGGTCCTCGTGCGGTGCGGGCCCCCGGTGGCGGATCAGGTGATGCGCAGCCTGATCGTGCGGGATTCCGGGCGCAGGGCGTACTCGGGCCACACGTCGGGGCCGCACGCGCGCGAGCCGAGCCCGTGCTGGGCGGCGTCGACGATCAGGTGGCTCGTCGTCGAACTCGGCAGTTCGAACGGATGTGCCGCTCGGGCGATCTCCTGGGGGGTGTGCCGGCTGAGGGTGAACCCGGGCCGGCGTCCGCGTGTGTCGGGGAGCGCCTCGATGCGCAGCACTTCGGTGTCGGCGCTGGTCAGCGTCAACCGGCGCAGTGCGGAGCGGTGTCCGGTTTCCTGGGGACGCGCGTAGTCGACCGCCAGCTCGCGGACCGTGGCGGAGAAGCGGCCCGTGCGTGCCGCACGCAGGCTGTCGGGATAGGACTCGAGCGGGCCGAGGCCGAACCACGCGGCCCCGTCGACGGGAGCGTCACCGTCGGGCAGGTCGAAACGGATCCCGATCCTCGGCCACACCGTGTGCCATCCGCGCGACGGCTCGATCTCCACCCGCAGCTCGACCTCGTCGCCCTCCAGCGACCAGACGGACTCGACCATCACCCACGTTCCGGAGTCGGCCGCGGAGACCTTGTCGACCGTGCGCAGGGCCGCGGCAGCGTGCTCCACGGACACCCGGCGCGTGGTCAGCCGGTCGAGGCCGTCACGCCGCCACAGCTCGGCGTTGGACACCCCGGCGATGTGCGCGTCGCTCTCCGCGACGTCGCCCCACGCGCCCTCGTCGTTGTCGGTCGGCGCACGGAACAGTTCCAGCCGCGGGCCCGTCACCTCGCGGCCGCCAAGACGCGTGAGGGAGCCGTCGAGGAACTCGGCGCGGCCCAGCGTCAGCGTTCCGTCGCCGGGCTTCCAACCGGTCCGGGCGCGCACGGCTCGGACGGGACGGTGAGGTGAGCGGTCCAGCTGGGCGGTCGCGACCACGTGCCCTTCGTCTGCCCACGCGGTTGCGGCCGCCAGCACCGCCTCGACGGTGAGCCAGGTCTCGGCGTCCGGCGCCACCGGGATCCTCGGCAGCGAGACCCGGCCCGAGTCGCCCGCCACGACGGCCGGGACGTCCAGACAGCCGGATTCGACGGGCGTGCCGTCGTGCTCGACCCGCCAGCGGAAGCGCAGGTCGGACGTGTCCGCGGTGTGCCGCAGGTTGGCGATCGTCACCGTGTCGCCGTCGAAGGTGAAGCCGATCGGCTGGATCACGGCCTTGAACTCGTGAAGGCTCGGCGTCGGGACGTCGTCGCTCAGCAGCATGCCGTCCATGACGAAGTTCCCGTCGTGCACGACCTCCCCGAAATCACCGCCGTACGCGTAGTACGGGGTCCCGTCCGCGGTGGTGGTCGCGATGCCGTGGTCGCGCCACTCCCAGACGAAGCCGCCGTGCAGCCGCGGGTACCGGTGGACCAGCGCCTCGTACTGGTCGAACGCCCCCGGCCCGTTGCCCATCGCGTGCGCGTATTCGCACAGCAGGAACGGCTTGGTGCGCTGCCGGGCGCCCTGCGCGGGAGTGCAGTGGAGCAGCGGGAAGCGGGATCCGTCGGTGCCGATCTGCTCGGTCTCCGGTACCGAGGCGTACATGCGCGAGTAGACGTCGGTGTACTCACCGGTGTAGTCGCCCTCGTAGTGCACGGGGCGTTCGGCGTCGCGCGCGTGGACCCACGCCGACATGGCGGCGAGGTTGCTGCCGGTGCCCGCCTCGTTGCCGAGCGACCAGAGCACGATGCTGGGGTGGTTCTTGTCGCGTTCGACGGTGCGCTCGATGCGGTCGAGGTACGCCGCGCGCCAGGCCGGGTCGTCGCTGGGATTGCCGACCCAGTCCAGCTTCTCGAAGCCGTGCGTCTCGAGGTCGCATTCGAGGACGACCCAGAATCCGAGTTCGTCGGCGAGGTCGAGCAGCCGCGGGTGCGGCGGGTAGTGACTGGTGCGGATCGCGTTCACGTTGAACCGCTTCATGCGGGCCAGATCCTCGCGGGCGTGCTCCTCGTCGAAGACACGGCCGCGCAGCGGATGGGTCTCGTGGCGGTTCACGCCGTGGAACACGACGCGACGGCCGTTGACGAGGAACAGGTCGCCGCGGATCTCGACCGTGCGGAAGCCCGCCCGCAGGGTGACCGTCTCAGCGGCCGTCGACACGGTCACCTCGTACAGCCGCGGCCGCTCGGCCGACCAGGGCTCCACGTCGGCGATGTCGAAGGGGGCCACCTCGGCCGGGTCGGACCAGGTGCGCTCGATGCCGAGTTCCGGGATGCGCAGGGTGACCGGGTAGGCCGTCGGCTCGGCGGTGATCTCCGCGTCGACCCTGCCGTGCCCGTCGGCGAACCCGGTCCGCAGCCAGACGTCCTCCAGGCCGCCGGCCGGCCGGGCAATCAGGGTGACGTCACGGAAGATGCCCGGCAGCCACCACTGGTCCTGGTCCTCGACGTAGCTGGCCGCCGACCACTGGTACACCCGTACGGCGACGACGTTCCCGCCCGGGCGCACCGCGGACGTCACGTCGAATTCGTGGGCGAGCCTGCTGCCGGCGGCGCTGCCGATCTCCACGCCGTTGACCCACACCCGGAAGAGCGACTCGACACCGTCGAACCGCAGCAGGACCCGCTCGGCGTCCGCCCAGTCGGCGGGCATGTCGAAGTGGCGGCGGTGGTCGCCGGTGGGATTCTCGTCCGGGACGTGCGGTGGTTCGATGGGGAACGGGAACTGGATGTTCGTGTAGATCGGACGGCCGTGGGCCCCGTCGCCTTCGAGCACCCAGTGGGAGGGCACGGGCAGGTCGTCCCAGTTCCGGTCGTCGAAGTCCTCGGCCGCGAAGTCCTCCGACACGGAAGCCGTGGGGGACAGCCGGAATCGCCAGGGCCCGTTCAGCGAGCGGGCGGGCGCGTCCGAGTGCAGCCACGAGCGCGCCCGGCGGAGCGCACCACGGCCCGGTGCGGTGTCCGAAACATGGGGGGAGAACTCGGAGAGCAAGAGGTCACGACTCCTTCTTGGTGACGACCGGGATCCGGCGGTCGGCAGAGAGCACCGACCGGCGGGCGACTGGCTTGCCGTGCGGCTTTCCCACCGTCCCGTGAGCGCTCCCGTGAACGTTCACGGGAGCGCTCACGGGAGCGTTCACGGGAGCGTTCACGGGGCTGCCTTCAGGATTCCTGCAGATGAATGTCGAAGTGTGGGGTGGAATGTTCGGAAGTCTGCGCTCGGGCGCGGAGCCATGTCAAGACATTCGGGGCGGACAGCCGTCCGCGACGTCAGGCCGCGACGTCAGGCCGCGACGTCAGGCCGATCCGCTCAGGCGCAGCTCCGCGTGCACGACCAGGTCGTCCGCCTCGGACGTGCCCAGCCCCGACAGCAGGCGGGCCAGCTGCTCGATGGCGAGTGCCCCGAGTTTGCGCGTGTCGAGGGCGACGCTGGACAGCGGGGGTTCGACGAGCGCCCCGAGCTGGAGGCCGTCGAAGCCGATCACCGCCAGATCCCGCGGGACGCTACGGCCGAGCCTGCGTGCCTCGCGAAGTGCGCCGACGGCGATGATGTCGTTGAAGGCGAAGACCGCGGTGACCTCGGGACGAGCGGCGAGCAGGGTTCTGAGCGCCCGGCCTCCCCCGTCGGCCGTCTGGTCGGCATCGGCGACGAGGCCGGGGTCGACCCCGTGCTCCCGCGCCGCCGCCGTGAACCAGTCGTACCGGATGCTGGGCTCGGCGCGGGTCCGGTGGTCCAGCATGCCGATGCGGGCGTGCCCCTGCGCGACCAGGTGCGCCACCGCGGCCCGGACGCCCCGCTCGCCGTCGATCCGGATCGAGCTGAACCGCGTGCTGCGGCCCTCACGGCCGATGAGCACCACCGGCATGCCCCGGGTGTACGACTCCAGCTCGCTCTCGGAGCAGCTGAAGTAGCCGATGACCGCGTCCACCTGCGAGGTGATCACCTGGAGTGTGCCGCGTTCCTCGTCCGCCCGGTCCGCGGTGGCGTACACGACCACGTGCCAGCCGCGGGTTCTGGCCGCCTCCAGGGCGCCGGCGGCGACCTCGGTGAAGAAGGGGTTGAGCAGGTCGGGGATGACCAGCCCGATGGTCATGGTGTCCTGGCGGACCAGCCCCCGGGCGAATCGGCTCGGACGGTAGCCGAGCGCGCGCGCCGCGTCGAGCACACGCTGCTTGGTGTCGCCGTCGATCTCGCCCTTGTCGTTGAGGGCCCGCGAAACGGTCTGCCGGGACACTCCGGCGGACCTGGCCACGTCGTTGATCGTGATCTTCCGGGGCTCGGCCCCCGGTGTCGACACCATCGCCCACCTCCTTCTTCTCTTCTCGCGAACGCGGGTGCGTGCGCAGAGCCCGAGTATGCACGGGCCGATGGGCCGGACGAAGCCGGGTCCGCTCGCGGCCCGGCGGCCGCCCGTGCCGGGCTCCGGCGGAGCCCACACGATCAACCCGCGTCTCCCGGTGGGCCGTTACTCCCACGCACCGTCATCGGTGATCTCTTCCTTCCGTGCATCGGTCACCACCCACCGGACGGCTGACGGCGGCCCTAGATTCGGCGCCGGATCCGCTGTTCACCAAGGTCCGGGACCCGGGCCCGCAGAGGGGGAGACTGCTCATGACACTCATCGACAGGACGCTCGGACGGCTGTCGCGCCGGGCGGGCGTCGTCGCGGCGGCCGTCGTCACCGCCGCCGCGACGGCACTGGTGGCCGCCCCGCCGGCCTCGGCGGCGACCTACCAGTACGACTGCCGTCGACTGTTCGGCTCGGGCTCGTACAGCAACCCGATCTCGCTGGGGAACGTGACCGGGCGGACCGTCGTCGCGGTCAACTGCCCGCCGCTCACGTCCGGCGCCGGCTACGCCAACCGGTACTTCAGCTTCACCCTCACCCGGCCCGCGCGCGTGCCGTCGTACGCGGGCGCCTCCTTCGCCCTGGACGCGACCAGGCGGTCCGCCGTCAACCCGTCGCTGAGCCGCGGGGCTTACACGATCATGCACACCTCGGCGGGCGTGTGGACCTACAACCGCGCCGGTGCGGCCAACGGGCGCTACCTGCCCCTGGGACCGCTGCCCGGCGGCGGGGTGCTGCCGGCCGGCACCTACCGCCTCAACCTCCAGAAGCTGGACTCGCCGCTGAGGTCGCTCAGCACGCCGTGGTTCAACGTGGTGGTGGCCGTCTCCTGAGCCGCGGCCATCTCCTGGCGGGTGCGTCGGCCGCTGTGACCGTCGCCGTCGTGGTCAGACGTGCGAGCACGCCGAAGCACCCGCCGTGGACAGCCCCAGCCGGCAGATCGCGGCGAACCGGGCCGACACGTCCCAGGTTCCACGGACACGGAACCGGAGTCGATCACGGCTCGCACGGCAGGCCCGTCGCGATCCGGCGTTCATGAAGGGAGAAGCGCGTCAGCGGTCGTCCCCCACCGCCATTTCCCCGAGCAGGGACCAGTCGTTCTGCGGGACGGTCACGTTCACGATCCTGGGCGTCTCGGCGAGGTACGACGGCAGCTCGGCGCAGGCCGCGGCGAAGTGCTCGGAGGAGACGTGGGCCGCACCAGCCTCGTCGTCGCGGAACGCCTCGGTCAGCACGTACTCGGCAGGGTCGTCGACGCTGCGCGACCAGTCGAACCACAGACACCCGGGCTCGTCGCGCGTCGCCAGGGTGAAGCCTCGGGTGATGTCGGGCCAGTCGTCCGCGTGCTGGGGAAGGACACGGAACCGGGCGGTGATGAAGATCATGAGCTTTCCTGGTGTGTCGTGGACGGCCCCGCGGGGGTGGCGGCACCCCTCGCCGGGCCGTCGGGGCGGCCTCGTCGGGAACCGACAATGACACGTCCGGGCACCCGGCCCTCGACGGCGTGCCGCTCGGCGTCGGCGGCCTGCTCGTCCGAGAGCTCGGGCGCCACTTGGCGCTGCCGAGTGGACCTCACGCCTTGTGCTGCATGGCCCGTCGTGCGGGATTGCCCTGTTCGGCGGCCTTGGGATCCTTCTCGTCCGCCTTGGCCCGCACCCCGTCCTCGATGCGCTTGCCGATGGATTCGTCGATGTTCGACCAGTACGCGAAGGCACGCTCGAGGACCGGCTCGGTGACACCGTTGAGGAGATGTCCCACGACGTTGTCGACCAGGCGGTCGCGGGCGGCGTCGTCGAGGACTTCGCGCACCATGGTGCCGGGCTGCCCCCAGTCGTCGTCCTCCGGGTGGGAGACATAGGCACTACGGGTGATCTCGCCGTCGGCCTCCCAGCTGGGCGGGCTGCCGAAGCGGGCGGTATCGGCCTCGGGACCGCCCTTGGAGTTCGGCGCGTAGACCGGATCCGTCGTCTTGCGGTAGGCCATCGCCCCGTCCTTCGAGTACGTGTGGACGTCGACGACGGGTGCGTTCACGGGAAGCTGCTGGTAGTTGGCGCCGATGCGGTAGCGGTGCGCGTCCGCGTACGAGAACAGCCGGGCCAGGAGCATACGGTCCGGGCTCGGTCCGATGCCGGGCACCAGGTTGTTGGGCTGGAAGGCCGCCTGCTCGATCTCGGCGTGGTTGTCGGTGGGATTGCGGTCGAGCGTCATGCGCCCGACCGGGATGAGCGGGTAGTCGCCGTGCGGCCACACCTTGGTGAGGTCGAAGGGATTGAATCGATAGCCCGCCGCGTCGCCGTACGGCATGACCTGCACATGCAGCGTCCAGCTGGGGAAGTCGCCGTCCCGGATGTGCTCGAAGAGATCACGCGTGTGGTAGTCCGTGTCCACCGCGGCCATCTGGTCGGCCTCGTGCTGGGTGAAGCACTCGATGCCCTGATCGGTCTTGAAGTGGTATTTCACCCAGAACCGCTCGCCCTCGGCATTGATCCACATATAGGTGTGGGAGGTGTAGCCGTTCATGTGGCGCCAGGTCCGCGGGATGCCGCGGTCTCCCATCAGCCAGGTGACCTGGTGGGCGGACTCCGGGGAAAGGGTCCAGAAGTCCCACTGCATGTCGTGGTCGCGCAGGTTGTTGTCGGCGCGGCGCTTCTGCGAGCGGATGAAGTGCTGGAACTTCATCGGATCCTTCACGAAGAACACCGGCGTGTTGTTGCCGACCATGTCGTAGTTGCCTTCGCTGGTGTAGAACTTCACCGCGAAGCCGCGCGGGTCACGCCAGGTGTCCGGGCTGCCGCGCTCGCCGGCCACGGTCGAGAAGCGCGTGACCAGTTCGGTACGCGTGCCCGGTTGGAACACGGCCGCCTTGGTGTAGGCGCTGACGTCGTGCGTCACCTCGAAGTGGCCGAAGGCACCGCTTCCCTTGGCATGGGGCTGGCGCTCGGGGATCCGCTCCCGGTTGAACTGCGCCATCTGCTCGATCAGATAGGCGTCCTGCAACAGGATCGGTCCCCCGGGGCCCACGGTGAGCGAGTGTTCGTCACTCTCCGCCGGGGCGCCCGAGTCGGTGGTGGTGGCCGGTCGGATCTCCGTCATGCGTCTGCCTTTCGTCTCGCGGCCGCAGCGAGCGGGCCGGGCCCGGTGGTGACGCCCGGACGTGCGCCCGGCGCGGTGCCCGGAGCACCCGGGGCACTCCCTGCCCCGGCTCGGGCCGGAGGGACACGCTCGATTCGTCCTCAGCGATTCCTGGGCGCCTTCCGCTCTCCGTGAGCCGCGTGACCCGCAGCGGCCGCGGTAAACGTCCGGGACTGGAGGAGAGCGTCCTGGGGGCTGTTCCCGGCCCGATCCCATCCGGCCGACCTCACTGCCCGGCCAGAGCCTCGTCGGACGGTCCGGCCCGGCCGACCCAGCCGTCCAGCCTCGCTGCCGCCCTGCCGCCCTGCCGCCCTGCCGCCCTGCCGCCGCGGGGAGTGCTCGGAGAGCGAAGCGAGCGCTACCAGATCAGGCACCAGTAGTGGCCATACGTACCGATACCGATGCGGCCGACCAGCGGCACCAGCGTCGGGTCGGGTTCGCCCAGGGCCGACATGGAGCACGCCGGGTCACCCACCGTCCCTGAGGCGGCCATGCGCTGAGCAGCGGCCTGGGCCACGGATGACGTGTACCAGACCGTCGCCGCACCCGGGCTGCTCTCGGCCGTCGGTGACGGCGCGGGTACCGGGGTCGAAGGCGGCGCGGACACGGTCGGCACCGACGACGGTGCGGACGGGGTGGGCGTGGACGGTGCCGATGGCACGGATGGCACGGACACGGTCGGTGTGGGCGTCGGCGCCGCCATCGTCGTTGTCGTTGGTCGCGGACGTGTCGTCGAAGTGTGCGACGGCCGTGGTGACCGTGCGGGCTTCTCGGACCGTTCCGGCGCCGATGTCCTCGTCGGCACGGCCGAAGGCTGCGAGGGGGAACGGGTGTGGTCGGCTGTCCCATGGCCGCTGGGGCGCGTGGGGTTCCCCGCCGTCGCCGTGGAGGGGGCGGTCCGGGTCTCCGTGGGCTTGGGGCGGGCCGTGCTGGAGGTTTCCGGCTCGGCCGTCAGGGACGGCTGCTGGTCGAACGTGGGCAGGGTCAGGGCGCTCGAAGCCGAGGGCGTCGGTCGAGGGGATCCGCCGTCCGACGCCGTCAGCCCCCAGATCCCCAGGCCACCCGCCACCAGGACGGCTGCCCCACCCACGATCCACGGCGCCCTGCGTGGTGGACTTCGGTGGCGGCTCATGCATCCCACTGTCAGCCAGCCCGCAGGCGTTCTCAAGCGGTGGGGCGCCGCGCCGACGGCCCGACGTGCCCGCCTCGGCGGCCGTGCGGGCACGTGATGCCCGAGCACGGCCCGCCACCCGGCCCCTCGGGCGCCCTACCCCCCCTGGTCTCCCGGCCTCCCTGCCTCCCGGGCCTCCTGGCCTCCTGGCCTCCTGCTGGAGGACGGGCCTCGCTGGGCGACCGACGGACAGCCTTGTCACGTGCCGTGCGGAATCCTCGCCTGTGCCGGGCGGCGCTGCCGCGCCTCGAACCGGCGGCCCCCTGTCACCCGGAGGTCGGGGCGCCGTCGGCTACGTCCGTGGTGCGCAGCAGGCGCAGGAACGCCTTCACGCCCGCGATGATGTCCTGATTGTCGGTGAGCCGGTTCACCGTGGACTCGAACTCCCGCCCCAGCGCGACGATTCTGCGGTCCACCTCCTCGGCCCGCTCGTACGTGCTCATGGACAGCGCGTCCACCGTGCGGCGCAGTTCGGCGAGGGCCTTGTACTGTTCCTCCGCCTTCTCCTCCAGGGCCCGCGTCCCGGCCTCGGCGCGGTCCACCCGGGCCCGCACCTCGACGACGTCGTCCCGCGGGTACGTGACGTCCTTCAGGAGCGTGCCCAGACGCCGCCGGAGCTGGCCGAAATACGCGCCGGCCGGCCGGAAGAAGGTGCTCAGCAGGAAGAACGCCGCGAACCAGTAGCCCGTGAACTCGCCCGTCGCCCAGGTCACGGAGAGGACGACCGCCACCGTCAGGACATGACCCGCGACCGCCGTCCGCAGCATCGTGCGGGCGATCCGCGCGGCCTCGGCGTCCCGGGCCTGGGAGACCTCCATGCCCTTCTCACGGCTCACCGCGATCTCGGCGAGCACCGCGTGCGCACGGAAGTAGAGGTTCCAGGGCAGCGTGAGAAGGAGCGTCAGCCACAGCAGGCTCAGCACACCCGCCCCGACGGCGAACACCACCGCGGGAGGCGCACCTGCCACGTATGCGAAGACCAACGCCGCAGCCGCCGCGACGACGGCTGCCACCGCCCCCAGGAACCTGCCCATGCCCCGCCTCCCGTTCCTGCGTTCCGCACATTGCGCACGTTCCGCACCGCAGGCCCATCGTCGCCGCCCCGCCGCGGGCAGGCATGAGTAGGCGTACTCAGTGCGAGGTGCTGCCGGGTCGGTGTGACCTTCGCCGGTCGGCAGCGGTTACAAGGCGGTTGCCGCCTCAGCCACCCCGGTGACCACCTTCCGGGGGGCGTCTGCGCCGACGGTACGACCCTGACCTGCTCACTCCACGCGGGTACCGTGCGCGGTACCAATGGCGGTACCTTGAATCCATGCCTGCACTCAATGTGGAATTCAGCGAAGAAGAGATGGCACGGCTGCGCGAGCGGGCCGCTCTGACGGGCCGGAGCCTGAAGCAGCACGTACACGATGTGACGGTGGAGGAAGCCGACCGGATCTCCTTCGTCGAAGGCGCTGTCGCCGAAGCCGCCCGGATCCTGCCCGGCATCGCTGCCCGCTTCCCTGAGGGACAGCGGTGAGCCCGATCATCCGTGTCGACGTCGGCTGGGTCCTGCAGATCCAGTCGGCGATCTCTCCGCTCAACGTGCCCATCGCGGACTGGGGCACTCTTGCGATCATGGCCGACCGGCACAAGTTCGAGCGCGAGCGGGGCGTCCTCTACTACGAGGAGATCGGCTCCCGGGCCGCGACCTTCCTGCACACCGCGCTGCTGCTGCGCCCCTTCACGGACTACAACCTGGTGATCGGCTGGGCCTGCACCAGCCAGTACATGCACGTCTCCGGTCAGCCCCTTCAGGCCAAGGACGACGAGCTGTTCGAGCTCGCTCGCGCCGTCCGCGCGCAGGAAGCCGATCTGCGCACCATCGCGCAGCGCCTGGAGTCCTGGCGTACCGAGTGAGGCGCCGCAACCGAACGACCGCGCAAGGAGTCCCGGCCTTCGGTACGAAGAGCACGGCCGAGGTCGTGCGCTGCGGTCCGGATCGCAGGGTCACCGCGTTGACACCCGCCCGCGCCGGACGTTGACTGGCAGCACGGCACAGGGTCAGGCCGCCACGAAGCACAGGAGATGCGTTTCGCCCGCCCACCCACCCGGACCTCGCGGGAACCGCCTACCGGACAGCGGCCAGGCGGCCATGACCATTGCCCGGCCCATCGGAGACACGGCGCAGACGATGAAGGACAGGACCGTCGAAGGCCTGGGCCAGGTCACCCCGAACAGCGACTTCGACCGCAGCCGCAGCCGCAGCCGCAGCCGGGCAGTATCGACCTGGTCGCCGGACCTCTGAAGCAGGCCGTCGAGAAGACGTTGAGAAGACCAAGAGCGCCTTCGGGCGGAACGGAAGCGGCACCTGATGATGTACGACCAATCACGCGCCCAGCAGCCCGCGGGACAAGCCTCGCGCCCCGCCGAGCGCCGCGCCCCGGGCCCGGAGCCGCTGCTCCCGTTGGACGATCGGGACAAGATCGCCGGGCGACTCGGGCACGCCCTCAACACCTTCACCGACGCTCCGCGCGAGGCACTGGAGGAGGCGGAGGCGGCCTACGACGAAGCCGCCGCCCAACTCGTCGACGCCCTCGCGGAACGGCGGCGTACCCTGCGGGCCGGCTGGGAGAACCAGGACTGCGCCACCCCGTCCGACGAGCTCCGGCACGCGCTGAGGCAGTACCGGGAGATCACCCGACGCCTGCTCCAGCTCTAACATCTGCCGGACGCGTCATGCGAGGTGGCTCGCCCGTGCCCTCGAGCCGGGCGAGCGGTGTGCGGGTCGGTCAAGCCGATCGGTGTGCGAGTCGGTAAGCCGCTCTGTGTGCGGATCGGTGTGCGGGTCCTGGTCACGGTCGACCGGGACCCGCACGTCCTGGCTCACCGGGTCAGCTCGGCTGGTCTCCCGTGTAGCGGTAGATGCCGCCGGCCGAGTTGACGACCCAGACGGTGCCGTCGGCGGCGGCACCGACGTCGACCGCGGCGCCGGGAATGCCGGTCCAGGGGTTGGCGTCGTGGCCGGTGTAGCGGTAGATCTGATCCGAGGAGTTGACGCCCCAGACGTTGGTCCGGGAGCCGACGGAGATACGCGACAGCCCTCCCGAGACCGGGACCCAGTCGGTGGAGCCCTGGTCCCCGGTGTAACGGAAGATCCCACCGGCCGAGTTGACGTGCCACACCGTCCCGTCCGCGGCCACACCGATGTCCACCGCACGCCCCGGGATACCGACCCACGGGTTCGCGTCGTGSCCSGTGTACCGGTAGAYCTGCCCCRRCGAGTTSACSCCCCACACRTGGGTCCKCGACCCCACCGAGATAGTCGTCAGACCACCGGAGATCTGCTTCCAGTCGGCCATGTCCGTGCCCCTTTCACGTCGCCCGTTGCACCTTGCATCCGGTACATGCGGTGCGACTAGGACACCTAAACAGCGCTATATGCTGATTGACCGCTTAAAAGATCCAGAAGTCGATGTTTGCTGCCACCCCACCCTCCGGGAGCACGGGAACCGGGAAATCCGTGGCGGTTCCCGATAGGCCAGAAACGCTGTAACCCACATGGAGGCACCGAGCCCTCACTGCTGGGGCCGTGAGCACGGCCAGGAGGCGACACCGAAGCCGCGAGCGCGGGAGGCCCTCCTCCGCGCCTGGACGCCGGCATGACTCCTCGGGCCGGTTCAGCCACAGCGGCCTCCGACAGGGCGTCCCTGTCCGGCGCCTTGGGGCCCGGTCCCCGTCGCCGACCGTGCAGCCGTCAGTTCTTCTTCAGCTCCTCGGCGAGCATCACCAGAATGCCGCTGGGACCGCGGAGGTACGTGAGCTTGTAGACGTCCTCATAGGTCGCCACACCGCGAAGCGGAAGGCATCCGTGCTTTGCGGCTGCCTCAAGGGCTTTGTCGATGTCGTCGACCGAGAAGGCGACGCGATGCATGCCGATCTCGTTGGGACGGGTGGGCTCCGACTCGATCGCTTCGGGGTGGATGTACTCGAAGAGTTCGAGGCGACCGTGACCGTCCGGCGTCTGCAGCATCGCGATGTTGGCGTGATTGCCATCGAGGCCGACGGCGGTGTCGGTCCACTCACCACTGACCGTGTCCCGGCCGACGACCGTGAGGCCGAGGTCGGTGAAGAATGAGATCGTTGCCTCGAGGTCGCGAACGGCGATGCCGACGTTCTCAAGTCTGATGGCCATGCGTTGCATGCTACCGAGCCGGGCCTTCGGGTGCTTTCGGCAAGGACGCAGCCGAGTACCGGGCACCGTCGAGGTCGTCTGACCTGTCCACCGGCGTCCGGAGCGTGTCCGCCGGTCGGCGACCAGCCCGGTTACGCACCCCGGACCGTGCGGACAGGATGGCCTCCGGTTCCGGCGACGGAGTGTTCGGTGTCGGCGGCATGGAGGACTTCACGGATCAGCAGGTCGAGGTCGTCCGTGGTGGTGCGGTAGCAGGATTCGCCGGACCGAGCCGGAGCATGGTCATGCGAACGGTGAGCCATGGTTGCGCCTGGGGCCTTTCGTCGTCACGGGCCCCCTGGTCAGCGAAGCGAGGGCCATGATCGTAACGATCAACGTGCACCGGTCGACACGCGTACCGGCACAACTCGAAATCGAGGAGTGCCCGGATGGCACGGGGCTTGACGGGTGAGGTCTGATGCCGTGTCATCATGTGAGGGACAACGACGGTGGGTGACACGATGGCCACAGCGGGACACGACGAGTCCGGTGCCGAGCCCGCACGCGACCATGCCAGCCCACCGCCCAGCGCTCCGAAACCTCCGCGCGAGCAGGGCAGTTGGGCTGCGGACAACATACCGTTGATCATCCTGGCCATCATCGTCGTGGTATTGGGGATCGCGGGCTTGACGTCCAACGACGACGTCACCTGCCCCGGCGGAGCCACTAGCTGCGGCGCGCCCTGAAACGCGCCACCGCACCTCAATCGGGTAGCGGAACCCGACCACCTGACATGGCTGCGGATGCGGATGCGGACGCGGAAGGTTGCGTCGGCCGACCTGTCCGCCGCCTCCCAGCCGGACAGGGACCGGTCCCCCGTGCGGCAGGTCCCCGTGCGGTCGGTTCCATCACCTCAGGGCATCGGCCGTAGGAAACGACATAACAAATTGGCCAGGGCGCAACTGCCGACGGCTGATAGTCGTCCCTTCTTCCCGAGCCGCCGAGGCTCACGGAGATCTCGACAAGCAAGATGGGGGACGCACCATGAACCACTCGCCGAGGAAGAGCCGTCGCAGACCGGGCGCCGTCCGAGCGGTCGTGCTGGGCCTGTGCGCCGTGAGCGCGCTGGGCCTCACAGGCTGCTCCGGGGACGGCGACACGACGGGCGCCGCCAGTGACGCGAAACCGAGCGGGACGACGGCGATCGGCACCGGTGCCAAGACGGGGGCGCCCGCCACCACGACGGACAAGAAGCCCGGCACGGCGGCCTCCACGGGCGCAGGCAGCGGGGTCAAGTCCCCCAGCGTCGTTCCCGTTGCCTCCAAGCCTGCGGCCCCCACGGCGACGGGGTCGACGGGCGCGGACGGCGATGCCGACGACTGCGATCACAAGATGCCCATCTCCCCCGACGAGATCGCGGTCTACCGCTACACGCCGGAAGGCGGATCTCTGAGCTTGATCGTCAAGTACGGCAACTGGGGATGCGGCTCGCCCGACTCGGACGGCGCACCGTTCGAGACCGTCGGCAAGGAGACCTACATCCCGATGGATCAGGCCGCCCACGTCACCGTGACCAACCCCATCGTCGAGAGCACCGAGAACCAGCCCATCGGCGTACAGGAGTTCCTCGACTGGCTGGAGACACACCCGAACTCCGGGCTGGTCTTCACCTACCACCTCGACGGCAGCGGGGCCATCGACCAACTCGACGAGGTCTTCACCCCCTGACGGACTGACGGACTCGCGCCGGGTGGGCCTCAACTGGCCTCACAACCAGTCGGGTTGTCTGGGTTGTACCGGGCACTACCGGTCGCTCGTCCGTCCCTGTTGACTTGTCCGCCCGCCGGACGACCGCTCGGGAGGCCGCGTGCTGATTCTGCTGGTGTTGGTGCTCGGCTGGGTCGTGCTGCTCACGGGGGGCGTCGGCCTGTCGACACTGCAGGGGCCGCCTCGGGCGGCCCTGCGGTGGTGGTTCCTCTACTTGTGCTTACTCGGCGCGGCCGTTGCCGCGCTGGTTCTGGCGTGGCGAGGCCTGGACGCGCACTGCGGTGCGCACCCGTCAAGTCGGCAGTGCCCGCCTTATCCCTTCGGGGAATGACATGCGCTCCCCCGGTACCGGGCGGGCGCCGTCGCGCGGTCGGCGGCCACGTCGTCGATGGCGTCGACCACAGCGACGACGACCAATCCGGGCTCCCTCAGCGGCAGTTCCCTCACGTGCGGTTCGGTACGCTGCCGAAGTGATCCTTCCGACGGTCAACGAGATACGGGCGCTGCACGAGCGGTACGCGCCATCGGCCGAGGCCCTGGACCTCGTCTTCACCCACTGTGAGATCGTCTGCGGCATCGCCGAACAGCTTGTGGCGCAGACAGACCTCCCTGTCGACACCGATCTCGTCCGTGCCGGCGCCCTGCTCCACGACATCGGCGTCTACCGGCTGTACGACCAGGCCGGGCGGATCGATCACCGCAACTACATCCGCCATGGCGTCCTCGGCCACGAGATCCTCGACCAGGAGGGATTCCCGGAGCGCCTGTGCCGCTTCTGTTCCTGCCACACGGGAGTTGGTCTCACCCGGCACGACGTCCGCGATCAGGGGCTCGGCATACCCGAGGCCGACTACCTGGCCGAGACAGTCGAAGAGCAACTGGTGATGTACGCGGACAAGTTCCACAGCAAGACCACTCCCCCTACGTTCCTCAGCGCCGACACCTATGCCGCGCGCGTGGAGAAATTCGGCGTGGCCAAGGTCCACGCCTTCGGCCTGTTGCGGGCCCGGTTCGGTGAACCCGACCTGACCTCGGTCAGGGGGCGATACGGCCACGCACAGGTTTGAGGCCGGCGGCGGGCGGCCCCGCCACGGCGGTCCCGCGGGCGCTCGCGACCGGCAGAGCCGGGGGCCTGTCCGGCGGGGCATGCCGGACGGGCCCCCGGTCCCGAAGAGGGATCAGCGCTTGAGCGTGAAGGTGAAGTCGCCGGAGAGCTTGCCGCTCAGCCGGACCGCCGAAACGAGTCTCCCCTCCGTGTTCAGTCTCTCGACCTCGGCCCGGGACAGGCCGCAGCCTTCAGCGATCAGTCGCATCGGCCGGACGGGTATCCGCGCCGCGAACCGGACCGAGACGTCGATCACCTCGCGGTCCAGGTGATCGGGTCCGCCGGTGTCGAGGCGCCAGGCGTTGTCCCAGTCGAGGGCGATGCGATTACGGCGCCGCACGACCGGGTCCTGGAGCAACTCGGCCGCCAGGGCGGGGTCGTTGTCGTGCAGTCGGTCCAGCAGCTCAGGACGTACGGAGCGCACGTTCATCCGCTCCAGGACCGTGAGCTTCGCCGTGTCCCCGCACGCGGTACAGAGCACGAGGAGCCAGGCGTCGAGGAGCTTGTGGTTCGCGTTGACGCGAAACTTGCCGTTCGCCCGGAAACGATCGGACGCGCACGCGTGACAACGGCGGAGGACGATCGGCAGGCAGGTGGGCATGACCACCCAGATATCGAGCACAGAAGTACACCGGTTTCAGTGAGAAGTCCGCAGCAAAAAGCAGCGCGGCGCACATGCGCGACGCGCGACGAATCAGCACTCGGGAGGTCTCACACGGTGTACAACGGCACGTCCTAGCCCAGACGACTTGGTCAGGCAGCACGGTAACGGCGCACAGCGGCGCTGCTCCACCGGTTTTTCGAGCGGCGCCACCTGATTTTCGTCCCCTTCGCGGGCCGCTCGGGCGCTTCACGGGCGCCGGTTCCGTGCCCCGCGCCAGTCGCCGATAGCAGGAATGCCCCATGAGCGAGGCAACAGCGGGTACGCGGATTTGTACGACAACGACAACCTGTGACGAACGACGAGGAACGACCCACGGAAAGAGTTCTATGGTCACCGCGCTTGAGAACCGGGCATCGGATGAACAGGAACCCGCGGCGCCCCTGCGATACAGCGCCGCCTGGGACACTGAAGACGTATCGATCGCCGAGGCCCGCGCAGCCGTACGCACCCTGCTGGCCGATGCCGGCCATCACCCCGACCACCGGCCGAGCCAGGACGCCCAGCTCGTCGTCAGCGAGCTCGTCGCCAATGCGCTGCGCCACGCGCCCGGTCCGGGCGATCTGGCGCTGGAGGTCACGCCCGATGCCGCCTTGCTGCGCATCACCGTGAGTGACAGCTCCCCGCACCCACCCGAACTGCGTGCGCACGACGCCCGCCGCGTCGGCGGGCACGGTTTGTATCTGGTCACCCGGATGTGCGATCAGCTGCACACGATCGCCCTGGAAACCGGGAAGCAGATCGTCGCCCACCTCCGCCTGCGGAAGCCCGCGGGCCGGAGCCTCTCCGGGTGATCAAGGGGTCCCCCGGCCGAGCCGCCGAGGCAGGCACGGCAGGCACGGCAGGCGAGCATGCCCGGGTGCGCCGTCGCAGGCCGAGGCGGGCGGTGTGCCCGCCTCGCTCGCGGCGCCCCCTCAGTGCGTGGTGAGCATGCCTTCGCGCAGCCGGGCCAGGGTGCGCGACAGCAGTCGGGAGACATGCATCTGCGAGACGCCCAGGTGCTCCCCGATCTGGGCCTGGGTCAGTTCCTCCACGAACCGCATGTGGATGATCTGCCGGTCCCGCTCGCCGAGCTCGGCGAGCAGCGGGGCCAGGACGTGGAAGTCCTCCACCAGCTCCAGAGCCTGGTCCTCGGCGCCGATGAAGTCCTGCAGCGCCGCTTCGCCGTCCTCGCTGCCGTTGATGGCGGCGTCCAGGGAGGAGGAGTTGTAGCCGTTCGCGGCGAGGCGGGCCTCGCACACCTCTTCCTCGGGAAGGCTCATCAGCTCCGACAGCTCCTTCACCGTCGGGGTGCGGCCCAGACGGCTGCGCAGTTCCTCCGTGGCGCGCGCGAGCTGGACACGGGCCTCCTGGAGCCGGCGAGGCACGTGCACGGCCCAGGTGGTGTCGCGGAAGAAGCGCTTGATCTCGCCCACGATGTAGGGGATGGCGAAGGAGGTGAACTCCGCCTCCCGGGAGAGGTCGAAGCGGTCGATCGCCTTGATCAGGCCGATCATGCCGACCTGGACGATGTCCTCCATCTCCTCCGGCCCCCGGCTGCGGAACCGGCCGGCCGCGAAGCGGACCAGGGACATGTTCATCTCGATCAGCGTATTGCGCGCATACTGATGTTCAGGCGTGCCTTCCTCCAGCCCCGCGAGCCGGTCGAAGAACAGCCTGGACAGCTCTCGGGCGTCCCGAGGCGCGACGCGGGAAGGATCGCCGACCTCCGGCAATGCGCGCGCCTGCGTGTCCGTGGCCGTCGCCCTGATGAGTTCCATGACCTGCCCCTCCCGGCATCGAAGCCCGATCACCCCGCCGGCTGGATCCAACCGGCACCGCCGCGCGAATACCCCCTCATTGTGCACCTATGCCGGCCCGCACCCGGAGGGTGGGATTCATCGGTACCTGGGCAGTCGGAACAAGCGGATACGTCGAACGGACGTGCTGCCCGTCGGCTGAGGAGAACGCGGCATGGTAGGACCGGAGCACACGCAGAGCCACGCGAGACGGCTCCTGTCGGCGCCTGCCGCCGCGGTCGCCGACGTGCTGGAATCCATCGGGACCGGGGCTTACGTCGTCGACGAGCAGGGCCGCATCGTCGCCGTCAACTCCCGCGCCGAACGGTTCCTGGACCGGCCCGCCGCGGACCTCGTCGGCCATGACGCACACGATCTGCTGCACCGGGACGCCCACGGCCAGCCCTTGCCGAGGACCCAGTGCCGTATGCGGCAGGCTTTCCACGCCGGGCGCACCGCCCAGGCCGAGGAGGACTACTTCGCGCACGGAGACGGCACCGTGCGGTCCATCTCGTGGCTGATCACCCCGTTCGATCTCGGTGAGTGTGAACCCGGCACGCTCGTCCTCTTCCACAGCCGGCAACCGCGCGAGACCGACCCGCGGCCGGAGTCGGCGGGCACCCTGCTGCCGGAACTCGAACGGCTCGCGCTTCTCGCCGCGACCACCACCCGGCTGACCTCCACCCTGGATGTCGACGAGGCGCTGCGGCGGCTGGCGACCCTGGTGGTGCCCAGGCTGGCGGACTGGGTCATCATCGATCTGATCACCGAACGTGACGAGGTGTGGCGCACTGTCGTCGTCGAGGCGGACGGTGATGCCCTGGTGCCGCACGAGGAACTCCAGGGCCCGATGCCGCCGGTTCCCGAGGAATCCCCGATGCCCTTGTCCAGGGCCCTGCGCGGAGTCGCTTCGACGCTGGCAGGTCCGCAGACCTACCAGGGGCCGCCGGATTCCGGGATCGCGGTCGAACAGCGCCGCCTGTTCGACGCCACCGGAGTGCACTCCGCGGCCATCGCGCCCATCCGCAGCACCCGCGCCGTCCTCGGCGCCCTGACCCTGGGCCGGGCCAGGCAGCCGGGGGACTTCAAGGCCGCCGATCTGCCCCTGATCGAGGACATCGCCCGCCGCGCCGGCCTGGCTCTGGACAACGCGCGCCTCTACCAGCGCCAGCGCAAGGTCGCCGAGACCATGCAGAACCATCTGCTGCCGCAGATGCCGCGCGTGTCCGGGCTGCAGATGGCGGTCCGCTATCTGCCCGCGCCCGACGCCTCGCAGGTGGGCGGCGACTGGTACGACGCCTTCTCGCTGTCCGACGGCGCCACCGCGCTGGCCGTCGGCGACGTCGTCGGACACGACCTGGAGGCCGCGGCCGGCATGGCACAGGTCCGCAACATGCTCCGCGCCTACGCCTGGGCCTTGCCAGAGCCCCCCAGCAGGATCGTCGAACGCCTCGACGAGGCGGTCATGCACATCACCGACGTCACGATGGCCACCATGATCCTCGCCCGGGTCGAAGAGGCCGACGAAGGCCGGTGGAGACTGTCCTGGAGCAACGCCGGACATCCTCCGCCGCTGCTGATCAGCCATGACGGCCTGGCCGAATACCTCACCGGCGGCCACGGGATACTCCTGGGCACCGGATCCGGCGGGCACCGCACCGACGGCAGCGCCCTGCTGCCGCCGGGGTCGACCCTCCTGCTGTACACCGACGGCCTGATCGAAGAGCCCGGCCACACTCTCGACGAGGGCCTGCACCGACTGCGCCGGCACGCCGCCGCGCTCGCCCACCGCCCTCTGGACTCCTTCACCGACCAGTTGCTGCGCCGGGTCCGCCCGGCCGCCAACGACGACGACGTCGCCCTGCTCGCCATGAGGACACCCGCCCGACCGTGACCCCCGCGCTCACCAGCACCCGCAGTGCCAGCGGGCATCGGGCGGCCGGCCGGCTGACCGGGACCCGCGGCCGCCGCCGGGCGTGCACCGCCCGTCCAGGCTGTGACCACGGCGCCTCGGCTTCAAGTCCAGGCAGCTCGTGTCCCGGGGCCTTGCCGACGAGGGAAGCCGTCGTGCGCGGTACCGGTCACCTCGATCGGGTCGCCGCGGCTCATCGCCGCGGGGCGGGTCTGGACTCGTCCCGTCGGCGGCGCGCGCCGTGCCAGTCCAGTATCAGGACCGTGGCGTCGTCGTTGAGGTTCCCGCGGCAGGCGTCGAGCACCGCGGCCGTCAGGCTTCGGACGGCTTCACGCGGGTGCAGCGCGCGGGTGTCGTGGATGACCGAAGGCAGGTCTACGGCCGCGGCATCGCGGTCCTGCATACCGTCGGTGAGCAGGACCAGCCGGTCTCCGGGCCGCAGTTGCAGTTCCTGTACGCGGTAGGCGGTGGGCGCCTCCACTCCGAAGGGCAGGTTGACGGACAGCCTGACCTCTTCGACGACGCCGTCGCGCAGCCGCAGCGGCCGGGGGTGGCCCGCGTTGACCAGTTCGCACAGGCCTGATTCGAGGTCGACGCACAGCAGCTGCCCGGTGGCCAGGCCACGGCCGTGGCTGAGCAGGGCCTGGTGGGCGTGGCGGGCCTGCTTGAGGGCGTCGCAGCCGCTGCGGCGGGCCCGGCGCAGTGCGCCGACCAGCAGGGTGGCCAGCAGGGCCGAGTTCGTGTCGTGGCCCATGGCGTCGGTGATGGACAGGTGCAGGGTGTCGCGGTCCAGGGTGTAGTCGTAGGTGTCGCCACCGATGTCGTCGGCCGGGACCAGCCCTGCCGCGAGGGTGAACTCGTCCGCCTCGCAGCAGGGCGCCGAGGGCAGCAACTGGTGCTGGATCTCGGCGGCCAGGCTGGTCTCGGTGGTGCGCCGGCCCAGGTGGTAGAGATCCGTGAAGCGGCGGTCCGTGACGATGATGTAGGCCAGCGCGTGCGCCGCCTCGCGCACCTGGCGCAGCACCGTGTCGTCGGCGGACTGGAGGGTGACCTCCAGGACGCCGATGCAGTCGCCGCGGTTGGTGACCGGCGTGATGACGCGCCGTCCGCCCTGGCCGTCCGGTTCCACATGCTGACGCTGGCTCCGCAGAACGTCGTCGTACACGCTGCCTTGCAGGTCTATCGGTTCGGCATCGTCCGCGGCCTCACCGTCTGCCGCGACGAGCCGTACCAGTCGCTGACCGATGAGGTCGACGAACAGGAAGGACACACGCTCCGCGCCGAACCGCTTCTGCAGATCGTGCGCCACGACATCGACGGATTCCCCGGGCGGCGCCGCCTCCGCGGCGGCCAGCAATTCGCCCAGTTCCAGATCTCCACCCTCCACGACAACCTCCTATCGGCTGTCGCATCTTCTTCCCCGGCTCTCCGCAACATCACCTAAATTCCTCATCTTGCCTGGTCAGAACGGCGGGTCAGGGCGCAGGACCACCTGCCGGACGGTCCTTTCGCTCACCGGCGTCCCGAAGGAGGCCAGTTGGTGACCGCCCCGGGACGGAGCTCCCGTGGCCGCTGCCCGGGGTGGCTCGACTGCCGCCGGACGCATCGCCGTACCGTGCCGGGCTCCCCTACCGTGCGGCCCGGAAGGAGGCCCGGAAGGAGCCCCGGCAGGAGGCCCGGTCCGGCGGAATCGGGAGACTGTCGAGACTGTCCGGTTCCGCGGGACGGGCGGCACTTCGTGCCGAACTCGACCGGACGGACCGGTGACCGCCCGGCGCCCGGGTCACGACGGGTGAGCCGGGCCGCCGGTTCCGGGGGCCCCTGGGGCCCCGGCGCGCAGCCCGTCCATGACGAGGTCGAGGAGCCGGGCGGCGCGCGGACGCCAGTCGTCCGCGGGGGTCAGCTGCCACAGGCCGCCGATGGCGAGGACCAGGTCGTCGGGGGTCATGCCCGGCCGGATGGCGCCCACCGCGTCGTTGGCGCGCAGGAGGAGCTCGGCCGCGTCGGTGACGGGGGTGTGTGCCGGTTTCTCGGGGCCGCCCGGCGTGCTGGTGGCGAGGCGGATCGCGTCGGCGAGGCCGGCCTTGGTCATGGCGAACTCGGCCAGTCGGTCCATCCAGGCGCGCAGGGCCTGCTCCGGCGGCAGCTGTTCGAGCAGCTGGGCCGCGCTGTCGGCGACCTGGCGCATCTCGTGGCGGTAGATCTCCAGGACGAGGGCCTCGCGGTGGGGGAAGTTGCGGTAGAAGGTGCCCTGTCCGACGCCCGCCTTCTTGGCGATCGCGCTCAGCGGGGCGTCGGGGCACTGCGTCAGCTCGGCCAGGGCCACCTCGAGAATGCGCTCACGGTTGCGTTGTGCGTCCGAGCGCAGGGGCGCGTCCTTCTTGTGCTGCACTCGACTCTCCTCGGGGGTGCGTGGCCGAAACCCCGCCCTTGCTAAGCGGACAAGTGTCCGTTACGTTTGCCGGTAGCGGACGATTGTCCGGTTGGGTTCACCATAGCCCCGGCCGGGTGGGCGCGGGAGTCCACGGCCACCGTCAGCGCCGTCCCGTGCGCCCCTCTCGCTCCCTCGCCCCCCACGAACTACGCACCTCGGCGGCCGCCAGGCACCGGCGGCCGCCGCCTCAGGTTCCGCAAGCGTGAAAGAAGCTCTCATGGCCTTACCGACGTCCAGCGTCATCACCCTGCACATCAACGGCGCGCGGCACACGCTGCCCGTCGACCACCGCACCACCCTGCTCGACGCACTCCGCGAGCGACTCGACCTCACCGGTACCAAGAAGGGCTGCGACCAGGGGCAGTGCGGAGCCTGCACAGTTCTGGTCGACGGCCGCAGGACCGTGGCCTGCCTCCAGCTCGCGGTCGCGGCCGAGGGGCGTGAGGTCACCACCATCGAGGGCGTGGCGGACGGCGACCTGCTGCACCCGGTGCAGCAGGCCTTCCTCGACCTCGACGGTTACCAGTGCGGCTACTGCACGCCGGGACAGATCTGTTCGGCGATCGGTGTGCTCGCGGAGCACGCCGCCGGATGGCCGAGCGCCGCCACGGCGGACGTACGGCCCGCGGCCGGACCACCACTCCTGACCTCGGAGGAGATCCGTGAGCGTATGAGCGGCAACCTGTGCCGCTGCGCCGCCTACCCCTCGATCGTCGAGGCCGTCACCAGGGCCGCGGAATCCGGGGCCGGGGCGCGCACCGACACCGGACCGGAATCGAAGGAGCCTGCCGCATGAGGGAGTTCGCCTATCGCAAGGCCTCCGACGTGGCGGGCGCCGTCGCGCTGCTCGACTCCGATCCGGACGCGCGCTACCTCGCCGGCGGCACCAACCTGGTCGACCTGATGAAGACCGGTGTCGAACGTCCGGGACGACTGGTCGACGTACGTGACCTGCCGCTGGACCGTGTCGAGCCGACCCCGGCCGGCGGGCTGCGCATCGGCGCGACCGTCACCAACAGCGACCTCGCCGCCCATCCCCTGGTCCGCACCCGCTACCCCGTGCTGGCGCAGGCGGTGCTCGCCGGTGCCTCCGGCCAGCTGCGCAACATGGCCACCGTCGGCGGCAATCTGCTCCAGCGCACCCGCTGCGCGTACTTCGCCGACGCCACCGGACCCTGCAACAAGCGGGCTCCCGGCAGTGGCTGTCCGGCCGTCAGGGGCGAGAACCGCAATCACGCCGTTCTCGGCGCGTCCGCGCACTGCGTGGCCGTGCACCCGTCGGACATGGCCGTCGCGCTGGCCGCCCTCGACGGCATGGTGCACTACGAGACCGCCCAGGGAGCGGGCGAGCTGCCGCTCGGCTGGTTCTATCTCCCGGTCGCCGACACGCCGCACCGCGAGACGGCCCTGCCACCGGGCGCGCTGATCACCGGCGTCACCCTGCCGCCGGCTCCGGTCGCCGCCCGTTCCCGCTACCGGAAGGTGCGCGAGCGCGCGTCGTACGCGTTCGCCGTCGGCTCGGTCGCCGCAGCGCTCGACGTCCGGGACGGTGTCGTGCGCGAGGTGCGTCTGGCGTTCGGCGCGGTGGCCTCCCGGCCCTGGCGGGCCCGTGCCGCCGAGCGGATCCTGACCGGGGCCCCCGCCGACGCCGAGTCGTTCGCGGCCGCCGCGGACGCCGAACTGGCGGCGGCCCGGCCCCTTTCGCACAACGGATTCAAGGTGACCCTGATGCGCAACCTCACCGTGGCCGTGCTCGGCGAACTCGCCGAGGAGGCCGCCCGATGACGACGACCGAGGCGCCCCTCGCCGCCGTCCGCGCCGTGGGCACCGGTCACGTCCGGGTGGAGGGGCGGGACAAGGTCACCGGCGCGGCCCGGTACGCGGGCGAGGTTCCCTTCGCCGAACTCGCTTACGGCTGGCTGGTGTTGTCCACGGTGGCCCGTGGCCGGATCCGGGAGGTCGGGACGGACGCCGTCCTCGCGATGCCGGGCGTCCTCGCCGTCCTGGACCATCGCAACGCCACGCCGCTGAAGACGGACTACGTCGGACTGCTGGGCACGGTGCCCGACCCTACGTGCGCGGTCTTCCAGAGCGACCGGATTCCCCACCTCGGCTGGCCGGTGGCGCTGGTGGTCGCCGAGACGTCCGAGCAGGCACGGGAGGCCGCCGAGGCCCTCGTCGTCCGCTACGAACAGGTGCCGCACGACGTCGGGTTCACCGACGGCCACCCCGACGCCCACCCGTCCGACGGCCATATGCCCGCCGTGACGGACAAGGGGGACCTGCAGGCCGAACTGGCCGCGTCCGCCGTCGTCGTGGACGCCACCTACACCACTCCGGAAGAACACCACCACCCCATGGAGCCCCACGCGGCCACCGCCCGCTGGGAGGCCGACCGGCTCGAGCTGGTGGACTCCAACCAGGGTGCCACCTGGGTCGTCGGGGAACTCGCGAACCTCTTCTCACTCGATCCCGCGTCGGTGCGGGTGCGCTCGGAGCATGTCGGCGGCGGCTTCGGAAGCAAGGGCGTGCGCGCCCACCAGGTCGCCGCCGTGATGGCGTCCAGGATGATCGGACGTCCGGTGCGGGTCGTCCTGACCCGGCGTCAGATGTTCACGCTGGCCGGCCACCGCAGCCCCACGATCCAGCGGGTCAGGCTCGGGGCCGACGCCGACGGGCGGCTGCGCGCCCTCGATCACCGCTCGCTCAGCCGCACCTCCACCGTGCACGAGTTCGTGGAGCCGAGCGCGGGCGTGGCCCGGGTGATGTACGACGCCGACGCGCACCGCACGGAGAACCGGGTCGTACCGCTCGACGTCCCGAGCCCCACCTGGATGCGTGCCCCGGGCGAGGCCCCGGGGTCCTTCGCGCTGGAGGCCGCGCTCGACGAACTCGCCCACGAGTGCGGCATCGACCCGATCGAGCTCCGGCTGCGCAACGAACCGGCCCGGGGGCCGGTCTCCGGGCTCCCCTTCGCCGGCCGCAATCTGCGCGCCTGCTTCGAGGAGGGCGCCCGCCGCTTCGGCTGGGACCGGCGCGACCCGCGGCCCGGGGTGCGGCGCGAGGGGCGCTGGCTGCTCGGCACGGGCACCGCGGCGGCTTCCTTCGGCGCCGGCGCCGCCCCGTCCACGGCCTCGATCACCGCCGAGGCGGACGGCCGGTTCACCGTACGGATCGCGGCGGCGGACATCGGTACCGGCGCGCGGACAGCCCTCACCCTGGTCGCCGCGGACGCACTGGACGTCCCGCCGGATCGCGTCCAAGTGCGTCTCGGCGACAGCGCGTTCGGGTTCGCGATGATCGCGGGGGGTTCCATGGGCACCCGGTCCTGGTCGTGGGCCGTCATGGCCGCCGCCGCCGAACTGCGCGACCAACTGGTGCCGGGCGCGGCGATCCCGGCGGAGGGCATCACCGTGCGCTCCGACACCAGCGCGGCGATCGCCGCCCTCGCGCAGAAGGAACGGCACTCGTTCGGTGCTCAGTTCGCCGAGGTCGCCGTCGACACCGCGACGGGCGAGGTCCGGGTCCGGCACATGCTCGGCGTGTTCGCGGCGGGGCGCATCGTCAACCCCCTCACCGCGCGTGGCCAGTTCACCGGCGGCATGATCTGGGGAATCTCCATGGCCCTCCACGAGGAAGCCGCGCGCGACGCGGCCTCCGGCGGTCCCGTCGGAGCGGATCTCGCGGGCTACCACGTGGCGACGCACGCCGACGTCTCGCGGGTCGAGGCGCACTGGGTGGCGGACGAGGACCCCGACGACCCGGTCGGCATCAAGGGCATCGGTGAGATCGGTATCGTCGGCGCGGCCGCCGCCGTCGCCAACGCCGTGTGGCACGCGACCGGCGTACGCCACCGCAGCCTGCCCATCCGCCCCGACCGGGTCCTGACGGGCGGCCGCGATGCTTGACCTCGCGCCGCAGCTGGGCGACTGGCTGGCCGAGGGCCGCAAGGCCGCTGTCGCGACCGTCGTGTCCGTCGGCGGCAGCGCCCCACGCGGTCCGGGCGCCGCGCTCGCCGTCGACGGGGAGGGAACCGTCATCGGGTCGGTGTCCGGCGGCTGTGTGGAGGCGTCGGTCTACGACCTGTGCGCCCGGGCGCTGGAGACCGGCGACAGCGTTCTCGAACGCTTCGGCTACAGCGACGAGGACGCCTTCGCCGTGGGACTCACGTGCGGCGGGGTCCTCGACGTCCTGGTCACCCCGGTCCTGGCGGACGGTCCGGTCGGCGCACTGCTGCGTTCCGCCCTGGACACGTCGGCACGGGGCGAGCCCGTCGCCCTCGTCAGGGTCGTCCGCGGTCCCGGGGAACTGCTCGGCGCCGCGTTGCTCGTCCACGCCGACGGTTCCCGCGAGGGCGGGCTCGGCGGACACGAGGAACTCGACCGCACCGCCACGGCACAGGCCCTGGCCGCGCTCGACACGGGCCGAACCGCCACGGTCGAGCTGTCGCAGGACGGATCCCACTGCCCCGGCGGGCTCACCCTGCTCGTCGAGACGAGCGTGCCGCCGCCCCGGATGATCGTGTTCGGTGCCGTCGACTTCGCGGCGGCACTGGTCCGGGCCGGCAAGTTCCTCGGCTATCACGTCACCGTGTGCGACGCCCGGCCCGTCTTCACCACGCCGGAGCGGTTCCCCGAGGCCGACGAGGTCGTCGTGGACTGGCCGCACCGCTATCTGCGGGGCACCCGGACGGACGGGCGCACCGTGGTGTGCGTGCTCACCCACGACGCCAAGTTCGACGTCCCGCTGCTGGAGGTCGCGCTGCGGCTGCCGGTGTCGTTCGTGGGTGCGATGGGTTCCCACCGCACCCATGCCGACCGGGACCGGCGGCTGCGCGAGATCGGCCTCCAGGAGCACGAATTGGCGCGGCTGAGGTCTCCGATCGGCCTGGACCTCGGGGGGCGTACGCCGGAGGAGACCGCCCTGTCCATCACGGCGGAGATCGTCGCGGCGCGCAGGGGCGGGACGGGCCTGCCGTTGACCGGTTCGGACAGACCGATCCACCACCGCCACTCCGCCTGAGTCCCGACGGCGCCGGACCGCCCGGCACGGGAGCGGCCCGCCCCGGCCACCACGCCGAGGGCGGGCCCGTGTTGCGGGGTCCCAGCACTTCCGCCGGCATGCCCGTCCGCCGGCCCGACGACGACTGCCGCGGCGCCTCGCCGAAGATCAGGCGATGCCCGCGGGAGGTGCCCCGTACTCGCGCGCACGACACCGGACGCTCATCCCGACCGCCGGACGCTCGGCCGCTCCCGTCCCCAGGCCGCCAGCGGCCGGAGTGCGTCGTTGAGGCGCGTGCCGTCCTCGGTCAGCGAGTACTCGACGCGGGGCGGCACCTCGTCGTAGGAGACGCGGTGCACGACACCGTCCGCTTCCATCTCGCGCAGGTGGGAGGCCAGCACCTTCTCGGTGATCCCCGGCAGCAAGCGGCGCAGTTCGCCGAAGCGCCGGCAGGGGTGCTCGTGGAGCGCCCAGAGGAGCAACACCTTCCACTTGCCGCCGATCACCTCCATCGCGGTGTCGATCCCGCAGGCGTGTCCGTCCGGTGCGCCCGGCCGGTTCAGCGTCGTCATGCCCCCACCCCTCCGACGTGCTCGCTCACCCCAGGGTAACCACCCACTCCCAAGTACGTACTTGATCACGCCAGGGCCTGCGACCAGCCTGATCGGCATGACACAGCACACTGTTGAGAAGAGCGCCGTCACGCTGCTGGGCCTCGGCGCGATGGGCACCGCGCTTGCCCGTACCTGGCTCGCCGCCGGTCACCCGCTCACCGTCTGGAACCGCGACCCGCACCGCTCCGCGGCACTCGCCGCCGAGGGGGCGCGGGTCGCGGACAGCGCCGCCGGGGCGGTCGCGGCGAGCGCCCTGGTCGTCGTCTGTCTGCTGGACGACGCCTCGGTAGGCGAGGTGTTGGCCGACGCCGACCCGGCAGGCAGGGACCTGGTCAACCTGACCACCAGCACCCCTGCCCAGGCCCGGGCCCGTGCCGAGTGGGCCCGAGAGCGCGGCGCCCGATACCTGGACGGCGGGATCATGGCCGTCCCACCGATGATCGGTGTCCGGGAAGCCGGAGGCTACGTCTTCTACAGCGGCTCGCGAGAACTGTTCGAGCGGCACCGGGAGACCCTGGCAGTCCCGGCCGGCACGAAGTACGTCGGCGAGGACGCGGGCTTCGCGGCCCTGCACGACGTGGCCCTGCTCAGCGCCATGTACGGGATGTTCGCCGGGTCCGCGCACGCCTTCGCCCTGATCCGCGAGGAGGACATCGACCCGGTGTCGCTCGCCCCGCTGCTCGCCGACTGGCTCGTCGCGATGGCTCCGGCGGTTCACCGGACCGCCGACCAGCTGCGCAGCGGCGAGTACACCACAGACGTCACCTCCCCTCTCGCCATGCAGGTGGCCGGGACGCCGACCCTGCTGAGCACCGCCGAGCAGCAGGGCGTCAGCCCGGAACTGCTGAGCCCCTACTTCGACCTGATGCGGCGCCGCCTGGGCGAGGGCGGCGCCGAGGAGGACCTGACGGGCGTGATCGACCTGCTGGTGCGCTGATCGGCAGCATGCCGGGGCGGTGTGCGATGTGGTTCAGCCGTGCAGCGAGCGGTACGCCGCGGCCGCGCCGGGGTGCAGTGCGATGCCGCCCGTACCGATCAGGCTGCCGACGTCGAGGAACTGGGTGCCGACGGCGTTGTCGGGGACGAGGGCACTCGCCCGCAGCGCCAGCAGGCGGGTCAGCGCGTCGGCGACGCCGCGGGGCAGATCGGGGCGGCACACCAGCAGGTTGGACACTCCGATGGTGCCGACTCCGCCCGCCGACCGGTACGCGCCCTGGGGCAGGGACACCTCCTCCAGGCCCGACGCGGCCAGGCCGTCTCGGCCGCCCAGCCGGGGCAGCAGACCGGCCAGCGGCAGGAACCGCAGGCCGACGCGGTCGTCGAGGTCGGACAGGGTGGGCAGTGGTACGCCGCCCGCGACGAGCAGGGCGTCGACCGAGCCCGTCCGCACCGCGTCGGCCGCGTCGGCCAGGGGGAGATGGCGTACGGGCGTGTCGGTGCCGGGGGCAAGCCCCGAGGCGTGCAGGATCCGTTCGCCGAGTACGGCCGCGCCCGATCCGGTGGCGCCGAGCGAGACGGTGTGTCCCGCCAGGTCGGACACCGCGCGGACGGGCGAGTCCGCGCGGACGACGAACTGGAGGTAGGTCTCGTACACCCTTCCGAGCGCCCGCAGAGGCACGGGGTGCGGGAAGAGGTCGGTGCCCTGGGCCGCCAGCGCGGTGTCGGTGAGGACGAGTGCGAGATCGGCGCGGTGGTCGCGGAGCAGTTCGACGTTCGTGACGCTGCCCGCGGTGGTCCGGACGCGGCAGGTCAGACGGGGGTAGGCCGCCTCGAGCTCGGTGGCCAGGAGGCGGCCGAAAGCCGCGTAGAACGCGGTGGGCTCTCCGGTCGCGACGCGCAGGACACCGCTGGGGCCGGGCAGTTGCCGGGAGGCGTCGGCCGTGAGCGCGCCGCCGAGGACGGCGAAGGCGGCGGTGCCGAGGGCGGCGTGGAGAAGGGCGCGGCGGTCGACGGGACGGGTCATGGTGCACCTCCGTCGCCCGCAGCGCGGGGCACGACCGCCCTGGCCCGCAGCCCCCGCGGTTGCGCGGGTTCCAGCTCCAGTCGGCCGCCCCGCCCCGCCAGCAGTTGTTCGGCGATGGCCAGGCCGAGTCCGGTGCCCGCGGTGCCGTCGTGTCGTTGCCGGCCCGAACGCCAGAACCGCGTGGTGGCCAGCGCGAGCTCCTCCGTGCCCAGGCCGGGTCCGTCGTCGGTCACCGTGAGGACCGCGAGCGGGCCTTCGACGGTGCAGCGCAGGGAGATCTCGGCGCCCCGCCCGGCGTACTTGATGGCGTTGTCCACGAGGATGTCGGTGATCTGGGCGAGTTCGCGGTCCGTGCAGGCGGCCGTGACCCGGGCCGCAGCGGCCCGCAGGGTGAGGCGGGCCCCGGCGCGGTGGGCGACCGGCTCCCACAGGCGGTGCTGGGCGGCCGCCACGGCCGTGAGCTCGCAGCGGGCGTCCGAGCCGTCGGTCACCGTCAGTTCCCCGGCCCGGTGTTCGGCGGTGGCGAGGGCGAGCATGTCGTCGAGGAGGGTCTCCAGGCGGTCGAGCTCGGTGGTGACCCCGGTGTAGGTGCGGTTCGCCGACGCGGGCAGGTGGGTGTGCAGGGCGTCGACGCGGAGCCGCAGCGCCGCCATGGGGTTGCGCATCTGGTGGGAGGTGTCGGCGACGAGTCTGCTCTGCTGCTCCAGGGCCGCCGTGACCGTACGCGCCATGCGGTTGAAGCCGGTCGCGAGCTGGCGCAGTTCGGGCGGGCCGCCGGCCCGGGTCTGCTCGGGCGGGAGTCCCGCGGCGAGCTGGCCCACGGCACGGTCGAGGCGGCGCAGCGGGCTGACCACCCACCTCGTCGCGGCCCGGGCGAGGACCGTGCAGGCGACGGCGACCAGCGCGGCCCCGGCGAGGACGGCGGCCCAGCGCCGGGTGATGTCCTGCGCCGCGGTCCCGACCGAGGCCCGCAGTACGACGGCCCCGGAGACCCGGGTCCCGGTGCCCGCGGGCTCGGCGAACATGCGGGAGCCCCGCGACCAGGGGCGCAGCGCCCCCGTGGGATGCGCGGTCTGGTTGCGCAGCGCCGCGTCGAGCAGCCGCGCGACGTCGGGGTCGGCGGCCCGCATGCCGCCGGTCTGGACGACGGGGTTGCGGCGCGTGTCGGTGACGACGAGCGGTTCGCCGTACAGCTGTGTGTAGCGTCGCGCCTCGGCGGCGACGGCCGAGGTGTCGCCGGTCGACGCGGCCTGGTCCATGAGGGAGGCGAAGCGGTCGAGGTCGGCGCTGCGGGCGAGGACCAGCTGCTGGGTGCGGTCGGACGCGGTGAACAGCAGCAGCGGCACGGCGAACGCGGCCACCGCGATCACGACGAACAGCAGGAGTGCGGCCTGGACCCGGGTGCGCACGCGTGGTTCCCCTCAGTCCTCGAGGTTCCCGAGATCCCCGAAGCGGTAGCCGAAGCCCCGGATCGTGGTGAGCAGCTCGGGGCGGCGCAGCTTGGCGCGCAGCTGGGTGAGGTGTACGTCGAGGGAGCGGGACACGGTGTGGCGGGCGTCGCCCCACACCTCGTCCAGGAGCTGCTCGCGGCTGACGGCCGTTCCCGCCCTCCCGGCCAGCACGGCGAGGATGTCGAACTCCTTGGTGGTCAGGTCGATCTCCGCTCCGGCGACCCGGACCCGGCGCGCGTCGAGATCCACCTCGACGTCACCCGCACGGGCCGTCCGTACCGAGGAAGCGCTCTTCGCCGCGTTCCGCCTGGTCACGGCGTCGATCCGGGCGAGCAGCTCGGCGAGTCGGACCGGCTTGACGAGGTAGTCGTCGGCCCCGAGCCGCAGCCCGCGCACCACCGAGCGCTCGTCTCCGCGGGCGGTGAGCACGACCACCGGCATGTCGCTCACCGCGCGCAGGGCGCGCAACACGTCCAGGCCGTCGGTGTCGGGCAGTCCCAGATCGAGAAGCAGCAGGTCGGAGCTGCGGTGGTAGGTCAGCACCTCCCTGCCGTACCGGACCCGCCGGGTGACATGACCATGGTCGTACAGGACCTCCACGAGCGCCGCGGCCACACCGTCGTCGTCCTCGGCCAGCAGGATCTGCACCCTGACCACCTCCTTTCGGCCACTCCCGGCCACCGCCTCCAGCCGAATGTAGACCACACCGACCGTGCACCCGCCGGAGTGTTAAGGGGAGGTTAGTTCTGTGATCGGTCCTCTCGTCCGTCGGTGCGGGACGGAGCCAGGCTGCACGTAACCCAGCAGCCCGAGAAGGACGCCGCAAATGATCATCGAATGTCACGGTCACTGCACGACCGCCCCGCCGGCCCTGCAGGCATGGCGCACCCGGCAGATCGCCGCCCTCACCGACCCGTCGGCCGCCGCTCCGGCCCGCGGAGACCTGAGCATCGACGACGACGAGCTGCGCGAGACCATCGAGCCCGACATCGACCCGTGCACCGGCCACCACTTCGACGACACCCGTCGTCACGCGGAGGCGGTCGAGCTGCCCGCCGACGACCTCGCGGCGATCCAGGAGCACAACGCCCGCGCCGTGTACCCGCGCCCGGACGCGCTGCTGAAGAGCCACGGGCGGTGAGGCACATGACCGCTCCCTCGCCCAAGACTCCCGGCTGGCTGGACTGGTACCGCAACCCCTCCGCACCGGCTTTCCGGCTGCCGCCCGGAACCGTCGACGCCCACTGTCATGTCTTCGGCCCGCAGGCCGATTTCCCCTTCGCGCCGGAGCGGAAGTACACGCCCTGCGACGGCGGCAAGGAGGAACTGTTCGCGCTCCGCGACCACCTGGGCGTGGACCGCAACGTCATCGTGCAGGCCACCTGCCACGGCGCGGACAACAGCGCCATGGTCGACGCCGTCCGAGCCGCGGGTGGCAGGGCGCGCGGCATCGCGACGGTCCGCCCGGACATCACCGAGGCCGAGCTGCTGGAACTCGACGCAGCCGGCGTGCGCGGAGTGCGGTTCAACTTCGTACGGCGCCTGGTCGACACCTCGCCCGAGGACGACCTGCACACGATCGCCAAGAAGGTCGCCCCGCTGGGCTGGCACGTCGTCCTCTACTTCGAGAGCGTCGACCTCCCCGAACTGGAGGGCTTCTTCGGGTCGCTGCCCGTCCCGCTGGTGGTCGACCACATGGGCCGACCCGACGTGGCCCAGCCCGTGGACGGGCCGCAGTTCAGCCGGTTCCTGCGCTTCGTCGACGACAACGACGTCTGGGTGAAGGTGAGTTGTCCCGAGCGCCTCAGCGTGACGGGACCCGCCGCCCTGGACGGCGAACGGCACGCCTACACCGACGTCGTCCCCTTCGGCCGCCGTGTCGTGGCGGAGTTCCCCGACCGGGTGCTGTGGGGCACCGACTGGCCGCACCCCAACCTCACCGACCACATGCCCGACGACGGACTCCTCGTCGATCACGTGTCGCGGGTGGCGGTCACCGCGGAACAGCGGCACAAGCTCCTCGTCGCCAACCCGATGGGTCTCTACTGGCCCGGCGAGCAGGTCTGACTCCGCGAACTCCCCGGCAATTCATCTGCAACTCCCCTGCATTTCCACCCACTTCGACAAGGGCCGCTCATGCAACACTCCAACGCGCTGAACCGGCTGGACCGGCTTCCGGTCTCCCGGTTCCACAAGGTCACCCTGCTCGCCGTCGCCTTCGCCTACTTCTTCGAGTTCGCGGACATCAACAGTTTCGCCACCACCGCGCCGAAACTGATCAAGCTGTGGGGCCTGACGGTCGACCAGGTCGCCTACGTCACCTCGCTCTCGTTCGTCGGGATGTTCCTCGGGGCGATCGTCGCCGGGTCCATCGCCGACCGGTGGGGCCGCAAACGGGCACTGCTGTGGACCACGCTGTTCTTCGGCATCTCCTCGTTCGCGGCGGTCTTCTCCTGGGACCTCGTCTCCCTGGGCGTGTTCCGCGTCCTGACCTCGGCGGGGCTGTCGGCGATGACGGTCGTGGGGGTCGTCTACGTCAACGAGATGTACCCGTCGGCGATCCGCGGCAAGTACCAGGCGTACGCCATCGTCATCGGCATCTGCGGAACGCCCGTCACCAACCTCGTCGCCAGCGCCGTCGTCCCGCTCAACGACTGGTCGTGGCGGCTGGTCTACCTCTGGGGCTCGCTGGGCATCCTGCTCGTGCTGTTCACCCGGCACCTCAAGGAATCGCCACGCTGGCTGGAGAGCAGGGGCGAACACGCCGAGGCGGACGCCGTCCTGCGGGAGATCGAGGAGAGCGTCACGGCGGAGCGGGGCCCCCTTCCCGAGCCCGCGCCCCCGGTCGACGAGACACCGTCGGCGAAGGCCCCCCTGCGACTGCTCCTCCAGAAGAAGTACCTGTTCCCGACACTGCTGCTCACGGTGCTGTGGACGACCCAGACCATCGGCTTCTTCGGCTACTCAAGCTGGGCGCCCACCCTGCTGGCCAAGGAGGGCTTCAGCGTCGAGAAGTCCGTCTTCTACGTGGCCCTGACCACGGTCGGCGCACCGCTCGGCTGCTACCTGGCCTCCCTGGTCACCGACCGCTTCGAGCGCAAGTGGTGCCTGGTCGCCTTCGGCACGGTGATCGCAGCGTGCGGTCTGCTCTACGGGCTCACCTTCGACCCGGTCCTCATCATCGTGTTCGGTTTCCTGGTGAACCTCTTCGAGCGCGGCTACACCGCCCTGGCCTACGCCTACTCCCCCGAGCTCTTCGACACCCGCAGCCGCTCCCTGGGCACGAGCGTCTCCTACGGCCTGGGCCGGCTGTCGAACGCCGCCGGTCCGCTGATCGTCGCGGCGCTCTACAACGGCCACGGCTATCAGAGCGTCTTCTACTTCATCGCCGGCACCTGGCTGCTCGGCGCGATCGCCCTGGCCGCCTTCGGCACCCGCACACGCTCGGCCCGCCTCGCCCAAGCGGAGCGGCAACACGTGAGCCTCCCCGCCTGAGGCGGGGAGGCAGGGCGCTGCCGGACCGCGCGGCGCGCCCTCGAAACGCCGGTCAGGTCTGCTTCTCCAGCCGGATGGCCTGGCGAAGTTCCTCGCTCGCCGCTCCCGGTTCCCGCCGCTGCATCTCCAGCAGGGCGGCGGCGATGGCGTCGAGCTTGCGCTGGATGGCGTGCTCGGCTCGCCGTTCGGAATTCTTGAGCAGGGCCAGGAGCAGCAGCGACACGGCGGACATCGTCTCGCCCACCAGCAACAGCCACGGCGTGGACAGCTTCAGTGCGTGCGCGGTGATCGCGGCGGCGACCAGTACGAGGCAGACGCCGAAGAAGGCGGGGGAACTGGTGAAGTTCGACGCGTGTTCGGCCAGGCGCGTGAACCGCCCCGGCCGGTCGCCGTCCCGGTGTGCGGGGTGCTGTGGCGCCATCAGGTCACCGGCGGTCTTCACGAGGCCGGCCGGTCGGCGGGAGCCCCCAGCGCCCAGCCGGAGACATCGCCCAGCCGGCCACGCCACAGCGGGGCGGTCGCGGTCCCGGGCACGGACAGGAACGTGACGTCGACGAGGTGGATGAACCCGTGCAGCCCCTCCCCCGTTCCCGTCTCCGCATCGGCCTCCTTCAGGGCGGACCGGACGGTGTGCGCCAGGTGTGCCATGTGGTCGCACGCGTCCTCCGCCCCGGTGGCCGTCGACACCACGCGCTCCCACCGGTCGGCCCACGTGCGGGACCCGACGAGGTTCCCCGCGACGATTCCACCAGGTGTCGTCAGGCAGATCTTGAGGGCCGCCTCGGGCTGCGCGTCGACCAGCCGCAGCAGTATCTCCAGATGCGCGTCGATCGGCGGGAGCGCGGCACTGCTTTCGCTCACCACAGGTCCTCTCTGGTGCATGCCCGTGGCCCGGCTGGTCTTCCGGGCCACGGCTCATGGACCGCGGGGCACGGGCCGCGAGTGTCGGGCCACGGCTGTCGGTTCAGTGGGCGTCGGTTCAGTGGGTGTCAGCTCACCGGGGGTCGGCTCACTGGGTGGTGAGCATGCCCGCGCGCAGGCGCTTCAGGGTGCCGGAGAGCAGGCGCGACACGTGCATCTGCGAGCAGCCGAGCCGTTCGCCGATCTGCGCCTGGGTCAGCTCCTCGACGAACCGCCAGTGGAGGATGTGCCGTTCACGCTCGTCGAGCTGGGCGAGCAGCGGTGCGAGGGTGTGGAAGTCCTCCACGAGTTCCATGGCCGCGTCGTCGGACCCGATGAAGTCCGCCAGCGCCGTCTCGCCGTCGGGGCCGCCGCCGATCGTTGCGTCCAGGGAGGCGGAGTTGTAGCCGTTGGACGCGACCCGGGCCTCGATGACCTCCTCCTCGGTCAGGTCCATCAGCTCCGCCAGCTCCTTGACCGTGGGGGTGCGACCCATACGGCTCTGGAGCTCCTCGGTGGCCTTCGCCAGCTGCACGCGTGCCTCCTGCAGACGGCGCGGCACATGGACGGACCAGGACGTGTCCCGGAAGAAGCGCTTGATCTCACCGACGATGTACGGGATGGCGAAGGAGGTGAACTCCACCTCGCGGGATATCTCGAACCGGTCGATCGCCTTGATCAGCCCGATGACGCCGACCTGGACGATGTCCTCCATCCCGTCCGCGCCGCCCCGGTTGCGGAACCGGCCGGCCGCGAAGCGGACCAGGGACATGTTCATCTCGATCAGGGTGTTGCGCGCGTACTGGTACTCGGGCGTGCCCTCCTCGAGCACCGCCAGCTTCGCGAAGAACAGCTTCGACAGGCTGCGGGCGTCCTTGGGCGCCATCTTGCCCGGTTCGGGGACCACAGGCAGTGCCGCCGTCGTCTGCGCCTCGGCCGCCTGCGCGATCGTCGTAGTCATCTGAGATCTCCCCACCCTGCCGGTGCCCTGCGTTCGAGCTGTTGTCGCCGCGTGTACCCCCGCATCCGCGGAACATGCGCATGTAGAACCACCGGCAGAACGACCGGTAGGAGATTCGCATCCGCCACCCGCTTCGCACACGGGCGATGAGTTCCGGTGACGGATACGGTCTGCCCTGATATGACGCACATCATCGCCGACGTCTCGGTCTCCCTCGACGGCTTCGTCACCGGTCCCGACCCCGGCCCGGACAACGGTCTGGGCACCGGCGGCGAGGCCCTGCACACGTGGGCGTTCTCCGACGATCCCGACGACCACCGGATCCTGCGCGAGGGCACCGCCCGCTCGGGCGCGGTCGTCCTCGGCCGTCGGCTCTTCGACCTGGTCGACGGGCCAGGCGGCTGGAACGACGAAACCGGCTACGGCGCCGGTGAGGTCGGCAAGCCCGCGTTCGTCGTCGTGACGACCTCGCCGCCGCAGTCGGTCCGGCTCACCGACCTCGACTGGACGTTCGTCACCACGGGTCTGTCCGACGCCGTCTCCGTCGCGCGCGAACGCGCGGAGGCCGCGTCCTCGGCCGCCGGTACGGACCTCGACGTCGTCCTCATGGGCGGCGGTGCCACGATCGGTTCGGCGCTCGCCGCCGGACTGGTCGACGTCCTGTCCCTGCACCTCGCCCCGACGATCCTGGGCGCCGGCACGCCCCTGTTCACCGGAGGCGTCCCGCGCACGCTCGTACAGCGGAGCGTTACCTCGACATCGACCGCGACACACCTGACCTACGACATCCTCCGTCCCTCTCCCGAAGACCCTCGCGCCACGCGGTGATCGCCGCCGGACTGCGGCCCGAGGGGGTGGGGATAGCCTGGAATCGAGGTGCTTCCAGCAGCGCTCTCGCTCTTCACCCGGTGTCGATCCGGCTCGTGGCCTCCTCGCCCGACCGCCGACGCACCGCTCGACACCACCCTTCCTTCTCGCATTCGAATCCCCATGACATGCCGGGAGCTTGCGATGGACCTGTTGCCTGTCGAGATCAAGGTCAACATCGAGGGTGACGTGGCGCCGGCGTTCTCGGCCCTGCGCGGGTCGCATGCCGCGATGACGACGCGTCGGATCTGGTTCGCCGAGGACCGGGAGGGTGTGGGGCAGGGCCGGGTGTCTCTCCTGGACGGCGGCGTGATCGTGCGCTTCAGAAGCGGTGGCGGTCCGGACGATCTGACCGTCAAGCTGCGTCCCTGTCCCCGACCCAGGTTGGTCGGCCGGTTCTCCGCGCCCTTCGACTCGGAGCCGCTCACGTACAGGATCGAGGAGGACTGGTCGGGGAACCGTCATACGCCGGCCGCCTCGCTGGTGCGCACTCACCCGCCGGGAGCGCTGACGGGCGCGGTGCTCCAGGGGGCCGACCCCGCGGCGCCGATCGACGCGGTGCAGGACCAGTTCCTGCACGCCTGCGCCCCCGCCGTCCGGCTCGACGGGCTTGTCGCCCTCGGGCCGATCCTCTCGACGAAGGCTGACGACGTTCCGCTCGACGACCTGAGCGTGGATCTGGAAGCGTGGTCGGTCGCCGGTCTGGAGTTCTTGGAGGCCTCGATCCGGGTGAAGCCCAAGGACGAGGACGACAACGACGCCGAGAAGTTCACCGCACGGGCCGAGCGCAAGCAGCGCAAGCTCGTGGAAGCGGTGCGGGAGCGCGGGGTGACGCTCTCCGAGCACCCCGAGAACAAGACCTGGCGCGTCCTCACCGCCTTGGCGGCGGCCGAGCAGGGCTGAGGACAGCGCCCTCCGACCGCCCGCCCGACGCCCTCCGACCGACCGCCCGCCCGCCTCGTGCCGTGCCGTTCCACGGCTGTGCGGCGACGAGTCCGTGCCGTACGGCACGGAGTCCGCACGGTGCACCGGGCCCACGGTCCTTGACCTCGGTCAACAGGCTGGACAGAGGTACAGAGATACAGAGGTGCGACGTGGGCCCGGATGCACCGTGCGGGTGTCGACGGGTCAGGTCACGGAGTCGACAGCCGCTGCCGCGTCCACCTTCCCCGCCCCCCAGTCGTCGCCGGCCACCCCGCCGGTGAACGGGTCCAGCCGGGCCGAACTGGTCAGGTGCAGGACGAGGTTGTCCTGGGTCAGCGTGGGACTGGACTGCAGCATCAGGGCGCACACTCCGGTGAGATGCGGCGCGGCCATGCTCGTGCCGGACATGGGCTGGTACTGGCTCGGTCCCGAGGCTCCGACCAGTGCCGAGGTGATGGCCTGGCCCGGAGCGGCGAGTGTCGGCGCGTGGCGGCCGTCGCGCGTGGGGCCGCGGCTGGAGAAGGTGGAGAGGTTTCCCTCTCCCGCGCCCTTGGTGATGTAGGAGGCGGCGGTGACGACCTTCCGGCTGGTCCCGGGTACGGAGATCGTCGTCTCGTCGTTTCGGTGTGCGCCGATGAACTGGGGAACGGTCCGGCCCCTCTCCATCCAGGCGTGCCAGCGGCCGCTGTCGGCCACGGTCTGGCCGATGAGCGTCAGGCTCCAGGTGCCGGGGCGGATCGCTGTCTGGGTTCCCGGGCTCAGCTGAATGTAGATGCGGTTGTCGCCGTTCTGGGAGTGGTGCACGACGGAGTCGATGAAGGCCTTGTTCCCCCCGGGGAGATCCAGGCCGTCGATCGTGCTGCCGGGGGCGACTTCGGCACTCGCCGTGCCCTGGGGGGTGGAGATCCGCAGGGCGAGTCGGTCGGCGCCCGAGTACCAGACGTCCAGCGTGTCCGGCGTGTCGTCGCCGACGGGCACCAGGAACTGCACGACGTCGCTGCCTCCCTCCGTGACCAGGCCCGTCGCGTGGACGCCGGCGTTCGCCGCGTTGCCCGCGGACTTCACCAGTGCGCGCCCCGGGGAGTTGAGCAGGTTGTCGATTCCGCGTTCCAGCAGGCTGGAACCGTCGTGCGGGCCCAGATTGTCGCCCTGGCTGATGTTCACGACCGCGGGCCGCCCGAGAGTCTCGGCGACCTTGAAGATGTAACCGACGGCCTCGAGGGTGCTCATGGAATCGCCCATGGCCTCCGTCGTCACCCTGTTGGCCACGACGACCAGATCCGCCTCGGGCGCCAGGCCGACAAAGGTGAACGCCGGTTTGCCATTGCCGGCCGACGACCCGTCACCGGCGGCGATGCCCGCCACGTGGGTGCCATGGCCCACGCTGTCGTCCATGTGGCGCACGACGCTCATCGGGTTCGGAGCACCCAATGCGCTGTCGATCGCGGAACGTTCGTACTCCACTCCGTGACCGAACGGCGCGGGCGAGGACTCCCCTGCTTCCGGAGTGAGGTTCTGGTCCCAGATGCGCAGGATGCGGGTCTTCCCGGTCGGGTCCCGGAAGCAGCCGTGCCTCCAGTCGATGCCGCTGTCGACCACACCCACGATCACACCGGCCCCACGGAGCCCGGGCGGTCCGGTGTGCACCTTGTCGGCCTTGGTCTCGGGCACGGCGGCGTCCAGTTCCGGCAGGGTCGGGCGGGACGCCTCGACGTAGCCGACGGCTTCCAACTCGTCGAGCTCCGTGAGGCGATCGATCCCGATCTCGCCGCCCACCACGTCTCCGGCCCGGGTGAGCACCGTCAGCCCCAAGTGCCGGGACAGCTCTCCCAGGTCGTCGGCGCCGTGGCCCTCGGCCATGCGCAGCAGCACGCGCACACGGGGCGTCCTCTCCCCTTCGGTCGTGAGCGCGAAACGGCCGGTGGACTCGAGGCCCACCAGCTCCGCCGGGCCTTCCTCGGCCCGGGATGTCAGGAACTTCAGCCGTGAGTCGAGCATGAGCGGTCTTCTCTCTGGCGATATCGCCGGCCCTTCACCACGGAGGACGGGCGATCACTGTTGCTGTGGCCAGGTGCCCGCTTCAGGGCGGAGGGGTTCGGACAGCTCCACGTAGGCGACACAGTCGACTTCCGTCAAGCGTCCGAGATCACCGGGGGCGACCACCGCGGTCAGGACGTCGCCCGCCGCGAAGCCCACCCGCGCGCCGGCATCGGCGATCTGCCGACGCTGTTCCTCACCGAATTCCCCCGTCACCCGGATGAGCACCTGCAAAGGAGTGGGGCCGACTGCCTCACCGACATTCGACAGCGCACGCCGTGCGGCCGAACCGAGCTTGTCAGCACGCATCTTCCCCACCTGTTCCGGTGAGCGGCCCCCCGCGTCCGTTCGCACTCGGTACGCAGACCTCGTTCTCGTGTCGGCGACCGTTCGTGCGAACTTGCCTCTCATACCACCGTAGGCATCATGAGCATGGCCCGCCATTCCGTCGCCGCACGGACATTTCCCTTGTACATCGCGGGCGATGTACCCAGGCGCCTGACGCCGGGACAGCGGGCCGGACCTGCCGACGCTCCCCGTTTGCCGCACACCCGCGGCGGACGCATCGTAGGAAGCGGAAAGACCCCTGCGCGGCCCGTTGTTGGGCCGGCGTCCGTCGTCCCGTTTCACCCCTGCGGCACCGCACGGTCATGTGCGGTGCGACGAGGGAAGGTGTGCACGATGCCTGACAAGTGGATGCCCCAAGCACTCAAGGTGGATCTCGGGGACCATGCGCCCTGTGACCCCGGGTTCCCCGCGAGGGCCATCGCGCACATCACGGCGGACGAGGAGGCCACCGCCGAGGCTCCGCTGAATCTGGTCCCCTTCGCCGATCTCAAGAGCTTCTTCAAAGGCAGCGGCAGGGGTCAGGCTCCGCACATCCTCTGGGATCCCTTCACGGGGACGTTCGCCCAGTTCTTCCCGGCAACTTCCCGCAGCAAAGCCGTTTTCGACGATGACGGTGGTTTTCGTACGAACCGGTCGGGCAAAGTCGTCATCCAGGTCGAGGCCCTCTTCTTCCCGCACTGTCGCGTCGACGGCCAGGTGTTCGTCAGGCTGATCGACACCCCCTGCAAGGGCTGGGACGTGCTGCACGCGTGGATCAGTTCGTGGGATGTACCGGACTTCTGGCCCATGGGCCGTCCGACCTCCCTGTCCCGCAACACGTGTCCGCCCCAGAAGTGGAAGACGCAGGGCGGGTGGTACGCCCATGCCCACGTCCCGGAGAACGACCATGTGGACCCCGGCTCTTGGCCGTCGTTCGGGTCACAGCCGCATGAACCGACTCCTGTGGGGACCCGGTTCGAGCCGTTCCCCGGTGCGGCGTTCTTCCGGACGGGACGCAGATCGCCCATCATCGCGCGCATGCACGCCCGGCTCGTCGCCGAGGACTGCAACCGCTACACGTCCAGCACCGGTGCCGATGTGTGGGGACCGGGTGATGTGCGGTCCTACGCCGCGTGGCAGCAGAAGTTGGGTCTCGTGGGCAGCGCTGCCGACGGCGTCCCCGGCCGGTTCAGCTGGGACAGGCTGGCCGTCCCCGAAGTCTGACGCTCCGCGGAGGACGCGCAGACAGGCCGTCGGACGACTTGCGTTCTTGCCGGCCCTCGAATTTGCGCGCTTATCTCATCAGGCGCATGGTGGAAGCAGGGGCGTCTGTAACGGTCAGCGGCAGCACACGGTCTGCGAAGGTGCGCCGCTTGCGACAAGGGCGCTGCTGTGCCGACCAGCAGGCTCACTCCTATCGGCCTTCGACGGTCGGGGAGGCACGATGGACACTCTTTCCCACGTGCGGTTCGGTAAGCGCGACGACGAGATCAAGGCAACTCGGGCCGTGCTCATCGCAGTCGGAAAAGAAATCCCCGCAGGCGCCATCTGATTCCTCGGCGAACAGACCAAGTCTGCCTACGCGCCGCGGGAACGCATGCCGGGGTTCACCGGCTCGGCCGCTGACCGACTTCCCGGACTTCACGGACTTCCCAGATCTCCCGGATCTCCCGGATCCCCCGGATCCCCCGGATCCCCCGGATGTGCCACATCACGATCCGGCCCCTTGCCGAGAGGAGGAGGGCCATGCCTGCGCTGGCACCATTCCCAGGATCGACGTTCTTCCACAAAGGACAACGCAGCCCCGTGATCGCCGCGATGGGTAGGCGCCTGGTCGCGGAGAAATGCGGGAAGTACCGGACAGGCCCGGGTCCCGAATGGACCGAAGTCGATCAACGGTCGTATGCCGCCTGGCAGCACAAGATCGGGCTCAAGGGAGCCGCCGCCGACGGAATTCCGGGCAAGGTGTCCTGGGACAGGCTGCGCGTCCCGATGACGGCGAAGCCCGCACCCGCCGGCGCCCGCGTCGCCACTCCGGTTCCGGGACACGGGGTCACCACCCCCTACCGGAAGAAGGGGCCCCACTGGTCGCTCGGCTATCACACCGGCGCGGACTACGCCGCCCCGGAGGGCACGCGCTGCGTCGCGGTCGTCAACGGTTCGATAGCCCGCAGTGGACACGACGTCAGTTTCGGCAACTTCCTCGTGCTGCGCGCCCACGGGTTCGACTTCTGGTACTGCCATCTCTCCGAACGGACCGTGACCAAGGGTTCGGTCAAAGCCGGTCAGAAGGTGGGAGAAGTCGGCTCCACCGGGAATGCCACGGGCCCTCACCTTCATCTGGAGAAGCGCCCGGCCGGTGGCGGCTTCGGCTCCGACGTGAGACCCGTCTGGTAGCCGGAGACGGTTCGCCCCTCGTGTGCCCGGTCGGACAGCCGCTGTTCACCGGCGCGCGCTCGGCGTCAATCGGTCTGCCTTCTGCGCGCGGACCGTGCCCCCTGACGCCGCTGCCCCTCGTCACGGGCCTGCTGATAGGCGCTGAAGATCGTCTCAGCGGCGCCGGACAGCGCACCCTTGGTCGTGCCGCGGGCGCCGGACTCGGTGATCTTCTCCGTGAGTTCCATGAGCCCGGCCGGTTTGCGTGGTCCCGACTCCAGGTCGAGGCGGTTGCACGCCTCGGCGAAGCGCAGGTAGGTGTCGACGCTGGCGACGACGATGCGTATGTCGATCTTGAGGATCTCGATGCCGACCACCGAGACGCGCACGAAGGCGTCGATCACCAGTCCTCGGTCGAGAATGAGCTCGAGGACGTCGTAGAGCCCACTGGAACCGCCCCCGCCGCCCTGCTGCGTCGCCACGGTCATGACCGGCCAACCCCCTTGCCCTGATGTCTCTGCCTGGTCCCGTCGGCGCTGTTCCTCGGTGCGGTGCGGACTACCTGTTCAAGTAGCCGCACATCCCGCGGCCAAACGCACGTACGAGTCCTCGGTGAGGCGGGCCGGACGGCGACCGCTCAGATACCGGCGGGGGCGACCACGCCGGGCCGGCCGTGCGAGCACTTCCCGGTCACGGCGGCCCTGGGGATGCGCATCCGGCGCAGCAGAGCCCGCGTCAGGCGGGTGTCGAGTGTGGTGCGCCAGGTGACGTCGGGGTGCCGCGAACGCAGGTGCGACAGTGCCCTGGTGCCCAGCCCGCAGTCGCGGAACGGTTCGTCCAGGACGACTTCGGTGATCACACCCTCGGCGCACTCGTCGCACGCTCGATAGGCGACCCGTCCGACCACCTTGCGGATGTGCACCAGGAGCAGGCACTCCTCTCCCGCCCCGCCGTCCAGGGAGGACGACGGCAACAACTCGACGTCGCGATAGGCCAGCAGCCTGCGGTGCCACCGGCCCCCTCGCCGTCCGGTGCGCCGGTGCCTTCCCTCGGCCCGCCGCGTTGGGGCGCCTGCCCGTGTTCCAGGCCGGCCGTGCGCGTCGCTCATGGCATACGTCTGGTTTCCCTGCATTCCCTCACGTGTGCCCGACACCGCGCACCCCATGTCACCCCATCGCGGACACATCACGGTTGCCCGCCGGCTGCCCCTGGCTCAGTCGAGCGCCCTGAGCCCTTCGTGCCAGCGGTCGTGACGTTCCTGGTCGCTCTGTTCCCACCAGGGGGTGCCGCGCTCGCCCAGAGCGACCTTCGCCAGGTGGACGCGGGCGCGGGCGGCGCGCTCGGCGTCCGCGTCCCGCGTTCGCCGGGCGGCCCCGACCGCACGCCGGGCCGCCATGAGGTGGGAGCGGAGCCGGGCGGCGTCCTCTTCGGGGATGAGCGGATCCGTCGCCCGCCAGCGCCGTCCGCCCACGACGACGAACCGTCCGTCGGGGGTGCGCTCCGGTTGCGCGTCAGGGGTCACGGCACGAGTGTGCCGTCGGACTGCTGCGCACCGGGGGTGCATCCCCGCGCCGTGGTGTGACGTGTCCCCCGTCCGGGCGGCGCCCCGCGGCGTCGGCACCGGGCCTACTTCACGGACCCCGCCATGACCCCCTGCACGAAGTGCCGCTGGAAGGCGAAGAACACGGCCACCGGGACGATCAGGGACAGGAAGGCGCCCGGTGCCAGCACGTCGATGTTGCTGCCGAACTGCCGTATCTGCGACTGGAGTTCCACGGTCAGCGGCTGTGACGAGCTGTCGGCGAACAGCAGCGCCACCAGCATGTCGTTCCACACCCACAGGAACTGCAAGATGGCCAGGCTCGCCAGGGCGGGCCGTCCCACCGGCAGCACGAGCCGGGTGAAGATGCGCCACTCGTTGCCCCCGTCCATGCGGGCCGCCTCCAGCATCTCCCGCGGTATCTCCGCGAAGTAGTTCCGCAGCAGGAAGATCGCGAACGGCAGTCCGTAGGAGACGTGGAAGAGGACCACGCCGGGAATCGTGCCGAACAGCCCGAGTTGGCCGAAGAGCTTGGCGACCGGCAGCAGGCCGATCTGCACGGGCACCACGAGGAGCGCGACCACGAGCAGGAAGAGGGCGTCCCGGCCGGGGAAGTCCATCCAGGCGAAGGCGTACCCCGCCAGTGCGGCGATCGCCACGACCAGAAACGTCGTCGGCACCGATATCAGCACGGTGTTCCAGAACGCCTGCGTCATTCCGGCGTTGCCCAGCAACGACGAGTAGTTGTCGAAGGACAACTGGCCCGGACTGGTGATCGCCGTCCACCAGCCGCCCTTGGCCGTGTCCTGCGCCGACCGCAGGGACGAGACGAGCAGTCCGGCGAGCGGCGTGAGCCAGAGCAGTCCGATGACCACGAGGACGGCCTGCACCAGGCTGTTGCCGAGCCCGCGCCGAAGCGCACTGAGGTTCATCGCTGACTCCCTCGGAAACGACGGACGTTGAAGACCATGGCGGGGATCACCAGCAGCAGGAGCAGGACGCCGAGAGCGCTGCCCAGTCCCTGGTCGTTGCCGCCGCCGAAGGACACCAGCCACATCTGGGTGGCCAGCACGGTGGCGTCCTCCTGCACCGGGCCGGGCGCGATGATGTAGACGAGGTCGAACACCTTCATCACGTTGATGACGAGGGTCACGAAGACCACCGTGAGCACGGGCGCCAGCAACGGCACGGTGATCCGGCGGAACACCTGCCACTCGTTGGCGCCGTCCATCCGCGCGGCCTCGAGCGAGTCACGCGGCAGCGTGGACAGGCCGGCACCGATCAGCACCATCGCGAAGCCGGTCCAGATCCACAGGTAGGCGCCGATGATCGCCGGGGTGACCAGCGCCGGGCCGAGCCAGGAGACGCCGTCGTAGGGCTGGGCAAAGTTCGAGCCGGGGAGGGTGACGCTGTACGAGCCCGCCTCCAGGCCGGGGAAGCGGAAGGAGCCGTCGGCCGCGGTGGTGGTGCTCGCGACGGCCCTGCCGTCGCGCACCGCCTCGACCTGCATCTTCGGCAGCCCGCTCTCCCGGCGGTCGACCGCGCCCTGTTTCCCTCCCCCACCGGGGGTGAAGTCCAGGTAGACGACCCCGCGCAGTTCGTCGGGGCCCGCCGTGCGAGCGGCCGCCGGGTAGGCCGGTTCCGCGCCCGCCGGCAGTTCCCTGGGCGCGACGCCGACCAGGCCGAGGGCGACCGTGTCGCCGGGTGACACGGTCGTGCCGGTGCGGTACGAGCCGTCGGCACCCCGGGTCAGGCCCTCACCGTCACGAGCGCGGGCGGTCGGGTAGGAGGCGGTGTCCCGGAAGGCGTCGTGGACGCCGACGGCCGCCGCATTCAGGACGCCCTTGTCGGGGTCCTCGTCGTAGGCGAGCCGGAAGATGATGCCCGCGGCCAGGAAGGAGACGGCCATGGGCATGAAGAGCAGCAGCTTGAAGGCCGTGGCCCAGCGGATCTTCTCGACGAGCACGGCGAGGATCAGACCCAGGCCGGTCAGCAGTGTCGGCGCCACGACCACCCAGATCGCGGTGTTGCGTACGGCTTTCAGGGTGGCCGGGTCGCGGAACATCTCGGTGTAGTTGTCGCCGCCCACGAACCGGGTCCCGGAAGCGTCGAAGAAGCTTCGGCCGACCGAGAACAGCACCGGGTAGACGACGAGGGCGCCGAGCAGGAGCAGTGCGGGAAGAACGAAGAGAAGGGCGATGATCCTGCCCCGCCGCCGGGCCCGCAGCTTGTGGGCCGCGGTCGCGGCGACGGGTGGCGTTGCCGTCTTCGTGAGCGTGGCGGTCATCGCCGGTCAGCCCTTGTAGGCCTTGGCCGCGGCGGTTTCCAGCTGCGCCGCGGTGGCCTTCGGGTCGGACGGGTCGCGCAGGAAGTCCTGGAGGATCTTCCACTCGCCGGCGCCCTTCGTCCCGCCGAACGCGGCCGGGGCCTGGTCGGACATGTCGAAGCGGACGGAGTCCCCGGCGGTGATGAGCGACTTGGCGGTGGTGCGGGTGACGTCGTCGCCGTAGGAGGCGAGGTCGAGCTTCTTGTTCGGGGAGAGGAAGCCGCCCGTCTCGGCCCATACGGCCGCGGCCTCGGGGGTGGCCAGGTACTCCAGGAGTGCCATGCCGGCCTTGGTGTTCTTGCCGTCCTTGAGGACGACGGCCGCGTCGCCGCCGCTGACCACGGGGGCCTCGCCCCCGCCGACGGGCGGGAAGGCGAAGAAGTTCGCGTCCTCGCCGATCTTCCGGCCGAACTGGTCCTTGGCGACGCCTGCGACGAAGTCGCCCTCGTAGACCATGCCCGCCTCGGGCTCGGGCCCGAAGACCTTCTCGACGGAGCCCGGGAAGTCGGTGTTGAGCGCGCCCTTCTGGCCGCCGGCGAGGAGCTGCTTGTCCTGGAAGAGCTTGCCGAGCGTGGTGAGGGCGTCGACCACGCTCTGGTCGGTCCACTTCAGTTCGTGGGCGGCGAGGGCGTCGTACTTCTCGGGGCCCGCCTGGGAGAGGTAGACGTTCTCGAACCAGTCGGTGAGCGTCCAGCCGTCCTGGCCCGCGACGGAGAAGGCGGCGAGCCCCGAGTCGGAGACGGTCCGCCCGGCCTTCAGCATCTCGTCGTAGGTCTTCGGCGGCTGGACTCCGGCCTGGTCGAGGGCGGCGGGGCTGTACCAGACGGTCGACTTGTGGGCGGCCTTGAAGTAGAGGCCGTAGAGGGTGCCCTCGACGCTGCCGTAGTCCTTCCAGACCGGCGCGTAGTTGGCGGCGACGGACTTCTGGGTGGTCGCCGACAGCGGCTTGAGCCAGCCGTTGCCGGCGAACTGCTGGAGCACGCCGACCTGCGGGACCATCACGACGTCGGGGGCGTTGCCGCCTTCGATCTTGCTGCCGACGACGGTGGAGACGTTGTCGCCGGTGGACACGAACTGGGTCTTGGCGCCGGTCTTCTCGGTGAACGCGTCCAGCACCTTCTGGAAGTTCTTCTGCTCGGCACCGGACCAGACACCGGCCACGGTGACCGTCTGGCCGCCCAGTGCCTTGTCGCCGCCGCCCGCGGAGACGGGGTCGCCGCCTCCGCAGGCGGTCGCGCCGAGTGCCAGGACGAGGGCGGTGCAGCCGCTGAGCAGGGTGGTACGTCGTCGCATCATCGTTGATGTCCGTTCGTGGAAGGGGAGTTGACGGTGGATGGAGAGGTGGTCGTGCTCAGGAGTCGGTGTCGTCACCGATCCACCAGGCGGCCGTGGAGCCGGGGAGCACCCCGGCCCGGCAGGGGCCGCTGGACAGCAGGGGGATGCCGGGAACGGGCGCCGGAGCGGGCGCCGTGCCGAAGTTGACGGCGCACACCAGGCCGTCGCCACGGGCGAAGGCGAGGACGCCGGGCTGGGTGTCCAGCCAGCGCAGCGTGCCCTCGCCCAGCTGGGGCAGGCCGGCGCGCAGCTGGAGGCCGTCGCGGTAGAGGTGCCAGAAGGAGCGGGTGTCGGCGAGGGCGCGATCGGTGGCGTACTCGGCGAAGTACTCGGGCTGCGGAAGCCAGGGTTTGCCGGCGTCGACGCCGGAGGTGAATCCGAACGGTGAGGCCTGACCCGACCACGGCAGCGGTACCCGGCAGCCGTCCCGGATGCGGGCCCGGCTGCCGGTACGGCGGAAGATCGGGTCGGTGAGCACGTCGTCGGGCAGGTCGACGACCTCGGGCAGGCCCAGCTCCTCGCCCTGGTAGATGTACGCGGCGCCGGGCAGCGCCAGCAACAGCAGGGCGGCGGCGCGGGCGCGGGCGGCACCGAGGCCGCTGCCCTCCACGGCCGGCTCGCCGTAGCGGGTGACCGTGCGGACCTGGTCGTGGTTGTTGAGGACCCAGGTGACGGTCGACCCGGTTCCCGCGATGTCCTGCATGGCCTCGGTGATGACCTTGCGGAAGGCGTCGGCGTCCCAGGAGGCGCTCAGCAGGTCGAAGAAGAAGGCCTGGTGCAGTTCGTCGGGGCGGACGTACAGCGCGTGTTCGCGGGCGGTCGGAACCGAGACCTCGCCGACCAGGAGCCGTTCGCGGCCGTCGCGTGCCGTGTACTCCTCGCACACCGCCCGCCAGTGCCGCCACACGTCGTGCACCTCGGGCTGGTTCCAGGCGAGCGGGTTGACGGAGTCGCGGGTGCGGGCGTCGGCCTCGGGATCCGGTGAGTCGGGCAGCTCGGGGTGTTTGAAGAGGCCGGCGGCGACGTCGATGCGGAAGCCGTCGACGCCCCGGTCCAGCCAGAACCGCAGTGCGCGGTCGAAGTAGGTGCCGACCCCGGGGTCGCGCCAGTTCCAGTCGGGCTGTTCGGGCGTGAACATGTGCAGGTACCACTGGCCGGGGCTTCCGTCCGCCTCGGTCACCCGGCTCCAGGCGGGGCCGCCGAACATGGCGTGCCAGTTGTTGGGCGGCTCGGCGCCGTCCGCTCCCCGTCCGTCGGCGAAGTGGAAGCGGGCCCGGGCGGGACTGCCAGGCGCCGAGGCCAGGGCCTCGCGGAACCAGGGGTGCTCGCTGGAGCAGTGGTTGGGGACGATGTCGAGCAGGACCCTTACGCCCAGCCGCCGGGCGGCCGCGACCAGCCGGTCGAACTCGGCGAGGTCGCCGAAGAGCGGGTCGACGTCGCAGTAGTCGGCGACGTCGTAGCCGTGGTCGTGCTGCGGGGACGGGTAGAAGGGGCTCAGCCAGATCCCGTCGACACCCAGCTTCTTCAGGTACGGCAGCCCGGCGCGGACTCCGGCGAGATCGCCGACGCCGTCGCCGGTGCTGTCCAGGAAGCTGCGGACGTACACCTGGTAGATCACTGCCTCACGCCACCAGTGGTGCGTGTCGATGCGCGTGTCGATGCGCGTGTCGATGTGCTGGGAGCTCACCCGTTGACCTGTCTGTGCGGGCTGACTGTTATGCATGCATGTTATGTAGGCGTTTCACGGAAGTGTCAACGAACAGGCAGCAGCCAATGTGCGAGCGTGGATGACATAAGCCCTCAAACCTGGGCAAATCGCACCTGGTTGATACGTCGGCGTTACCTAACATGTAAGTAGGACGAGGAGGGGTCGGTCTCGGCTGAGGGGCGTCAGCCGCGGCGGGAGATGTCCGCCAGCTCCCGGGCCAGCCGACGCACCGCCGCCTCGGGCGTCGAGTGCCCGGACATCGCGTCGTGCACGACCGCCTGCACCACCATGCTGACCTGGTCGTAGCGCGGACTCTTGGGCCGCGGCGCGGCCGTCAGGACACTCGTGCGCAGCGTCGGCAGGTACGGGAACCGGCGCACCAGCTCCGGGTCCTCGTACAGATCCGCGCGCACGGGCGGCAGCGCGCCCCGGGTGAGCACCTGCCGCTGGACGCCCTCGCTGGTGAGGTACGCGATCAGACGCGCGGCGGTGTCGGGATGCTCGGCGTGCGCGTTGACGGCCAGGTTGGAGCCGCCGAGCACACTGGTGCCGGGCCCGTCGCGCCCCGGCAGCGGCACGGCGCCGACCTTGCCGGCGAGCCCGGAACCCGCGGCGGAGGCGCTGACGTACGCGTAGGGCCAGTTGCGCAGGAAGAGGAGATGGCCGTCCTGGAAGGCCTGCCGGGACTCCTCCTCCGTGTAGGTCAGGGCCTCCTTCGGCACCCAGCCGTCGCGGACGCCGCGGGCCAGGAACCCGATGCCCTCGCGGGCCGCCGAGTCGACGGTGACACGGTCGCCCTCGTCGCCGAGGATCGTGCCGCCCGCCGAGTACACGGCCTCGGCCGCGTTGACGGTGAGTCCCTCGTAGGGCAGGAACTGCCCCGCGTAGCCGTCGAGTCCGTGCCGGGGCGCGATGGTCTTCGCGGCCCGCTCCAGTTCGGCCCAGGTGCGCGGTGGTGGCACGCCCTCCTCGGCGAGCACGTCCTTGCGGTAGAGGAGCAGCCCGGCGTTGGTGACGTAGGGGACGGCGTACAGCCGGCCGTCGTACGTCGCCGTGTCCACGACCGGCCGGAGGAAGGTGCCCAGCGGGAAGCGGTCCCGTGGCAGCGGGCGGATCCAGCCGGCGGCGGCGAACTCCGAGGTCCAGGCGACGTCGATGTTCAGGACGTCGAACCGGCTGCGGGTGCCGCCGCGCAGATCGGTGATCATCTGGGCGCGCGACTCGTCCGCCGAGTCCGGCAGTTCGACGAGGGTGACCTTCTCGCCGGGATGGGCCCGGTTCCAGCCCTGCAGCAGCGGGCCCAGGTAGCCGGTGAGGTCGCCGGCGGTCGCGAGGGTGAGCGGTCCGCGGCCCTCGGGGCCGTCGGCGGCCCGGGCGCCGGAAGAGCCGTAACCGGCCAGGACGACGGCGAGAACGAGGAGGCCCCTACCGGCGGCACGTATCCACCGCATAGGTTCCTCCCAGTACACCGGCTGCGGGCACCCTCGCCCGAGTCAGAGGCTATGTATACCCGTTAGGTATGGGCGATACTAGGGCCTGGACCACAATACGAGGCTGCGAGGAGGACAGCACGAGTGCGCCTGCCCCTCCTGGCCCTGCTGGCGCGCGGCCCGGCCCACGGCTACGAGCTCAAGCAGGACCTTGAGCGACTCCTGGGCGCCGCGTACCCTCAGCCGAACATCGGCCAGATCTACGTGACTCTGAGCCGCCTCGAGAAGACGGGGCTGATCGAGGGCGAGGAGGTCGAGCAGTCGAGTCGGCCCAACAAGAAGATCTACCGCCTCACCGACGCCGGCCAGGAAGCGCTGCGCGTCTGGTACGAGGAGACGGCGGACGAGCCGCGGTTGCGGGACGAGTTCTTCATGAAGCTCGCGCTCGCCCCGCAGACCGGTCTCGCCGACCAGATCGCCCTGATCAACAAGCAACGACGTCACTACCTGAACACCATGCGCACCCTGTCCAAGCTCGTCACGGGCGAGAACCGCGACAACCGGACGGCCCGGCTGCTCATCGAGGGCGCCATGCTGCACCTGCAGGCCGACCTCGACTGGCTGGAGCGCTGCCAGGAAGAACTGGAGGAGCCGGAATGAACGACACTCCCACTCCTGCGCTGCGGGCCGAGGGCCTCGTGAAGACCCACCACGGCGAGGGCGCCCCCGCCCATGCCGTGCGCGGGGTGGACCTGTGCGTACGGCAGGGCGAGTTCGTGGCCGTCACCGGCCCGTCCGGCGCCGGGAAGTCGACGCTGCTGCATCTGCTCGGCGGTCTCCAGCGGCCGGACAGCGGCAGCATCTGGCTGGACGGCGTGTGCACCGACGGCTACAGCGAGGCCCAGTGGGCAGTGGCGCGCCGGCGCCGGATCGGCGTCGTCTTCCAGTTCTTCAACCTGGTCTCCAATCTGTCCGTCGCCGACAACGTCGAACTGCCCGCGCTGCTGGCCGGGGTCTCCCCCAGGCGGGCCCGTGCGGAGCGGGAGGAACTGCTGGCCGAGCTCGGCCTGACCGGCAAGGAGCGGAGCATGCCCGGTGAGCTGTCCGGCGGCGAACAGCAGCGGGTGGCGCTGGCCCGCGCCCTGGTGAACCATCCGCCGCTGCTGCTCGCGGACGAGCCCGCGGGCAGCCTGGACAGCAAGGGCACCCGCGAGGTGACCCGGCTGCTGTCCCGGTTCCACCGACGCGGCCAGACCATCCTCCTGGTCACCCATGACGCGCGCATGGCGAGCACCGCGGACCGGGTGATCAGCTTCTTCGACGGGCGGATCGCCGACGACGCGACGCTCGACGGCACGCCGTCCCCCCGCAAGGGGATATCCGCCGTGCTGGAACTGAAGGACTGAGCCCGTGCGAGCCACGCTGCGCTGGGCGCACTCGGACCTGCGGACGCATCGCGGTGAGGCGCTGTTCCTCGTGCTCGCCACCGTCGGCGTCGTCACCTCCCTGCTGCTGGCGGCGGCGCTCTTCGGGTACGCGACGAACCCGTGGGAACGTGTCTTCACCCAGTCCCGTGGCGCACACGTGTCGATCCACACCGGTCCCTCGGCCGATGCGGCCAAGCTTGCCGGGCTGGCCGGTGTCGAGTCCGTGGCCGGCCCGTACCCCACGGCCTCGACCACGGTCGCCTCCCGTGGCGCCCGCGCATCCGTCGAACTGCGCGGCACCACCGAGCGACCCGCGGTCGGACGGCCCCTGCTCGTCTCCGGCCGCTGGCTCGACCGGGCGGCGCCCCGGGGTGTGGTGCTGGAGAGCAGCCTCGCCCGGGCGCTGCTGGCCGAGCCCGGCGACGTGCTCACCCTGCCCGGCGGTGCCGCGAGGCTGACCGTCCTCGGTGTCGCCGACAGCCCCGAGCCGCGCTACCGCCAGGGTGAGCAGCCGGGACTGGCCTGGGCACTGCCGTCCACCGTGCCGCGCACCGGCTCCGACCGCGGCCAGGTGATCGGGCTGCGTCTGACGGATCCCGGGGACACCGACTACGCCGTCCAGCGTGCCGTCACGGTGCTCGGCGCCGGCGCCGTGCGCGAGGTCGCCACCTGGCAGCAGGCGCGGGCGGCGGCGCAGGGCGACGACCGGCTGCTCGGCCAGATACTGGGCCTGTTCGGTCTCGGCGCGCTCATCGCCGCCGGACTCGCCGTGCACGGGGCCATCGGCACCCGCATCCGGGGGCATCTGCGGGACATCTCGATCCTCAAGGCGATCGGCTTCACGCCGGGCCAGGTCATGCGGGTCTTCCTGCTCCAGCATCTCGCCTACGCGCTGCTGGGCGCGGTGGCAGCGGCGGGGCTCACCCAGGCACTGGGCAGCCGGCTGCCGGGGCGGCTGGGAGACGCGGTCGGGGTGTGGCAGGGGCTGCCGGGACACGCGGCGACCCTGGTCGTGGTGCCGGTGGGGGTGGTGTTGTTCATCGGCGCGACCACCGGGCTCGCGGCCTGGCGGGCGGGGCGGGTGCCGCCGGTTCCGGTGCCGCGGACCGCGGCCCCCGCCGGGGGACGGCTGTCGGGCGTCGCGCGTCGCGCGCTCGGCCTGCGGGTGCCGCCCGCGCTGGTCCTCGGCTGGCACAAGGCGTTCACGCGTCGCCCGCGTTCCCTGGGCACGATCGCCCGCCTCGCGCTGCCGCTGACGCTGATCGTGGTGGCGATGAGCGCGTGGACGACCATCGACCGCTTCCACCGCACACCGGAGGAGATGGGACTGGCGGCCGCGCTCTCCGTACGCGCCGACGACGGCCTGAGCGACGCCGCGACCCGGACGCTTCTCGCGCAGCGTCCCGAGGTCGCCGCCGCCTATCCGGGCGTCGAGGTGGCCGCCCTGGTGCCGGGGCAGACGGCGACGATCGCCCTGCGCGGTCTGGGCACCCGTACGGATCCGTACCCCTACACGCTGGCCGAGGGGCGCCCCGCGCTCGGGTCCGACGAGGCGGTGGCCGGGCAGGGGCTGCTGGACCTGCTGGACGTACGGGTCGGCGACTGGGTGCGTATGACCGTGAGCGGTCGGCCCCAGATCCTCCACATCGTGGGCCGCAGCATCGAGCCGGACAACGCCGGCCGGGTCATCTCCACGTCGCTCGACACCCTGAGGGAGAACGACGCGGAACTCCGGCCGACTTTGTACCAGGTCCGGCTGCGGGACGGCGCGGATCCGCACCGCGTCGCCGCCGAGCTGAGTGCCGCGGCCGGGCGTGGACAGCTGGACGTGCACACCGTGACGAACCCCGCCGACGGTCTGTCGCCCCTGCGCAGTGTCGTCATCGGCCTGCTCGGCGTCCTGGCGCTCATCGGGCTCGTCGATCTGCTGACCGGCATCGGCGGTGCGCTGCGCGAGAGCGAACGGGATCTCCTCGCCTTCAAGGCGATCGGACTGTCGCCACGGCAGATCAGCGCGATCACCGTCACGGCCACGGGGTGCACCGTCGGGGCCGCGGTCGCCGTCGCCCTGGCACTGGGCCTGCCTCTCTCCCACTGGCTGATCGACGCCCAGGGCCGGTCGAGCGGCATCGGAGCCGGAATCGCACAGGCTCCGTCCCTCGTCGTACTGACCGCGTTCGGCGTGACGGTGCTGCTGGGTGCCGTGGCACTCGCCGCGCTCCCGGCGACCCGCGCCTCCCGCCGACGCCTCGCGGACACGATGAGCGCGGTGGCGTAGCCCGCAAAGGACACCGGGGAGCCCGGACGCCTTTGAGACCGTCCGGCGCCGGGCATGACGTGTACCGGGGTGGCTGACGGACCGGGGGACGCATGCATGCCAGAGCCGAGTACCCGATCGAACACGGGGTGTCCCGCCGCGTCTGGGTGGTGGGGGCCGGTGCGGCGTACTGGCTCTCTTCTCTGGCGGGAGTCTGGTACCTGATCGGGCAGGGGGTGACGTTCGGCAATGTCGTCGCCCTTCACGTGGTCTGTTTCGCCTTCGAAGCGGTCTCGGTGCTCGGGGTCCTGTGGCCGGGAGAAGGGGCCGGGTCCGAGAAGCTCGTGGACGATCACCAGAGCGTGACGGTGTCCGCCGCCTGCTTGAGCGGGATCTTCCTCGTATTCCCCACCATGATCACCCTGGCCGTGCTCGACCGGACCGGCGTTCCTTTGCAGGCCGTGGTCGCTTCGATGACCGCGCTGATGCCGACCGCGTTCGCCGGCCTCGTCACCGTGACAGCCCTCGCCCCCTCGGTGCGGCCCGCCCACGACGGGGCCACCCCACCGGACGGCCCGGACTGGCCCGACGCCGGGGACTACGACGGGGGCGGCGACGGGGGCGGCGACTAGGCCGTTCCCTCAGATCATCGGATCGTGGCGCCTATCGCGGCCCCGACGGTTCGGCCGGTCGATTCGGCAGAACCTCGGCATTCCTGGCGGCGGCCGCCGCGACGGCTGCCAGGTCTGCGCCCGAGAAGCCGGCGCGGCTCAGCACCGCCAGAGATTTGTTCGTCGCCAGCGTGCACAACGCCAGCTCTGCCGCCTCCTGCTCACCGGCCCCCGCCGCCAGCAACGCCTGCTCCAGCCTCGCCCGCAAACCGTCGATCATGGCGCGGACCATCGCCCGGCCCTCCGCGTCGAGGGCCGGGAACTGCGTTGCCGACACCGTGAGCAGGCAGCCGTCCGGGACCGTCGGGTCGGCGATGCGGTTCAGGGCGACCTGGAGGTAGGCGGCCACGACGGCGCTCGGGCTCGGATGGGGGCCGGACAGTGCCTGCTCGTACAGCGGGTGGTAGGTCTGCGCGTACCGTTGGAGGCTTTTCCGGAAGAGGGCGCTCTTGTCGCCGAAGGTGCCGTAGAGCGAGCCCCGGCCCAGGCCCGTGCCCTCGGTCAGGCGATCGATCGAGGCCTCCGAATAACCCCAGCGCCAGAAGACGTGCATCGCACGTCGTAGTGCCTCGTCCACGTCGAATTGCTTGCGGCCTGCCATGGTCCGTCAGCCTACACATCTTGTACCGATCGTTCAAAGATGGGTAGGGTCACCGCCATGACTGGCTTGAGTTCGCTGCGACTGCCCGACGGATTCCTTGACGTCTTCACCAGCCGGCTCGTGGAGGTGAACGGGCTGCGGCTGCACGCGGTCACCGGCGGGGACGGCCCGGCGCTGCTGCTGATCGCCGGGTGGCCCCAGACCTGGTACGCCTGGCGGGAGGTGATGCCCGCTCTCGCCCGCCGGCACACCGTCGTCGCCGTCGACTCGCGCGGGGCCGGGCTCTCCGACAAGCCCGACGACGGGTACGACGCCGGCACGCTGGCCGCCGATCTGGTCGCGCTGATGGCCGCACTCGGGCACGACCGGTTCGACGTGGTCGGCCACGACATCGGTACGTGGACGGGATACGCCCTCGCCGCCGATCACCCCGAGCGGGTGGGCCGGCTCGCCATCGTCGAAGCAGTGATCCCCGGTCTCACGCCGTCCCCGCCGCTCTTCGGCCCGGCGGCGGCCAACCTGAAGCTCTGGCAGTTCGGCTTCAACCGGCTCACCGACCTCAACGAGGAACTGGTCCGGGGACGGGAGCGGCTCTTCTTCGGCTGGCAGTTCGCCACCAAGGCCGCCACGCCGACCGCGATCCCGGCGTACGCCGTCGACGTCTACGTCGACGCGATCGCCGCGGATCCTCGCGCGCTGCGGGCGAGCTTCGCGTACTACCGGGCGCTGGACGAGACGATCGCGCAGAACGAGCAGCGCGGCAGGACCCGGCTGACACTGCCGGTGCTCGCCGCCGGCGGCGCGCTGTGGAGCGGCGCGAACGCCGCCCGGACGATGCGGCTGACGGCCGACGACGTCACGGGGGTCGTCCTCGACGACTGCGGCCACTACCCGGCCGAGGAGCAGCCGGCGCGGTGTGCCGAGATCCTGGAGGACTTCCTCGCGGCCAACCGGTAGCAGGCACGCCACACGGCTGAACTTCGCGAACGACAGGCGGAGCTGCACCGACTCCGCGTCGTCGTGGAGCAGGCCCTCGCCCTCCTCCACCGGTTCGAACGCCTCGCCATCCGAGGGGACGACGCCTCGAACTCGGCGGCGCCTTCGCCTCCCTGGCACGCAGCCTGGCCGTACTCAGGACCGGTCTCGTAGCCGGGCTGGCGTACGCGTACCGATGGGCCGGTCACACCGACCGCGATCGCGCCACGACGTCCCGGGCACTTCACCTGTTCCTCCTGCTGAAGAGGAACATGGCGACTCCTACCAGCACGATGAATCCGACGGTGAACAAGAGCGCCGATTGCCCGTCTCTCAGCAACGGCGGGGCAGAGAGAGGCCCCATCACCTCTGCCCCTTCTTTGTGCTGATCAGACCCACAGGCACGCAGAGAGCCCCACCCGCGACGAGCAGCCATCCGAATGCGCCTGCGGGGCCCCCGGAGGAGATTGCCAGGAGAACTGCACCACAGACGAGAGCCAGCATGCCGAAGAGGAGGATCTGGCGCCCTCTTCCCGGTTGAATCATCTCATTCTCCCTGTTCGAGACCGTGGTTGCCGGAGCAAGGAAACGCTTGCTCCGGCAACCACGATCGGTCCGTTCGTCAGCTCTTGTAGGTGGCGCCGATGTAAGTGCCCGCGGCCGTGCCGATGGCCATGCAGTACGGGAGCGCCGGGACGGCACCCGGTCCGGTGAACGCCGCGGCTCCAGCTTCACAGAGCCCCGTGATACCGATGTCCGCGATCATGGCTGCGGTCGCTTTCTCAGCCGCGCCCGTTCCGCCGGTGAATCCCTCGTAGAGGATGGTCGCGACGCCGAGTGCGTCCCCGACGCTTCCCAGGCTGAGCAATCCGTCGGGATCGATGCGGTTGACGGGGTCGCCTTCCGCGTACAGGTACGGGTTCTGTTCCTGGCCGGAGGGGTCGGGCTGGGTGAAGCGGCCGATGTTGGCGTCGTAGTAGCGGGCCCGCAGGTGGTAGAGGCCGGTGGGGTCCTGGAAGTTGCCGGCGAAGCGGTAGGGCTGGGCGACCGGTTCGCTGGATTGGGCCAGGATGCGCACGCCGCGAGGGCTGTAGGCGTAGCTGTCGACCTTGTTGCCGTCCTCGTCCGCCAGACCGATCACGCTGCCGATCGCGTCGGTGAGATAGAAGTACGTCTTGCCCCCGGTCGTCATGGAATTCAACGTGCCCCCGGGTTCCCGGTTGAAGCCCATGTCCACACCGGCCGTGGTCTTCGCCGACAGGCCCAGCGGACCGTTGTGGAAGAAGGTGTCGCCGAGCTTGACGCGTTCGCTCTGGTCGGTCGAGCCGTACTGGCCCGCGTACGTCTTGCCGCCGACGGTGATCGACGTCATCTGCGAGTGGTCGGTCCAGGTCTCGCCGGTGCGGACGTAGTCGTCGGTGGAGGCTGCGGCGGTCTCGTTGCCGATGGCGTCGTAGGACCAGGTCCCCGTGGAACTGGACTTGGTCGTCAGCTGCTGGGCGTCGTTGTAGGTGTAGGTGGTGCCGCGCGGGCAGCCGGGGTCGGTGCCCTGGGAGGTGAGGTTGCCGGCCAGGTCGTAGCAGTACTGCCAGGAGTCGGTGATCGCGCCCGCCTTCTCCTCCTTGGCGTAGGCGAAGCGGCCCGCCCCGTCGTAGCTGTAGGTCCGCTTCAGCCCGCTGACGTTGTCGGTGCTGGTGCGGATCTTGCTGCCGTCGGTGGCGCTGCCGGTGCCGTATCCGTAGGTGTAGGCCAGGTTGACCAGGGTGCCCTGGCCTGAGGTGACCTTGATGGACTGCGGTCGGCTGGACTTGTCGACCTCGACCGTCTGGACCGTGCCGCCGGGGTAGGTGGTGGTCTTGCGGACGTCGTTGTTGTTGTACGTGTACGAAGTGACCCGGCCCTGGGTGTCCTTCAGCTCCTTGAGCTTGTTGACCTCGTTCCAGGTGTAGTCGACCGTGCCGGCCGGGTCCTGGTAGTAGTCGACGTTGCCGGCCGCCGTGTAGGCCAGCAGGGTCTGGGAGCCGTCCTGGAGATGGCGGACCGTCTCGCGCTGCAGCGGGTCGAACTCGTAGGAGATGGTGCCGGTGTTGTCGGAGCGCTGCCTGAGGTTGCCGTCTCCGTCGTACCGGTACTCGACCGTCACCGTGTTCGGTGAGGTGACGGTGCGGATGCGGTCACGGTTGTCGTAGGTGTAGGTGACAGTGACGCCCCGGGCGTCGGTGACGGTCCTGGTGCGGCCCAGGTCGTCGTGGGTGTACGTCGTCTTCCCCAGTGGCGCCGGGGCCTTGGCCCATTCCAGATTGCCCTTGGCGTCGTAGTGGAAGTCCGTCTCCACCGTCTTGGAGGAGGTCATCTTCGTCTTCTGCGCGCAGCGCTGGCCCTCGAAGCCGCCGCATCCGGGGGTGGCGGGGTTGTAGTCGTAGGAGACGCTGCCGCCGCCGGTGCCGGTCTGCGCGACCGTCTTGGTGTTGCCGGCCGTGTCGTAGGTGAAGGCGGTCTTCTCACCGTCGGGGTTGGTGGAGTCCTTGGGCAGGTCGCCGCCGGCGATGGTCTGCCAGTTGTTGACCGTCGCGGCGCCCGTCGGCGCGGTGGCGGTCTTCAGGTTGTTGCGGGAGTCGAAGCCGTAGTCGGTGACGTTGCCCGGGGTGGCGCCGGAGCCCATCGCGTCGGTGGCGGTGTCGATGTTGTGGTTGGCGTCGAACTTGGTGGACCGCTTGTGCCCGAGCGCGTCGGTCACCTCGGTGACCTGGCCGTCGCCGTCGTGCGCGTACTTCGTGGCGTGCGTCTCCGGGTCGGTGGCGGTGGTCGTGCCGGCGGCGGTCGCGGAGTCGCTGGTGTAGCCGTAGGTCCAGGTCGGGCCGGTGTGGCCGGCACTGTTGAAGCCGGTGCCACGCAGCATGGACGTGACGCGGTTGGCGTCGTCGTAGGTGAAGACCGTCACCCGCCCCTCCGCCGTGGTGATCTTGTCGACACGGCCGGAGGTGTCGTAGCGGAAGGTGACCGTCTTGCCCTCGGTGTCCGTGGTGGTGGCCAGGTTGCCCGCGCTGTCGAGGTTGAACACGGCCGTGCGGCCGGTGTTGTCCTTGGCCTGCCACTGCGAGGCGTCCGTCTTCAGCAGGTCCACCCAGCGGCCGGAGCGGGTCTCGGTCAGCTTGAAACCCTTGTGCTCACCGCCCTCGTCGTGCTGGGTGACGGTGACCGTGCCCTTGTTGCGGTCGGTGACCTTCGCCAGCGTCCCGTTGGCGTCATAGGTGTCCGTCGCCCCCGACTTCCACTTCGTCAGCGAGTAGGTGCCGTCCGCGTTCTTCTTCAGGTCCTCGGAGTAGCCCTTCGGCGTGGTGAAGGAGCCGTCGCTGTTCTTGGTGAAGCGGACCGTGGCACCGGAGGCGTCGTAGAAGACCGCCTCGGTGGAGGACAGCGACAGGTAGCGCTCGTACTGCTGCCACCAGCGCTGCGAGACCTTCCCCCACGGCGCGTCCAGCGAGTTGTACGTCCGCGCCAGCGTCAGCCGCTGCCCCACACCGGCGATGTCGAAGTCGGTGGCCGTCAGCATCAGGTTGCCGGTCGAGTAGTCGATCTTCGCGGTCAGCGCGTCCGTGAGGGCGAAGCTGGTGTACCGGTGCCAGGGCACGTCGCCCTGACCTTCGGGCACGAGACTGAGCGCCGATGCGCTCGCCGTGGCGCCGGAGGACTTGGTCTTGTTCGCGGGCGCGCCCTTGGCGTGTGCGCGCTGCTCGCGCAGCCAGGGCACGTAGACCTCGTCGGTCGGATTCTGTGACGGCTCGGACTTCACGGGCCGGTTCGGGCCGACCTTCACCGCCGGCATGTCGAAGTCGGGGCCGTCCGGGCCCCAGACTGAGGTGGGCCTGGTGTCGTCGGCGACCGCGGCAGCGGCCGGCAGTGCCGACAAGGCCAGCGCCGCGGAGACCATCATCGCCGAGGCGGCGAGAGCGGCTGATCTTTCACGGGCACGCCGAAAGGGCATGCCGAAGGCACGCGTATGCATGGACTTCCCCCCACAGGAAGGACGACCCCGGAGACCCCAGTGGTCTCCAGGCGCACACAAACTGACACAGGAATCGCACAAAGATCCGTGCGGTTCCCGCCGTTTGCCGCGCCATACGGGCAGGAATCAGCCCCTCCCCTTCGCGTGCATGAAAGGCACAGAAGCTTGCATAGGACACGCAGAGAGCCCGGACAGGCGGCAACAGCCCGCCTCCCGCAGGCAGAAAGCGACTGAAAGCCTCCCCTTGCAGACCGCACCGGCTCGAATCTGCGGACGTGGTGGAGTGCGGGTACGCAGCCCCCACCGACACCTGGTCGTCCCTCCTCGATGAACGCGTTGAGCGGATCGCTTCCCGTCTCGATTCGTATCTGCGGGCGGCGGGAGCAGGAGGTCGTCGCGCGGCTGTGGAGGCGGCGGCAGGCCGAGGCGGGCTGGCGCACGGTCAGGAACACGACGAGGCCGGCGTCGTTCAGCAGCCGGGCCGGCTTCACCGAGACTTCCGCCCGTCTGCACCGCGGGCGGTGGCTGCGGCTGGGCCGCGGACAGCGCTGTCGGCGACTCCCCGAGTGAACACGGAGGTGCGGCTCGTCCGGTGCGGCACGCGCCGACGCAGGTTCGAATCAGCCGACGGAGGAGATGCCGCCCTCGACGCCCTCGCGGGCGTCGAGCAGTTCGTCCCAGTGCTCGGCCGCCCACCGGCACGCGGCGTCGAGCGGCTCCAGCGCGCTGCGGCCCAGCGGCGTCAGCGCGTACTCCACCCTCAGTTTCGGGTCGGCGTGCACGGTGCGTGACACGAACCCGCTTCGCTCCAGACCGCGGAGCGACTGGGTGAGCACCTTCGGGGTGACGCGGGCCAGTGGCACGCGGAGTTCGGAGTATCTGCGCGGGCCGTCCTCCAGACAGCGGAGAACCATGGGTGCCCATTTGTCACCGAAGCGGAAGGGCAGCAGCGAGGACGGGCACAGCTCGTCGAACAAGTCGGGTGGCAGCGGTGGCCGTTGCGTCATCGAGGGTCTCCTGTCTGCGGTCTTGGTATCCAGCTGGTGACCGACCTTCTGGATATCTTCCGGAGCATCGACTCGGCGAGAGGTATTCCGGCAGTGGGCGGGATCGTGGTTGTCGGGGCAGGTGGCCGCCCGTCCGCTCGGCAACCTCACCGATCCGCACCCGCCTTCCTCTGACCGGAAGGCAGCCGGCTTGCCGGTGTGAACCTCACGTCGACCTCAGGTTCACACCGACGGGGCGTCGAATGAACACCATTATTTCCACCTATAAAGGCAAGGCAGGACATTATGCGTGCAGCCCGCTTCCATGAGTACGGCGGAGCGGAGAGCCTGGTGATCGAGCAGGCCCCCGTCCCTCACCCCGGACCTGGTGAGATCCGCGTCCGCGTCGCGGCGGCCGGCGTCAATCCCATCGACTGGAAGCTGCGCGCCGGCGTCCTGCACCAGTTGATCCCCCTGGAGCTACCCGCCGTTCCCGGGCGCGACGCCGCCGGCGTGGTCGACGAGATCGGTGACGGAGTGCAGGGGGTGGGCATCGGCGACCGCGTCTTCGGGCTGGGCGGTGTCACCGGCGCGACCGCGGAGCTGGTCGTCCTCTCGGCCTGGGCCCACGCCCCCGACACGTGGAACGACGAGCAGGCCGCGGGCGCCGGTCTCGCGTCCGTGACGGCGATGCGTGGCCTGAACGCGCTCGGCCCCCTCGCGGGGCGCACCCTGCTCGTCGAGGGCGCCGCCGGAGGCGTGGGCAGCGCGGCAGTCGAGATCGCCATCGCACAAGGTGCCACCGTGATCGGGACAGCAGGCGAACGCAACCACGAGTTCCTCACCTCTCTCGGCGCCGTCCCCACCACCTACGGCCCCGGCCTCGGGCAGCGCCTCTCCGCTCTCGCTCCGCACGGCGTCGACATCGCGCTCGACACCGCGGCCTCCGGATCCCTGGACGACCTCGTCGCGATCACGGGCGACCCGACGCGCGTCGCGACGGTCGCCGACCACGCAGGCGGGCAGCGCCTGGGCACCCACGTCGTCAACGCGGAGAACGACTCCACCCTCCTGTCCGCGGCCGCGGAACTGGGCCGGCAGGGCCGCTACACACCCCGTATCGAACAGACCTACCCCCTGGAGCGGATCGCCGACGCCCACGCGCACGCCGAGCGTGGACGCACCCGTGGAAAGATCGTGATCTGCATCTGAAGCGGGGCATGGCACAGATGCGCCGGCCCGCCCAGCGACGATCTCGGTGGGCCGGCACTGACAGCCCGCCATCGAGCAGTCCGCGGACGTGGTCCCGCGGCCCTCAGGGACGGCGGCGAGCCGTGACGATCCAGGCACGCGAATCGAAGTGCACGCCGCTCGCGGTGTGGTGGGCGTCGAGGGTCGTGCGCAGCCGGGTGCGTGCCTGCTCGGCCGCCGCGGGGTCGAGGCCGGCGAGCAGGTCCTTGAACTCCCACAGGCGGAGCACGGCGTCGAAGGCCGTGGCGCTGTCGGGGCCGTAGTAGACGGGCTCGTGCACGTCGGTGAAGCCGACGTCCGCGAAGCCGGACGCCGCGAGGATGCCTTCCGTGCGGGTCGGGTCGGCGAGCGAGAACGGGTTCGGGCCGCCGGGTGTGCCTGATGCGGCTGGTGTATCCGATGTGGCTGACGTGTCCGATGTGGCGGTGAGGCTCCGGCGGATCTCGGTGGCCCACTCGTTGCGGTCGCGCTCTTGCCACACCAGCAGCACCAGGCGCGCCGCGGGGCGCAGAGCCCGCCCGATGTTGGTGAACGCGGCGACCGGGTCGGCGAAGAACATCGTTCCGAACCTGCTGATACAGAGGTCGAAGCGCTCCGGGGGGAAGGGGTGAACCTGGGCGTCCGCCCGCTGGTAGGTGATGTTGGCCAGTCCCTGGTCGTCACTGAGCCGGCGGGCCCGTTCGAGCATGGGCGCGGAGACGTCGACGCCCAGCACGCTTCCGTCGACGGCGGCGCGGGCGGCCTCACGCGTGGACTGGCCGGTGCCACAGCCGACGTCGAGCACACGGTCGCGGGAGCCGACGCGGGCGGCGGCGCGGAAGACCTCGTTGTGCAGGCGCAATTCCGCGTCGTAGTCGAACAGGTCGGACATCGCCGTCACCGGATCCTCTCGATACCGACGTCGGCAGGGCCGACGTCGCGGGTACGCCTCGCGCCTGGTCCGGCGACACTGTTTCCGGCCCGCGGCGCAGCGGTTCGACGCCATTTGACGTCACCGGGGGGTTCCTCCGCCCACAGCGGCACGCCGGGGCGGCGCCGAAATCCGGTCGGGGCGCCGGGCTCGGCCAGAGCGCCGAACGCTACCCGGTCCTGGTCGGCCGCCTGCCTCCTGTGTGCCGTAGCAGAGCCGGGACGAACACGTCCCACAGCGGCTTCGGCAGGTCGTGCCCGGCGCCTTCCAGGATGAGCAGCGTCGCGCCGGGAATCGCGTCGCGCAGCGCTTGTCCGTGCGGGAGCGGGCACACCGGGTCGTGGTCGCCGTGCACCACCAGAGTCGGCGCCTTGATGGCGGCGAAATCGCGGGACGACCCGTCGAAGCTCATCGCGTAGTGGTTGACGAGGGTGGACGCGACGTCACGGGTGCGGGCCACGTCCCGCTCGACCAGCGCGCGCGTGGCCTTCTCGTCGAAGTAGGGCGAGCCGCCCGAGCACGCCCTGGCCGATGCGAGGACGAAGTCCACCACCGCGCCGGCATCGGCGGGGTCCGGCTCTGCGGGAATGGCGTCGGCGAGTTCCTCCGACGGCGGCGGAAGTCCGTCCTCGCCCGTGGAGGTGGAGACGAACGTCAGTGACTCCACCCGGTCGGAGTGATCCACCCCGATGATGAGCCCGAGCCCGCCGGACATGGACCGGCAGACGACGTGGGCGCGCTCGACCCGCAGGACGTCCAGGATGCCGAGGGCGTCCCCGGCCAGGTCGGCGAACGTGTAGCCCGGCCGCCCCGGCGGGTAGCTGGTGGATCGGCCGGTGTCCCGGTTGTCGTAGCGGATCACGAACCGGTCGCCGCGCGCGATCCGTTCGCACAGCTCGGTCTCCCACCACAGCATCGAGGCGGTCGCACCGTCGATGAGCAGGATCGCCGGGTTCGCGGGGTTTCCGAAGGTCTCGACGCACAGCTCGACCTCGTCGATCTCGACAAGTCGCTCGCCGCGCGAGGGGTGATCGGTCATGAACGCCACGCTAGAGCAAGCTGTCCATTGTCAAAAGCGATGGTTTGTGATCGAGTCAATCGTGTTCGACGATGTTCATGATGAGGGTGGGGGCATGTCCGACGTTGAACTGAGGCATCTCACCGCGATGGCCGCCGTGGCCGACGAGGGCTCGTTCGGGCGGGCGGCCGCGCGGCTCGGGTACACGCAGTCGACGGTGAGTCAGCAGATCGCGGCTTTGGAGAAGGCCGTCGGCGGTGCCGTGTTCGACCGGCCGGGCGGGCCGAAGCCGGTGCGGATCACTCCACTCGGCACGGTGGTCCTGGCCCACGGACGCGAACTGCTGGCGAGGGCCCAGGCGATGGCGGCAGCCGTCGACCGGTTCAAGGCCGGCGACGGCCGGATCGACATCGGCACCTTCCAGAGCGTGTCCAACGTGATCCTCCCGCTGGTCGTACGCGGACTCCGGGACGAGCACCCAGGCTGCGACATCAGGCTGTTCGAGGAGGAGACCGACCGGCCGCACGTCCAGGACCTCGACCTGATGTTCTTCGACGGCCGCGTCGACGGCGACGTGGAACACCGCAAACTGCTCGACGATCCCTACCTGTTGGTGGCCCGTCGGGGCACCTTCCCCGAAGGTCCGGTGCGCCCGGCCCTGCTCGACGGCGCACCGATGGTGGCGTACCCGCCGATCTGCGACCAGGCCCGGCTGGAGCAGGCGCTCGCGAGCCACGGGGTCCGGCCGCACGTCGTGTGCCGTACCGCGGGCAACGAGACCGTGCTGTCGATGGTGCGCGCCGGTCTGGGTTCGGCGGTCCTGCCCCAACTCACCGTCCACAGTGCCGACATCGGCTCCGATCCGTCACTGTGCGTCCACGAGCTCGAGCCGGAACTCCCGCCACGCGAGATCTTCCTGCTGTGGCAGGCGCATCGCACTCACTCCCCACTCGCGGCACGGGCGATCGAGATCGCGGTCACCGTCGCGGGCAGGATCGCCGAGCGCCTCTGACCCGATCAAGTGCGAGCGATCTTCCGGGGCGGGGCGGGGCGGCGTCGGCACCGCCCCGGTCGGCCGTACCCCCGGAGCTCTGGCCCTCGTCCATATCGCGTGGTGCATCCAGGTGCCCCCGCCATAAGGTCACCGACATGTCTCTACGTCTTCGTATGCGTCAAGCACTGCCGGAAGCGATGCGCGCCCGTGACAAGGCCGCGGTGAGCGCCCTGCGCACGACACTCGCCGCGCTGGACAACGCCGAGGCCGCGCCCGTGCGCGAAGCCGAGCTCCGTGGCCTGGCCCTGGAGCAGTCGCCGGTCGGAGCCGGCGCCACCGAGGTGGCGCGGTGCGCACTGAGCGAGCAGGGCGTGCTGGCCGTGGTGCGCGCCGAAGCCGACGAACGTCTCGCGGCCGCGGCGCAGTTGACGGCACCCGCGCACGCCGAGCGAGCCGCGCTGCTCCGCGCGGAGGCCGCCGTACTGCTCCGCTTCCTTCAGGCTCCCGACCCGGCGTGACGCTCCTGGCATGACGCCCCCGTCCGGCCTGGACCGGCACACCGCCGGGACGCGGACAGCTTCGAAGGCTCCTGCTCGATGAAGAGCTCACGCATGCTGCGGGGGGGTTCCGCTCGGTGCCGGCACCGGCACCGGCACGTTCCGCACACTTGCTACTGGCGAGTAAGCTGCGCGTTCCCGAGGATTGGAGTCGCCGTGGCCCGCAGGTTCACCGTGTCCGACAGCATCGTGATAGAGGTCCCGCCGGAGGCGGCCTACGACGCGGTCAGCCGGCCCGCGCAGATGGGACGGTGGAGTCCGGAGAACCTCGGGGCCACCGTGCCCGCGGCGGACACGTCGGCCGCGCTGGGGACCACGTTCGACGGCCGGAACAAACGGGGGGCGTTCCGCTGGGTCACGCGGTGCACGGTGACGGCCGCGGACTCCGGTCGCCGTTTCGCCTTCCGGGTGCACGCGATCGGGCTGAGCCGGCCGCGGCTGCGAGGTCCGATCGCCACCTGGGAGTACCGCTTCGAGCCCGAGGGCGGCGCCACCCGCGTCACGGAGACCTGGACGGACGACCGGCGGGCCTGGCCGTCGTTCGTCGCCAACGCCTTCGACCGGGTCGCCACCGGCGGCCGGACGTTCGCCGACTTCCAGACGGACAACATCGCCAGGACACTGCGCAACCTGAAGCGGGAGCTCGAGGCGGAGTCCCCTTCCTGATCCCGCCGGCCCGGCCCGGGCCGAGCCGATCCGTCCCGAGTCGGCCAGGTCGCCCCTCGACCGCGCGAAGGGCCGGGCTCAGGCGCGGGCGGCGCGCCGGGCCGCCCGGGCCACGGGCAGGTAGCGCAGGCGTTCCGGCAGCAGCGGGACGACCGTACGGACGACGAAGCCCAGACGGCGCATCCTGCGCTCGTCCCGTGCCGTCCACGTCACCCCCAGATGGTCACGGACGACGGGCGGCAGCAGACCCGTGGTGACGAATACGTGGAGCCGGGCCATGGGCGGACGGAACAGGGGCCAGAACCTGCGCACGAGGGCGCCCGAGCCATCGGGCGGGGAAACCGGCCGCCGCGGGTCGAGCAGTTCGCGCACGACCACCGTGTTCTCCAGCTCGTCCCGGACCATCCGCTCGAAGTACGGCCAGTACTCCTCGGGCGTGGCCGGCATGTCCCGCCGTCCGATGCCGAGGATGTCGCCGAGCCGGAGCAGTTCGTCGTACAGCCGGCGTTCCTCGCCTTCGTCGAGCGGGCGGGACAGGTACCGGGCGGAGGACAGGAAGGCCGGGTAGGCGGTGGCGTGCACCCAGGCGTAGTGGGCCGGGGTGAGCGCGTGGTAGGGGCGGCCACGGGTGTCGGTGCCGCTGATGCTCTTGTGCACCGTGCGCAGCCTGCGGCCCTCCTCGATCGCCCGCTCACCCCCGTAGATCCACAGCTGGAGGGATTCCAGGGAGCGGCGCGCCCGGCCCCAGGGGTCGGTGCGGAACACGGAATGCTCGTCGACGCCCGCTCCGACCGCCGGGTGGGCGACCTGGAGCACGACGGCGGCCGGCAGGGAGAGCAGCAGGCGTATGTCACCGGCGATGTCCCAGAGGATCGTTCCCGGGCCGAACGGCTCCGGGACGGGACGGGCGCCGGGGTCGCCCCGTCCGGGTCGGGCGGCGGCGCTCGTGGGGTGATCCGGGCGGGCGTTCACGTCAGCACGCTCCCAGGGGCCGCCGGGTGGCGGGGTCGGTGCCGGGCCGGTGGGTGGCCCAGTAGGCGATGGCGAGGGAGACGGCGATCCGCAGCGGCGGAAGCACGAGGGCCATCAGAAACCGCACGGCGCGGGCGAAACGGCGCAGGGCGCGTTCCTGCCGTGGGCTCCAGGTCAGGTGCAGCCGCTCGCGCAGAACAGGGGGCAGGGTACCCACGGTGACCAGCAGGGCGTAGTGGGCGGCGAGCCGGGCGAAGGGCGACCACAGCGGACCGGGCAGTCGGCGGAACGGCTTGGCGGGGCGGGCGAGTTCGTCGAGGACGTCCTGGACCGACTGGTTGAACTCCAGCCGGTGGGCGACCATCTCGTCGTAGTAGTCGAGGAACGCGGGCCAGTCGGGCGGAAGGTGATGCTCCTTCAGGCCCCATACGCGGCCCACGTCCCGCATCCCTCGGTAGTACTCGTCCAGTTCACCGTCCGACATGCCCTTGCCGAACAGGCGAAGCGCGTCCACGGGTCCCTTGACCAGGGTCGCGTGCACCCAGTGGTACGCCTCGGGGTTGAGGGCGTGGTAGCGGCGGCCCTGCGCGTCGGTGCCCTTCATCCCGGTGTGCACGTGGAGGAGGCGGCGTGCCTCGGCGGTGGCCGCCTCCTGGCCGCCGTAGACGACCGTGGTGAGCGAGAGCAGGGTGCGGATCAGGCGCGGCCAGGGCTCGGCACGGAAGGTGCTGTGGTCGGCGACGCCTGCCCCGACCACGGGGTGCGAGACCTGGAGAAGCAGCAGCTGGGGTGCCATCAGGGTGGCGCGGGCGTCGCCGAAGCAGCGCCAGACGACCCCTCCCCTGCGCGGTGCGCGGATCTGCGCTGGTATCTCAACTCTCCCTGAAGCCAACTGAGTTGATCGTCCTGACGTGTGCGGTACGCCGGTCATGACGCCTCCGTTTCTCCGTCGTGTCCGGAGTATTGACGCGCCCTGTGAAACAAGTCAATAGTTTTTGTATCTTCGACTCTCTCGACGACACCCCGACGCGGGATCCCGGCATTCACCCCTAAAGGTAAGGAAAACACCGTGAGGGACAGATATGCACATATCGGAAACGCGGACGAGGGTCGGACGCACTGGCGGCGCAGCGCCCTGATGTTCGTCCCCTGCACCCTGGCGGTGGGCGCGCTGGGCATCGCGCTCGCGGAAGGGGCGATCGCCGCCTCGTTCGCCGTATCCGGCACGGCGTTCAAGGTGTCCGCCTCGGAGGTCACCGCGCAGGGCGTGTCGTCCTTCCCCTCCTCCATCGGCGGCTCGGCCGACGACGCCAGGCCGGTCCTGCTCGCGGCCGTCAAGGACGGCACCGTCTCCGACGTGTGCGTCTCGCTCAAGCAGAAGCTTCCGCTGGTCGGAGAGATCTCCATGCTGGTGCACTCGGGCGCGGACAAGCCGCTCGCGGGCACCAACCTCGTGGTGAACGCCGACGCGCTCACCGGGGGCGGCGGAAAGGTCACCGGTGTACAGGCCGGCCGGGACGCGTCCACCCTGACCGGCGCGCCGGGCGTGACCGGGCCGAAGGGCGTGTTCGGAGTGCAGGCGGACACCGCGGTCGCCCATGACCTGCGGAGCACCGCCTACTCGGCCAACGGCGGCACGCTGACGCTGGAGAAGCTGGAGATCGAGTTCAGCCGTTCCGGCAAGCAGTGCTTCTGACGGCGCCGAGAGACGGGTTCGGGCATGTTCGCTTTCGTTCTCGGCTTCCTGTCGGAGCTGGCCCGGGAGACCGGGGACTGGATCGACCGGGTCCTGCCCGCGCGGCGGGTTCGCCGCTCGCTGCGCGCCTGGCGCAGGAGACGTCCGTTCTGGGCGGCGGTGTGGGTGATCGCGGGCGGAATCGAGATGGTCGCCATCCCGCTCGCCCCGCTGCCACTGATGATCAGGGTCGGGGTGGGCGCGATGTCGGCCGCCGGTATCGCCGTGGTCCTCGTCGCGGGCGGGATCTTCTTCCTCTTCAAGCCCGACCAGCGCATGTTCGTCTCGGTCGTCACGGCCGTCGCGTCCCTGACCTCGATGGCGACGACGAACCTGGGCGGTTTCGGCATCGGCATGCTGGCGGGCCTCATCGGCTCCTCCATGGCCTTCGGCTGGATGCCGGGCAACCGGCACCCCGAGGAAGGCCCCCGAGAACCGCAAACGCCTCAAGGCCCCGCCTCCGCACGGCCTGCCTCCACGCAGCCGGCCTCCGCGCAGCCCGCGGGCGCGGCAGCCCGAGCGGAGCGGACTACGGGCGCGACAGCCGGTGCGGAGCGGACCGCCGATGCCCCGGCCGCCGGGGACGGAGCGAGCGGCCGCCCAAAAGCCGATGAGGGCCGAGCCCGGTACCGCGGGCGCCGGGCCGGTGCGCGGGGCGCGGTCCTCTTCGTCCTGACCACGGCGCTGGCGGCCGCGATGCTCCCGGGTGCCACCGGCGCCGCGGCGCACCCCGGCACCGGCCTGTTCCCGCTGCCCTGGCCGACGAACGGCTGGCCATGGGAGTGGGGGTCGGGCGACACCTCGTCCACAGCGCCGTCCGCGACTCCGTCGGAGTCCCCGGCGGCCGAGGCCGGCCCCTCCCCCACGGGATCCGCCTCCCCCGGCGCCACCCCCGGCCCGTCCACGGGCCCTTCCGCGGGCCCGAACGCGAGCCCTTCGGCGGGCTCGGACTCGGCCCCGGACTCGTCGGGGGGCGACGCCGACCAGGGCGGCGGTCCGGACGACGGAGCCGGCACCGAAGGGCCCGCGGACCGGCCCGGAGCCGTCCTGGGCCCCCAGGTCACCCTCCCGTGCCTGACCGGCGTCGACACCGGCGGACTGCCCAACCCCGAGCCGGGCGAGATGCCCGCGGACCCCGACGACCTGACGGCCCTGCGCCCGCCCGTCGTCGTCGGGGACCAGCCGGGCCGTCCCCGCGCGGCCTACCCGGTCAACACCGTCTATCCCCAGGTCGGTGCGGACAGCCTGACCGCCTACGGGGCCATCGTCCACGGCGCCACCTATCTCGGGACGGTCGGCGGCGGGCAGCTCAAGGTGCTCTGGGTGCACGCGGACCGGCTCGTCGCGGACGACTACACCTTCCGTCTGGAGACGCCGGGCCAGGTGCAGACGATCGACGTGGACCTCGACATCCCGCAGGTCGACATCTACGTCACCCGGCTCTCCGGCTCCCTCACCATCCCCGTCATCGACGTCGCCACCCCGCGCATCTGCATCGGCGCCGACGTCGTGCCGGCGAACCTGCCGATCGCCGTTCAGCTGCCCGAGCTGTCGGTCACGGCGGTGGAGGCCGGCCAGGTGCTGGTCGACGCCGAGACGGTCAACTTCTCCGGCCTGAGCGCGCACAGTCACACCCGATAGCCCGACAGCCCGATAGGCCGCCAGCCCGACAGCCGATAGGAGGCATCACCCATGGGCCGCTACAGCCGGCTCGAACGGATCCGCCGGATGGATCCCCGGCACGACCACGAGGAGATCTTCCGGTGGATCACCCGGTACGAGTTCCCCTGGGACTACATGCAGGGTGTGTCCGTCGCCTTCCTGCGCGACTACGGCGTGCCCCGCATCTCTCAACTCCTCGACCGAACGCAGGAGTTCGAGCGCGCGGGACAGAAGCGCTACGACGACACGGTGCTGATCGCGTACGAGATGGTCCGCCACGGCATGGACTCCCCGCACGGCCGGGCCACCGCCCGTCACCTCAACCGCATCCACGGCCGTTACCGCATACCGAACGAGGACTACCTGTACGTCCTGGCGACGACCGTGGTCGGACCCAAGCGGTGGATCGACCGGTACGGCTGGCGGCCGCTGTGCCCGCAGGAGGCCGAGAGTCTGGCCCTGGTCGGTCGGCGCATGGGCGAGATGATGGGGATCACCGATCTCCCCGCCGACTACGCCGGGTTCGAACAGCTCCACGACACCTACGAGAAGGAGATGTTCGCGTACGACCCCGCCAACCGGCGGGTCGCCGCGGCCACCCTGCGGATCATCACCGACTGGTACCCGCGGCCACTGCGACCGCTCGTGGCCCGCCTCGCCCTGGCCGTCCTGGACGAAACGCTGCTGACCGCGCTCGGCTTCCGCCCGCAGCCGCGCCCGGTACGCACGGCGGCCCACGTCCTCCTGCGGACCCGTGCCCTGCTGACCCGCCACTTGCCCGCCCGGCCCGGCTGGTGGCCGAGCCGGCCCAAACCCCGCAGCTACCCCTTCGGCTGGACGCTCGACGACCTCGGCCCGCACTGGGCCCACCACAGGCCACCGACCCCGCTCGCCGACGAGAACCCACCGATGGAGCGCCGATGACCCACACCACCGAGAACGCCGACCGACCCGGCGGAGCCACGGGACCGGGCTCCACCGACACCGCCGGACAGCCGGATCCCGCCACCACCGGTCCCGCCGGGCACACGGAACCCGCCGCCGCCGACACCTCCGGGCTCACGGAACCGGCTCCCACGGACACGTCCGGACCCACGGCACCCGGTTCCACCGACACCGCCGCACCCACCGAACCCGGTTCCACCGCGGACGGCACGCGGGCAGATTCCGTCGAGCGACGCACTTCCCCGCCCGGCAGCTTCACCTCCCGCTCCCCCGTCACCGGTGAGGCCCTCGCCGCGTACCCCGTCCACGGGCCGCTGGACGTCGACCGTGCCGTGCGGCGGGCGCGGGCGGCCGGGACCCGCTGGGCGGCCCTGTCCGCCGGTAAGCGGCGCGGACATCTGCTGCGCTGGAAGCGGGAGTTGGCGTCGTCCCTGGACACCGTGGCGGGGATCGTCGCGGCGGAGACCGGCAAACCCCGCCAGGACGCCGAACTGGAACTCCTGCTCACCCTGGAGCACTTGTCGTGGGCGGCCCGCAACGCCGGGCGCGTGCTGCGCCGGCGCAGGGTGCGCTCCGGGGCGGTGGCGATGCACCAGGCGGCGACCGTGGTCCGCCGTCCGCTCGGCGTCGTCGGGGTGATCGGCCCCTGGAACTACCCCGTGTACACGCCGATGGGATCCATCGGCTACGCCCTGGCGGCCGGTAACGCCGTGGTCTTCAAGCCCTCCGAGTACACCCCCGGTACAGGGGTGCTGCTCGCCGAGCTGTTCGACGCGGCCGTGCCCGGGTACGCCGGACTGTTCACCGTCGTCACCGGGGCCGCGGCGACCGGTGGGGCGCTGGCCCGCTCCGGAGTCGACAAGGTCGCCTTCACCGGGTCCCCGGGGACCGCGCGCAAGGTGATGGCGGTGTGCGCCGAATCGCTCACGCCGTTCCTGGCGGAGTGCGGGGGCAAGGACGCGGTCATCGTGACGGCGGGCGCGGATCTGGATGCCGCGGCCGACGCGATCGTGTGGGGTGCGATGGGCAACGCCGGGCAGACCTGCGCGGGCGTCGAACGCGTCTACGCCGTACGGCAGGTGCACGCGGCGCTGTGCGAGAAGGTGGTCGAGCGGGCCCGGGGCCTGCGCCCGGGCGCCGGTCCTGACGCGGCCTACGGTCCTATGACGATGCCGGACCAGACGGCGGTGGTGCGGCGGCATGTCCAGGATGCGCTGGCGGCGGGGGCGGGCGCGGCGCTCGGCGGCTCGGAATCGGCGCCGGCGGCCGGGGCCTTCGTGGAGCCGGTGGTCCTGGTCGACGTACCCGAGGACTCGCCCGCCATGACCGAGGAGACCTTCGGGCCGACGGTCGCGGTGAACGCCGTGGCGGACGAGGATGAGGCGGTCCGGCGCGCGAACGCGTCACGCTACGCGCTGGGCGCCGCGGTGTTCGGCGGCAGCCGTCGCGCCGGTGCCGCGCTGGCGTCCCGGCTGCGGGCGGGCGCGGTCTCCGTCGACTCGGTGCTGGGCTTCGCCGCCGTCCCGGCCCTGCCGTTCGGCGGGTCCGGTGACTCCGGTTTCGGCCGGATCCACGGCGCGGACGGACTGCGGGCCTTCACCACCCCGCAGTCGGTGACCGTCCGGCGCTTCGCACCGCCGGTCGATCTGACGTCGTTCGCGACCCCCGCCGCGACGAAGGCCAGGGCCGTGGCGCTCATGCGGTGGCTGCACTCCCGGCGTTGACGGCGGGCGCAGGGTCAGGCGTCGAGCAGGGGCGCGAGGTATCTGCGGGCGAACGCGCGGGCCTGCTCCTCGTCGCCCAGTTCGATACAGCCGGCCGGGTTGAGGAGGAAGGAGACCGCGACGCGCACCATCAGCTCCGCCACCGGCCGGGGGTCGGTCTCCGGGCGGCCCTCGGTGTGCTGGGCGCGCCGCAGATGGGCGGTCAGGTAGTCCGTGGTGGCGGCGAGGGAGGCGCCGCCCTGGACGGTGAAGTACGGCAGAACCACCTCGGGTTCGAGCTTCAGCAGTCCGCCGAACAGCGGATGGGCCCTGGTGTGCCGCAGGGCGACCACGAAGCCCTCCACGACCCGGTCCTCCATCGTCGGCAGCGAGGCGACGGCGGAGTCCAGCTCCTGGAAGAAGCGGCTGCCCTCGCGCAGCAGACACGCCTCGACCAGTCCGTCCTTGCTCTGGAAACGGCGGTACACCGTGACGCGCGAGACGCCGGCCCGTTTGGCGACGTCCTCGACCGAGGAGCGGCGCAGGCCGAAGGTCGTGAACTGCTCCAGGGCGGCGTCGAGGATCTGCCGCGCCAGCTTTTCCTCTGTCTCCGGCCGGGCGATGGCCCGGGCCAGCAGGGAGTCGTTCGCAGATGTCTTCATGGTGCCTTTCACGGTACCCGCACCCCTTTCATAGATACAGTGAAACATTAACCATATATCTGTATCTCACTTGTTGTCCCACCACGCCGTTCCCTCGTCTTCGGAGGACCCATGGGCAGTCGCCTCACCCCGCAGCAGTCCGATTTCGCCGCCGCCGTACGTGAATTCGCCCAGCGCGAGTGCGGAAGTCCCGTGCAGCGGGACGCGCTCACCCAGGGCGGCCGGGAGCCCCACAATCCCAAGATCTACGCCATGCTCGCCGACCTCGGCTGGCTCGGAGTATGCCTGCCCGAGGAGTACGGCGGCGCGGGCGGCGGCCTCGCCGACGCCTGCGTCTTCCTGGAGGAGACCTCCTACGGACTGGTGCCCGCCGGCGGCTTCGTCACCACCGTGATCACCGCCAAGGTGTACGAGCGTTTCGGCACCGAGGAGCAGCGCCGTGCGGTGCTCGGCGGCGCGGCGCGTGGTCAGGTGCTGGCCGTCGCCATGTCGGAGCCCGGCGCCGGTTCGGACGTGGCCGCCCTGCGCTGCCGTGCCGAGCGGCAGCCCGACGGGAGTTGGCTCGTCGAGGGTCAGAAGACCTGGATCTCGAACGCCCATGTGGCCGAGAGCATGTTGCTGGTGGCACGGACGGGCGGGGACCGGCACGAGGGGCTCACGATGTTCCACGTCCCGATGAACACGCCGGGAGTGGAGGTGCGGGGCATCGAGACCATGGGCGGCCGCGAGGTCAACGACGTGTTCCTCACCGGCGTACGGCTTCCCCCGGACGCGGTGGTCGGTGAAGTCGGCTCCGGCTGGCGCCAGTTGATGGCGGGGCTCAACCACGAGCGGCTCTTCCTGGCGGCCAACATGCTGGGGCTGGGCCGCCGCGCCTTCGACGACGCGGTCGCCTACATACGCGAGCGCGAACAGTTCGGCCGACCCGTCGGCTCCTTCCAGGCGCTGCGGCACCGCGTGGCGGATCTCGCCACGGAGATCGAGTGTGCCCGACTGCTGGTGCGTGAGGTGGCGTCGGACTGCGACGCCCGGCCGGACCGGCTCTTCCCGCGCGAGGCGTCGATGGCCAAACTCAAGGCCACCGAGACGGCCAAGCGCGTCGCGCTGGAGTGCATGCAGATGATGGGCGGCTACGGCTACGCCACCGAGTACGGCATGGAACGGCATCTGCGCGCCGCCGTCGTCTCCACCGTCTACGGGGGCACCAGCGAGATCCAGCGGGACATCATCGGCAAGAGCTACGGCCTCTGAGCCGGCCCGGCTCCGGACGCCACGAGGCCGACGGCCGCCCCTGCCCTTCCCGGGCCGGGGCGCGTCCTCACCTCCGCACTCCCTCCATCCGGCGTCGCACGGCAAATACGTAAGCCCTGGCGTGACAGGCGGACATTGCAGGCGAACCACCAAGCAATTCGATTGTCGGACATGGCGGCCACTTCAAGGGTGACACTCCATATACACCCGGCCATCTTCGATGATCAAGGCCAGCGTTTCAGCCCCGCCCTCAAGGGTTTCGGCCATCCTGTAAAGAGTTGCACAACTACCGACACGCACGGACTGCATGTCACCTGCAAGAACTTGACGAGGATTACGCCGAGCGCCTTTCGAGGGTCTTTCTCTCGCCCCATGCCAAAGTCGCTGTGATCCACACCACAGACTCATCCCTGTGCCCGCGTTAATGTTCTATTGATCAACGGGGGATTCTGTATGGGCCGAGTCGATCCTCCCCTCCTGACCAGAGGGGAACGGCTCAACTGACGACTCGCGGAGTTGCCAGTTGCCAGTTGCCGCCCATTTCCATGGAATCTTTCCGTGCAGACGCAACGGAAAAGAGGTTAATCATGTCTCCTGTGCTGGAGATGGTGAACGCTTCCGAAGAAATCGGCTCTCTGCCGATGGACATCACCGAAAGTATCCACGGGGACCTGGATCCCGGCATGTTCATCAGCCTCAGCGACGCCGTCAACACAGCCCTGGCTGTTTGCGGGCTGCCGGCGCATGCGGCCGTGCACTGCGCCGTGGCGGCTCTCACCCACTGATAACCCCCTCCGTCCTGCTTGCAGCAGAATTACGCTGCTTCGCGGACCACCGAGCGGACGGGTTCGATCAGACACACTCAGAGAGGTAAGCAAATGGATTCCCTGACCTCGATCGTAAACCACGACGAGAGGCTCGACGCGCTTCACATCGCGTCGACGCAAACGGAGATTCTGAGCGAGACCACGGTTCCCGTTCTGGGCACCCCGGCAGCACTCGCGGCCTCGGTCGCGGTCGCCACGGCGATTCACTCGATCTGGTGATCTAATCACTCAGGTCGAAAGGCCGCGGTGAGTTTCTCCGAAAGAAATGGGCCGTGCCCGTGTCTCATGGGCACGGCCCACCTCGTGGTGCATTCTGTCGCAAAAGCATGGTGAAATATGAAACCCAGAATCAATTCTCTTTTGGGCAAGTTGGTCTCGCCTCCTTCCATTGGACGCGACCGTGCCCTCACCGTCATGGAACAGACGAGTGCCGTTACTCACCTCATCCACAGCCTGGAGAATCTCGCCTCGGCACGGGACCGGCAACCCGGCGGTTTGAATCACTGGGATGAGGTGCGTGAGATACACGCCGCGAGGCACCCGTTGGTTCGCCGCGCGATCGATGTGCTCGCAGATCCGCGTAGTGTTCGGACGATTCACATCGCCCGCGTGCTCGCCGCCGCGTCACTACTGGCCCCGAGCGCACCTCGACGCCTTCGGGCCGCGGCAAACAGCATGCTGGCGTTGACCTCCATGGCGAACAATCTGACACAGCCGTACGGAAATGACGGCACGGATCAGCTGAGCTTTCACGTGGAGGCGGCAGCCGCGATAGCGAGGACGAGCGGCAAGCCACGATTGATCGATGCGTGCCTGTGGTATGTGGCTCTTCAGTCGACCATGTCGTATGCCGCCGCCGGATACGCCAAGCTGCCCAGCGATATCTGGCGATCCGGCGATGCCCTGCCCGGCATTCTCCGGACGGAGTCCTTCGGTGAGCCAAAGGCCTATGAAATGGCCCAGCGTCACCCCACTCTGACCAAACTGACGGCCCATAGCGTACTGGCTCTGGAATGCGCCTTCCCTGTGGTATTTCTCGCCAAGGGCAGGCCGGCTCCCCTGATGCTCGCCACGCTCGGGATGTTTCACCTGGCCAACGCCCGAGTGATGGGTCTCGGTCGTTTCGTGTGGGCTTTCACCTCCACCTACCCCGCGGTCCTGTACGCAGCACAGCGCAGACCTGTGGCCCCGGCCGCCCTCGCCTCGGGGAGGTCTTCGTGAACAGCCGTCACGACACCCTCCCCCGCGCCTTTGCAGGCCTGCTGGCCGGCGTTGCCGTGACGGGATTCGCAGCCCAGGCGCTGCGTCACCGCCGAGTCTTGCGCGGCCGCGGCGACGAGTCGATGTTCGAGACGAGCAAGGGAAACATCCTTGCCTACAGAATGACGGAGCCGACTGCTCCGGTTTCCTCCGAAACCCCGGTCCTGGTGTTCGAAACCGCGATGGCTTCAACAGCGGAGTACTGGTATTGGATGGAGCTCAACCTCGGCCTGAATTATCCGACACTTGTCTACAGCCGGGCCGGCTATGGACGCAGCGAGTTCCACGAGAAAGAGCCGTTCACCCTGCGATCCTCCGTGCTGGACTTGGAGGAGCTCGTCCGCCATGCCTGCGGCAGCCGTCCGGTGGTGATCGTCGGCCACTCGCTCGGCGGGTATCTTGCACTGCGCGCGGCAGAGCAGATGCGCGACCTCGTTCGCGGTCTCTGCCTGCTGGATCCGAGCCACCCAGGCGAGTTGCTGCGCTCTTCCGCTCAGGCGAAAGGGGCAGAGCATATTTCCTTCAATCTTCTCCTCATGCCCCTCTCGCTCCGTTTGGGCCTCGGAGGACTGCTTGAGGTGCCGGCATGGCTGAAGAATTTCCCTGCGGATCTACAGGGACTCTGTCTCGATCAGTATCGTGACTGGAAACTCTGGGAAGCAGCGAAGAGGGAATGGAACGCGACCCAGCAAGAGTTTCTCGGCTATAACGGCGAGCTCCCGAAGATCAGTGTTCCTACATGTCTCGTGTCAGCCGACCGCACGCATCTGACGGACAAGACCGTGCGCGAACTGTACAGCGAGCTGGCAGCCGGGGCACCCCGTTCCGAAATGCACGTCATCGAGCGGACAGCGCATGACGAGCTGCTCTTCCGAAAGGAGGTGTTCCATCTGATCGGACAGTTCGGCGAAAGTCTCGAAGCAGATCGAGCTGAAGCAGGTGAGGCCTCGTGAAGATCAGCACACGTAAAATCCCCCGCACCTCGCCCGAAACATCCGATCTGGTGACGCGCGGTATCGAGATGGCCCTTGCCGCATGGCTGGTGGCCACCCTCCTGAGCCAACACCCCAACCGAGTCTTCGACCGCCTCCGCCCCATGAGCTTCATCGGGAACCTGATCCCCAACTGGCGGTTCTTCGCCCCGCTTCCGGCTCGCCACGACTTTCACGTCCTCTACCGCACCCTGACGACGTCAGGAGAGCAGTCGGAATGGAAGGCGGCATCGTCCATCACTCCGCGTTCCTGGAGCCACACCGTGTGGTTCCCGAAACGGCGCGGAGAGAAAGCGGTCTTCGACCTCTGTTTCAATCTGGATGCCGCCAGAGGGAAAAGAGTCGAACTGGAAAAAACGGTCGAGTTCGCCCTGCTGCGTGGATGCGTGGCCCGCAGCATCGAAGAAAACGATCCCGTGTGGCCGCAGCTCTCCGGCTTTCAGTTCCTGATCGTCCGACACAGTGGGTACGACACCTCGCAGGCCCCGGAATACATGTTCGCCTCACCGTTCATCGAGGTGCCGGCCGAAGTCGCACAGGCCAGTTAGGATCCGTTGAATACCATGCCCAGCACTGTTCAAGACATTGGCTACGGCCGCCAGTTCGCGCCCTGGTACGACCGCATCTTCCCCAAGGGAGCGGAAGCGGTGGCTACGGCGGAGATACTCAGCGGTCTCCACCCCGACCCGTCGGCCGGCACCCTCGAATTCGGGGTGGGGACCGGGCGCATAGCCGTCCCCCTGTCCCGCAAGGTGGGCCCGGTCACCGGTGTGGATTCTTCGATGGAGATGCTTGATCTGCTGGCTTCGGATCCCGCCGGCACCGACGTCATCGGCATCCACGGAGACATTCGCAACTACACCGATTCACGTCACTACGGCCTTGTATATGCCGTGTGCAGCACCCTGTCGATGCTGCTCACCGCCGAGGACCAGCAAGCCGCGATCTCCCGGGCGGCCGAACGGCTCGCTCCCATGGGACGACTTGTCATCGAGACGAGCAACCGCCCCGCGGTCGAGGCCCTTCACGAGGGCCGGGCCCGCGCCACGTTGTTCACGCCCTACCCGGAGCCGGGAACCGGACTGCAGACCCACTCCACACTCCTGCCGGGCTCCGACCTGTGGCAGTGCTCCCATATCTGGTACGAGGCCGACGGCACGACACGCGTGGGCAACGAACTGTCCCGGCTGACCACTCCGGACGAGGTCGACGGCTACGCCGTCGCTGCCGGGCTCACGCTCGAAGCCCGTTACAGCAACTGGGACTTGTCCCCGTACAGCGATCAGTATCCGATGTTCCTGGCGACCTACACCAAGACGGCATGAACATCCGCCACATTGTCCGTCGGCAGCGGCTGCTCCTCGGCCTCGGTGCGCTTCTTGGCCTGTCGGGCACAGCGGCAGCCCTCACGCAGCCGCTGCTCATCGGCGACCTGATCGAAGCCGTCGCCGCGGACAAGTCCGTGGCACCGCCCATCGCTCTCATCGCGGGCCTGTTCGCAGCCAATGCGCTGCTCGGCGCCGCCCACGCCTATCTCATCGGGCGGGCCGGAGAAAATATCGTCCTCGACATGCGAAGGACGCTCACCCGCCGCCTTCTGCATGCTCAACTCCGAGCATTCAACCGGCTCGAGCACGGGGACATATTCACTCGCACCGTCTCCGACACCTCTCTGGCCCGCGTGGCCTTGTCCTCCTCCGTCGCACAGATGATCACGGCCGGCTTCACCAGCGTCGGCTGCATCGCGGCAATGGCATGGATCGACTGGCGGATGCTCCTGGTCACCGCCGTATGCCTTGGCATCACCTCGGCTGCCGGACTCGCCCTGGCCCGCGCCGTCCGCACTGCGGCCGTGATGAACCGGGAAGACACCGGCCACTTCGGCTCCGGCCTCCTGCGGGCCCTGAGCGCGCTGACGACCGTCAAGGCTTCCCGCGCCGAGCAGCGTGAGGCCGACCGTCTCCAGGATCTCGCGGACACCGCACGTACCAGCGGGGTCCGGGTGACGCGGCTGTCCGCCCTGCTGGTGCCTGTCACGAACGTCGGCACCCAGGTGTCCCTCGCCGTGGTGATCGCTTGGGGCATGGCCCGCACCGCCACCGGCGCCCTGGCGATCGCGGACCTCACCGCGTTCATCATGTACCTGTTCTACTTGGTGTCGCCGCTGGTCATGCTGTTCATGGCCATCGGCGAATTCCAACAGGGCCGGGCCGCGATCGACCGGGTCAGCGCGTTGGCCGACATCGACCAGGAAGTCTCTGGACAACGCTCGGTGCCCGGCGACGACATGGCCCCTGCCGTCGAGTTCGACCAGGTCACCTTCGCCTACGCCGAGAACACCGCTCCCGCCGTCTCGGGAGTGTCCTTCTCGCTGCCGGCGGCCGGTGTAACCGCCGTCGTCGGCCCGTCGGGCGCCGGCAAGACGACCCTCTTCCAGCTCATCGAACGCTTCCACATCCCTGACCAGGGCACGATCCGCGTCCGTGGAACGGACACCGCCGCCATGCCTCTGAGCGAGCTTCGCTCTCGCATCGCCCTGGTGGAACAGGACGCACCCCTGATGCGGGGAACCGTTCGCGAGAACCTCACCTATGCCTGCCCCGATGCCTCACAGAGCGAGATCCTCGATGCTGTGGAGGCCGCCCATCTCACCGGGGTGATCGCAGGCCTCCCACACGGACTGGACACCGAACTCGGCGAAGGCGGTACAGGCCTGTCCGGTGGGCAGCGACAACGCCTCGCCATCGCCCGCGCGTTGCTGACCCGGCCCGATCTTCTGCTGCTAGACGAGGCCACCGCCCATCTGGACTCCGACTCCGAAGCGGCGCTGCGCGTCGCCATCGGCGATATCGGCACGCGCTGCCAGGTCCTGGCCATCGCGCACCGCATCTCCACCGCCGTCGCAGCCGACCGGATCCTGGTCATCGAAGATGGCTGCCTGCGAGCAACAGGAACGCACACGGAGCTGATGGAGCACGACGCCACCTACCGCCGCCTGGCCAGCCGACAGCTCACCGCTGCGGGGGCCGGTTCATGACTACCGCCGCCATCGTGGGCACCGGCCCCAACGGCCTGGCCGCCGCCGTCACCCTCGCCCGCGCCGGACTCGACGTCACGCTGTTCGAGAAGGCCGACACCATTGGCGGCGGTCTTCGCAGCATGCCGCTGTTCGACCGGGACGTGACGCACGACATCTGCTCTGCCGTTCACCCGATGGCCGCCGCCTCCGCGTTCTTCCGGCAGTTCGAACTGCCCGCCCGTGGCGTCCGACTGCTGCAGCCCGACATGCCCTACGCCCACCCCCTGCCCCAGGGTGCAGCAGCCGTGGCCTGGCGCGACATCGACCGCACCGCCCGTCACCTCGGCCAGGACGGACGACGGTGGACGAGCCTCATGGCGCCCCTGGCCGACCGCTCCGACGAAGTCGTCGGCCTCTTCCTCTCCCCCCAGCGCTCTCTGCCCCGCAGTCTGGCCGCGCCGCTGCTGCTGGCACGGCGCGTTCCAGCCCACACCACCTCCCGTACGCCCTTCACCACGCAGGCGGCACGGGCCCTGCTGACCGGAGTCGCCGCCCACGCCGTGGGAAAACTGCCCTCGCTGACCTCAACGGCGGTCGCCCTGCTGCTGGGTCACCTCGCGCACAGCAGCGGCTGGCCCCTCCCTCAGGGAGGCAGCGCCCGCATCGCTGACGCCATGGCCGCAGACATCACCGCACACGGCGGCACCATCCACACCGGTCACCCCATCAAGGACCTCGCCGAGCTCAGCGCCTTCCCCCTCGTCATGCTGGACGTCGCTCCCAAAGTCTTCCTCGACATGGCCGGACCCCGGCACACGCTGCCCACGCGCTACCGCAACGCACTGAGGTCCTACAGGTACGGCCCGGGCGCGGCCAAGGCGGACTTTCTCGTCAACGCTCCGATCCCCTGGTCCAACCCTCTCGTCGGCAAGGCCGGCACCGTGCATCTGGGCGGTACACGCACGGACATCCTCCGTCAGGAGACCGCGACCGCGGCCGGCCGCCGAACCGACACCCCCTTCGTGCTCGTGGTCGACCCAGCGGTCACCGATCCGTCCCGCGCCTGCGGGGACAGGACACCGGTATGGGCCTATGCCCACGTGCCTCACGGGGACACACGCGACCCCGTCGACCTGATCCGGCGGCGCATCGAGGAGTACGCCCCCGGCTTCACCGATACGGTCATCGCCTCCCGCGGGCTGTCCGCCGCCCAGTACGAGAGGTACAACCCGAACTACGTCGGCGGAGACATCTCCGCAGGCGCCTTGACGCTGCGTCAGTCACTGGCCCGGCCAACCCCTCGCTGGGACCCCTACACCACACCACTGCCAGGCGTCTATCTGTGCTCAGCGTCCACGCCCCCCGGCCCCGGCGTCCACGGCATGTGCGGCTACTTCGCCGCTCTCTCCGCGCTCCGCCGCCACCACGCCCTGCACACCCCACCGGACCTCTCCCCCAAGAAGGGAGAAGGGGAGGTCAATTGATGCCTGCACCGTCGAAGCGAGAGGGCCGTGATCGGCAGGAGAAGCCGGCAGTGACAGCGGCAACTGTGAGCCCGAGTAGACGATCGCCTGAGACGGGATGCCCCGACATCCCCAGGCGGGGTGGTGATCGCGACCGGGTAGGTTCCCGGCCATGGACAATGACTGGCGGACGGATCGGATCGGGAGCGCCCTGCGAGGCGAAAACCCGTCAGTTCTACGGCGCTTGAACGCGGGGTTCGCGGCGATCGGCGATGCGCAATTCCTCCCGGGCTACTCGGTGCTCCTGGTGGACGATCCCAAAGTGGAAAACTGTCGGACCTGGCCAGGGACAAGCGCCTGGCCTTCTTGTCCGACATGGACCAACTCGGAGAAGCAGTCGAGCGGGCATCCCGTCGTATGGATGCGGCGTTCCGGCGGGTCAATCTGGAGATCCTCGGCAACGCCGATGGGTTCCTGCATGCGCACGTATGGCCCCGGTTCGAGTGGGAGCCGGCCTACTTGGTGCGAATGCCGGTGTGGCTCTATCCCCGCGACAGGTGGACCGACAAGCAGCACTCACTCGGTCCACAGCACAACCCGCTGCGCAAGGCGATCGGGGACGAACTGGACCGTCTGGCTCGCCGAGCTGACAGCACGCAGATCGTGAAGCGGTCGTCTTGAGTCCTGGCGATCGGCGAAGCCCCGATCGGCCCAGATCTTCCATACACCCGAGTGGTCGAGGCGGCTCCACAGAAGCGGTCGGCGGGCGCCGTCGCGGTCCTGAACGCTCGTCGCGACCACGTGTACGGCCAGCAGCAGGCCGAGGGTATCGGTGACGACGAACCCGCTTACAGCCCTTGGCGTTCTTGCCTGCGCCGAATGCGGCCGCTCGACCGGACCTCGTCCCCGAGCCCCGCTCACCATGGATCCGGAACTGCGCAATGCGCGGATCGGGGATGGCGGATTGGTGATGCTCGTCAACCGGGCCACCAGGGCGAGGCGATCCGGAGGCCCGTCGATCACTCGATCGGCGGGCACCTCCCGTCATCGTCATCGCGCCTTTCGGCGAGGTGCTCCTGCAGCTCGGTGGCGGCGGCTCCCAGCTCCCGGCTCGCCCGTTCCCGGACGCCGCCACACACGGTCGGTCAGGCCGCCGTCGGGTCGTCGGGGATCGCGTGCACCTCAATCGGGTCGCTGCCGGGCTTCCCACCAGGGCCAGGACACGCCGACGCTCGTGCGGCAATCTCCAGGGCCCGGTCCTCGCTCTTGACGTCGACCACCCAGTACCCGGCCAGGATGTGCCCCGCCTGGGCCGGCCCGTCGGTCACCTGCGGCCGTCCGTCGCTTCCGGCCCGCACCGTCTTGACCAGCGAGGGTCCCCCGAGGCCCTGCCCGTCCACCCACTCCCCGGCGGACATGAGGTCGTCGTTGAGGGAGTTCATATGAGCGAACATGGCTGCCATGTCGTCCTTGGAGTACGACGACATGATGGTGTCCCACTGGGCGGCAGGCACGTTCATCTGGATCATGTACTTCATGTTCCTCACACTTCCCGGGTAGCCGCTGCGCTTCTGAGGCTTGCAGAGAGGTAGACGGGCGGCAGCCGCAAAACTCATCGGTGCCCTCCGACGAGGGCTTCCCCCTACCGCTCGAGGCGAGGCCCGCCTCGTCCGCCACCTCCGCAGGCCGGAGGACGACGAGGACCTACGGCCGCCCCACAACGGTCTGTCGCCGCCGAGGCGCGCTGTCCCGCCACGGCGGGACGATCGGCGGTCTGCACTTGACCATGCCCGTACGAAGCTGCTTCGATCATGGACATGAAGTCTCTGTGCCGGGTTCTCACGCGCCGACACCACGTCGATCTCGCGCGAACCTCCGGCGCCCTCTGTCAGCACGGGCTCTGACCCCGACGGCTGCCGTTCCAGGCACCACCGCCCCTTGACGCTGCCGGCTTCCGCCGCATCCCCGTAGCAGCCCCGGTCGCACGCAGCCATGTCCGCCCAGGCCGACGCATCCGTCCGGCCGGCTCCGGCCGCGTGCCCTCGCGCGCACTGCCCCGACACCCAGTACGGATCTCCGTCGCACGGAAGGATCCTGTCCTCGCCATGTCCTCTTCGCCCGCCCGCCACCGCGGCATCCGCAAAGCGCTGGCCACCGCCCTGCTCGCGGCTCTCACGCCGGCCGCCGCCGCGGTACCCGCAGTCGCGGTACCCGCCGTCGCGACACCAACTTCCGCCGCCTACGCCCCGGTTCCGCCGCACAATCCCTACGCCGGACCTGATGGTACGGGCACCATGCACGGTGACACCGGCTCCTCCGACACCACACCGCTCGCCGGTCCGGGCGCAGGCACCCTGACGTCGACACGGGCAGCGCTCGCATCCGCCTGCCCCACCGTGCTGATCGGCTACGACGGCTATCCCGTGGCCCTGTGCACCCCCATTTTCGGGCAGGTCCCGACGGTGCACCTGCTCGACCCCGACGACGGATCCTCCCTGGCCACCCTCCAACTGACCAAGGGCTCGCTGCTGGGCGGGGTCTACGCCTACCTGGACCACCAGGACCGGCTCGTCGTCGCGGACGGCAGTCGCAGTCTGCTCCGCGTCGGGCACCGTCAAAGTGCCTCCGGTGCCTGGCAGTTGTCGGTCGACCAAAGACTCTCCCTGGCGTCTGCCATCCCCTCGGACGACGCGGTGACCGGCCTGTCTCCGGACTGGCAGGGCCGCGTCTGGTTCGCCACGGGCGGTGGTGTGGTCGGCGTCGCCGACGACGGCACCGGCACGGTTCGGTCCCTGGCCCTGCCGGCCGGTGAACGGGTCGCCAACAGCATCTCCACCGCGCCGGAGGGCACCGCCGTCACCACCACCCACGCCACCTATCTGCTCACCGCGGACGCCGAGGGCACGCCCAGGATCTCCTGGCGCCAGGCGTACGACCGTGGACAGGCCCGCAAGCCCGGCCTGCTGAGCTGGGGCAGCGGCTCCACTCCGACGTTCCTCGGACCTGAGACCGGGACCGACTACGTCGCGATCGTCGACAACGCCGACACCACCGTCCACCTCAAGGTCTACCGGACCTCCACCGGCGCGGAGATCTGCTCGGTCCCGGTCCTCCAGGCGTCCGGCGGCCCCGGCAGCGAGAACTCGCCCGTCGGTGCCGGGAACAGCATCTTCGTCGCGGGCACGTACGGATATCCGTACCCTGCCGTGCCCGACGGGGCGGGTGACGCCGTGCCCGCCTCCGCCGACTTCGCCGGGGGCCTGACCCGGGTGGACATCCGGGCCGACGGCACCGGCTGCACCCAGATCTGGGACAACACCCTGCGCTCGGCGGCCGTACCGAAACTGTCCACGGCCGACCACACCCTGCACACGGTCCTGCGCGACCCGGTGATCCCCGGCAGCAAGGGCACCAGCCTGCTGGACACCTACCGCTACGCGCAGATCGACGCCGAGACGGGACTCGTCAACCGTTCCAGGAGCGTAGGCACCGGCGCGCTGTACGACACGTTGCAGATGGCCGGCACCGTCGCCCCGGACGGCGCCTACCTCCAGGGCACGGTGACCGGGGTACTGCGGATCACCGCGGGGTGAGCCGGACCTGAGCCGCGCCTCCCGCGGTCCCCCGGGAGGCGGGCGTCGTCGCGTCGTTTCGTCCGAGCAGACGGCCCGCTGACGTGGCACGAACTCAGGAGGCTCGTTCGCCCGCATCGCCCGACACCGTGGTCGCGCGCGAACTCGAGTCACTCCACGGTCCACGGGCATGCCGTGAGTCCGGTGCAAGGGTATGGAAACTGACGGCTCGTCAGATTACGCTCCCGCGTATGATTTCCACGGTGGTCTGGGGTACAGGCAACGTCGGCCGTGCGGCGATCCGTGCGGTCGAGGCGCATCCGGCGCTCGATCTCGCGGCCGTGCTCGTCCACAACCCCGAGAAGGTCGGGCGCGACGCGGGGGAACTCGGCGGCCTCGGCCGGGGCCTGGGCATCTCGGCGACCGACGACATCGCCGCCGTGCTGAGCGAAGGCCCTGGGGCGGTGGTGTACGCGGCGTCGGGCGACATCCGGCCCGACGAGGCGCTGGCCGACATCGGCGCGGCGATCCGGGCGGGTGCCGTGGTCGTCACTCCGGCGTTGTACCCGCTCTACGACCAGCGCAACGCCCCACCCGAGTTCCGGGACCCCGTGCTCGCCGCGATAGCCGACGGCGGAGGGTCGTTGTTCGTGTCCGGCGTCGACCCGGGCTGGGGCAATGACGTACTGCCCCTGCTCATGAGCGGCCTGGGCACCGTCGTCGACGCCGTCCGCTGCCAGGAGATCTTCGACTACTCCACGTACGAGCAGGAGGAGTCGGTCAGGTATCTGGTCGGAATGGGCCAGCCGATGGACTACGAGCCGCTGATGCTCGCCCCGTCGATCCCGACCATGGTGTGGGGCGGGCAGATTCGGCTGATGGCCAGGGCCCTCGGTGTCGAACTCGACGAGATCCGCGAGACCTTGCAGCGCCGTGCGCTCGACGCGACGGTGAGCACCCGGACCATGGGCGAGTTCGAGGCGGGCACCCAGGGCGCGGTGCGGTTCGAGGTGCAGGGCTTCGTGAAGGGGGAACCCCGCCTCGTCATCGAGCACATCACCCGGATCCACCCGTCCTGCGCCCCGGACTGGCCGTCACCGCCCAACGGCGACGGGGCGCACCGGGTGATCATCGAGGGCCGTCCTCGCATCGAGGTCACCGTCGAGGCGACCGACGAGGGCGAGAACCGGTCCGCGGGCGGGAATGCCACCGCGGTCGGCCGGCTGGTCGGCGCCATCGACTGGCTCGTGGACGCGGAGCCCGGACTGTACGACGCGCTCGACGTCCCGCTGCGGCCGGCGGTGGGAAGGCTCGGCGGGAAGTGACGCCGACGCCCCTTTCCGTGTCCCTGCGACACCACGAGGACGCGCCTCCTGTCACCGGCCGGGGCCAGGGGCGAACACGAAGGAGTCCCGGATGAACCTCGACATCCCCGAAGGCAGGAACCCGATCGAGTACGTGTGGGGCGACATGGTCCCCGGCATCGGGCTCGCCGCCGCGAACTTCTCGCTGTCCGTCTACGCCCATACGACCCTGGGACTCCGCGAGTTCGAGGCGGCGCGGCTCCGGATCGCGCAGATCAACGGGTGTCTCTTCTGCCTCGACTGGCGGACCGAGCGGGACGAGCAGAAGGTCGAGGAGGAGTTCGCCGACGCGGTCGCCGAGTGGCGCACGACCGACGCCTTCGACGAGCGCACCCGCCTGGCCGCCGAGTACGCGGAGAGGTACGCCCTGGATCACCACGGCCTCGACGATGAGTTCTGGGACCGGATGACCGCGCACTACAGCCAGACGGAGATCGTGGAGCTGACCATGAGCCTCGGCTCGTGGCTGGCGTTCGGGCGGCTCAATCGGGTGCTGGGGCTCGACGCCATGTGTGTGCTGCCGGGGCACTGAGCCGGTCCGGGGCCGTCCGGCGAGTCCGGGCGGCCCTGGGTCCGTTCCTTGCTCAGTCCCCTGACGCTTCTTTCTCAGTGCTCATTCGTTCCCTGCTCAGTACTCTGTCGTTCTCAGTCCCCTGTCGTTCCCTGCTCAGTCCCCTGTCGTTCTGCTCGTTCCGCTCTCCTCCCTCTCCCGGGACGGGGTCCGTGCAGTTCCGGACAGCACGCGCTCGGGTCACCCCTACAGATCCGCGGCGATGATCGCTTCTATGTTTCGTTCGGCGAGTGCGGTGATGGTGACGAACGGATTGACGCTGGTGTTGCCCGGGACGAGGGCGCCGTCGATGACGTACAGGCCCGGGTGTCCGTGCAGGCGGCCGTAGTTGTCCGTCGCCTTGTTGAGCACCGCGCCACCGAGGGGGTGGTACGTCAGGTGGTCGCCCCAGATCTTGTAGGCGCCGAAGAGGTCGGTGCGGTAGATCGTCCCCTCCTTGGCGTTGATCTTGTCGAAGATCGTCTTGGCCATGTCGATGGACGGCTGCTTCCAGGCGGTCTGCCAGTTGAGGCCGACCGTCCCCGCGGCCGCGTTCCACGAGAACTGGGCACGGTTCGGGTTCTTGGTGATCGAGAGGTAGAAGGAGGCGTAGGTCTCGATGCCGGTGGGCAGCGGGGCCACCTCGGCGAACGCGCCGCCCGCGGCCCAGTTGTCGATGCCGGAGCACGGGATGGACGACTGCAGGGCGCCGGTGGGGTCCCACAGGTGGTTGGCGCGGCCGCACATCACATTTCCGTTGTCGCCCCAGCCCTTGCCCACCTCGCTGTTGAGGCCCGGCAGCGCACCGGTCGCCTTGAGCTTGACCAGGAGCTTGCTGGTGCCGACGCTGCCGGCCGCGAAGAACACCCGGTCCGCGGTGACGGTCTTGGTCGCGGTGGTGTTGCCGCTGGTGTCGAGTCGGTCGATGACGACCGTGTAGCCGCCTGCTGTTGCCGGGGCGACGGAAGTGACCTTGTGCAGGGGGGAGATGGAGACCCGTCCGGTCGCCTTCGCCTGGGCGAGGTAGGTCTTCTGCAGCGACTTCTTGCCATAGTTGTTGCCATAGAGGATCTCGCCCGCGAGCGCGGACTTGGGTACGGTCCCTGCGGCCTCCTGCTCCATGTAGTCCCAGTCGTACACGTCGGGCACGAAGACGAACGGGAAGCCCGAACGCTGGGCGTGCTTACGGCCGACCCGCGCGTACTGGTAGCAGTCGGCGGTCTCGAACCACGCCGGGTCGACCGTGGCGACGCCGAGACCCGCGTTGGCGCGCGGGTAGTAGACGGAGTACATCTCGTCGGCGTCGACCGACGGCAGGACGGCGCCGAAGTTCTCCCGCTTGGGAGTGACCGCCATGCCTCCGTTGACCAGTGACCCGCCGCCGACGCCCCGGCCCTGGTAGACGATGATGCCGCCCATCTCCTCGGCGTCCAGGATTCCGGTGTAGCGCGGGACGTCCTTGTCGATGGGGAAGCCGAGGAAGTTGCTGATCGGCTGCTTCGTCCTGGTGCGCAGCCAGAAGGACCGGTAGTCGGGACTCGTCGTGTTGGCGAAGATCTTGCCGTCCGACCCGGGGGTGTCCCAGGCCATGCCCATCTCGATCATGTGGACGTCGACACCCGCCTGGGCCAGGCGCAGAGCGGCCACCGAGCCGCCGTATCCGGTTCCGATCACGAGGACGGGGACATGCGCGCCCGGTTCGATCACCGCGGCTGCGGCTGTGGCGGCGGCGTGAGCCGGGACTGCATGCCCGGCGAGCGCGGCCGACCCAAGAAGAGAACCGGTTCCAGTGATGAATCTTCGACGGGATACGCCTCTCAGGCGCCTCCCACGTGGGGAATCGTCGTTCATGCGCGGCTCCTCACTCTCCATAGAGTGAGACGGGTTCTACTGATACCCACACGAGAAGTCACGCCATACCCTGAGGTAACTTTCAAAAGATCACATAATGGGCATCACGCGCACCGGCAGGTTCCAGATCAGCACCCCGCGGCACCGCGCCGCGCCCCCGGCCGAGGCCCCCGCGACGCCGCCCACCGCCACCCACGCCCCCGACGCCCGACGCCCGCTGGCGTCGGCCCGCCGGGCCCACGGCACCCGTCATCGGCGTCTCCACCGGCTCGCCCGCGCCCCGGCCCGCCGGCTCCTCGGCCCACTGGCCCGGCTCGTCAGCCGTTTGGGGCGGGGCGTCCGCAACCGTCAGGGTTTTGTGGCTACGGATTCATTGGGCGAACGTCTCGGCCAGGCGCACCTTGTAGCCGTCCTCCTCCATGAGGACGACGGTGACGCCGAAGGGGTTCGGGTGGTCCAACTCCAGAGGGATGAAGGAGTACGTGACGGCGGCCTGGACCGGCGCAACCAGTTCACCTCCGGGCTGGGGCGCGGGTGTCGGCAACCATTCGGGGACCACCGAGGTCTCGCCGTCGGGACCGCGGGCCACGACGTTCTCGGTGTAGGGGAACCGGTGCAGCACGTGCCCACCGCGGTCGGCCCGGACCAGGTTCAGGCATGGGGCCGGGCCGACGGCGGGCAGGCCGCAGGCGGTGGCGACATCGGCGGTCTCCCAGGCGAGCACGATCTCGTCGGCGCCTGCCGCGGCCGCGATGGTGGACAGCTGCGCGATGCCGGTGAGGGCGTCCTCGCTCGTCGTGAACGGGCGTGCCCAGACCATTCCGACCAGTTCGCCGCCCACGAGCGGCATGATGACCGGCCGGGGCGCAGCACCCTGCTCCAGGCCCGCGGCGCATGCGTTCTTCACCGAGTCGACCAGCGCGTCCCAGATCTGCCCGTCCATGGAATCCCTTTCAACACCAGCCGTCTTCGTGACGTCCGACCTTGTCACGCAGACCGCCGACCCGCCAAAGCGCCGGCCCTTCCACCGCGACCGGTAGGACGGGGACAGCGGCGAATCCGCTACCGGCAGCGGTGAAGCGGGGCCTGTCGCCGGGCCGCGCCGGTGGCTGCCGGTCACGGCGCCCCCGGCAGGCCCGGCAGGCCCGGCGACAGGACCACCCCACCTTCGCCCACGCATGCTCCCGGCCCGCGGTCGACCACCGGGCCGGACGCGAGGCCGGGCCCATGCCAGGACGGGGCCATGCCAGGACGGGGCCCTGCGGGCATTTCCCGCGCGCCGGGAAGGGAGGGTCAGCGCAGTCCGGCGAAGAGGTCGTTCTCGGGCACAGCCGCGCCGGTGGTGTCCTGGACACGTACGAAGGTCTCGACGCCCATCAACTCCGTGAACCTCTCCTGGCCCATCCTGAGGAAGAAGATGTTCTCGCCCTGGCTGGCGTGCGCGGCCAGCGCATCGAACTTCTGCCCGCCGAACACGGCGGTGTCCACCCAGGTGGTGATCTCCTCGTCGGGAAGCCCGATCTCGGCCATGGCGGCAGCCTCGGCGGGATCCGGCTCCTGCCCACCGAACTCGCGCATGACCTCCCCGAACCGTTGCATCATCGAGCGCGGCATCGTGGTCCAGTAGACCTTCGGTGTCAGCGAGGTCATCTCCAGCGCCGCCATCGTGATGCGGTTGGCCTGGATGTGGTCAGGGTGGCCGTAGAAGCCGTTCTCGTCATAGGTGACCACCACATCAGGCTGGTAGCGCCGCAAAAGTTCCGCGAGTCGGGCAGCGCCCTCCTCCACGGGTGTCTGCCAGAAGGAGGCCGGGGCGTCATTGGTCGGCCAGCCCATCATCCCGGAGTCGGCGTAGTCCAGAGTCTCCAGGTGACTGATCTTCAGGACCTCACAGCTGTCCTCGAGCTCTTTACGGCGCATCGAGGCGACGGACACCGGATCATGCCCGGGGTCGCCCGGCTTGACGCCCCCCGGGCCGTCACCGCAACCGCCGTCGGTACAGGTCACGAGGACTGTGCGAATGCCTTCCGCCGCGTACCGGGCGAGAACACCCCCTGTCCCGGTGGCCTCATCGTCGGGGTGGGCGTGTACCGCCATGAGCGTCAAGGGCAAGTTATTCATGAAACGGTCAGTCCTTCTGTGCGAAATAGCGTCGGTCTGGGGCCTGGGCGGGCGGCGGGCGGCGGGCGGCGGGCGAATGGAAGGTCGCCCCTCGCTGCCGGATGTCGGATGGCAGATGGCGGATAACGGGTGACGGGTGACCGGGCGAACCGCGGAACCGGGGGACCAGATCCCCCTGCGGACAGCCTGCGGGTCTGTGTGCCCCGGCCCGCGCCGCGCCGGTCGGGCTTTGACCGGTACAACAGCGCCGACAGGACGAGCTGTTCCCGCCGCACACCGGAAGATCCCCTGGGCTTTGGGTCTCACGAAAGCGCGGGCTCACAGCAGCCACGACCTCCTCGGCCCGACCAGCCCGGCATCCACCCCGGCATCCACCTCGACCCAGCCGACCGCGCCGCAGCGCATACTCGCCGACGGGACCGCCGAGGCCCCGGCCGCACCCGCTCCGCCGGCCTCCAGTCGGTCGGCACCCGCTCACCGGTCTTGTGGTGAGCCTTCAGGAGAACTTGTACCCGGCGAAGTCGGCGACGTGGACGTACCCGATGCGTTGGTAGAGGGCATTGCTGGTGGCGTTGTCCGGGTCCGTGAACAGGACGACGTCCGTCGCGCCCGCGGCCGACGCCGCCCAGCTCACCTCGACCGTCACGGCGCCCGCGTAGCCGCGGCCCCGAAGGCGGGCCGGGGTGTAGACGGGGTCCACTCGGACCATGCCGCCGACGATCGAGGTCGCGGCCGCCATCGCGACGGAGGTGCCGTCCGGGGTCTCCCAGAACGTGAAGTGCCTGTCGCCGAAACGTGAGTCGTCCCAGGAGCCGGCGTCAATCAAGTCGATGGAGGGCTGCTCCCCGACGTCGACGCAGAACTCACGGCACCACCGCACGATGAGCTCACGGTCCTGCCCGCCCGCGATGCGACCCCGGCCCTCAGGGCGCGGCCGCGGTGGGGTGAGCGTGCCAAGACGGTAGAGATGCGTCCGCCAGAAGGGTACCGGTGCTGCGCTCGTGTGCCGCCGCCATGACTCGGCGAAAGCGGCGGCCGTGTCGTGGTCCGCGATGACGTTGGAGGGCGCGTGGCCGAGTCCGGCCAGGTGAGCGGCGAGGGCGTCCGTCTGCTCGAAAGAGAGGGAGGTGAGGCCCAGGCGGCCGCGCGGAGTGAGATAGAGGATCGCGTGGACCTCGCCTCCCGTCTCCCGTCGGCCGAAGACGGGGGCTTCGGCGTCGTGATCGGCCGCCCCGCGTGTCCGCAGTTTCTCGATGTCCGTCAGCGCCGTGTTGTGCAGGGCGGGGCGCGAGCGCAGGAAGTCCCCGGCTCGGGCGAGGAAGTCGTCGACGTCTTGGGTGAGGTGCCAGCCATCCGGGAGCATGCTTCACGATCCCGGATGTCCCCGACTCGGGGGCACGTGCTCAACGCCTTTCAGCCACGTGGCGAGGCGATGGCAGCGGCAGTGTGATCACTCCGCCCGCCCCCACACATACGGCCGCCAGAAAGGAACCAACCATTGCTGTCGGTCCACTCCTCGTGGGTCGGCTCCTCACCGGCCGTACCGCCGGCCGGAGTCGGGTGTTCAGCGCACGGGAGTCAGTTCCGCCGGCTGCTGCGGCTGCTCCTCCACGTGCGCCGCAGACCCGCCGAACCATGCCACCGCGACCGCGCCCGCCACCGCAAGAACGAAGCCGAGCATCGCCATCCAGGCCAGACCAGCCCGTGAGGCGTCGCCGAGCCACAGCACGCCGATCGCGCCGGGCAACACGGTCTCGCCGACGACCAGGGCCGCCGTGGCCCCGTTGACCGAACCGATCTGCAAGGCGACGGTGTGCAGGTACATCCCGCCTACACCGGCCGTCACGATCGCGTACAGAGCGGGATCCGTCAGCAGGGCGGCCGGATCAAAGGGGGTGACGCCGTTCAGGACACGGACGCCCACGCCTAGCGCGCCGAATCCGAGTCCGGACAGCAGTCCGGCAAGGATCGCGGCGCGGGGACCGAGGAGGCGTACCGCGAGCGTGCCGCCCGCCATCAGAGCAAGCGAGATCGCCAGGAGCCACCAGTGCGTGGCGATCGGGATGCCGTGTCCACTGCCCTCCTCCCCCGCCGCCGTCGCGAGGAGAACGAGCGCCACGCAGACCACGCCGATGGCCGTCCACTCGGCGCGAGTCAGCCGGATACGGAGGAGCCTGACGCTCAGCACGGCGGTGATGATCAGGTTGGCGCTGATCACGGTTTGCGAGAGGAACAGGGGCAGTAGCCGAGCAGCCAGCGCACCCAGTGCGAAGCCCACGAAGTCCAGGACGGTACCGACGACGAATTCCCAGGTCATCGCCGCCTTCGCGGTGGAGGAGAGACTGGGCCCCCCGTACTGGGTGCTGGCATTGGCGGCCGCACCGCTCCGCGCGGACCTGCGGGACCCGATGGCTTGCAGGACTGAGCCTGTGCCGTAACAGACGGATGCCGCGACGGCGGTCAGCACGCCGATCAACACGATTTTGCTCCGTTCCTGACGGGCACCGACTCAGCGCCGTCTCGGTTGACGAGACGGCTTATGACCATGAACCGTTGCCTCGCTGTCAGCTTTGCCGCCCGCCCGTTCCGCAATCGGGGTGGCTGCGAGACGGAGGACGTCGTCCAGGTCGGCACGATCAGCACCCGATCAAGGCCATGATGAAGGCACAGCGTCAGCTCGGCGGCAGCCGTGGGCAGTGAGGCAGTGAGCCATCTCCCGGCATCTCCCCGCCATTTCCCGGCATCTCCCCGGGAGAGCCGTTCCCCGCAGACGGCGGGCTGAGCTCCCAGACCCTTAGCCGGCGCGCGGTATCGGTGGGCCAGGGCGCACGACGGGTGCGAAGCTGCCTGCTTGCACCGCCACCGTCACCGTCACACCGACGACCGGGCCGCTTCCCGCAATGAACCCTTCGCCCTGGGGGCCTGCCCCATGAACGCCGGTCCGGCCGCCCCGGGAGCCACCGGATACAGTGCGCGAGACGGCAGCCCGGTCAGAGAGGGGAAGCGTGACCGACACCAGCAACACCCGACCCGCCGACAGCGATGCGCAAGCTCCGCGGCCGAGCCGACTGCACCGCCTCATGCGCTACATCCCCTTGATCGCCCCCGTACTCCTGTGGGCCGTCCCCTGCTGGGTGCTCCTGTACACCGGCCAGCACTGGCCGCTGCCCTTCACGTCGGCCGGCACCGCTCTGTTCGTCCTCGGCCTCGTCGGTATGCCGCTCGCGATGGTGCGCGGCCACGGCCGTCGCCAGCAGGACCGGGCGGCGATCGTCGGTGACACCCTGCTGGGCACCAGCTGGGTTCTGTTCACCTGGTCGGTTCTGCTCGGCGTCTTCTTGCGGCCTGCCCTGACCTTGGCCGACGTCGGCGAGAGTCAGGACCGGGCCCGGATCGTCACCTGGGCCGTCCTCGGCACAGCCGCCGTGCTGCTCGCCTGGGGGTACGCCGAGGCCCGCCGCGTGCCACGCGTGCGTCGACTCGACGTGCAACTCCCACGGCTGGGTGCCGGGTTGGACGGCCTCCGCGTCGTCCTCATCACCGACACCCACTACGGCCCGCTCGATCGCACCCGCTGGTCGGCATGCGTGTGCGAGACGGTGAACACCCTGGAAGCCGACCTGGTCTGCCACACCGGCGACATCGCGGACGGCACGGCCGAACGCCGCCGCGCCCAGGCCACCCCCCTCGGAACCGTGCGGGCCACCTGGGACCGTGTGTACGTCACCGGCAACCACGAGTACTACAGCGAGGCCCAGGGCTGGGTCGACCTGATGGACGAACTGGGCTGGAAACCGCTGCGCAACCGCCATCTGCTGCTGGAACGCGGAGGCGACACCCTCGTGGTCGCCGGCGTGGACGACGTCACCGCCGAGTCCTCCGGCCTGGCAGGCCACCGCGCCCACCTCGCCGGAGCGTTGAACGGCGCCGACCCCGACCTACCCGTCCTGCTCCTGGCACACCAGCCCAAGTTCATCGACCGGGCGGCAGCCGCAGGCATCGACCTCCAGCTCTCCGGCCACACCCATGGCGGCCAGATCTGGCCCTTCCACCACCTGGTCCGCATCGACCAGCCCGCCGTCGCCGGCCTCAGCCACCACGGCCCCCGCACCCTCCTCTACACCAGCCGCGGCACCGGCTTCTGGGGCCCGCCCTTCCGTGTCTTCGCCCCCAGCGAGATCACCCTGCTCGTGCTCCGCTCCCCGAACCTGCCCGCCTCGATGTAGCACTCGAGGGGCCGACCCATCCGCTTGGAGCGGTCCCCGAGCCGAGGATCATGAGTTCCTTGTCGCGTCGGGACGTGTCGCCGTTGCCGCGCCTGTCCTTGCCGATGCGGATCAAGGGCGACGCGGGCGACAGGCGCTTGAGGGCCTCATGGCCTCTCCCCGAAATTGCCGAGTCCCGACGGGAGCGCGGGGATAACCTCAGCAGGCGAATCGTCCGACGGGGAGGGGCAGGACATGCCAGGGCAGGACTGGATCGAGCGTGCGGGAGAGCTGTTCGAAGCGGCGATGTTCGGTGGGGACACGTCCGCGCTGGACCGGTCCGACGACGCGCTGGACGCGATCGAGGCACCCCTTTGCCTGGCGCGGGGGAAGGTGTTGCACGTCCGCTTCCTGAACGCCGGCGCAGAGGACGGTCAGGAACTGGTGCTGTTCGAGCGCGCGGCCGAGTTGTACCGGCGTCTCGGGGACGCATCGGGTGAGGCGGACGCGTTGTTCTGGGTCGGCTGCTGGCATCAGGTGGTGAAGGGCGATGGGGCCACCGGCAGGCCGTACTTCGACCGGTCATACACGCTGGCGAAATCCGTCGACGACCGGATGACGATGTCCTACGCGATACGCCATCTCGGCTTCGCCGACAGAGATGCGGGCCGGTTCGACCAGGCCCGCGAGCGGTTGACCGAATCGGTGACGCTGCGCCGGGAGATCGGCTTCAGGCCCGGGGAAGCAGCCGGTCTGGTGGCCCTGGCCTACCTCTCGGCCGAGACCGGCGACCGATCGACGGCGCTCGACCACCTCGATGAGGCCGAATCGGTCGCCGAGACGTGTGGCGCCAAGGCGGTGTCGGGGTGGATCGCGCATGCCCGCACGACCATCCGCGCCTAGGGTGCGTGGGCAAGTGCCGGTGACAGCCACTCATTGAGAACGGCGACCAGCACGGTCACCTCGTAGCGGACGGCGAGATTGTCGTCCCTCGCGGCCGCAGTCCGATGGCGATCGAGGCGGTTGATGCCGCATTCGATCGCGCGGCGCTCGCGACAGTCGGTATTGCAGAACTTCGGCGACCAACCCCCTCGGAAGCCGAGGTTCTGGCGCTCTCATGGCCAGGCGGGTCGGGCAGGCGGCCATGGTCGTCCCGTACGAGGACGGACGGGTGCTGTTCCCGCAGCCCCGACCCGTCCTGGAAACTGCGCCGACACCACCCACGCCCGGTTGGGTCCGGCCGTCCACTGGGCAGAAAGGCGCGCGTATGTCATCGCGGCAGACGTGACCCCCGAGCCCCATCCAAGTTCTCAAGTCGCACCACCAACCCTGCACGAACTCGTTAGTTGGCGTCTGCCCCCGGAGACTCACACAAAAAGAATCAGCCACAATACGCAGAAGACTCATGCAGAACAGCAGAGCGAGCCACGGCCGGGTCTCCGAGTGGCTGAAATAGTTTCCTCACGAGCCGAATCGATTCCTCCCTGTTCGAGACCCTGGTCGCTCATTCCGCAGTCGGCTACCATGCTGAAGTTCGAGTCGATTTCCGTTCCCGAACACAGGGGGAAGCCGGTGGCCAGCCGGGTGTTAGTCACTGGTGCCGGCGGGTTCATCGGAGGGCATCTGGTGAAGTCGCTTCTGCGTACGGGGCACGCGGTCGTCTGTGCCGACGTGAAGCCGAGAGAACGCTGGTGGCAGTGGTTCGAAACGGTAAATCACGTGGGCGATCTCCATGATCCGGTCTTCTGCCGCAGCCTGGTACGAGGCGTCGACACCGTCTTCCACCTCGCGTCCGACATGGGCGGTATCAGCTATATACGCCGTCATGATTTTGACTGCGCTTCATCGGCCGCCATGACGATCAATCTGTTGCGCGCCAGCGCCGCTTGCGGCGTCTCCGATTTCGTCTTCACGTCGTCGGCCTGTGTCTACCCGCAGGCGCTGCAGGGAGCGGATCCGAGTCCGCTGTCCGAATCACAGATCCACCCGGTGGAACCCGAGGGCGGCTACGGCTGGGAGAAACTTTTCTCGGAGAAACTCTGCGCTTACGCGAGCCAACGGATACCAAACATCAGAATCGCCCGATTATTTAACGTATACGGGCCCCAGGGCGCCTGGAACGACGGCCGAGAGAAGGCACCGGCCGCCATCTGCCGAAAGGTGGCCCTGGCTGCACTGAACGGGCAACCCCGTATTCGAATCCACGGCGACGGCACACAGATCAGAAGCTTTCTCCACGTCGACGACTGTGTTGCAGGCCTGCTGCGGCTAGTGCGGTCCACCTGCAGCGACCCGGTGAACCTCGCGAGTACCGAACTGGTGTCGATCCGCGAACTGGCCGAGCTCGTCGCGACGCAGGCAGGCATTCGGATAACAATATCTTTCGACTCGTCGATGCCTTCCGGTGTGCAGGCACGCGTTCCCGACATCACGCGAGCGCTTCACCGGTTGGAGTGGCATGCCACCATTCCGCTGACAGAAGGCCTCGGCGCCACATATCAATGGATCGACAAACAGGTGACGAGCGCGCGGAAAACCTCTTCTCACGACTCCGGATGGAGTTTCTCCGAATGTCAGTGATGGGCATGAGTGTCAATTTTTCTCACATCGAAAAGGAACTCGACAGGCTCTTACGGAGCCTCAGGGGAACGGTGTTCGAACCGTCCGAGGTCACCCGGGCGGGCTCGAACGTCCAGACAGATCTGGATCAGCGGACCGACGACTACCTCCGGCACTCCCTGCGCTCGATCGCAGACGTTCCGGTCATGTCGGAGGAGCGTCCTCAGGAGTACTTCGGGCGGTCCGGTCACTGCTGGATCGTCGATCCCATCGACGGCACACTGAACGCCATCGCCGGGACCGACGACTTCGCGATCTGCGTCTCCCTCGTTGACGCGGCCAGCCTGAGGTCGCTCGCCGGCGCCGTCTATCTGCCCAAGACCGATGTCCTCTTCAAGGCCGCGCACCGCAAAGGTGCTTTCTGCGACCAGAACGCGCTCGGCCCCTCGCAAGCGGGCGCCTGGCAACAGATCAAGGACCGCCAGAAGATCGCGTCCTTCGGTGTCCCCAAGGACGGGCCGGCCGTCGCCCGCCGCATGTCCGACGCACTGCGCGAGCTGTATGCGAAGGGGTGGGTGACGCGGCAGACGGGGGCGGCATCCATCGACATCTGCCGCGTGGCCAACGGCTCCTGGTCGGCGTTCTTCGAATACGGCCTTATGTACTGGGACTTCGCCGCGGCCTGCCTGATCGCCGAGGAAGCCGGCTGCTCGGTCCACGCCGTACCGAGCGCGCCGCACGAGCCGGACCGGATGCCCCTGGAGTACGACCTGATCGTGGCGAGGACACCTGAGATCATGAGCGAGATCGCCCTGGCGACCGGACTTTCGTACCCTGCGAGTCACGAATGACCGTCCTGAGCACCGTCGTATCGGTCATCGGCACCCTGCCCGTCGTAGCTGCGGTGTGGTACTGGTTGCAGCGCTTCCAGCGCGGGCGGCATTTTCTTCAGTTCACCTCAGCCGGGCCGATCGACCTGGTGCTCACCACCTCTGCGGTGAACGAAGCGGTGCACGGCGTCCCCGCCAGTCGGCCGTTGACGGGGTACGGCCAGGTGCGGGCGGTGGCGAGCTGCGCGGGAGTACTGGCCTCGCTGTATCCGCGCAAGGACGTCCTCATCCACCTCAGCGGCTTCATCAGGAACCGGCTTGACCGCGACCTGGTCATACTCGGCGGCCCGGCGAAGAACGAGGCCGCCCGGGCCATGCTGGAGGACCTCGCACTTCAGCACGACATAGCGGACTTCGTCTTCGACGACATCAACGACAAACTGAAGATCGAGCTGCGCAACCGCCTGCCGTTCTCCATAGATTCCTTCGCGCCACAGATATCGAACGGCTATCCGACCAAGGACTACGGGCTGATCGTCGTTTCCTTCCACCGCGGGCAGGGTGGCAAGTACTACCGCCGGATACTCTGCGCCGGCTTCACCACCTACGGCACGTTCGTCGCCGCCGAGTACCTCTTTGGTGACCTGATCAAGATGTCCGGGCGGCGACTGGCGAAGAGCATGGGCGCCGGCCGCATCAGAAGGCGATTCTGCTTCGTCGCGGTCGTCTCAGCCCGGTTTTCGCAGGGCGAATGCATGGAGATCCAGCCCATCTACCTGGCGGATCTCAAAGTACTCGTCTGATGGCACGCGTATCACGGTGGGGCAAAGGTTGGAGGCTGGAAGGAGCCCACGAGTCATCCGCCTCTCCAACAGCTCCGGGTTCACCCGCGGGTGACCGTGTTCTACCAGTGGCGAAGCGCCATAGCGTCGGCCGTCAACGAGCCACCACACTGGGGACAGGTTGGTACCGCCCCGGTCGGTACCCCTGCGAACGCACCCCTTGGTTCCCGGCGACCTGAGCCCTCGGCTTGGGAAGCTGCCGAACTGTGGGGCTTGTTGAGGTGTTGGCCTGGGCGTACGGCTCAAATGCCGCTATTGAGGGACGGGCAGGTTTCACCGTGACCCCCCGTTGTTCCCCGCTGGATCTGGTGCGGTTGCGGTGCGGGCTACGCGGCCTGGCTTTCTGGCAGCCATCCGCCCCATCACGACGACGATGACGACCGGCGCGAGGCTCAACACTTCGGACAGGGCCACGACTGGGAATGGGGCGCTCAAAGCTCGGGGGAGCTTGCCCAGTGCTGCGACACCGATGAACAGGGGAAGCCACACACGGAAGAAGCGGAAGCGAATGGCGTCTGCGCCGCGGCGTACCCGTTCTCGCTCCATGAGGCGCCAGTAGGCGGCGACCAAGACGAGAAGGGCGCCGATGCCCACGACGCCCCAAGTCAGTACTGTCACGATTCCCTCACCACTCCCTCAGCGGCGGATACCGCGCTGAGGATCGACCACCATGGCCACGCCCGTCGACTCGTCCCAGGTATGTGGGTTCCTGGCCCGACCGATCATCGTCCACATGCCGTCCGGGGCTCTCCGCCACCGGTCGAGTCACGGATGGAACCGCCACCGGCCTTCAGAAATGACATCCACCTTGCCGTCCCTGACGCGAACGGCCGTGTCGTCGTCGATGAAGTAGATCGGGAAGTCCGCCCGCCCAGCGATGCGATCTGCCCAGGCGTCGTCCCGCTCGGGGAAATCCGGCGAGTACAGGTGAGGCTTGAGATACCAGTCGAAGAGGCCGAACGGCGGCTCCAGGGTCGTCGCGCCGAGCACGTGGAGGTCCGGGGTGTCTCCGATGACGTCTGCGGAGTGTTCGGTGAGATGACGGCTGAAGATCATTGATCCGGCGCTGACCCCCACATAGACCCGCTTCTCCAGCGCCTCCAGGAAGCCGTCGGCCAGGCCGTTGCCGGTGATGCTGCGCGCGAGATGGTAGTGGCTGCCGCCCTCGACATAGATGACGTCGGCGTGGAGCAGACGGTCGAGCACCATCTGCCGGGGCAGGCCGTTCAGCTCCAGGACGTCGAACTCCCGCCAGCCGAGGCCGTGCAGCCGGTTCATGTCCGCGACGACCCATCCGTGGTCCCCGGGCTCGGCGACCGATGCAGTGGGAACGAACACGACGTTCGCCGATCCGAACGGCTTTCCCAGCATGTCCCGCAGCGCATCCCGCAGTGTCTCGTTGCGCAGGCCACTCGCCGTCAACAGAAGGTTCATCGGGCGAGCCAAGCACGGCTGACGGGCGCACGCAACGAACCCGGGATCCTCCAACACCGCCATGGCACCGCCGCATCAGGAACAAGCACTCATAGCTCACTGGATCATGCCGTTCGGGGGGCGGGCCGCAGTCGTACGGGAGGAGGCGGCCCACGTCGGGCCTCAGGCGGCCGCGGGATGGTCAGTACAGTGTCAGGCCGAAGACCGAGAGGACCTCCGCGACGGGCTGGTAGTAAGTGACGCCACCAGACGCGCAGCTGCCAGAGGAGCCCACCGCGAACCCCAGGGCGATCGACCCCGAGTACGCCGGCGCTCCAGTGTCGCCCGGTTCCGAGCACGCGGTGGAGCGGAACAGACCGTGGACCGTGCCCTCGGCGTGGTTGACCGTGACGTTGACCGCGGTCACCGTCCCGCAGTGGACGCCGCTGGTCCGTCCGACGTGGCAGACGGACTGCCCGATCGCAGGGTTCGCGGCCCCGGTGACGTCCTGGTAGACGCCCCCGCCCAGCGCGATGTCACCGGGGAGGACCAGCGCGCTCGTGGTGTAGCGGACCACGCCGTAGTCGTCGATCGGGTAGGAGGCACCCGCGGTGACACCGACCGGCTGGGTGTGAGCCGCGTCCGCGTACCAGGTGGTGGCGTAGGTGCCGGAACAGTGACCCGTCATGACGGCGTAGCGGTTGGTCCCGCTCGCCGCGTTGAAACCGACGACACACCGGGCGCCGGTGGCCGCGTACAGCAGGGTGCCCCCGCGGATCGTCGGCACCTGGACGGCTGTGGCGCCCGTACCGGTGCCGAACAGCAGGGCGACCACCGCTGTCACCACCGTGGTGAACATCGTCAGGCGGGTGTGCGGACGTCTCACGGCCCCTCCAGGGGAGTCGGTCGTCTCGTGCCGGTCAGTGCCTCCATCGTGCGGGAGGCGGAGTCCGCGGCGACAGACGCGGTCCAGCCGTACCGCCGTCCTCACCGGCGGTCCCCACCGGCCCTCCTCACCGCCGTCCGGTCCGAACCGACCGCTTTCGAGCGCCGACCGGCCCGTGTCAGACCCATCGGCTCCAGCCGCCGGGAGGTCCCGTCAGTTCCAACGGCGGCTCCGGAGCTCTTCATTGAACGCAACGATGTCGGCGATCTGGGCGTCGATGAACTCGCTGGTGGAGCCGGGGCTTGTGAAGGGGGCGTCCCGGTGGTCGTCCACGTGAGGGGAGAAGGGTGACAGGCAGGTGGCGGAGCGCGCCGTCGGCGGCAGGGTGTCGGCGTCGTGGAGAACGAGCATGTCGGCGACCATGCACGTGACGGCCCCATCGGCGTCGCGGCCGATCCACACGGGGTAGCTTCCGTCTCCGCGACCGCTGGGGTATGCGATCAGGTTGGCGCCGCTCACGGGGTCGGAGACCGTGCACGAGTGCAAGTCGGGCCCCAGGGCGATCCTTCCATCTGCTGCTCTTCGAAAGACTCATGGGACATGGCCCGGCACCCGGCTCAGGTTCCCGGGAGGATACGGCGCGTTTCGTAGGCCCACATCGCGATCTCGACCCGGTTGCGGGCGCCGAGTTTGGCCATCAGGCTGGCCAGATGCGTCTTCACCGTGCTGAGGCTGATGTGCAGCGCGTCGGCGATCTCGGTGTTGGTCAGCCCGCGGGCGACGGCGAGGAGCACCTGCTCCTCGCGGGCGGTGACGGGTGAGACCGGCTGGGCCGCGGGCCGGCCGGCGGGCAGGTCCGCGAATGTCTGGAGCAGGCGGACGGTGACGCTGGGCGCGATGAGCGCCTCACCGTCGGACGCCGACCGTACGGCCTGCGCCAGAAGGTCCGGTCCGGTGTCCTTGAGGAGGAATCCGCGGGCGCCGGCACGCAGTGAGCCGTAGACGTACTCGTCGAGGTCGAACGTGGTGATGACGACCACGGCCAGCGGGTCGGCGACGCCCGGGCCGGCGACCAGCCGGGTGGCCTCGAGCCCGTCGAGTACGGGCATGCGGATGTCGAACAGGCAGACGTCGGGGCGTAGTTCGCGGGCCAGACGTACCGCTTCGCGCCCGTCGGCGGCCTCGCCGACCACCTCGATGCCGGGCTGGGCGTTCAGCATGATCCGCAACCCGGTGCGGATGATCGTCTGGTCGTCAGCGACGAGGACGCGAATGGACACCGCTCTCGCTCCTCGCTCTCGGCAGTTCGGCTTCGACATGCCAGCCCCGGTCGGTACCCGGGCCGGCTCGTAGTGTGCCGCCGAGCGCGGTCGCGCGCTCGCGCAGTCCGGTAAGTCCGTATCCGTCGCGACCCCGGCCGGTGCGCCGGCCGTTGTCGCGCACGCTCACCCGTACCGTGTGCCGTTCCGCGGCGACCCGAACGACGAGCTCGGTCGCGTCGACCGCATGGCGCAGCGCGTTGGTCACCGACTCCTGCACGATCCGGTAGACGGCCGCGTCCACGGCCGGGGGCAGCGCGTCCAGTTCGCCGTCGAGCCCCAGGTCGACCCTGAGGCGACCACCCGGGGTGCGCACCAGGCGCTCCAGATCCGCGACCCCGGCAGGGGGCGCCAGCTCGGCACCGACCCCGCGGTCCCGCAGCGCGGCGACCATGGCGCGCATTTCCTCCAGCGTGCGCGCCCCTTCCTCCTCGACCCCCTCCAGTGCCTCGACGGCGGCGGACTGGTCGGTGCCCGCGAGCACCCGGCCCGCCTGGGCGATGATCACCATGGCCGACACGTGGTGGGCCACCGTGTCGTGCAGTTCCCGGGCGAGCTGCTCGCGCTCGCGGGAGCGCACCTGCTCCAACTGCCGCTCGCGAGCGGTCACCCGGAACCGCACGGCAGCCCCGACCACGCCGGGCAGCAGCAGGAAGACGAAGCCCACGACATTTTCGACGACCGGGGTCTCGTCCGTGACGGAACACAGCGCGCTGGCCGCGAGGGTCACCGCGCCGCCCAGTACGATCTCGCGTCCCGATCCCCACCGGGGCAGCGCGTACACCAGCACGAGCACGACCGCGCCGGTGTACAGGCCGACGGGCTCGCGCGGTGCGGCGACGAGCCAGGCCACCTGAAGCAGGATCACCGAGCCGAACGACAGCGTCACCATCGCCAGCGGGCGGGTCCGGCGCCACAGGAGCAACAGGCACAGCCATACGGCGAACACCACCGCCACCGGCCGCCACACGACGTTCTCGCGCAGGGTGGCCTCCAGCGCCACACCGGCAAGGCCTGCGGCGAGCAGCGCCCAGTCCCGCCGCACCCGGGCGGGCGCGTCGGGCGGCCGGGGTTCGGTCCACAGGGTTCGCAAGTCGTCTCGGAGCACGGTTCTCAGCCTAGGGACCTTGGCGTGCCGCACATCAGCCGAAAGGACGGGTCGTGACTCCGCCCCGGGGCCGACGGATCCGCGGCCCGCGGGCCGATGCCGCGGAGCGCCGTGGCGACGAGCCTCGGCATCGGCGGCCGTACAAGGACGGCCGACGAAGTGGTTGGAGGACCCGATGCTCTCGAAAGCCCTGTTGCGCCTGGGCGCAAGCGCCGCCCGCCATCCCTGGCGGGTGATCGCGGCATGGCTGATCGCCGCCACGCTTGCCGTCCTCGCCGCGATCGCCTTCGGCGGGCGAACCGCGGACTCGATGACCGCTCCGGGGCTGGACTCCCAACGGGCCGCGGAACTGATCGAGCGGGCCGGCACAGGCCAGGAGGGGATGACCGCCCAAGTGGTCGTCACCCCCCTCGACGGCGGTGCGACGTTCTTCGACCACGGCAGCGCGCGCACCGCTCTGACGCGGCTGCAGAGCGAGGTGAAGCGGCTTCCGCACGTGCTCGGCACGAGCGACCCGGCGGGGGCACTCGACGCGGGCGGGGACACCGCCGTGCGCGGCGGCCTTGTCTCGGCCGACGGGCGGATCGCAGTCGTCCGGGTGCAGTATCCCGACCAGAGCCGGCTGTCGGCCGAGGACCTCGACGCCCTCGTCGATGTCGGCGACCGGCTGCGCGCCGAGCTGCCCCTGCGCATCGAGATGGGCGGGAACCTCTTCTACGTCTTCTCCGACCCCGACGGCGGCGCGAGCGAGCTGATCGGCCTCCTCGCCGCGGCCGCGATCCTGTTCCTGGCGTTCGGTTCGCTCGTCGCCGCCGCGCTGCCGATCGGCATGGCGGTCTTCGGGCTGACCATCGGAGTTGCCACGATGACGGTACTGGCGGGGGTGACGGACGTCCCGGCCTTCGCCCCCGTACTGGGCAGCATGGTCGGGCTCGGAGTGGGCATCGACTACGCGCTGTTCGTGCTCGCCAGGCACCGGGAGTACCTCGCGCGCGGACTCGATCCCCACGAGGCGGCGGGACGAGCGGTGGCCACGGCGGGGAGGCCCGTGGTCTTCGCCGGCGGCGTCGTCGTCGTATCGATCCTCGGCCTGGCGGTCGCGAACGTGCCGTTCATGACGGTGGGCGGGCTCGCCGTCTCGATCGTCGTCCTGACGATGGTGCTCGCGTCGGTGACTCTTCTGCCGGCCTTCCTCGGCGCGGCGGGCCCACGCCTGGCCCGGGCCGGCCGGATCGGCCGGGCTCTGCGGACCGGGAAGCTGGGCCGACTCGCACGGCGGCGGGACACGGTGGCGGGCGCCGCTCCCGCCGCCGGTTGGCGGCGCTGGATCGGGCACGTCAGCCGGCACCCGGTTCTGTACGCGATCGGCGCGGCGGGGCTGCTGCTGACCGCGACGCTGCCCGTGCTCGGCCTGCGCGTCGGCCTGCCCGACGACGGCTCACTGCCCCACAGCCGTACCGAGCGTCGGGCCTACGACCTCGTCGCCGAGGGGTTCGGCCCGGGCACCAACGGTCCCCTCGTCATCGCCGCGGACCCCACCGGTGATCCGGGAGTGCTGGAGCGACTCGTCGGGGCGGTCGCGGCGGATCCGGGCATCGCATCCGTCGCGCCGACGCACATCGATCGGGCCACCGGCATCGCGACCCTCGTGGTGTTCCCGACCACCAGCCCTCAGGACAAGGCCACGGCCGACACCATCGCCCGGCTGCGCACCGACGTGCTGCCCACGGCGATCGGGCACGGCCCGGCCAGGGCCCACGTCGGCGGCGCCGCCGCGAGCCTGTCCGATGTGGGCCAACGCACCAGCCAACGCCTGCCGGTGTTCGTCGCCGCCGTGCTGGCGATGTCGTTCCTGCTGCTGATGCTGGTCTTCCGCTCGATACTCGTACCGCTCAAGGCGGTACTGCTGAATCTGCTGAGCATCGGCGCGGCCTACGGCATCATGGTCGCGGTCTTCCAGTGGGGCTGGGGAGGCACACTCATCGGGCTGGAAGCGACGGTTCCGATCGTGTCGTTCATCCCGATGTTCCTCTTCGCCATCCTGTTCGGCCTGTCGATGGACTACGAGGTGTTCCTCCTCTCCCGCGTACGCGAGGAGTACCTGCGCACCGGCGACAACGGCACGGCGATCGTCGAGGGCGTCTCGCGCACCGCCCGGATCATCACCTCGGCCGCCTTCATCATGGTGGCGGTCTTCCTGTCCTTCGCCGTCGCCGAGGACCCCTCCACCAAAATGTTCGGGCTCGGCCTGGCCACCGCGATCTTCATCGACGCCACGGTCGTACGCATGGTGCTGGTACCGGCGACCATGACACTCCTCGGCCGGACCAACTGGTGGCTGCCGAAGTGGCTGGACCGGATGCTTCCCCGCGGCCCGGTCGCCACCGACGACACCGACGCGGAATCCACGGGTGAGGCCCCGCGTCCACGGCTGGTCGACCGTTGACTCCACTCCTGCCCGCCCTTGGCGTCCGGCACCTCAGCGCGTCGCCTTGAACTCCCAATCCGGATCGGTCAGTTGCACTCGCGTCACGTAAAGCCGTCTATCGGACCGGACCGTGCCACGAAGGCACATCCCGCAAATCGATCACGCCTCGATACGCGCCCCAGAGGTGATCCCCCGATGACGATCGCCGGGCAGGCAAGCTTCCGGCCTTCAGGTCGCCGGGGTGCCGAGACGCCTCGGCATCGACGTCGGCAGCTCAGCCGTCGTCACGCGGTTGGAGGTACACCTCGTCGACAAAGCACCAGGCCCACTCGTCGCCGTCCTCGGCGGAGCGCATCAGCGGGTGTCCGCTGGACTCGAAGTGAGCGGTGGCATGACCGTGGCGCGAGCTGTCGCAACAGCCCACGTGACCGCAGGTGAGGCACACCCGCAGGGCGACCCAGTCGTGGCCGAGAGCCGCGCACTGCCGGCATGTGTCGCTCTGCGGTGCGTGCTCCGGTCCAGGTGTTTCGAGGTGTGTGCATCGGCGCCCCTCAGGCCGGCCACCATCGGGACGCAGGGTCCACCGGGCCATGACGTCTCTCCCTTCGCCGGCTTTCGCTCACTGCTGCCGCTGCCCACACTTCGACCGCTCCCGCGCCGTCGGATGCGAAACCCTCAAGAAGCGCCACCGTCTCGGCCGCATGGCACGGAGTCGACCGCCGCACGGCAGCGGCTGCCGGTGCGGCTGCCGGAGCGGTCACGCGCTCGAACGTGGCGATGCTCGCCCGGGGCGGGGCGGGTGTCGGGCCCCGGGCCCGGGCCTTCCCGGGGTGTAGGCCGCACCGGCCTCGCCCGTTGATCCACATCCACAGCGGGTAGATGGGACAGCATGGCTGAAGTGGTGGAAGCTGCACTGTGGGGACTGGTGGCGGGCTCGGCGCTGCTACTCGGTGCCACGCTGGGGTTCGGGCTGAGGGTGCCGCAGAAGGTGATCGCGACGGTGATGGCCTTCGGGGCCGGGGTGCTGATCTCGGCGGTGTCCTTCGAACTGGTCGGGGAGGCCTACGAGGAGGCGGGGCTTGCTCCCGCCGCCGTCGGCACCCTCATCGGTGCCATCGCCTACACCGGCGGCAATGTGTGGCTGGCCCGCCGGGGCGCCCGCCATCGCAAACGTTCCGGTCACGCCCGAGTGCAGGCGCAGCCCTCGGAGGCCGAGCAGGGCGGGTCCGGGACGGCGCTGGCGCTCGGCGCGCTGCTCGACGGGGTGCCGGAGTCCGCGGTGATCGGCGTCAGCCTGCTCGACGGCGGGGCGGTCAGTCTGGTGACGGTGGCCGCGGTGTTCATCAGCAACGTTCCCGAGGGGCTGTCCAGTTCGGCGGGGATGAAGAAGGCCGGCCGCTCCAAGGGGTACGTCTTCGGTGTCTGGGCGGCGATCGCGGCGGCCAGCACGGTGTCGGCCGTCCTCGGTTACACGGTGGTCGGTTCCTTCTCCCCCGCCGTGATCGCCGCGGTGACCGCGGTGGCGGCCGGGGCCATCCTCGCCATGGTCGCGGACACGATGATCCCCGAAGCGTTCGACGACGCCCACCTGGCCATCGGCCTGATCACCGTCAGCGGCTTCCTCGTCTCCTTCGCCCTCTCCCACGCCTGACGACGGCGACCGGGAGTGGTGACCCTGCCGCGATGCCGCGAGCACGGCCTCAAAGGCCCACAGCCAACTGATCAGCGCGCTCTCGCCAGACCGGAACCTCACCTCTCGACAGTCATACGACGCATTGACCCCACAGCGCCATCACGGTTGCATGCTGGTGGCCCTCCGGTGAGGGACCGGGGAGAAGGACCATGTCCTGCCTTGGGGGGAACGAAAGTATGAGGGGAAACGCTGGTCGGAGCGCCACCAGACGTGTGCGGGCCGCCTTGAGCGCCACGGTCGTGGTCTGCGCGGTCACGACGGTGCTGCCCGCAGCCGCTTCGGCCGAGCCCATGCCCGGGCCGGGCGTCGCGAGCGACAGCGGAGCCGGGGTCGAGCGGATCAGTGTCGCGACCGACGGCACCGAGGGCGACGGCGACTCCGCAGGTGCCACGATCACGTCCGACGGCCGACGTATCGCCTTCTCGTCGTTGGCGAAGAACCTCACGCCCGCCAACCCGGTGACCTGGGAAAGGGTGTTCGTCCGCGACCAGCGGACGAGCCAGACCACGCAGATGAGCACCAACACCCCTCCGATCCAGCGCCCGGTGATCAGCGGCGACGGGCAATTCGTAGCCCTGTGGGGGCTGCTGTTCAGAGACACGAAAGCCTTCCTGGCCCAGGTGACTTCGGGAAGCACGATCGGCGTCAACTGCCCGGGCCTCAGCTGCAGCCAGCCGTCGCTGAGCGCGGACGGCCGTCACATCGCCCAGGTCGCCACGTTCAATCGACCGCCGTCCCGGCAGCGCATCGAGGTACGGGACTGGCGCGCCGACACCACGGAGACCGTCGCCGAGTTCGACCACACCGTCTCGGCCCGGCCGTCCATCAGCGGCGACGGCCGCTTTGTCGCCTACCAGGACGGTCAGACGGAGGACGTCTTCGTGTGGGACCGGACCGACGGCACCTCCTCCGGCCCGGTCGAGGGCCCGGTCAAGGCCGCGACTCTCGTCCAGCTCAGCAAGGACGGCAGCAAGGTCGTCTACCTCTCGGGCTCCGACACCTACGTCCGCGACGAGAGCTCGGGCACCGACCAACTGGTGCCGAACGTCCGCGGCGTGGCCATCGATCCCACCGGCCGCTATCTGCTGTACGCCCCACACGACACGAACGGACCGTCACTCCTGCTGCGCGACCTGGAGACGGGCACCGACGAGATCGTCTCGAACGTCCCCGCCTCGGCCGGGACCGACGCCGTCAGCGCCGGTGGGCGCGACGTGGTCTTCCATTCCACGGTCGACAACATCGTGCCGGGCGACACCAACGGCAAGTCGGACGTTTTCATCCGCCGCTTCTACTGATCGCCCCGGCCTGCGCGGTGAGGTTTCCCGAAGCCCGCGGATCGTGCTCCGCGTGGCCCGTCCGGTCACCGCTACGCACCACGCCTCCTCGCATCGCCCTGCCGCGTGTCCTGAGTACCGTGTCGCTGCGGGGCGGCTGCGTCCTGCCGTCCGACCGAGGCAGGAAGATCTCTGATGACCGAGCAGGTTCTCGAGCGTGTCGCTGGACATGAGCGCCGGTTCAACACCCTCTTCGAGGAGTACTTCGACACGTTGGCTGCCGGGCTGGACGCTCCGTCGTTCAGCCGTTTCACTCCGGACTGCGTTGAGTTGCTGCGGGCTGTTTCCTTGCGCGGCGGGAAACGCCTGAGGGTCGTGATGCTCAACGAAGCCGCTCGCCTGGTGGCCTCCGAGCCGGTCGAAGGACTGGACGCCGCGGCACTGAGCATCGAGTTGCTGCAGACCCACGGTCTGGTGCATGACGATCTCATCGATGACGGTCCGGTCCGCCGCGGTGGACCGTCCACCTACTACGCCTACCGTGAGCGGTTCCCCGACCACCCTCATACGGCTGTCGGCCTCACGGTCCTCGCGGGTGACCTCGCACTCGCTCTGTCCTTGCGGGTGCTGCTGGAGGCGAAGGTGCCTGTCGGGTTGCGGCAGGCCATGGTCGAGGTGCAGACGCGGGCGGCGGCCGACACGTTCGTGGGGCAGATCGTCGATCTGGAACGCGACTTCGCCGTCACGCCGGACGAGGATGTTCTGCACAGCGTGGCCGACTACAAGTCCGCCCGCTACTCGATCCTCGCGCCCCTGCAACTGGGGCTGCTGGCCGCGGGCGAGCAGCCGGCGCTCTTCGAGAAGGAGCTGCACGACTATGCGCGGCTGCTGGGTATCTGCGGGCAGATGCGCGATGACTACCTGGACCTGTTCGGGGACGCGGCCACCCTGGGCAAGCCGACCGGCGCCGACATCCGGGACGGCAAGCACAGCTATACCGTCAACGCCCTGCTGGCTGCCGTCGACGGCCCTGAGCGTCGCGTGCTGGAAGCCGCGTACGGTGACCCGTCCTGCACGCCGGAGAGCATCGCCGCCGTCCGGGAGATCGGGGAACGCCGAGGCGTGAGGGCCAGGTTGGAAGCGGACATGCGCCGCTATGCGCGGCAGGCGTCCGCGGTGGCCGCCGACTGGCGGCCACGATGGAGGCAGGAGGCGGTCACCTTCTTCGAGCAGCTGCCGCTCTGGAGCGTCGAGCAAGCCATGTGAGCGGTTCACGCAGCCCACCCGGGCCGGGTTCCCGGCGCCAGGAGGAGCTTTGCCGAGAGCGCAACACGGGCCGGTGGGTTCTCCATGGGGCAGCGCTACGACGGCCTTGGGGCCGGGCCCCTGGCGGGCAGCAGGTGAGGGGGTCCATGCGGGGTCCCGCCGCCACCCCGTAGCGCGGAGGCGACGCATCACCACGTAGAAGGCGCAGGTGTCGTGGTCAGCCGTGACTCAGCCGGGGCTGTGGTGCCGGAATCGAAGGATCAATCGCTCTTATCACATGACCGCCTGCAAGCCCTCCATTGCATTTCCAGACCGCGGTCTCACGGAAATAATCTACGTGCAGGCCGAAGGCGTGGAGGCCACAGACAGGCCAGACCATTACGTAATAGTCCATGACGAACTCCTGAACCCCTTCCGTCACCACACCCAGAACCTCCGCCCAATCCGGCGTCGAGACTTCCACGGATTTAAAGCGAACTACACCGACCGGTCCGAATTCCGGGTCGCGCAAATAATTGACGTAGCAAAATTCCTCCCCCGCGACGCTTTTCCCAGTTTCATCGAGTACCGACTCTTGGATCACCTCAAAGGCTGATCTCGCCATGGAAAAGGTTCGCATGGTCCACAGTTCAAGGAATTCGACTTCGGATATTTCGCCGAACTCATCATAGGTCTTGGACATCCAGGCCAGAACCTCCTCCGAGAGGGACTCCTCCTGCCGCCAGACGGCATGAATCATCCTGTTTCGCCAGTCCAGAAAGTTCGACATCCCTGCCAGCCTTCCGATGCGATTCACCCACTGAAAATAGTCACCCACAAAATAGCATGCCGCCGGAATGGAACCTTCCGGCGATACGGCTATTCCAGTCGACTACCGGGATCGACCTGAAAGTCCTCCCTCAGCAAGCAGTGCGCCTATCACTCGACCTTGGATTCTTCACGCGGATATTCTGGACGGTGACGGTGACGGTGATCGTGACGATGCCAGGCAGACGTGGAGTTGGAGATCGTAGCCGCCGATGCTGTCGATCAAGGTGAATTCGCCGTCACGGTCGGCGCCCCCGGCCGCGGATGCAGCCGGGGGCGCCGTGCGCGCCAGAGGAGCCAGCTGAGGGAAGAGCGCGGTGATGTCGAACGGCCGCTGTGGAGTGGTGAAGATGGCGTTCATGGCGGCGATGCTGCCGGCAGCGTCCCACAATGGACGTACCCTCGCTCCTGCTGGGTGCCGGCGCAGCTACCCCTTCTTGTTTCTCGTCGCCTTCTCCACGTTCTGTGCGTTGCCCTGGCCTGTCGACGTCTTGTTCTTTGCCTGACCGGGCGGTCCGCTCGCGGTCTTGGTCCCGGGGCCCGCTGTGGCGTCGGCGCCTGGCATCGGGGCCGCGTTGGTGACGGATCGCCCGGTCAGGTTTTCCGGTACCGGACGGCTCGGTGCGGGAGCGGAGTCGCTGTGGCTGACGGATGGCAGTGGCACCGATGTGACGGGGCTGTCGTTGCCGTCTTGCGAGGTGCCGGGGGAAGGGGAGGCCACGGCCGGACCGTCGGCGGGACGGGCCGCCTCGCTGTCGGCGCCCTGCTGCGAGGAACCGTCAGCGACGGCGAGGGTGGCCATGGCGGCGGCGAGGGCGGCAGTCGCCGCGGCCATCAGGACGCGGCTCCGGGTACGAGCGGATGTGGAAGCGGCACGGGGAGTCGCTTCGGCAACGGGCTGCTCAGGGGCGGGCGGTGGCGTCCTGCGGGTGCTGATGCCGGTGCTGATACCGGTGCCGGTGCTGGTGCTGCCACTTGTCGGGTGCCGACTTGCGACGACGCTCGTGGCACGGGCTGCGGACGGGTGGAACGTGGGGTCCGTGGCGGTGGACAGAGCCGTCAGTGTCCGGGCGCAGTCGTGTGCCGTCGGGCGGGCCTGCTCGTCCAGTGCGGTCATGTCGCGCAGCAGGGCGGCGAGTTCCGTGGGGAGGACGTCCGGGAGGCGGGGTCGGCGGTGAAGGCGCGCTATCGCCGCCTCCAAGGGACCGCCGTCGTATTCGAGCCTGCCGGTGAGGCATTCGAGAAGCACCAGACCCAGGGCGTAGACGTCGGCCGGTCGACCGACACGCCGGCCCAGGACCTGTTCTGGCGAGAGATAGGCCGCCGTGCCGATCAGGGTGCCGGTGACGGTGCGTGTAGTGGCATCGAGCAACCGGGCTATGCCGAAGTCGGTGAGGTGGGGGTGATCGGATGCGTCCAGGATGACGTTGGACGGTTTGACGTCACGGTGGACGATTCCCACCTCGTGCGCGTGCGCCAGGGCATCGGCGAGTCCGGCGCCGATCATGGCGGTGGCTTCCGGACACAGGGGGCCGTCTGCGATGCGCGCCTTGAGGGTGCGGCCTTCGATCAGTTGCATGACCAGATAGGCGTCACCGTGGTGCCGTCCGGCGTCGTAGGCGGTGACCAGCCCGGGATGCTGCAGCCGGGCCAGGATCATGGCCTCGCTCAGAAAGGCTTCCTCGGTGTCGAAACCGGTGTCGGGGCGGAACAGCTTGACTGCCACCGGCCGACGCAGCCTCAAGTCGAACCCACGATGGACGTCCGCGGCACCGCCCGAACCGATGAGCGTCTCCAGGCGGTATCGGCCGGCCAGTATCCGGGCTGAGCACCGGGAGGCCAGTGTGAAACCCGACTCACGGAAACCCAATGTCTTCTCCAACTTCCCTGAAGGACGCTTCCGGCCGCGAGTACCCTCAAGGCAACGCGTTACCCGTAGCACCTCACGTGCAGCACCGGCTCGGGCCGGCCGCGGCGGATCACACCGGCCCGACTGCCTCTGCCGGCACAACCGTCGGTGTCCGTAGTCCTCCCCGTCGCCACCGGCAGTTCGTCACCTGCCGTCGACACGCATTCGGCAGGGCCGGGCGCCGGTTCAAGGTGGTGACGGCTCTACGGCCGCCGGTAGGCCGAGGGGTCGACACCGGCTTCCGGCTTCCTGCTGAAGGACACGTAGGCGGGATGCTCAGGGTCTCCCACCTCCATGAGGGCGAAGAGATCAAGGTCATGGTTCGCGAACCTGTGGAGGTACTGGAGGAACAGCTCCAACTCCTCGTCCGAAAGCCGCTCGTCGTGCCGCTCGTTGCGCATGTGGTCACGATACGAGTCCGGGAGTCGCGACCTGAGGCCAAGCCGTCCTGCCGGCGGTTGACGGGGATCTCGTCCACGATCTCGCGGTGAGTGGCGGGCACCATGACGTCTGAGCCGCTGATCCTTTCGCGTCCGCGTCCGCGCCCGTCGCGGGACCGGTCGCGAACCGGGCCGGCGGTCGACTCCGTGGCCTCCTCTCAGGTGTCCGCGCCCCCGGTGGCGGGCAAGAGCGCCGCCAATTCGGCGTCGTCCGGGCGATGGACCGCCTCGGCAGCCTTACGCAGAGTGGCACGGTCGACCTTGTCCTCGTCGGCGATGAGACGAATCACCACGTCGCCGTCGGGCACCGCGTACTCGTGGCTGTCACCTGCCTTGCGGTACCAGGCGTCGCCGTCGTGCTCACAGGTGACCTGCTTGTCCGAGACCTCGCCCAGCGGCTGCTCGGAGCAGTTCTCCGCTGTCATCGTGCCGCGGCCTGCGAAGAGGCCGAACTTGGTGGCACCCTTCTCGGACCGGTACGCGACGACGAACTCGTCGTCGTATCCGCCGGCCGACTGCTGGAACACGGTGTAGCCGGAGACGTCGGTGACATAGACGAGTTCCGGCGCGACGTCCCAGGCGCGCGCTGCGGCGTCGAGGTCGGCGCTGTCGGCAGCCCCGCCGGCGTTCTTGTCCGCGTCGCATCCTGTGAGGACGACCGGCAGCAGGAGAACCAGGAGAACAGGGAGCAGCGCACGAGTGGGTCTGATCATGCGGGCATCCTTGCGCATGGACATGCCACACACCTAACCCGTTTCGGACGACGACGCCGGGCCGGGAAGGTGAAGGAGTCCCACGGCGGTGGGAAGCAGTGGGCCGCTGTAATTCACCGGGTCACCGGGTCACCGGGCGGCCTCCGGGCGATCGGTGCGGGACACGGCGAGGGCAGTGGTTCCTCCGGTGGTGGGGGGTGCGGTGTCGGCGCGGGAGGGAGCCGACGCGGTGGTGGTCGGGGCGGGTGCCGGGCTGCCGTCGCCGCGTTCGACGAGCCGGAGTGCCGCTGCGGCCGTTTTGAACAGCGGCTGCTTGGAGGCGGGGTCCCAGTCGGTGACCGTCGTCTCGTTCGCCGCGCGTCCGGGTGTGTCGCCGTCCGGGCCGTGGCCTCCCCCGGTGTCCCAGTAGCCGAAGTGGAAGGGGACGAACAGCAGTCCCGGGCGGATGTCGGTCACCCGTAGCCGTCCGCGCAGGGCGCCACGGGGTGTGGTGACCTCGACCAGGTCGCCTTCCGCGAGTCCGAGCGCCTCGGCGTCGCCGGTTGCCGCTTCCACCCACACGTCGGGCGCGGCGGCGTTCAGCTGGGGCGCCCGCGCGGTCTTCGTGCGCGTGTGGAAGTGGTAGAGCGTGCGGCCCGTGGTCAGCTGGAACGGATACCTCTCGTCCGGCAGCTCGCGCGGCGGGAGGTAGTCGGCGGCCCTGATCACGGCCTTTCCCTCCGGGTTGAGTGCACGGTAGGCGGCCTCGTCGTCCGCGGCGCCGGTCACCAGGTCCTTGCCGTAGCTCTCGCACAGGTCGGGACGGGCCCAGCTGATGCCTTCGGTGTAGAGGCGCGGCGTGCCGTCCGGGGACTCCTCGTTGCATGGCCACTGGATGCCACTGCCGCCGCGCAGCGCGTCGTAGGTGAGGCCGGTGTAGTCGCAGGGCCGGCCGGCGCTGCACGCCTTCCACGCCTCGAAGGCGGACTCCGGGTCGTGCCAGCCGATCAGGGACCGGCCGTTCCTGTCCCGGAAGTCCATGCGGGCCGCGTAGTCGAGGAAGATGTCCAGGTCGGGCCGGGCCTCGCCGGGCGGTTCGACGGCCTTGTCGCACAGGTGCACGGTACGGTCGGCGTTGGTGAGCGTGCCGGTCTTCTCGCCCCAGGTCGCGGCGGGCAGGACGACGTCGGCCAGCTGGGCGGTCTCGGTGCGGAACAGGTCCTGCACGACGACGAAGAGGCGGTCCTGCGCCAGGATCGAGCGGATGCGGGACAGCTCGGGCAGGGACACCGCCGGGTTGGTGCCGCTGATCCACAGCATCCGGATCGAGCCCTGCTCGGCGTGGCGGAACATCTGCATCGCGTGCGTGGGCGGGGCGTGGTGCGCGAGGGTGCCCGGATCCACGTTCCACACCCGCGCCAGGTCGGCGACGTGGTCGTCGTTCTGCCAGTTGCGGAAGGCGGGCAGGTCGCCGTCGGCGCCGCACTCGCGGGTGTTCTGGGCGGAGGGCTGGCCGTTCATCTGGAGCACCCCGGCGCCCGGTCGCCCCAGCATGCCGCGGATCAGGTGCAGGTTGTTGATCTGTACGGCCGTGGCGGTCGCCTGGTGGGACTGGTAGACGCCCTGCAGGACAGTGGACAGGAGCCGGTCGGCCGTGCCGAGGAGCTCCGCCGCCTCGTCGATCGAGGCGGCCGGTACGTCGCAGATCCGGGCCGCCCACCGCGGGGTGCACTCCGCGACCCGGGAGGCCAGCTCCTCGAAGCCGACCGTGTGCGCCGTGAGGTAGTCGCGGTCGACGCGGCCGGTACGGATGATCTCGTGCAGGAGTGCGTTGAGCAGGGCGAGGTTGGTGCCGAGCCGTGGTGCCAGGTGCACGGCTGCCCGGCGGGTCACCGGGGTGGGACGCGGGTCGACGCACAGGAGGCGGGGCGGGTCGGCGCCGTCCAGCCGGTCGAGAACGCGCATCCACTGCACGGGCTGTGTCTCGGCGACGTTGTGCCCGAACAGCGCGATCACGTCGGCGTGGTCGATGTCGTCGAAGCTGCCCGGCTGCCCGTCGCAGCCGAAGGACTCCTTGAGCGCTTCCGCGGCGGTGGCCGTGCACAGGCGGGTGTTGCCGTCCAGATGGTTGGTGCCGATCCCGGCCCGGGCCAGCACCGCGAGCGTGTAGTACTCCTCGAGGTACAGCTGCCCGCTGGTGTAGAACCCGATCGATCCCGGGCCCCGCTCCGCGAGCAGCTTCCGCGACCGGTCGGCGATGAGCTCCATCGCCGTGTCCCAGTCGCACTCCACCAAGTGCCCGCGCTCGCGGAGCAGGGGGCGGGTGAGGCGGTCCCGTGAGGCGTTCGCCTGCCAGCCGAACAGATCCTTCGGCCCCAGCCGGCCATGGTTGACACGGTCTCCCGCCCGGCCGCGTACCCCGGCCATGCGTCCGTCCGCGACCGCGATGTCCATGGCGTCCCCGTCGGAATGCAGGACCGACGCGGTCTGTACCCACCGCCGCACCTGGTCCGGGCCGACGCCCGGTTCGAGATACGTGTCCACGCGCGTGGGCCACCTCTCGTGCCGGCCGTACGGGGTACGGCTGCCCCACGGCTGCGCGATCCGGTCCACTGAAGCATCCATGTCCGCCTCCGCGTGCGCACCGACACCGATCGACGCCCTGTCCCCGGTACCCCCTGTGCCTCTCGCGTAACGATCACGGGTACCGGCCGTCTCTCCTCACCCTGGCCCTGTCATGAGGGACGGCCGTCTGCCAGTACGGCCCGTCGTCGCGAGGCCCGCAATGAGGGGCCGGATGAGGGGCCACAATGCGGGGCCGGATCGAGGGGTCCGCGATGCGGGGGTGTCGTGCCGGCGCCCCGTCCCCGTCCCCGTCCGTGTTCACGGCAGCCGACAGCCGGCCGCCGGCCCCGCTAGGCCCTGAGCCGGCCGGCGTTCCGGGGCAAGGCCTCGGGGTCGGGTCCCGGCCCGTGTCGTTGAGGCGGCCCTTCTTCCGCGGCCCGGCAGCGGGCGGGCGCCGCACCGTGCTCGTCCGGCGGCACGGTGTTCGGCTCCGTCTGTCTGAACTGACTGACGGGGGTGCGGCATCCGCCTGCCGTCAACCACGCATGTGCCGCTCCTGGCGCGCCGGGTCCATGAGCGGGGGCGGGCTCTCGGCGTGGTGGAGAAGGCTCGGGATGGCACCCAGGTGCGTGGCAGGCTCGGGACGGTACCCATGTCCGCTGCCGGAGACCTGCCATGACGGGTTGTCACTGCGGGCGGCTGACCGGGGTCGGCGGCACGGTCCAGGTGTCGCCGCCGGCGAGGAGGGCGGCGAGGTCGCCCTTGCCCTGCTGCTCGACGGCGGTGTCGAGCTGTCGGGCCATCTCGTTGTCGTAGACCGGGCGGTCGACCGAGCGCAGTACGCCGATGGGAGTGTGGTGCAGGGTGTCGGGGTCGGCGAGGCGGGAGAGCGCGAAAGCCGTGGTCGGGGAGGCCGCGTGGGCGTCGTGGACAAGGATCTGCGCCTCGTTGCCCGGCGTGACGTCGACGATCTTCAGGTCGCCGGTGGCCGGGTCCCGCACGACGCCCTTGGCTCCTCGTCCGTCCGCAAGGGGCGTGCCGAAGCGGATCGGCCGGCCGTGCTCGAGGCGGATGACGGCCTCCTGGGCCTGCTCCTTGTCCTTGAGGACTTCGAAGGCGCCGTCGTTGAAGATGTTGCAGTTCTGGTAGATCTCCACCAGTGCCGCGCCGGGATGGTCGGCGGCCTGCCGCAGGACGTCGGTGAGGTGGTTGCGGTCGGAGTCGACGGTACGCGCGACGAAGGATGCCTCGGCCCCCAGGGCGAGGGAGACGGGGTTGAAGGGGGTGTCGAGGGAGCCCATGGGTGTCGACTTGGTGATCTTGCCGATCTCGGAGGTGGGCGAGTACTGGCCCTTGGTCAGTCCGTAGATCCGGTTGTTGAAGAGCAGGATCTTGAGGTTGACGTTGCGGCGCAGGGCGTGGATGAGGTGATTGCCGCCGATGGACAGTGCGTCACCGTCACCGGTGACCACCCACACGGACAGGTCACGGCGCGAGGAGGCCAGGCCGGTGGCGATGGCGGGAGCGCGGCCGTGGATGGAGTGCATTCCGTAGGTGTTCATGTAGTAGGGGAAGCGGGACGAGCAGCCGATGCCCGAGACGAAGACGATGTTCTCCTTCGCCAGGCCGAGCCCGGGCATGAAGCCCTGTACGGCGGCGAGGACGGCGTAGTCACCGCAGCCGGGGCACCAGCGCACCTCCTGGTCCGACTTGAAGTCCTTCATGGACTGTTTGCCGTGGGACTTCGGCACCAGGGACAGCGCGGTGGTCACCGGCGTCTGCGTCTGTGGCTGTGGCTGCGCAGTGGTGTCAGCCATGCTGCATGGCCTCCTCGAGGGCGTGGGCGAGCTGTTCGGCCTTGAACGGCATGCCGTTGACCTGCGTGCAGGAGCGGGCGTCGACCAGGTACTCGGCGCGGATGAGCGTGGCGAGCTGACCCGTGTTCATCTCGGGGATGATCACCTTGTCGTAGGCGTTGAGGATCTCGCCGAGGTTGGCCGGGAAGGGGTTGATGTGCCGCAGGTGGGCCTGCGCGATCCGCCGGCCCGCGGCGCGGACACGGCGCACGGCGGCGGTGATCGGGCCGTAGGTGGAGCCCCAGCCCAGGACCAGCAGCTTCGCCCCGTCACCGTCGGCGCCACCCGGGTTGTCGACCTCGATGTCCGGGACGTCGATGCCGTCGATCTTTGCCTGCCGGGTGCGGACCATGAGTTCGTGGTTGGCGGGGTCGTAGGAGATGTCGCCCGAACCGTCCGCTTTCTCGATGCCGCCGATGCGGTGCTCGAGGCCGGGAGTGCCGGGGATCGCCCACGGGCGCGCCAGGGTGTGCTCGTCGCGCTTGTAGGGCCAGAAGACCTGGGTGCCGTCGTCCAGGGTGTGGTTCGGCCGGGTGGCGAACTGCACACGCAGGTCGGGCAGTTCATCGGTCTCGGGGATCCGCCAGGGCTCGGAGCCGTTCGCGAGACAGCCGTCGGACAGCAGTATGACGGGGGTGCGGTAGGTCAGGGCGATGCGCGCGGCGTCCAGTGCGGCGGTGAAGCAGTCCGACGGGGTGGCCGGGGCGATCACGGGCAACGGCGCCTCACCGTTGCGGCCGAACATCGCCTGCAGCAGATCCGCCTGTTCGGTCTTGGTCGGCAGCCCGGTCGACGGGCCGCCGCGCTGGATGTCCACGATCAGCAGGGGCAGTTCCAGCGAGACCGCCAGGCCGATGGTCTCCGACTTCAGCGCGATGCCCGGGCCCGAGGTCGTGGTCACGCCCAGCGAGCCGCCGAAGGCCGCGCCGAGCGCGGCGCCGATGCCGGCGATCTCGTCCTCGGCCTGGAAGGTGCGGACACCGAAGTTCTTGTGCCGGGACAACTCGTGCAGGATGTCGGAGGCCGGCGTGATCGGATACGAGCCGAGGAACAGCGGCAGATCGGCGCGTCGGCCGGCCGCCACCAGTCCGTAGGACAGCGCCAGATTGCCGGAGATGGAACGGTAGGTGCCCGGCGGGAACGCCTTCGCGGCCGGCGCCACCTCGTAGGAGACCGCGAAGTCCTCGGTCGTCTCTCCGAAGTTCCAGCCCGCCCGGAAGGCGGCGATGTTCGCCCCGGCGATTTCGGGCTTCTTGGCGAACTTTCTCCGCAGGAAGGTCTCCGTGCCGTCGGTGGGCCGGTGGTACATCCATGACAGCAGGCCCAGCGTGAACATGTTCTTCGATCGGTCGGCGTCCTTGCGGGACAGTCCGAACTCCTTCAGCGCCTCCACTGTCAGGGTCCCCAGAGGAACCGGGTGCACGTGGTAGCCGTCCAGGGAGCCGTCCTCGAGCGGGCTTGCCCGATATCCGGCCCTGGCCAGCGCGCGCTTGGTGAACTCGTCGGTGTTGACGATGATCTCCGCGCCGCGCGGCACATCGGGCAGGTTCGCCTTCAGGGCGGCCGGGTTCATCGCGACCAGGACGTCGGGTGCGTCGCCCGGCGTGAGGATGTCGTGGTCGGCGAAGTGCAGCTGGAAGGAGGACACGCCGGGCAGCGTGCCTGCCGGCGCCCGGATCTCCGCGGGGAAATCCGGCAGCGTGGAGAGGTCGTTGCCGAACGACGCGGTCTGCGACGTGAAGCGATCGCCCGTCAGTTGCATGCCGTCCCCGGAGTCCCCCGCGAACCGGATGATCACGCGGTCCAGGCGGCGGACCTCCTTCGCGGGAGGCACGTCGGCTGCGGGCTCGGCTGCGGCTTCGGCCGCAGGCTCGGCCTGGGCTTCGGGCTCGGCTTCGGCCTCGGGCTCTGCTTGGGCTTCGGCGGACAGGCTGGTCTGGACAAGCATCGGAAAGCTCCTGTCGATCCTTGATGTCACAGATCGCGGCGCCGCAGGACGCCGTGCGTGGCTGCTGGCCCACGGGGAGAGGGGTGCGAGGCGCGGCTCCGGCGGGGCGGTCGAGCGGAATGCTGCCGGTGTCTCGGCCGTGGGTTGCCGTCGCGGTGCCGACGACCGACGGGAGTGGGTCGCCGGGGACCGACGGCGGCCGGGCCCGGGGCGGTCACGAGGGCCGGGACTCACCCTGCCGCACCGCACGAGGCTTCCGTGCCGCGGGCGGAGGGGCGCGTGATGTCCCGTGCTCTCCGCACGGGAGAGCATCGTCGCTGCCCATCGCACACGGTCATCCGCGTCGTGCGGACGACGGCGTCCATGTCCCGGCTCCCGTATCTGGCAGGCACGAAAGCCCCGGTCCCGGGTCCCGGGTGCCGCATGCCGCATGCCGCAAGCCGCAAGCCGCATTCTGCTGAGGCGGCGTCAGCCCGCCTGCGTGGCAGCCTCGGCCGCCTCCGCCGTCGACGCCGGGGTGGTGGCAGGAGCGGGGGCCGGCCGGGGCTGCTTCTTCAGGCCGAGTCCGATGAACGCACCGGCGAGCGTGCCCGCGGCGGCGACCCACCCGGCCATCCGGAGCCCGCCGACCAGCGCGTGGGGGCCGGGATCGTGGCCGGCGTGGGAGTTCGCCACCGCCACCAGGGCCGCGAGGCCGAGGGCGCCGCCGATCTGACGGCATGTGGAGGCGAGCGCCGAGGCGACTCCCTGCTGGGCCGGTTCGACCCCCGAGGACGCCACCGCGACGAAGAGAGACGGGAAGGCGAAGCCGCCACCGGCGCCCCAGATGGCGATGCCCGGCAGCAGTGCCCAGTAGGAGCCGTGCGTGGACATGCCGACGATGATCGCGGCCAGTCCGACGGCGGTGCCGACCGTGCCGAGGAAGAGCGTGGCACGGACGCCGAGGTGACCCAGCACCCGGGCGTTGAGCTTCATCGACACCGCCATGCAGACCACCGTCGGCGGCAGGAACGCGATGCCGGCGGCGAGCGGACTGTAGTCGAGCGCGGTCTGCAGGTAGGTGGTGAGGAGGTAGTACGTGCCGCCCAGGGAGGCCTGGAAGACGATCATCGCCAGCATGGCGACGGTCAGGCCCCGCAGGCCGAACAGCCTCAGCGGCACCAGCGGGTCGATGGAGCGCTTCTCGATCAGCACGAAGACCGCCAACAGCAGCGCGCCGACCGTCAGGGCGCCGAGGCCCTCGATCGAGCCCCAGCCCTTGGCCGGACCGCTGACCAGGCCGAACACCAGCAGTGTCGAGCCGATGGTGGCGACCACGGCCCCGACGGCGTCGAAGCTGCGGCCGGTGCCGAGCGGGCGGTCGGGAGGCAGGATCCGGGTGGCGGCGAACGCCGTGACCAGTGCGAGCGGGACGTTGACGAAGAAGACCCAGCTCCAGCCGAGAGTGCTGGTCAGCACGCCGCCGAGCAGCGAGCCCGCCGCCAGTCCCGCGCTGCCCATGGCGCCCCATACGGATGTGGCCCGGTTGCGCTCGGGGCCCGGGGCGAACGTGGTGAAGACGAGCATCAGCGTCGCCGGCGTCAGCAGCGCACCGCCCACGCCCTGGAGTGCGCGAGCGGCCACCAGGAGCCCGGCGTTGTTCGCGAGTCCGCCGGCGAGGGAGGAGAAGGCGTAGATGACCAGACCGGTGACCAGCATGCGTCGCGGGCCGATCCGGTCGGCCGCACGGCCTCCGAACAGCAGCAGGCCGCCGAGCGCGACCGCATAGGCGCTGACGACCCATTGCAGCGACTGTGCGGAGAAGCCGAGCCGACTGCCGATGTCCGGCAGCGCCACATAGACGATGTTGTAGTCGATGGTGACGATGAACTGGGTGAAGGCCAGCAGGGCGAGTGTGTACCCGGCCCACCGTGGCGATCGGGAGTCTGAGGTGGCCATGGTGTGGCTTCTTCCTTCGGGGTGAGCGGGGCGGTGGCCGCCCGAGGTGGGTTCCAGGGCCCGAGAATAATCCCTTCGCAAAGGTATGTAAATCTCGGAGGGAAGCAGGAGCGGGAAGTGGGACCGGTCAACTCCACACAGATGTGGCGCAGTTGAGGACCGCAGTTGAGGACCCGTCACCGCGACTCCCCCGACGTCACGTTCGCCTGGCGGACACGACATCGACACCGACACCGACACCGCGCCGCGCCGCGCCGCACCAAACAGCGGCACCAGTACCGACGCCGACACCAGCACCAGCACCAGCACCAGCACCAGCACCCACACCAGCACCCGCACCCGCACCCGCACCCGCACCGGCGTGCCGCGGACGGCTTCGACGGCCGCCAACCCCCCTCCCCCGCACCCGACTCACGTCCCCACCCTTGTGCAAGTGGGGACCGTCCTCACTTGCACAGTGACCAACCCCCTCCCGCGGCGCCCGCGACCCAAGGCGGCGCAGGCAGCGCCCGCGGGCCCGGCACGGCCCGGCGGCCGCTCACGGACACCGCGTCCTGCCGCAGTTACATACCTCTGCGAAGGTATGCGATTGTGGCGTGGATGCCGCTGGTGACCCGGTGCGCCGATGTCCCCTCCCACCGGCGGACGACCCGCGTACCGCACCGCGCCTGTTGCGGCGTACGGCGTGCCCCTGCTTCCCGGCCGGACGAACCGCCGAGCACCCACCCGGCCCCCGCTCGCCGGCCGGAGACCCGCACCGCATACGGATCCCGAGCTTTCGAAGGAGCCTGGATGAAATTCGGAGACGATCTGCGGATCAAGACCGTGACCTCGTGGTTTCCACCGGACCGCGAGAACGTCGAGGATGCCGTTGCGGCGGGGAAGCTGACCGATGCGGACGCGGAGCGGCTCGGCGTCAGCCACCTGCCGGTCTCGGCCGCTCTGTCCGCTCCCGAGATGGCGGCGCAGGCCGGCCGTGCCGCGATAGGCCGCGCGGGCTGGAGCCCGTCCGATGTGGGCCTGGTCCTGCACACCTGGATCTACCACCAGGGCCATGACATGTGGTCGCCGCCGCACTACGTGGCGAACGCGGTGGGAGCCGGCCATGCGACGCCGTACGGCGTCCAACAGGGCTGCAACGCGGGCGCGCTGGCCCTCCAGCTGGCCGCGATGCACCTGGACACCGACGCCGGGCTCGGTGCGGTGCTCGTCACCACGGGCGACCGGTTCTGTCCTCCCGGCATGGACCGCTGGACCTCCGACTACGGCCTCGGCTTCGGCGACGCGGGGACCGCGGCGCTGGTGCACCGCGGCGGCGCGGAGCCCGACGACTACGCCCTCCTGTCCCTGGCCACCGCGACCGACGCCCAGTTCGAGCTGATGATGCGGCACGGCAACGACTTCAGCCCGGCGCCCATGTGGCACGACGGCTTCATCGACCTGCGCACTCCCAAGAAGTCCTATCTGGCGGAGTACGGCAAGACGAAGTTCGAGACCGTCGCCGGCCGGAACATCCGCAAGGTGATCGCGGACAGCCTGCACGACGCGGGCCTCCAGCCCGACGATCCGCGGATCAAGTACATCGCGCTCCCTCGGCTCGGGGCGAACCTGCTGGACTCCATCTACGGCCCGGTGATCAACGAGCTGCTCAAGGCCGAGGCCCTGCGGTTCGGCGCCACCACCGGCCACCTGGGGTGCGGGGACTTCCTCGCGAACCTGGCCGACATGCGGGACCGGGTGCCGCTGCAGCCGGGTGACGTCGCGTTGGTGATCAGCGGTGGGGCGGCCTGGACCTGGGCCTGCGCCGTCGTCCAGGTACCGCAGGAACCGCAGGTATCGCCAGAGCCCCAGGTGTCGCAAGAACCGCAGGAACCGCAGATATCGCAAGAACCCCAGGAACCGCAGGGACAAGCTCCGGCGAGGGAGGCGTGATGGGCTTCGGATTCCTCGGCCTCGGCGGGCACGTGCCGCCGCTGGTCATAGACAACACGCAGGTCGCCGAGTGGACGGGCGCGCAGGAGAGCTGGATCGTCGAGCGGACCGGCATCCTGGAGCGCAGGTACCGGGAGCCCGGCACCGTCACCTCCGACCTGGCGCTGCACGCCGCGCGCGAGGCGCTGGGTGCGCTGCCGGAGGCGGCGGACCGGCTCGGTGTGATGATCGTGGCCACGTCGACCCCCGACCAGCCGCAGCCCTCCACCGGGGCGATCCTGCAGAACAAGCTCGGTCTGTCCGGCATCCCGGCGTTCGACGTCAACGCGGTCTGTTCCGGTTTCCTCTACGCGCTGGCGGTCGCCGAGTCGATGCTGTCGGCGCGGCTGGCCGGTGAGGGCGGCGACCACGCCCTGGTGGTCGGCAGCGACATCTACTCCTCGCTGATGAACCGCTCCGACCGGCGCACCGTCAGCCTCTTCGGCGACGGGGCGGGCGCGGTGCTGCTCGGTCCGGTGCCCGACGGGTACGGCGTGCTGGGCTGGCGGCTGGTCGCCCACGGCGAGCTCCGTGAACTGGTCGAGGTGCCCGCCGGCGGCACCCGCACCCCGCTGGACGCCCGCAGCCGGGAGGCCGGCGAGCACCAGTTCCGCATGCGGGGCCGCGAGGTGCGCGAGTACGCGCTCGGCGTGCTGCCCAAGGTCGTCGGCGAGGCGCTCGACTCGGCCGGGGTCCGGCTGCAGGACGTGGACCGCTTCATCCTGCATCAGGCCAACACCCGCCTGGTGGAGGCCTGCACGCGTGAGCTCGGCATCGACCCCGGCCGGGTGCCGCTGACGGCACCGCAGTTCGGCAACACCGCCACGGCCTCCATCCCGCTCACCCTGCGCGCGGAGAACGAACTGCGGCCGTTCAGGCGGGGCGAGCGCCTGGTGCTGGCCGGGGTGGGCGGCGGCATGACGGCGGGGGCCGTCGTCGTCCGCTGGTACTGAGCCCCGCGACACCGCCGCAAACCACGCAAGTGCTGCGAAAGGACCGAGACATGCCGACCGCGACCGCGGCGGAACTCCGCTGCTACGAACTGTGGGACCCGATGCCCGACGAGGTGCGGGAGGGCGCCCGGCGGTTCGCCACCGTACAGGCGCTCAACGAGCTGGTGGGCGTGCTGCCGTTCGCCGAGTGGCTGGACCGCGCGCCCAGCTACACCAGGCGGCAGATGCTGATGGCCAAGATCCAGGACGAGGTGGGCCACGGGCACGTGGCCGCGCGGGTCGCCGAGGACCTGGGCATGCCGCGCGAGCGGATCCTCCTGGACTACCTGGAGGGGCGCACGAAGGTGCACAACATCTTCCACTACTCCTTCGCGTCCTGGGAGGAGTTCGGCCCGGGGCTGCTCCTGATGAACTCGGCGGCGATCCTCCAGTTCCGTTCGCTGATGAAGGGCGTGTACCTGCCGTACGCCCGGGCGCTGCGCAAGATCGAGCGCGAGGAGTCCTTCCACTACCAGCACGCCCTGGACCTGACCCACGAGGTGCTGACGCACGGTGACGCCGACCAGCGCCGCCGGGTGCAGGAGGGGTTCGAGATGTGGCTGCCGCGGGTGCTCGCGTACCTCGGTCCGCCCGACACCGAGACGCTGCACGCCAACCGCATGCACCAGATCGGCCTGAAGCCCGACGGCAACGACGAGTTGCGCCAGGCCTGGCTGAGCAAGATCGTTCCGGTCTTCCGGAAGCTCGGCGTGCACGTGGATCCCGCGATGGTCCGTCAGACGAGCTCGGGCGAGTGGGAGTTCGCCATGCCCGACTGGGCCGAGGTGAAGAAGGTCGTCGCGGGCGGCGGCCCGGCGTCGCAGCGCAGGCTGGACTGGGTGCGAGGGGCCCTGGACCGCAATACGCGCTACCGGCGCGCGCTGCGGGGGGTGGCGTGATGCCGCACGTCCCCACCGACACCGACGTCTACGAGGTGTTCGCGCAGACCGGCACCGGCTCGGCGCTCAGCCACGTGGGCTCCCTCGTCGCGCCGCGCCGGGACGCCGCCTGGCACCTGGCCAAGGAGACCTACGGGCGCCGCGACGACCTCTTCCGGCTCTGGGTGGTCCGGCGCACCGACCTGATCGTCTCCGGCGCCGGTGACCGCGGCGTGCTCGCCGCCAAGACCCGGATGCCGCACCGCCAGCCCCGCTTCCCCACCACGCGTCGCATCGACCGCTCCGCCGCCCCGGACACCGCCGCGGCCCCGGGCACCGCCGTCGCGGCGCCCTCCGCCGCCGTGCCGCCCTCCGTCGCCCCACAGCAGCGCCCCGACGGCTCCGCGTCCGAAGGCGGCGGCGACCCGCGCGAGGCCACTGACCGCGCCCTGACCGGGCTGTGGCTGGCGCTCGCCGACGACCTGTTCGTGCTGGGCAACCGGCTGGGCGAGCGCATCGTCGACTACATCGACCTGGAGGAGTCGCTGGCGGTCGGCTCGATCGGCCAGGAGGCGCTGGCGCACGCCGAGACGGTTCTGGCACTGCACGGATTCGACGGGGCAGCCGCCGACGCCCACTTCTTCGAGCGGCCGCAGGCGCAGTGGCGGGTGTCCCGGGTCATCGCCCGGCTCGGCGACTGGCCGTCCACCGTGGCGTGCGGTCTGGTGATCGCCGCGGCCGTCACCGTGCTCGCCGAGGAGCGCGCCGCGGACGAGCCCGCGATCGCCGCCGTCCGCGAGGAGCAGCTGGTCCACCTGGACCACTGGCGGCGGTGGGCGCGGGCGCTGGCCGCCTGGCCCGAGACGCGCGCGGAGTTCGCGCAGGCGTACGCCGAGGTGACGCGGAGCGCCGGCGACCTGTTCGGCGCCGGCCCGCAGGACGTCCCGGCGGGTGCGCTGCCCGGCCCTTCGGCCGAGGCTGCGGAGCTGCACGGCCCTTCGGCCGCGGCTGCGGAACTGCACGGGCGTCTTGGCGCGCTGGTCAGCGACAGCGGCGGCCCCGGATCGCACCTGCCGCACCTGCCGGTGCCGCGGGCCGCGGGGAGGGGCGGGAGCGTCCTGGCGGACTGCCTGGCGCGCGGTCGTGCCGTCCGCGAGCACTACGCGCCGGAGGTGTTCCTGTGAACCCCGACCCGCTCACCGGGGTGGTCGCCGACGTGCGCGATCCGGAGATCGACGTGGGCCTGGGCGACCTCGGCGTGGTGCGCTCGGTGTCCAGGACCGGCGGCCGGATCGTGGTCCACCTCGCCCCCACCCGGCTCAGCTGCCCCGCCCGCGGCGAGATCGCCCGGCGGGTACGGTCCGCGCTCACCGAAGCGGCGCCGGGGCACGGGATCGAGATCGTGTGGGAGCGCGGCGCGTGGGCGCCCGCGGCCGTGACCACCGCCGGCCACGACGCGCTGCGCACCGCCGGGTACCGCGTGGCGGGCGCCGCTCCCCGGTGCCCCTACTGCGGCAGCGACGACGTCGTGCGGGCCGGCCGCTTCGGCGGCGCGGTGTGCAAGGTGCCCTACGACTGCCGCGGCTGCGGCTCGCCCTTCGATGTGATCGGTACAGCCGGCTGTTCCGCCGTGCTCCCGGTACCCGACGTCACGCAAGGAGGATCATGATGAGGCTCGCCGGAAAGACGGCCGTGATCACCGGGGGCTCCCGGGGCCTGGGCCGGGCGATCGCGGAACGCTACCTGCTGGAGGGCGCGCGGGTGGTGTGCGCGGCGCGCAACCCCCACGACATCAAGGAGGTCCTCGACCTGGCCCCCGGCCGCGGCGCGTACGTCCCGGTCGACGTCACCAGCAGCGAATCGGTCACCGCGCTGATGACCGAGACCGCCGAGCGCTTCGGCGGCGTCGACATCCTGGTGGCCAACGCCGGTGTGAGCCGGGACGGGCGGGTGGACCGGCTGCCGGTCGCCGACTGGCAGGACATGGTGGCCACCAACCTGACCGGGGTGTTCCTGTGCACCCAGGCGGCGATTCCCCACCTGGAACGCAGCCCGGCCGCCCGGATCGTCAACGTCTCCTCCAGCATGGCGACCCGGGTCGCGATCGGGGCGGCCGGCTACTGCGCCACCAAGGCCGCGGTGGAGATGTTCACCCGGGTCAGCGCCATCGAGCTCGGCCCCCGCGGCATCCTGGTCAACTCCCTGGCCCCGGGCATCCTCGACGAGGGGATGGGCCGGCAGCTGACCGCCAACGACAAGATCTGGTCGCGCTACCGGACCAGGCTGGCGCTCGGCCGGCCCGGCCGCGCCGACGAGGCCGCCGACGCCGCGGTCTTCCTGGCCGGTCCCGAGTCGGGCTACGTCAACGGCCACGTGCTCGAGGTGAACGGGGGCCTGCTGTGGTCATGACGACCGCGCCCGCGGTGGACCGCCCCTCCGCGTGGCTGGAGATCGACGGAGCGGTGGGCGTCCTGCGCCTGGACCGGCCGCCGCTGAACGTGCTCGACCGTGCGGCGCAGTCCGCGCTGCGCCGTGCGGCCGAGCAGGCCGCGGCCGACGAGCGGGTCCGCGCGGTGGTCCTGCACGGCGGGCCCGAGGCCTTCTCGGCGGGGGCGGACATCAAGGAGATGGCCGCGATGACGCACGCCGACATGGTGCGGCACGCGGCAGTGCTCCAGGGTGCCTTCGACGCGGTGTGCGCCATCCCCAAGCCGGTGGTGGCCGCGATCAACGGACCGGCCCTGGGCGGCGGTTGCGAGCTGGCGCTGACGGCCGACGCGCGCATCTGCGGCAGCGAGGCACGCCTGGGGCTGCCCGAGATCCTGCTCGGCGTCATCCCGGGGGCCGGCGGCACCCAGCGGCTGCCGCGGCTGATCGGTCCGGCCAAGGCCAAGGAGCTGATCTTCACCGGACGCCAGGTCGGCGCGGACGAGGCGCTGGAGCTGGGCCTGGTGGACCAGGTCACGCCGACCGACCGGGTGCTGCAGACCGCGCTGCAGTGGGCGCGGCGCTTCGAGAAGGGCCCCGCACTGGCCCTGCACGCCGCCAAGACGGCCGTCGACCAGGGTCTGGCGACCGATCTGGCCGCCGGGTTGACCATCGAACGGTCGGTGTTCGCGGCCCTGTTCGCCACCGAGGACCGGTTGACCGGCATGCGGCGGTTCGCCGCCGACGGGCCCGGTCGCGCGACCTTCAACGGGAGATAGCCACCATGCGTACAGCGACCGGCGAGTTCCAGCGCGCCCGCGACCACCTGCTGTCCTCCTACGGGGACCTGCCGCGCGCCCGTGCCTTCCCCCGGCCCGACCTCGGCGGAACGTTCAGCTGGGTCGCGGACTGGTTCGACGTCATCTGCGACGGCAACGACGCCACCGCGCTGCGCGTGGTCGACCTGGACCGGCAGGGCGCGGTGCTCGCCGACACGGCGGTGAGCTTCGCCGAGCTGGCCGAGCGCTCCCGGCGGGTCGCCGGATGGCTGCGGTCGATCGGCGTGGGGCGCGGTGACCGCGTCCTGCTCATGCTCGGCAACCGGGTGGAACTGTGGGAGTGCGTGCTGGCCGCGTTTCGGCTGGGCGCCGCGGTGATCCCCGCGGCCGTCCAGCTGACCCCCGACGACCTGGCCGAACGGCTGGACCGCGGCGGGGTGCGGCATGTCATCGCACAGGCCGACCTCACTCCCAGGCTCGACGGACTGCGCGGCGGATGGACGCGCGTCGCCGTCGGGGACCGGGTTGCGGGCTGGCAGGACTACCAACGGGCCTACGCCGCCGCACCGCTGCGCGAGACGGTACGGACCCGGCCCGAGGAGCCCTCGCTCATCTACTTCACCTCGGGCACCACCGCCCGCCCCAAGATGGTCGGGCACACCGGGCTCAGCTATCCGGTCGGTCACCTGTCGACCATGTACTGGATCGGCCTGCGCCCCGGCGACGTACACCTGAACATCTCCTCGCCCGGGTGGGCGAAACACGCCTGGAGCTGTCTGTTCGCCCCCTGGAACGCGCAGGCGACGGTCCTCGTCGTCAACCAGCCGCGGTTCGCGGCGCGTCCGCTGCTGGAGACGATGTCGCGCTGCGCGGCGACCTCCTTCTGCGCGCCGCCCACCGTGTGGCGGAGCCTGATCCAGGAGGACCTCACCCGGTGGCCGATGTCGCTGCGCGAGGCGGTGGCCGCCGGGGAACCCCTCAACGCGGAGGTCGTGCACCGCATCCGCGACGCCTGGGGCGTCACGGTACGGGACGGCTACGGGCAGACCGAGACGACCGCCCAGATCGGGACCCCGCCGGGGATGCCGGTCGTGGAGGGCGCGTTGGGCTGGGCGCTGCCGGGATACGACGTGGCGCTGCTCGACCCGCAGACGGACGCCCCCGTCCGGGGCGGCGGTGCGGAGGGCGAGATCTGCCTGCCGCTGGCCGGCCGGCCGCTCGGCCTGATGAGCGGGTACCTCGGCGATCCCGAGGCGACCGCGCGCGCCATGCGCGGCGGTCACTACCGCACCGGCGACTTCGCCACCCGCGACGCCGAGGGCCTCTTCCGCTACCTGGGACGCGGTGACGACGTCTTCAAGGCGTCCGACTACCGGATCTCGCCCTTCGAACTGGAGAGCGTGCTGCTGCGGCACGCGGCCGTCGCCGATGCCGCGGTGGTGCCCTCACCCGAGCCGCTGCGACTGGCCGTGCCCAAAGCGTACGTGGCGCTCGCCGCCGACTACCGGCCGGAGGCGCGGACCGCGCAGCAGATCCTCGCGCACGCCCGCGAACACCTCGCGCCCTACAAGCGGATACGCCGGATCGAGTTCGCCGAGCTGCCCAAGACGATCTCCGGCAAGACACAGCGGGCCGAGCTGCGCAGGCGCGAGGAGCAGCGGCTCGCGCGCTCTGCACAGGAGTGGTGGGAGGAGGACTTCCACCACTAGCTCCCCGTTGCGCCGAATGTGGCCGCCGGGCGGCGTCGTCCGCCGCGGACCAGGCGCGTTTCATCCGATCGGTGAGCGGGCTGCGCCGCCGGCGGACCTTCCCCGGCGCGGCCCGCCGGGCCGGATCCCGGCCCCGGAGCCTCACCGGCACAGTCGACCATCGAGCCCCGGAGACGCCATGAATCCCGTCCTCACACCCGAGGGGCAGCGCACGAGAGCCGTGCTCAGCAGCCTCATCGGCAACAGCATCGAGTTCTACGAGTTCCTCGTCTACGGGTCGTTCTCGTCGCTGTACTTCGGCAGACTGTTCTTCCCCTCGTTCGCCCCCACCACCGCGACGCTGCTGTCGCTGTCTACGTTCGCGGTCGCGTTCGTGGGCCGGCCGCTCGGTGCCTTGGTCTTCGGGCACTTCGGGGACCGGCTGGGCCGCAAGACGACGCTGATCACCACGCTCACCGTGATGGGCGGCGCGACGGTACTGATCGGCCTGCTCCCCACCTACCGGACGATCGGCGTCGCCGCCCCTATCCTGCTGACGGTCCTCCGGTTCATCCAGGGGTGCTCGCTCGGCGGCGAGTCCAGCGGCGGATTCCTGATGGCGCTGGAGAGTGCCCCGCCGAACAGGCGGGGCTTCCTCACCGCCGTCGTCGGCACCGGCAACGCCTGGGGGCTGCTGCTGGCCAACGGCGTCCTGCTGCTCGTCACGATGCTTCCCGACCGGCAGGTGCTGTCGTGGGCATGGCGGCTGCCGTTCCTCTTCAGCGCGGTGCTCGTGGCCTTCGCGCTGCGCGTCCGGCTGCGGCTCGCGGAGACCCCCGAGTTCGAGCGGGTGAAGTCCGAGGGCGCGGTCAGGACCGTACCGGCGTTCGACGTCCTGTCCCGCCACGGTCTGCTCACCCTGTGCGCGTCGCTGTCGGCGCTGCCGATGTTCCTGGTCTTCTACCTCGGTTCGGTGTTCTCGCTGAAGTACGCGTCGACCATCCAGGTGAGCCGGTCGCAGATGCTGACGCTGCTCGCCGGGTCGTGCGTCTTCCTGATCGTCGCCATGCCGTTCTTCGGCCGGCTGGGTGACCGGCGCAGCCGCAAGGCGGTCTTCGTCGGCGGCATCGTCGTCATGACGGCGGCCCCGTTCGCCTGGTTCCCGCTGCTCGGCACCCGTTCCCTCCCGCTGATGGCGCTCGGTTTCCTGGTGCTGTTCGCCGGGTTCGCCGCGAACTACGGCGTGCAAGGGGCGTTCTACCCGCAGCTGTTCCCCACGGCGCTGCGCTACTCCGGGATGTCCATCAGCTACAACGTGGGCGGTCTGCTCGGTGGCGCCGTCAGCCCGCTCATCGCCACGTCCCTGCTCGCCAAGTACCACAGCTGGACGCCGATCGCCCTCTACATGGCGGCGGCCGGAGTGATCGGCCTGGCCGCCTCGCTGTTCCTGCGGGAGCGCTCCGCCGGCCCGCCCGGCCAGCACGCCGCGGCCGGACTGCCGACGGCGGAGGCCGCGTCCGCCGACGTCGCCACCGCCACCGCCACCGCCACCGCCACCGCCCCCGCCACGGCCAGGAGCTAGGAGGAACCGGCGGTAGTCCCTGTGCAGTTCCCGAACGAAGGAGTCCCCCCATGTCGTCCTTGGCCGACACCAGATGTCCCGTTCTCGATCCCACCGGCCGTGCGATGCACGCCGAGGCCGCTGCGTTGCGCGAGGCGCCGGCCGTGCCGGTGGAGCTTCCGGGGCCCGTCCGCGCCTGGGCGGTGACCCGGCACAGCGTCATCCAGGCGTTGACCAACGATCCGCGCGTCTCACGCGACTTGCGCCGGCACTGGCCCGCCCTGGCCCAGATGCCCGAGGGCTGGCCGCTCGCCGCGCTCGCCCTGCAGCAGAGCTTCTTCAACTTCTACGGCGAGGAGCACCGCAGGTCCCGGCGGCGGGTCGCCCCCACGTTCTCGCCGCGGAAGGTGGAACAGATGCGTCCGCAGGTCCAGGCGACGGCAGACCGCCTGGTCGACGCGCTGGCCGCGCTGCCGCCCGGCGCCGTCGCCGACGTGCGCCAGTCCCTGGCGCTGCCGCTGACCATCACGGTCATCTGCGACCTGTTCGGCGTCCCCGGCCACCTGCGTACCGAGATCGGCACGGGGATCGACGCGGTGCTCAACTCCTCGCTCGGGCCGGAGGAGGCGCTGGCGGCCGGCAACACCCTGTACGAGCGGCTCGGCGAGCTGCTGCGGTACAAGCGGGAGCACCCGGCCGCCGATCTGACCAGCGACCTGCTGCTGCCGTCCGACCCCGGTCAGGAGCCGATGTCGCAGGACGTACTGCTCGGCACGCTCTTCCTCATGATCGGTGCCGGTTACGAGACCACCGTCAATCTCATCACCAGCGCCGTGCAGGCCGTCCTCGACCACCCCGGGACCCTCGCCCGGATCCAGGAGGGGACCATCGGCTGGCAGGACGTCATCGAGGAGACGCTGCGCATCGAGGGCCCGATCATGCACATACCGATGCGCTGCGCCCTCGAGGACATCGACCTGGGCGAGGGCGTCGTCATCCGCAAGGGTGAGGCGATCACCGTCGGCTTCGCGGCCGCCGGACGCGACCCGGAACTGCACCCGCGGTGCCCGGAGCGCTTCGACCCCACGCGGCCCGGCAAGGAACACCTCGCGTTCGGTCACGGGCCGCACTTCTGCCTCGGCGCGCACCTCGCCCGCCTGGAAGCGGACGTCGCCCTGAGCACGCTCTTCGGCCGGCTGCCCGATCTCGCCCTGGCGCACCCCGGTCGGCAGCCCGCACGCGTGGAGTCCTTCATCATCAACGGCCCCCTGGGCCTGGAGGTCGTACCCCGGCCGGCCTGACGTGCCCGCGCCGCCGGCGCCGCCCCCGGTCCTCGGGGACGGCGCCGGCGGCGTCGTGACGTCGTGACGTCGTGACGTCGGCCGGATCGCCCCGCCCGCTCCGGCACGGCGCCGACCGGGACCGCATCCCGGTCGGCGCCGTCCGGCTGTCCGGCCAACCGGCTGTCCGGCGCGGCCACGGACGAGGTGCGGGCGCGGGCCGGTCCGTCTGTCCGGCCCGGCCACGGACCGGATGCGGGCGCGGGCCGGGCGACAGCAGAACGGCGCACCGGCCACGAGGCGGGACGGACCCGCGGCCGACGCAGCGGCCGAGGCGCAGCCGACGCAGCGGCGCCCGGCGGGAGGACCCGCCGGGCGCCGCTGCCTGCGTGGTGCTGATCGCCGGGGCCGCCGGTGGTCAGCCCCAGAGCCGGCCGAGCGCCGCCGGTGAGCGGTGGCGCAGGGTGTTGTCCAGGTGGATCCCGCGGGCGACCCGCTCGGCCTGGACCCGGGTGGAGGCGATGAGCAGCGGCATCACCGAGCCGCCTTCGGGCAGGCCCGCGTAGTACAGCCCCGGCAGGGTGCCGGCCCCCGCGCGGTGCACCGGCATGCCGCTGTCGTCCAGGGCGGCGCGGGGCAGGATGCGGTAGTCGGGCACGAATCCCGTGGCCCAGACGATCGTCGTGATGTTCCGGGCGGACAGGTCCAGCCTGTCCCCGTAGTCCGCGAACCGCGAGGAATCGAAGGGGGGTACGGGGGTGTGCTCGGGCACGACCAGGCCGTGCCGCTCTATCGCGCTGTCGATGGCCTGCAGGAGTTCGGTCTCGGCACGGGCGGCGTCGCGCGCGATCGCGCGGACGTTGTCCTCCAGCAGCAGGATGCCGCCCCGCGCGTCGCGGACTGTGCCGACGAGGGTGACACCCTTGCCCGCCAGCACGCCGAGGCTGAGGTCACGGCCGCCGGCCTTGCCACTGAGCACGGACACGCCGGGCAGTACGGGCGAGTTGCCGCGCCCTCCGGACGCGGACTCCAGGTTGCCCTCCAGCGGCAGCAGTTGCAGCCAGTCCAGGACCTGGGCACCCCGGTAGCGGCGCGGCGAGGTCTTGTGCCGGCCGACCGCGAGGTAGACCTCCCGGCCGGCGTCGCGCAGGTCCTCGGCGATCTGCTGGCCGCTGTTGCCCGAGCCCACGACGAGCACCGCGCCGGGCGGCAGGGACCGGGGGTCGCGGTAGAAGCGGGTGTGCAGCTGGGTGACCGAGGGGTCGATCCGGGCGGTCAGTTCGGGCAGGCGCGGCGAGGAGTAGCCGCCGAGCGCGGCGACGACGTTGCGGGCCTCGACGGTCCGGCCGTTGTCCAGGTGGAGCCTGAAGCGCGCGTCGGGGTGGGCGGGGGCGTCGACGGGTGCCTCGACCGAGAGCACGGGCGTGTGCTCGCGCACGTCGATGCCCGCCTGGCCCACGTAGCGCCGCAGCCGCGCGGCGACCTCGCGAGCCGGCATGTATCCCTCGGGGTCGTCGCCGTCGTAGGGCATTCCGGGGAAGGTGACGGTGCGGTTGGGTGTGTTGACGCGCAGGCTCTCCCAGCGCTCCTTCGCCCAGGCCTGGCCGGTCTCCCCTCGCTCGAAGACCGCCGCCCGGTAACCGAGCCGGGCGAGCGAGCCCGCGACCGAGCACCCTTGCTGGCCCCCTCCGACGACGGCGGTCTCGATGAACTCGGTCATCATGGCAGCGCTCCTGGTCCGCATAGGAAGTGGATTCTCGTCACGCGGTGGTGCCTCGTCCGGCTCGTCCCGCTCGTCCGGCTCGTCACGCTCGTCCGGCTCGATCGGCGGTTGCCGCGCCGGTGGCGTCCGCCCAGGGCAGCACGACCGTCTTGCCCGTGGCCTCGTCGGCCTCCATGCGGCGGTGGGCGGCCACGATGTCGTCCAAGGCGAAGACGCGGTCGAGGTTGGGCCGGTAGACCCCCGCCTCGACCTCGTCGACGATCCGCTGCAGCAGACCCTGGCCGGTGCTGCCCTTGAGGGTGTCGCTGTGGAAGGCGGTGAGCCTGGTCCCGGTCGGGATCATGGCGATCGGTTCGAAGCCGGGGATCAGCCAGCCGCTGAGCGAGCCCGCCACGCACACCGTTCCGCCGCGGCGCACCAGTCGCAGCGACTCCGGCACGGTGCGGGTCCCGACGAGGTCCAGGACGTGGTCCGGGCCGTCGGGCCACAGCGCGTGCACGGTGTCGGCCAGCGGCTGGGCGTCGTCCAGGAGGACGTGGTCGACGCCGGCCGCCTTCAGCGCCTCTGCCTTGTCCCTGCTGCGGGTGGTGGCCGCGGTCTCGACGCCGTGGGCGGAGGCGATCTGGGCCGCCGCCAGCCCCACGGAGGAGGTCCCGCCGCGGATCAGCAGCCGTCCGCCGCCGTCCGGTGCGATCCCCAGGGCGTCCAGGGAGCCCCGGGCCGTCAGGTAGGTCTCGGGCAACGCGGCCAGGACGTCCCAGGGCAGGGTGGTGGTCACCGGCATCAGCAGGGCGTTCGGCAGCAGCGCGTACTGCGCGTAGCCGCCGTCGAACTCCCGGCCCATCTCCCCCATCACCGCCGCGACGGTGCTCCCGGCCGGCAGCCGGGGGTCGGTGGAGTCGGCCACGGTACCCACGCACTCGATGCCGAGCACGCGGGGGAAGGAGACGCCCGGGGAGTGCCCCTGACGGGTTCTCAGCTCGGAGCGGTTCAGGCCCGCTCCTTCGACGCGTACCAGGCTCCAGCCGTCGCGGACCTCGGGGACCGGCAGTTCGCGGATCCGCAGGACCTCGGGACCGCCAGCCTCGGCGCAGACCGCCGCGCGCATCGTCGTACTCACCTTGGACCACCTCGGGTAGGTGCGGACAGCTGTCAGGCCTCGCCGACGACGTCGAGGGACGGCGCCCAGCGGGGGATCGCCTCGCGGCCGGAGGGCAGGCGCAGGCTGCGGCTGAAGCTGTACTCCTGCAGCGTCTCCAGGGCGTGCTCACGCCCGTATCCGCTGGCGCCCACACCGCCGAACGGCGTGCCGGTGAAGGAGCGGTTGTAGTGGTTGACGAACACGATGCCGGCCCGCAGCTCCCGGCTGACCCGCAGGGCGCGCTCGGAGTCACGGGTGAACACGCCGGCGACCAGGCCGAACTCGGTGCCGTTGGCGATGCGGACGGCCTCGGCCTCGTCACGGAAGGGGATCAGGCACACGACCGGCCCGAAGATCTCCTCCTGCGCGATCCGCATGCCGGGCGTGACGCCGGTGAACAGGGTCGGCGGCACGTAGAAGCCGTCCGCCAGGTCCGGGTCGGTGGGCAGCGGCGCCTGCGCGGCGATCGTGGCGCCCTCGCCGACGCCGATCTCCAGGTAGTCCAGCACCCGCTGCCGCTGCGCGGGGCTCACCAGCGGGCCGACGTGGGTGCCCGCGTCGGAGCCGGCGCCGACCTTCAGCCGCCCGACGGCGGACGCGAGGCGGCGGGCCACCTCGTCGTGCAGGTCGGCGTGGACCAGGACCCGCGAGGCGGCGGTGCACGCCTCGCCCTGGTTGAAGTAGCCGCCCTCGACCGCCCAGGGCAGGGCCGACTCCAGATCGGCGTCGTCGAAGATCATCAGGGCGTTCTTGCCGCCGAGCTCCAGCAGCGTCGGCGTCAGGTTGTCGGCGGCCGTCTTGACCACGGCCCGGCCCGTGGTGGGCGCACCGGTGAAGGAGATCTTGCCGACCAGCTTGTGGCCGGCCAGGTGGGCGCCGGTCCGGGCGCCGCCGGGCACGATGTGCACGACGTCGTCCGGCAGCACCGACTGGACCAGCTCGGCGACCCGCAGCACCGACAGCGGCGCCTGCTCCGGCGGCTTCAGAACCACGGCGTTGCCCGCCGCCAGGGCGGGGGCGAGCTTGCCCGCGGTGTGCAGCGGAGGCCAGTTGAACGGCACGATCGCGCCCACCACGCCGAACGGCTCGCGCACCGTGACGTCGAGCATGCTGCCCGCGTCGCGGGCCTGGCCGGGCATCGCCTCGCACAGGCTGGCGAACAGCTCGAAGACGGTGACCGCGCCCTCCAGGTCGAACTGGCGTGCCTGGGAGAACGGCTTGCCGTTGTCGCTGGACTCCAGCGCCGCGATCTCGTCGGCGTGCTCGCGGATCACCTGGGCGACCTTCCACAGCCAGCGGCCCCGCTCGCGCGGGGTGCGGGCCTTCCAGGCGTAGTGGGCTTCGTGGGCGGTCCTGACGGCCTGGTCGACCCGGTCGGCGTCGGCGCCCTGGACGACCGCCAGGGGCCGGCCGGTCGCCGGGTCGTCCACAGTGAACCGGTCGGCCTCGTTCTCGGACGACCAGCGGGTACGCAGGACTTGTACGGCTTCGACGGTCGTGGACACGGAATCCTCCTGATCTTGCGCCGGGCACGCCGGCTTCGGCTGGTGGTGGGGCTCAGTCGCGCGGGGCGAGCCGTTCGCGCAGCACCGACGCGATCCGCTCGGCGACCACGACGGCGGGGACGTTCGTGGCCACGCGGGGCATCGCCGGGAACACCGAGGCGTCCGCGACGGTCAGTGCCTCGACGCCGCGCACGGCGCCGTCGGCGTCGACCACGGCGGTCGGGTCGCCGGGCCGGCCCATGCGCATCGTGGCGCTGGCGTGGTTGTAGTGCGCCGGCGCGCGGCGGACGGTGTCGGCCAGTTCCCGGTCGCTGATGTCGGGGCCCGGCACCCGCTCGTCGACCAGCAGGTCGGCCAGCGGGCGGGTGCGGGCCAGGCGGCGGGCCAGACGCACCCCGTCGGCAACGCGTTCGGCGTCGTCGGCGGCGGTGTACAGGCCGAGGTCGATCACCGGCGCGTCCTCGGGGTCGCTCGACGACAGCCGAACGCTCCCGCGGGAGCGGGGCTGGACGCAGGAGACGAAGAAGACCATGTCCCAGCCGGTGGGGTGGTTCGCGGCACGCGGCACGAACTGCTCGGGCAGGCTGCCGGCCGGGACCGCCGCGGACGGCAGGATCTGCACGTCGAAGTCGGGCTCGTCCGGCCCGGTGGCGACGCTGAGGACGCTGCCGAACACCGACCGGGCCTCGGCCGGGGGCGGCTTGGCCACGTGGACGTTCCAGTAGGCGGGGTGTTCGGTGAGGTTGCGCCCCACCCCGGGCAGGTCGGCCACCACGCCGATGCCGAGCGCCGCCAGGTCGCCGCGGTCGCCGATCCCCGAACGCAGGGCGATCGCGGGTGAGTTGTAGGCGCCCGCGCTGAGCACGACGTGCCGGGCGGGGATCTCCTCCCCGGTGGCGAGCCGCACCCCCCGGGCCCGGGTGCCCTGAAACAGCACCCGGTCGACGAGTGTCTCGCCGCGCACCCGCAGGTTGGGCCGGTCGCGGACCGGGTTGAGGTAGCCGATGGCCGTGCTCAGCCGCAGGCCGTCGGCCGCGCTGAGCGGGGTGCGGGCGAATCCCGGCACGCCGGGCGCGTTGAAATCGGCGACCTCGGGGTGCCCGAGACGCGCGCCGGCCTGCTGCGCGGCGACGGCGTGCGGGCCGAGGTCCCCCGGGGCGCCCAGGGTCATACGGTAGGGGCCGCCCAGACCGTGGTACTTCTCCTCGCCGTACGGGTAGTGCTCCATCTCCCGGTAGAGGGGGAGCATCTGCTCGTAGCCCCAAGCGGGGCCGGCCGCGGCGGCCCACGCGTCGTGGTCCAAGGGCCGGGCCCGCATGGCGACGCAGACGTTGACGGCGGAGCAGCCGCCGATGACGCGGCCCCGCGGAACGGGCACCTGGTTGCCGAGTGCGTCCGGGACGCTGCGGTAGCCCCAGTCGTAGGTGTACGGGGCGTAGGTCGCGTCCTTGACGGCGGGCGGCATGTCGGCGGTGGTGGCGAAGTCGGGGCCCGCCTCCAGGAGCAGGATCGAGCAACGCGGGTCCGCGCTCAGCCGGTTGGCGAGGACACAGCCGGCGGATCCGCCGCCGATCACGATCACGTCGTAGGTCATGGCGGCCGCCTACACGGACCCGGGTCGTCGGCCGGCGACGCGTCGCGGGCCGAGCGCTGGTGCGGTCATGGTGCCGCCTCTCGCAGGTGTGGGACGTCCCAGTGGAGGTGCAGTTCCTCGAATCCGCGGGCTATGACCAGCCGTTCGCGGGTGCGGGAGCCGGCGGGGCCCAGGCGCAGCCCGGGGAGCCGGTCGAAGAGCAGCGGGATGGCGACGCGCAACTGGAGTCGTGCCAGGGAGGCGCCGAGGCAGGCGTGGACGCCGCGGCCGAAGGCCATCTGGTGCCGGCCGGGCCTGCCGCGCAGGGCGAACTCGTCCGGGTCCTCGAAGACGCGGCCGTCCCGGTTGGCGGAGCCCCAGTGGACCATCACGCGGTCGCCGGGCAGGAGGTGCCGGCCGCCGAGTTCCGTCTTGCGTGTCACGGTGCGGAACAGGCCCTGCACCGGGGACTCGAAGCGCAGGATCTCCTCGACCATCGTTTCGACGGGTGCCTCGCCGGTCTGCAGGGCCGCGAGCTGGCGGGGGTTCTCCAGCAGGGTGACCAGTCCGTTGCCGATGGCGCGGGTGACCGTGACGTGCCCCGCGATGATCAGGTTCATCACGATGCGCATCAGTTCCACGTCGTCGAGACCGTGCTCGGCGCCGTACTGCGCCAGGGAGGAGACGAGCGAGTCCTCGCCGGCCCGGTCCGTGTCGTCCAGCAGCGCCATCACGTAGTGCTGCATGGTGACGACGTCGCGGGCCCAGCCGACGCGTTCGGCCGGCTCACCGGTGCCGACGGACAGCTTCAGCCAGTTGGAGCTCCACTGCCGCAGCAGCGGCACGTCGCGGGGCGGCACGCCCAGGATCTGCGCCATGACGATCAGCGGCAGGGGCCAGGCGTAGCCCTCGATGACGTCGGTCGTGCCGTCCGCGGCGAAGCGGGCGATCAGCTCCTCGGCGGTGTCCCGGACGAAGGGCTCCAGCGCCGCCACGCGCCGCGGCGTGAAGACGCGGTTCACCGCGACGCGCAGCCGGGTGTGCTCGTCGCCGTCGCTCTCGGTCAGGTTCGGCGTCAGCGACCAGCCTTCGGCGAGGACCTGCTTCACCTCGTCGGACTCGGGTCCCGCGGTGATCCGCACCGCGCTCTCGGAGGAGAACGTCTCGGGGTCGTGGACGACGCGCACCACGTCCTCGTGGCGGGTGAGGACCCAGATGTCGCGGTCCCGGTCGTGGAGCACCGGGCACTGCGCGCGCATCCGCGCGTAGACGGGGTAGGGGTCGGCCAGCTGGTCGTCGGAGGTGGGGTCGAAGGCCGGGGTGGCGGTCATCGCAGACCCCCCGCCCGCGGCCTCCCGGCGGGGCCGCGCGGGGTCGGCCCGCCCGGACGGCCGGGGTCGAGTCGGATGGCGGACATCGGTGTTCTCCCTCGTGGTGTGGGGGCCGGGGTCACTCGGCGGCGGCCAGGGCGGGCATCGCGGCTTCGAGCTGCCCGCGCCCGGCGGCCGACGGCCAGGCCGGGCCCGCGTGGTGCGCGCCCGCCGATCGGACCAGGGGTGTCACCGGCTCGGACAGGAAGACGTCGTGGACGACCTGGGTCGCCGCGGCCAGGTCGCTGCGACCGGTCAGCACGCTGAGCCGGTTGGAGGTGACGTGGAGGTCGGTGCGCGCGGCACCGACCGAGCGCAGGGCTTCGAGCAGCCGCAGCGGCGCGTACGGCTGCCGGCCGATGCCCAGGCCGACGACGGAGAGCCGGGCCAGGTTGGACGTCCAGTGCGCCTCGTCCAGGCGGATGCCGCGGTCGGTGTCGGCCAGGAGTTCCCGCATCTCCTGCACGCTGTTCTCGGGCAGCGTGAGCGCGATGTCGCCGGCGTCCTCGGTGCCGAGGTTGCCGTAGCGGCGCAGCTCGACCTCGGTCTCGCGCTCGACCAGTTCGCCGAGCAGGCGCAGGACGTGGTCCGTGGTGATCCGGCGCAGTACGCATCGGACCAGGCCGGAGCGCCCCGCGACCCCGGCGATCGGGCGGACGCTGCCGGCGGGTGTCCAGGACTGGCCGGACACCGTCCCGGCCGCGCGACGGCCGTCGCCCACCCAGGTCTGCGGGCCGATCGCGGCGCTGTTGGAGCGCACCTTGAGGTCGACGCCGTGGGTGCGCGCGTAGTCGACCGAGTCGGAGGCGAGCACCTTGGCGCCGCTGACGGCCAGTTCGGCCATCTCCTCGTAGAGCAGGGCGGTGTGCCGACGGGCGCCGACGACGGTGCGGGGGTCGGCCGTGTAGACGCCGGCGACGTCGGTGACGATCTCGCAGTGGTCCGCGCCGAGCGCGGCGGCCAGGGCGACGCCGGTGGTGTCGGAGCCGCCGCGGCCGAGGGTGGTGCGGGCCCCGGTGGCGATCGACTCGCCCTGGAAGCCCGCGACGACGGGGACGGTGCCCTTGGCGAGCTCCTCCCGCAGCCTGCGCGGGTCCACCTCCACGATCGTGGCCCGGCCGTGGCGGTGGTCGGTGCGGATGCCCGCCTCGGGACCGCTGAACGAGCGGCTCGCGACGCCTTGGTGGTCGAGCGCCAGCGACACCAGTCCGGCGGATGCCGCCTCGCCCGTGCAGAGCAGGGCGTCGAGTTCGCGTGCGTCGGGGCGGGCGGTCACCGCGGACGCAAGCCGGAGCAGTTCGTCGGTGGCCCCGCCCATCGCGGACACGACCACGACGACCTGGTTGCCGTCCTCGCGCGCCGCCCGGATCTGCCGTGCCGCTTCGATGACCTTTTCCGGCGTGGCGACGGACGTTCCGCCGTATTTCTGCACTATGAGCGCCATCTCACGCACTCTCTTCCTTCAGATCCGTGGGACGTGGAGGACGTGGCTCGGGTGCCGCGCCGACCGCCGGTTCCCGGGCGGTCACGTGACCGGCTCGGGCTCTACTGCTCGTGGAGGAACTCCCGGATCGCGTAGCCGACATGGCGCTGGTCGGTCATGGTGTGGCCGAGGATGACGTCGCCGGGCCGCAGCTCGGTGAAGTTGTGCACGCTGCCGCCGGGACCGAGCGCCCGGACGTGCCAGTCGTCCTGACCGACCATGTCCACGAGCTGGCCGCCGCGGGTGCGGGCCTCGATCCGCAGCATCGGGCGGGACTCCATCTTGATCCGCCCCACGACCACCGTGCGCACGCTGCCGTCGGTGCTGACGGCCAGGATCTCCGACCCGCAGTGCAGTTCGGACAGGTACTGGGTGCGGTTGCCGGGCGTCAGGGTGTAGGAGGAGAGGGCGGCCGCGTTCACCCGGAACGGGCGGGTGGGCATGTACGGCAGCGGGTGGGTCTCGCTGCTGACGAGCACCAGGCCGGTGGAGTACGACCCGACCAGGATGCCCTCGTCGGGCCGCAGGTGCGAGCAGGTGTCGACGCAGACCCGGTCGCCCAGGCCGAGGTGGGTGAGCTGGACGATCTCCAGCTCCTCCATCTCCAGTGAGGCGGCCTCGCCCCGGGTGACCTGCACCAGCTCGGTGGCGTCGCCGACGCGCTTGGGGGCGAGCAGCACCGCGTCCGAGCCGCGCTCGAGCACGCCGATGGTGGTGGCCGCGTCCTCGACGTCCTCGACGACGGTGACGATGGAGCCCTTGGCCTTGTCGGCCGCGGCCAGCAGGATCTCCAGCGGGATCTTGCTGGGGTCCTGGCGGAACTCGACGAGGGTCAGCTCCGACTCGTTGGCGATCCGGCAGGCGAGTTCGAGGCTCTGCTCGTCCAGCACCTTGATGAGGACGCCGGAGCGCAGGCCGGGGCGGATGCCCTCGAACTTCTCGGCGATGCCGTGGTCGGCGATCAGGATGTCGACCACGTCGACGAGCCGGTCGATGAGGGTGGTGGGCGTCTCCCCTGTGACGACGGCGGCCTTCTGCACGTTCGGCGGGACCTTGCCGGCCAGCTCGGGGTCGTCCAGCACCACGGTCTCGACGCCGATGTGGGTGCTCTCCTCGACGATGGCGGTGGCGAGTTCGGCGGCGAGGCCGCGGAGGTCGATCCATGCGGATTTCATGTTCACACCTTTGGTTGTGGGTTGCTTGCCTGTCGTGGTCGCGCGTGGCTGCCGGCGACGGGAGTCACGGTGTGCGGTCTGAGGGCTGCCGGGAGGGGGCCGGGTGGGGGGGGTGCCGGGCGAGGGGATGCCCGTCAGACGGCCGCCTCGGACAGTTCCTGGGGCAGGGCTGCCAGGGCTTCGAGCGAGCGGGGTCCGGCGTGGACCCGGCGGGCCACCGAGCGGGCCAGCGCGCCCGGGTCCGGAGCCTGGAAAACGTTGCGTCCGACGGCGACGCCGAGCACGCCGGACTCCATCGTGCTGTCGATGAGGTCGAGGAACTTCCCGGTGTCCTCGAGCACGCCGCCGCCGGCGGTGACGACCGGGATCGGGCTGGCCGCGACGACCTCGCGCATCGTCAGGGGCGAGCCGGTGTAGGGGAGTTTCACGATGTCGGCTCCGAGGTCCGCCGCGACGTTCGCCGCGTGCGCCAGCAGGACCGGGTCGGCCGGGTCGGTGATACGAGGGCCGCGCGGGTAGACCATCGCGAGCAGCGGCAGGCCCCAGCGGGCGCAGCTGCCGGCGACCGCGCCGAGGTCGGTGAGCTGGGCGGCCTCGGTGCTCGACCCCAGGTTGATGTGCACGCTGACGCCGTCGGCGCCCAGGGCGACCGCCTCTTCCACGGCGCCCACCAGGATCTTCGCGTCCACGTCCGGCGCGTGCTGCGTGCTGCCGTTCAGGTGGACGATCAGTGCCAGCCGCCCGAGCGCGTCGGTCGGCAGGAACCGGACGCGCCCCTTGTGGACGATGATCCCGTCCACCTCGTTGGCGGCCATCGCCTCGACGAGCCCGGCGAATCCGGCGGCGGAAGCCACCGGGCCGTCGGCCAGGGAGTGGTCGAGCGGAACCAGGAACGTCGTCCCGGAAGCCGAGTGGACAATTCGCTGAACCCGACGATCCTTTCCGGTCCAGCCGTATGCATCGGTCATTTTCTCAACACCCCGTCCCAAACCCGGATAACCGGATCAGTTGTCCGGTGCGCATTCGATGCGCTTTCAGTGGAAGTTTTTCTGCGTTGTTTCCGGTGTTGCTCCAATGACAGAACCAAGGAATTCGGCGGCCCGTCAAGCCCCGCGTTTCCCGTGCTTTTCAGGGTTTACCGCAGATTGCCTCTGCCCGGGCTGCGCCGACCGGCGCTGCGACAGGCGCACGGCGAGGTCCTGCCACGCCTGCACGCTCGCCTGCGCGAGTTCGGCGACGAAGTCGAGGCAGTGGTCGGGCAGGTCGAGGACGAGACCGTCCTGCGCCCGCGGGTCGATGGCGGCCACCGCGAGGATGCTGAGCAGCAGGCGGCCTGACTGGTTGAACCGCAGCGAGGGGTCGGTGCGCAGGGAGCGCAGCAGCGCGGTCGACCTGTCCAGCGCGACCTGCCCGGACGGCGCGGCCCGCGCGCGAGGCGGCTCCGCCTTCCGCGCGGGCGGGGCGTGCCGCTGTCCGGGGATCACCGCCCCGCGCTGCCGGTGGAGTTGGTCGCGCACATCGCGGACGGTGCCCGTGGACACGCCGGCGACCGCGCTCACCGCCCGCAGGGAGGAGGCGGGTTCCCGTAAGAGCATCTCCTTGGCGCGCTCGCGCCCGGCGGCGGTGCTGACGGGCCGCACGCGGCCGTCCCTGCCGATCCTGGCCTGCCCTCCGGGCCGCCCGACGGCCTGGCGCAGGGCGGCGATCGTCTTGGGCGACAGCCCGACGGCCGACGCTATCGCGCGGTTCGACCAGTCCTCCTGCTCGCCCAGGATGCGGGTGCCGGCCGCCTTGCGGTCGGCCAGCGACAGCGGCAGTCCGTGCCGCACGTTGAGTCGCACCGCCAGGACGAAGGCGCTCGCGTCGTCGCCGTCGAACCAGCGGGCCCGGACGGTCCGTTCGCCCCGCAGCAGGGCCGCGCGAACCCGGTGCACGCCGTCGACCACCCGGTTGGTGCCGCGCTGCACGATGATCGGCGGCAGGTCGGCCTGCGATTCCGCCAGGACCCGTATGTGCTCGCCGTTCTCCCCCGCGGAGCGCGGCGAGTGGGACAGGTCGAGCGCCGCGATCGGGATCCACTCGACGTCCGCGCCGGTGGCGGGATCGGTGTACCGCGCTTCAACGTCCACGCGTTCCGGTGGGTGGACGCGCGGGTCCCGTCGCCGGAGCACTGCTTCGCTGTTTGTCACGTTCGACCACTCCTCAGCCACACCCGCCGCTCTCGGTCAGGGGCCCCGGAGCCAGCGCGCACTCCGAGCGACCCGCCATAAGAATACCTCCGTCAAGGTATTTTTTTGCAAGCTTGCCGCGGCTCCCGGCGCGCTGTGCAACCGGGGATTTCCCCGGTTGCACATCCGGTGAACAGGAAGGCGGGCCCCCAGGAACCGCGCCGACCAGGAGCGGAGAGGACCGGAGGCCACCGGTGAGGAGGAGGGCCGAGGGGACCTCGAAGACGGCGGGCCCTCCTCGTCGCCGGGGAGAGGGCCCGGCGAAGGGGCCCGCCGCCGGGAAGGAGGGAGAGGCCCTCGCCGGGAAGGGGCCCGGGGAGGGGGCCCGCCGCCGGGAAGGAGCAAGGGGCGAGGACGGAGGTCGCCGCACGGTCCTCTTCTCCCGAGGCGGGCCTCGCCAGGGCCGCCCCGCGCCCGCGCACCCCGGGGCGGGGGCCGCTGCACGGTCCCCTTCGGCGGGCGGGCCGCCCCACGACTCGCCCCGCGCGGCCCGGCCCGGGCCGCCCGTGGTGCTGCGCCGGGACACCCCGCGGTGCCGGACACGGTGCGCGGCGACTCCCCGCGGAACTCCGCAGCGATCCGCGTGAGCGGGAACTCCCGCACGCATTCCGCGCGAGTGGGATACCGATCGGGGTCGCGGGCACAGCCCGGCCCTTCCCCGTCACTTCTCCCCCGTCACCCTCCCCGCAGCCCCTTCCCCGCCGACCCTCCCTCGCCGTCCCGGCAATATGGCGTCCATTTCTTTCCGCGCGGTAAGCTGCCCGCGCCTTGGGCACCGGAGCCCTTTTTCAAATGCGCCGGTCCGGCTCGTGGCATTCTCCTTCGGCTTTCGGCCGGGCTCATGTGCCGGAAAGAATTCGCGGTCACAGAAAGGCGTGGTCATGGGTAGTGATTCACCAGGCATCATCACGCGCGCTTCCGTGGGAAAAAGCCGGAAGCAGCGTATTGCCGAGTTGTTCCGGGCCGAGCCGGAACTCGTCGGGAGCATGCCGGTGGCCGGCGTCCACGAGGAGAGCGCCGGCCGCCGGCCACGCCTGTCCGAGATCGTCAGGCGGGCCCTCGCGGCGTACGCCGAGCGGCCCGCACTCGGCGAGCGGGCCCGGCAGTACGTCAGCGTCGACGGCCGCGTCACCGTGCGGCTGCTGCCCCGGTTCGACACCGTCTCGTACGGCGAACTGTGGTCGCGGCTGAGCGCGGTCGCCGCCGACTGGTACCACCACCCGCAACACCCGCTGCGCGAAGGTGACTTCGTCGCGATCCTCGGCTTCGCCGGCACCGACTACACCACGGTCGATCTGGCATGCGGTCAGGTCGGGGCTGTCGCCGTGCCGCTGCACACCAACGCCTCGGTCGACCACATCCGCCACCTGGTGGCGGAGGCCGCCCCGCGTGTCTTCGCCACCAGCACCGACCGGCTGGCGACGGTGCTCGAAGCGCTGTCCGGGCAGACCTGCGTGCACCGGATCCTCGTCTTCGACCACCACCCCGAGCTCGCCGAGCACCGGGAGGCGCTGGCGGCCGCCGGCCGGCTGCTGGCCACGACGGGGGCGCCGATGTCGCTGGAGCTGCTGTCCGACGTCGTCGGCCGCGCGGGCTCACTTCCGCCGGTGCCCGAACTGCCGCCGGACAGCAGCGCCGACGGGGCGCTGTCGGCACTGGTGTACACCTCCGGCAGCACCGGCACGCCCAAGGGCGTGATGTTCCCGGAGTCGACGGTGGCCCTCATGTGGCGCCCGCCCGAGGGACCCGACAACCGCTATCCGCTGATCACGGCCAACTTCCTGCCGCAGAGCCACCTGGTCGCCAGGCGGCTGGTGATCAAGACGCTGGCCACCGGCGGCACCGCGAACTTCGTGGCCCGCAGCGACCTGTCCACCCTCCTGGACGACCTGGCGCTGATCCGGCCGACCGAGATCGCCATGGTGCCGCGGGTCTGCGAGCTGCTCTTCGAGAGCTACCACGCCCGGTTGAACCAGCGCGCGGCGAACGGCGAGCTGCGCGACGCCGACCACGCCGAGGTGATCGCGCACCTGCGGGACCACGTGCTGGGCGGGCGTGTCATCCACGCCCCCTGCGGGTCCGCCCCGCTCGCCCCGGAGCTGGCCGCGTTCCTCCGCGACGCCCTGGACGTCCCGCTCCTGGACAGCTACGGCACGACCGAGACCGGTCTGGTCATGCTGGACCACCGGGTACAGAGCCCGCCGGTGCTGCACTACAAGCTCGCGGACGTGCCCGAACTGGGCTACTCCACCGCCGACTCACCCCACCCGCGCGGCGAACTGCTGGTCAGGACCGCGCTGATCACCCCCGGCTACTACCGGCGCGCCGAGGAGACCGCCGAGGTGTTCGACCAGGACGGCTACTACCGCACCGGCGACATCATGGCCGAGACCGCGCCCGGCGAACTGGTCTACGTGGACCGGCGCAAGAACGTGCTCAAGCTCTCCCAGGGGGAGTTCGTCGCGCTGTCCAAGGTGGAGGCGGCGCTCGTCGCCAGCCCGCTGGTGCGGCAGATCTTCGTGTACGGGAACAGCTCCCGCGCGTACCTGCTCGCCGTGGTGGTGCCTACTCCGGAGGCGATCGCACAGGCCGGTGACGGGGCGGCGCTGAAGGCGGAGGTCAGCCGATCGCTGCAGAGCGTCGCCGCGCAGGCCGGACTGGCGCCGTACGAGGTCCCGCGCGACCTGATCGTCGAGACCGTGCCGTTCAGCCAGGACAACGGCCTGCTGACCGACTCGACCAAGCAGTTGCGCCCGCGGCTGAAGGAGCGGTACGGCGAACGGCTCGAGCGGCGCTACGCCGAACTCGCCGCGGGGCAGAGCGCGGAGCTGCGCGCGGTGTGGCAGGAGCGCGACCGCCCGGTGGCCGAGACGGTCGCCCGCGCCGCGCAGGCGCTGCTGGCGGGGCTCGACGTCGAGCCGGGCCCGGAGCGGCGTTTCACCGAACTGGGCGGCGACTCGCTGTCGGCGCTGTCCTTCGCCAACCTGCTGCGGGAGATCTTCGGCGTCGAGGTGTCGGTGGGAACCCTCCTGGGCCCGGCCAACAGCCTGGAGCAGATCGCCGGCCACGTGGAGCGGCTCCGCGGCACGGCCACGGCGCGGCGGGCCACCTTCGCCTCCGTCCACGGCGAGCACGCCACCTCGGTGCGGGCCGCGGATCTCACTCTGGACAAGTTCATCGACGCAGCGACACTCGCCGCCTGCACGGCACTCCCCCGGCCGGCCGGCGAGCCGCGCACGGTGCTGCTCACCGGGGCCAACGGCTACCTCGGCCGACTGCTGTGCCTGGAGTGGCTGCAGCGGCTGGCCCCGGTGGGCGGAACGCTGGTCTGTCTGGTGCGCGCCGCCGACGACAGCGCCGCCCGGCAGCGTCTGGAGGAGGCCCTCGACAGCGGGGACACCGCGCTCAAGAGCCGCTTCGCCGAACTGACCGCCGACGGCGCGCTGCGCGTGCTGGCCGGCGACATCGGCGCGACGCGCCTGGGCCTGAGCGAGCAGGACTGGCAGCAGCTGACCGCCACGGTGGACCTCATCGTGCACCCGGCGGCGCTGGTCAACCACGTGCTGCCGTACCGGCAGCTGTTCGAACCCAACGTGGCCGGCACCGCCGAGGTCGTCCGCGCCGCCCTGACCACCCGGCTGAAGCCGGTCGTGTACGTGTCCACCGTGGCCCTGGCCGCTCACGGCGCGGCCACGGCGGACGAGGACACCGACATCAGGGTCGGCCACCCCGGGCATGCGATCGACGACAGCCACGCGGGCGGCTACGCCACCAGCAAGTGGGCCGGCGAGGTACTGCTGCGCGAGGCCCACGACCTGTGCGGGCTGCCGGTGACCGTGTTGCGCTCCGGCATGATCCTGGCGCACGCCCGGTACGCCGGGCAGCTCAACGTGCCGGACGCCTTCACCCGCCTGCTGCTGAGCCTGATCGCCACGGGGATCGCGCCCGATTCGTTCTACGACGGCGCGGAGGGCGGCCGGCGGCCGCGGGCGCACTACGACGGGCTGCCGGGGGACTTCGTCGCCGCCGCGGTGGCCGCCCTGGGCTTCCGTACCGCCGGGTTCCGGACGTTCAACGTGGTCAACCCGCACGACGACGGTGTCTCGCTGGACACCGTGGTCGACTGGCTGACCGACTGCGGGATCACCGTCCGCCGGGTCGGCGGCCACCGGAAGTGGCGCGAGCAATTCGAGGCCGCGCTGCGGACGCTGCCGCAGGCGCAGCGCCCGTACTCCCTGCTGCCGCTGATGGCCGCCTGGCGGGAGCCGCTCGTCCCTCGCACGACGTCGGCACTGCCCGCCGAGCGGTTCCGCGCGGCGGTGCGCACCGCCGGAATCGGCGCCGAGCAGGACATCCCGCACCTTTCCCGGTCGCTGATCGAGAAGTACGTGGCGGACCTGCGGCACCTGGGCCTGATCTCATAGGGCCCGGTCGCCCCGGGAGGTGACGGTGCGTCACTCCCCGGGGCGGCCGGGCCGGCCCCGCGGTGCGCGCTGCCGGCGTGGTGCGCGCCGCCGCAGGAGTCCGCCACTCAGGAGTCCGCCGCCAGGAGTCCGCACCGGCCCCGAGCAGGGCACTCCCTCCCCGGGCGGACGCCGACGGCGGACCGCTTCACCCCCGCCCGGAGCATGGCGGGATATCGCCGCGCGCTCGGTGACACCTGGATACGATCACGTCAATGCGTTCGGCGGAGCGCCGCGTAAAACATACCTTTTCAAAGGTTTTTATTCGGGGGGTGGAGGCTCGGCATGGTTCAGGAGCGTGCAGTGCGTACGCGGGAGCAGGTGCTCAACGCCGCGGCGGAGGAGTTCGCCGCGCACGGCTACATGGGCACCACACTGCTCGACGTGATCCAGCGCACCGGCATGACCAAGGGCGCGCTGTATGGGCACTTCTCCTCGAAGGAGGAGCTCGCGACGGCGCTGATCGAGGAGGCCGGGAGCGAGCTGAGCACGCGCGCGGCACGGGCCGACGGGCCGGACGCGGCGGCGGTGCCCGCGCTGCGGGAGACCGTGCTCGATCTCGCCCGGCACCTCCGCCGGGACACGCGGGCCCGGTCCGCGTTGCGGCTCGCCGTGGAGAGCCCTCATCTGGACCGGCACGACCTGGGGCTGGTGCAGCGGATCTGCCTGCCGCTGACCCGTGCCGTCACGCAGGCACAGGCCGGTGACGGGAGCTCCGGCGGATATCCCCCGGAGGCCGTGGCCCGCCTGCTGGTGTCGGTCTTCTTCGGGGTTCCGCATCCCGTGCCGCGTGACGACGCCGACGCCGCGCGGCAGTTCGACGACCTGTGGGCGGCCGTGTCCGGGCCGCGAGGGGACGGAGGGGGTGCCGCCGGCCCGCCCGAGCGCTGAAGGGCATGAGCGGTGAAGCGCGTGAGCGGTGAAGCGCCGGTCCGCGCGCCGGCCGGCCGCTTCGCCCCCGGTGGAGACGAGCCGGCCGGGACCGTACGCGAGAGCGCGGGTACGGCCGGTCAGGCGCCTGCCCGGCGGGCCTCGGCGCCGGCCACCGGACGGGGTGGGAGCAGCGCAGGGACGTCGAGCGCGGCGTGCGGGCGCAGCACCCGCGCCCGCGGCAGCCGCGCGGTCAGTTCCGCCGAGCCGCCCACGACGACGGGGTGCCCCACCTCCGCCAGCATCGGCAGGTCGGAGATGTGGTCCCCGTACGCGTAGCACCGCGCCGGGTCCACGTCCGGACAGCGCCGCAGCGCCTCACGCACCGCCACGCGCTTCGCTTCTCCGATGCAGGGATCGCCCACGAGTCGGCCGGTCAGCATGCCGTCACGGGTCCCGGGGACCGAGCACAGCAGGCGTGCCGCTCCCACTTCGGCGGCGATGGGAGCGAGGATCGCAGGAAACGACCCGGACACCAGGATGACCGTGTCGCCCGCGCCGCGGTGCAGTTCCAGCGCCCGGCGTGTGGCGGCCAGGTAGAAACCGGGAGCCCCCGAGCGCTCGGCGTACCAGGCCTCGGCCAGCTCCGCGACCCGGGCGACGGGCTCGCCCGCCCAAGTGCGGTAGTACAGGCGGTTCAAGGCTTCCCGCGGAGCGCCGGCGGACATCCGACGGGACAGATCCCCCCCGACGTCCGCCGCGAGGCGGGCACCTCGCGTTCCGCGGGTGCGGCGGAAGTAGAACGCGAGGAAGTCGAACATCGACTTCCCTGCGATGAGCGTCTCGTCGACGTCGCTGAACACCAGCCGGGCCGGCCCGCTCATCGCGGCCCGCACGGCATCGGCGCCGACCACTCGCCCTCGCCCCAGGCGGCGTACGCGCCGGCCGAGGCGTCCAGCCGCAGGGCACCGTGCGCCGCCACCGTGTGCGTGTCCCGCCAGGCGCGCTGGACGTCGCTGGTGTCGTCCCGAGCGTGGACACCTCCCGTTCTGAACAGCCGTTCGACGGTTTCCACCAGCAACTCGGCCGCCACCGCGGCGTCGCGCCGGTTGACCGCCTCGACGCGTGGCGCGGTGGGCTCGGCATCGGCACCGGCTCCGGCCCGGTCCAGCAGCAGGGCCACGGCGTCGATCTCGGCGGCGGAGCGCGCCAGCACCCGCTGGACGGCCGAGTCTCCCAGGGCCGCCGGGCGCCCGGCGGGCGCGGTCACCGCCCAGCGTGTCCAGGACCGCAGGGCGAGCCGGGCAGCGCCGAGCGCCGGGGCGCAGAACATCGGGCCGCCGGCCAGCTGCGCGGACGCCTGGCGTGCCAGTGAGGCGCCGGGCTCCACCACGGCGGCGAGCATGTCGTCCAGCGGGCAGGCGCGCCGGTCTGGGACGAACACCCCGCGTACGTCGACGGAGTTGCTGCCGGTACCGCGCAGTCCCGTGCTGCGCCAGGTGTCGCGCACGATCACCTCGGAGCGCGGCACCGCCAGGACCCAAACCGCGGGCCGCGCAGCACCTGCGAGAGGGACACCGGCCGCCACCACCGGGGTGCCGTCGACCGGGGTGCCGTCGACCGGGTTGCCGTCGGCCGACGTGCCGTCGGTCGGGGCCGCGAGCAGGACCCAGTGGGACCAGTCCACGCCGCTGACACAGTCCCAGCGGCCGTTCAGCAGCCAGCCGCCCGGTACCGGGCGGGCCGTTCCGGCGGGCGGGGCCAGGGCCGCGGCGATACGTGTGTCGGGGCCCCTCCCCCACAGCTCCCGCTGTCCTTCTTCGGGCAGCCTGGCCGCGTACCGCCCGTGCGCGGCCCAGAGCATGCCGCACCATGCGGCCGAGGGGCACTCTCCGGCGATCAGTGCCGTGGCGGTGATCAGGTCGGCGAAGCCGCCTTCCCGGCCACCCCATCGGCGGGGCACGAAGTGACGCGCGAAACCCGCTTCTTGGAGCGCGGTCACGACTGCGGGAGCCAGCCGCCGGTCCCGGTCCGCCGCCGAGGCGGCACTTCCTGCCGCCCGGGCGGCCCGCAGTACGGCGTCCTCGGCGAGCGTGCCGCCGGTGCGCTCCGGGAGGGAAAGGCCGGATCGCTGCTTTTCTTGCGGCTCAGCATGATCGAGCATCGTTCAGCTCCTTGTCGAGCCGGACAGGGATGTGGAAACATACTTTCTTAACGGTTTCTTACCTGGAGGTGCCGATGCCGCGACAGCAGGAACACTCCCTGCACGCGTGGGCGTCGGCACAAATCCCGGCGTGCCAGGCACTCAGGGCCGGGAAGTCCGGCTCACCGGTCGACGCCGCTCCGGATCCGGGCGCCGGCCGGCCGACGTGGTCCGCACGACTCCCGGCGTGGTCCGCCCAACTCACCGGGCGCGGTGGGGTCTTGGTTCACCCGTACATCGGGGACCGCTCCCGCGGCCGAGGGAGGCCCGCCGGTCCGCGCTCACCGCTACACCGCCGCGGTGGAGCCGACGGCGCCACGGGAGAAGGCGACCTCCTCGGGCGCGGCGGGCAGGACTCGGGGCAGCCACTCCATGGTGACCGTGGCGACGGTCTCCTCCCGCTGTACGGCCGTGATGCACAGCCCGGTGACGTCCGACGCGGTGGCCGGCGGCTGCAACCGGGCGCACAGCCGCACCGGTTCGTCGAGGTCGGCGAAGGCCGGGCAGTCCATCCGGACGGAGCGCAGTACCGCTCCCGCGGGAGCGTCGTGGCGGCGGTGGGCCAGGCGGTGGCCCAGCTGACGGGCGCCTTCCAGCGTGACCATCAGCGGTATGTGGTCCCCGGGGTGGTCGAAGAGCACCGCGTGGTGCAGATCGACCAGCAGCCGCCACTCCCCCGCCTCCGTGCGGCCCAACACGCTGTCCTTGGCGCGCAGTCGGCCGACGTCGGCCGCCGGCAGGCGAGTTGCGGCGGACTGCCCGGCGCGGACGGCCTCGTCACGGACCTGCCCCTGCGTCCCCTGCCACCGGAGGCGCTGATACAGCCTCTCGTCGACGGCGTAGACGCTCAGCCCGGCCCGGGCGCACTCGCGCCCGGCCACGGACACCACCGCGTCCACCCGCATACCGAAGCGCCGGGGCGGCCTGTTCGCCACCCACGACCAGCGGGCGTCCAGGGTGAGGTGCAGCGGGGTGTCGCCGACCAGCAGCGCCTCGTGGTCCGTGATCTCGAAGTAGGTGTCGCTGCCGACGAAGCGGTGTCCCAGCGGGATCCCGCAGTACTCGTGCGCCAGGTAGACCAAGGCCTGGCGCACCGTCTCGGTCAGCAGCAGCGGGTCCGACATGCCCTGCGCGTCGGGATAGTACAGTGCGTGATCCCGAGGCCACTGGGCTCCCACGAGGAACCGGCCCTCGCTCACCTGCAGGGCGTCCGTGATGAAGACCTCCGCCACCGCGGCCCGGTGGACGAGCTGTCGGGAGACTGGTTGAAGAAACTTCAGAGAGGCATCCACTACTGCCGTGCCCGGTTCGCCTGGGACCCTGGTCGACAGTTCGTACAACTGGTCCATGGTCTCTCCCCCATTGGGTTCGGGAATACCGTGGTGGTGCGCCGTGAAAATATACCTTCGCAGAGGTATCTTGCAAGGGAACCATCTCGTGCGGGGCATGCGCGCCAGGCACCGTCGAAGCGTACGGAAGAGGAATCATGAGCAACCTGAAGAGCGACCTCCGGGCAGCCGGAGCCAAGGCCGCACCCCCGCGGGAACTCAAGCAGGAACGGGCCGGCCGCACCCGGAGGCAGCTCCTCGACGCCGCCGCCGCGGCCTTCGCCGAAAAGGGATTTCCCGCCGTCACACTCCAGGACATCGCCGACCGCGCCGAGGTGACCAAGGGAGCCGTCTACTTCCATTTCACCAACAAGGAGGCGGTGGCCGTCGCGGTCACCGAGGAGTTCTACACACAACTGCCCGCCATTGCCGAGTCCGTCACGGCCAGGCGGCTTCCGCCGCTCGACGCGGTCGCCGAGCTCCTCCTGCAGACCGCGGTCGCCCTGCGGGACAACCCGGTGATGCAGGCCGGTGCGCGGCTGCAGATCGAGCGGAACCTGGTCGACGCCGACATGCCGACGCCGTTCAGCGAGTTCACCCAGCTCATCACCGAGCTGCTGGCACAGGCCCAGGACGAGGGCACGTTGCGGACCACCACCGACATCGCCTCCATGGCCCGGGTCATCGTCGCCGCGTTCTTCGGCAGCCAGCACATCTCCTGGGTCCAGCGCAATCGTGAGGATCTCACCGATCGTGTACAGGAGATCATCGACGTCGTTCTCCCCGGCCACGCGTGATGTCCGCGCCCTCCCGGCCGCCCACCGCCGCACAAGGAGAGCCCTTCCCATGTCTGCCCTCACCCTCCCGCTCGTCCCGCTCGGCACCGGCGGTCCGTCAGTAGGCGCCCAGGGCCTCGGCTGCATGGGCTTCAGCGAGTTCTACGGACCCAGCGCACAGCCCCAGGCGCAGGAGACCCTCCGGGCCGCCCTCGACGCGGGCGTCACCATGTTCGACACCGCCGACCTGTACGGACACGGCGAGAACGAGGTGCTTCTCGGCCGCTTCGTGCGCGCCGACCGCGAACGGGTCTTCCTCGCCACGAAGTTCGGCATCGTGCGGCAGCCGGGCCGGCGGACCTGGAACCAGGTCCGCGGCGACCGCGCCTACGTTCGCCGGTGCGCCGACGCGAGCCTGAAGCGCCTCGGCATCGACACAATCGACCTGTACTACGCGCACCGCCGCGACCCCTCGGTCCCCCTGGAGGAGACCGTCGGCGCGATGGCGGAGCTCGTCCAGGAGGGCAAGGTCCGCCACCTGGGGCTCTGCGAGGTGACCGGCCCCGAACTACGCACGGCGCACGCCGTCCACCCGATCACCGCGCTGCAGTCCGAGTGGTCGCTCTTCAGCCGCGACGTCGAGACGTCGGCGGTCCCCGCGGCCGCGGAACTCGGCGTGGCGTTCGTCGCGTACTCGCCGCTCGGCCGCGGCCTGCTCACCGGCGCGCTCCACGACACCAGCGAACTGAGCCCGGACGACGCCCGGTTGACGATGCCCCGGTTCACCGGCGAGCACGCCCGCACCAACCACGCGCTCCTCGACACGGTCCGCGCGATCGCCGCGGACCACGCCGCGACGCCCGCACAGATCGCGCTGGCCTGGCTGCACCGGCAGTCCCGCGTCCACGGCCTCACCGTCCTCCCCATACCCGGCTCCCGCAGGTCCGCCCGGCTGCGGGAGAACGCCGCGGCGGCCGCGCTCACGCTGTCCGAGGCCGACCTCGGCGCGCTCGAACCACTGGCGGCGCAGGTGGCCGGCACGCGTTACACGGACATGAGCACCACCGCGACCGCCCGCGAGTGACCCACGTGCCCGGCAGTGGCGTGCCGGGCACCGGTCCCCGGCAGGGCCGTGCTTCGGCGTCACGCGCTCCCGCCGGCCGGAGGGAGCGCCCCGAGAACTGCCGCGAGACCGCCCGGGTCGTGACGGGCGATGTTGTGGCCGACGGGAATCTCGTGCACCCGCCAGCCCGAGTCGTGGCGCAGCCGTTCGGTCACGGCCACGAAAGGGCTGTCCGGCCACGCGCCACCGCTGATGAACGTGCGCCGGACGGCGCGTCCGGGGCCGCTGCGCAGCCTGAGCGACTGAAGGAAGCTCGCCAGCGGGTGCGGTCGCGCGCGCGGGTCGGCCCCGCAGGGGACCGCCACCCAGCGGCCGTCGTCGCGGGCGCCGGCCATGAACAGCTGCCGGAACCGGTCACTGGTCAGGGACCAGCACGAATCACCGTCCTGAGGGACGTAGGCGTCGATGAAGACGAGCTGATCGAGCCGGTCACCGAGCCGGTCCGCGACCCCGGCGATCACCATCCCGCCGTAGCTGTGCCCGCACAGCGCGAGGGGTGTTTCACCACCGCGGTCGATGATCTCGGCCACCTGGTCGATGTGGGTGTCGAGATTCGGCGGCCGGTCCACGTCGACCGGGCCGTCCGGCTCCAGCCCCGCCAGGGTCACCGCCTCGACCTGGTGACCGTCGCGGTGCAGCTCGGCCGCCACCTCGTCGAACGCCCACCCGCCCTGCCAACCCCCTGGCACCATCACGAACTTCACCGCGTCATCGTAAGCGAAGCACAACCCCACGCGTACGTTCCGTCACGGCACGTCACAGCCGTTCCGGTCGTTCCGGCTGTCACGGGGCGGGCGCACCTTGCCGGTGCGGCGTACGTCGAACATGCTGCGGCGGTACACCGCGCCTCCCGCCGGTCAGAAGGGCAGGCGTCCGCGGGCGCGACGGCCGGCGGAGCCGCTGCGGCCCACGGCTCGCGAGCTGGACTGGAAGGGCTTGCTCAGCAGGCGCCCCAGCGGGCCAGGGGCCTTGGAGCCTGCCCGGGACCCCAGGCCCAGGGTGCGCTGGGCGCCGTTCTGAGGGTGCCGGCTCAGTCGCGGGACGACGAAGGCGAGTACGGCAAGGACTACACAAAAGGCGATGACACCAACGATGATCATGGAAGGACTCCCTGGAGGTTCGAGACGGATGCACCTTGCGTGCCACAGCAAGGACATGACCTTGTCTGCTCTCGACCGACTGCCCGCTTCGGCGCGGGACACGCCAGGGAGGTGAGAAGGGCCGCACCAGGGCGTACGGCGCGTGCAGCACGTACCGGGTCATGGCTACGCCCCGAAGTCGGCCGCGCCAGTCCGACGCGGACCTTGAGCGCGGTGGCCTTCCCTGCCCCGTTCGGGCCGAAGAACCCCGTCACCCTTCCGGATCCGACCGTGAACGACAGGTCATCGACTGCCGTTTCTCCGGCCATAACGCTTGGTCAGCCCTTCGACCCTGAGGGCTGCCGGGTCTCCGAAGCATGTTCGTGAAGAAGTCATGCCCGAAGCTTCCGGGGTGGTGATCTCCCCGTCATCCGCCCACGGTCGAAACCCGAACTCCCCCAGGGGAGGAGTTCTTCTCCTGCACCGGGGCCTGGTCACCGGTTGGCGTCGGCCGGCCACGGCGCGGGGGACTCACCTCACCCGGTTCTCGTCGGGTGCGGACTCCTCCTCCTCGTCGGGCAGGTGGACGTCACCGACGGCGATGTTCACCTCGACGACCTCCAAACCCGTCATCCGTTCCACGGCGCCGATGACGTTGGAGCGCACGTCACCGGCCACGTCGGTGATGGAGACGCCGTACTCGACGACGATGTCCAGGTCGACGGCGGCCTGGCGCTCCCCCACCTCGACCTTCACCCCTCGCGTGATGCCTCCGCTGCCGCCGGGGACCCGTTCCCTCATGGCGCCGAAGGCGCGGGCCACGCCTCCGCCGAGGTTGTGGATGCCCGGCACCTCACGGGCGGCCATCCCTGCGATCTTGGCCACCACGCCGTCCGCGACAGTGGTCTGTCCCCGGGTCTGCGCCGGAGCCCCGGCCCCGGTACGGCCTTTCAACGTGCTCACTCCGGCATCGGCTCGGCCCGTCGCGCCGGAGCTGCTGGTAGCGGTGTCTGTCATGGCGATCACCTCAGCCCCTGTCCGATGTGCTGTGCCGGCTCCGGGTACCCGCTTCTCCTGAGCCGCGAACGAGATCACACGATCGAAAGGCCGGCTCCGTGGACGGCTCTCCACCCTGCGGTCGTCGGCGTCCTCCGCGGTATGGAGCGGCGCCCGGCCCCTCCGGCCGCACAGGGCCGTCGGCCGTCGGCCGTCGGATGCCGGATGCCGGATGCCGGATGTCGGATGCCGGACGAACGGGTCGAGCCACCGGCCGTGCTCAGGGACTGGGAGGCGTCGGGGGTTCCCGGCGCTGGTCGCCGCTGTTCCGACGGAGCCGGTCGGTGTGGCGGGCGACGTCGTCGACGCGTGCCGCGAGGTCGGGATGACCGGATGCCAGATACGTGTGGGTTCCCGTGAGGGGGCTGACGAGGGCGGCGGCGTCGTTGTCGGCGAGGGCCGCGGTGAGCTCGGCCAGAGGGGTGCGGGCGGCGGCGGGGAGGTCGGTGAGGGCGGTGATCTGTCCGGCGAGCCGGCGCAGGTCCGCGGCGTTGGCGCGGGCCCAGGTTGTGACGGTGCGGTCGGCGGCGCGGCGGTTGCGGGTGGCCTGTACGCGCTGCTCGCCGGTGGAGCCCGGGGTCCCGGGGCGTACGCGCAGGTAGCGGCGTTCGGCGGCCTGGCGGCTGGATACGCCGAGGGGGTGGGCGAGGTCGGCCCAGCTGGTGCCCGCTTCCCGGGCTTCTTCGATCAGGCCCGGTTCCCATTCGGCGAGCTGATCGCGCACTTCGCGGAGCAGCAGGAGCGCGGCGAGCGCCTGCTCGGCGCTGGTCCGGGCGGATTCGGGTTGCTCCGCGTCCCGGGAAGTCCGGGCGGTGTGCAGGGCATCGCGGATCGTGTTCAGGGCCGCGGCGGCGAGGAAGGACGTGGGGGTGAGGCCCTGGGTGCGCGGGGTGGGCTGATCGTCTTGTGTCACGGAGCCTCCAGCCGTGTCATCACTTCGACGACACTCTGCTTGTCATCGTTTGGATGACATGTTACAACGAAGGCAGGTGAAACGCATTGGCAGCAAAGCGCTGACCCGAACACTGGAGGTGTTTCCCGATGTTGATGCGCACCGACCCGTTCCGTGAGCTCGACCGGCTCACCCAGCAGCTCCTGCACACGCCCGGCACCTGGTCGCGGCCCTCGGCGGTGCCGATGGACGCCTACCGCGAGGGCGAGGAGTACGTGATCGCTCTCGACCTGCCCGGCGTCTCCGCGGACGCGATCGATATCGACGTCGAGCGGAACATGCTGACCGTCAGGGCCGAGCGGCGGCCCATCACCCAGGCGGACGACGTGCAGATGGAGCTCTCCGAGCGGCCTCTGGGTGTCTTCTCCCGCCAGCTCGTCCTGGCCGACACCCTGGACACCGAGCACATCAAGGCGGACTACGACGCCGGGGTGCTGACCCTGCGCATCCCGATCGCCGAGCGCGCCAAGCCACGCAAGATCGCCATCGGCGGCGGCTCCGCGCACAAGGAGATCAGCGGCTGAGTCCCGTCCCAGCCGGGTCCGCGACGGGAGACGGCCTCATCCGCCGCGGCGGCGCGACCGTCTCCCGCACTCCTGCACTGCCACGCCCTACACGCAAGGGAGCAACGATGGCCATGCGATGGGAGGCGTTCCTGGACCAGGTCAAGGAACGCGGCAGGTACAAGACCGACGAGGAAGCCGAGCGGGCGGCCCGCACGGTGCTGGCGCTCCTGGGTGCCCACTTGGTGGGCGGGGTACGGGCGGAACTGGCGGCTCGGCTGCCGGAGGGGATGGCACTCCTGCTGCTCAATCCGCTCCAGGCGCACGAGCCGCTCTCCCCCGAGCGGTTCGTGCGGGCCACCGCGGCATGGATCGAGGGAGCCACCGAACGGACCGCGGCCTGGGACGTGAGCGCGGTGCTCAGCGTGGCCGCGGACGCCGCGGGCGAAGACCTCACCCGCCGGATACTGCTCCAACTCCCGGCGGGCTACGACCTGCTGTTCGGATGTTCCCGGCCCGTATGAACCTGGGCGCCCCCCTTGATTGACCCCCTTGACCGACCGCCCGACGGCGGCGGCCGACGGGCGAACCCCCCGGCCGCCGCCTGAAGATCATCACCACAGACGAGAAAGGCGACCGCGACACCGATGATTTCCCAGCTGGAGCCATGCCGGTCCACCGAGGGCATGACGTTCGAGCAGATGCTGGAAAGAGTGCGGTACGAAGGCGCGTACCCCACCCGCGCACGGGCCGAGCAGTCCGTCCGCACCGTGCTGGCCGCCCTCGGGCGCCAGCTCACGGGCGACGAGCGGGTGGCCCTCGCGGCCCGGCTGCCGCACGAGGCGGCCGTCGGGTTCACCTCCGAGATCCCCACGACCGAGCCCCTCACCGGTTGGGGTTTCGTCAAGGACCTGGCGTCCCGCACCGGCGGCACGATGGCCACCACCCGTTGGGACACCGGCACCGTTCTGCGCGTCGTGGCACAGCTCGCGGGCGAGGACCTCCTCAGCCGTGTCCTCGCCCGGCTCCCGGGCGGCTATGCCTTGCTGTTCGGCCGCGCCGAACTCGTCCAGGCGGCCTGACGCGCGCTGCGGCGAACAACCCCGGAACGGGACTGCGACACCACGGCTCGAGAAGCCGATGGACGCCCCGCTTCCGGCTGCTGCGGCTCTCCGCGGCCTGCACGACCGATCGTGCCGACGACGGAGAGCCGCCGTGGGCAGCATCCGTTGCCCCACGACCGTCGGCCCCGTGGGCGCTGTGCGCGTCGGCCGACGGCTTGACGGATTCCGGTTCGCCCTCCGACCGGCCCCCGCGCCGGGAACCCGGCGAACTGTCGGCGTTCGTCCGGCGCCTGCACCACGACGCGCCGCGGTTCCTCCGGGCCGCCGCCTTCGGGCGTGGCCGTCGACCCGCCGACTGCCCCGACTGCCCCGACGCGTGGACCAGGAGCGATGCCGGGGGCGGGCAGCCGGGCCGGAAGAACCCGGCTGTCCGCCTGCCCCGACGGCGCGTCACACCATGGCGAGCCGGCCCACCAGCAGCTCCACCCTGCGCTCGACATCTCCCGGCGGCAGCCGTCCCGCCCGGGTCAGGGTCGCCAGCCCGTGCAGGGCCGCCCAGAACACCTCGGTGAACAGCGCGGGGTGGACGCCCTCCCCGGCGACCTCGGCGAGGCTCTCCAGCAGGGCGGCGAAGGCGTCCTTCAGCGGCTCCGGGGTGTCCTCCTGCGCGAAGGCCAGACCGCCGTCGAGCTGGAACATGGCGTCGTAGACCGCGGGGTTGCGTTCGGCGAAGTCGAGGTAGGCGCGGGCGAGGGCGGTGACCCGGGCGCGCGGGCCGTCCACGGCGGAGGCCGCGGCCCGCAGCGCCGCAGCCATCTCGGCGGCGCCCTCGAGGGCGACGGCGCCGATGATCTCGCGCTTGCCGCGGAAGTGGCTGTAGAGGACGGGCTGGCTGTACTCGATGCGCTCGGCGAGTTGGCGGGTGGTGACCGCGTCCCAGCCCTGCCGCTCCGCGAGTTCGCGTGCCGTGGCCACGATGAGGCGCTCGCGGGCCGCCCGTTCGCGCTCCTTGCGTTCCTGTACCGACATGCATCGATCCTAGCACCGCTAGACAATCGAGCGGCAGCAGTACTAGCGTTGCATCATCATCTAGCAGCGCTAGATCCCAGGAGGGTCATCATGCTCAACGCAATCGAGGTCTTCACCACCGTGATCGTCGGGGTGATGGTGGGCGTGGAATTCTCCGTCGCCTTCTTCGTCAACCCGATCCTCGCCGGCCTCCCCGGCGACAATGGCCTGCGCGGCCGCACCCACGGGGCCCGGCTGCTCGGCGCCGTGATGCCGTTCTGGTACATCGGCTCGCTCGTCCTCAGTGCGGTCTGGGCCATCTCCGGACGGCACCACCACGGCGCGGGCCTCGTCGTCACCGCCGCCGCGCTGCTGATCCTCAGCGTGGTCATGTCGATCCTGCTGCTCGTCCCGATCAACAACCGGGTCAAGACATGGACCGCCGACGGCCTCCCCGCCGACTGGAAGCAGCAGATGAACCGCTGGGACCGCTTCCACTACGTCCGCGTCGCCGTCATCATCGCCGCCTTCACCCTGCTCGTCGCCGCCCTCGCCTGAGCCTGCGGGCCGAGACCACGCAGGCGGCGCGCATCCCTGCTCCGCAGGCGGTAGCGGGCCAACGACATCCCCTGGCCCTGGCCCTGCCCCACCCCGGCCCCGGCAGCAAACAGCCGCTCGTCGGCCGCACCGCTCCCGGCTTCCGCCTCGAGGACGCGCCCGGGCGACATCGGCTGTACCGGTGGCCTGCGCTGCGGACCCGGCGAGGCTCACGCTCTGGGAACGGTCTCCGGCCGACCGGGCGGCGGCGCCACTCCAGGTGCGTGACGGTGATGGCGCTGGAGTGGAAATGGACAAGGCCACGGGCGTCGGTTCCGGCTTCGCCGCCGATCCATGCCGTTTCGGACGACCGGCCGGTGCCGGTGGCTTACCTCGCGTCCGGGGCCGACGCCAAGTCAGGACGCGAAGACGCGCATGCCAAGGCAGCCGGTGTCCCGCAGTCGGATCAGCTCAGAGACGCGACCGTGAAGTGCCGTACCTGAAGGGGTGCGGCAAGGTACTCGTCCTCGCCCGGCAGAACCACGGGCTGCTCACGCCAGTGTTCACCGGCGTAGCCGACCAGATCCTGCTCGCTGCGCCAGCGACTGACGTACAGCAGCGCATCCGGCGGCGCGAGCAGCACCTCGTGGTCGAGCAGCCCCGGGTAGCGGTCGGGGAACTCGCGCACCGCAGAGACGATCATGTCGCGGAATGCCTCGAACCGTCCCGGACGTATACGTGCCTCACTCACCCTGATGATCACGGTCGTCAGGGTGTCACGCGTGCGGAACGGGCGCCATCGGGTCGCCGTTGCTCACGACCCCGTGAGCCAGGGCGCGTTGCGGCCTCGTCGCCCGGCACCGCGCCGACGTGCACGCGTTGTCAGGCGGTCGGGATCTGTCGGGCCTCTGTCGGGGCTTCGGCCGCGGATGACGTGATCAGTTCCGAGGGCCCGGTCCCGCGGTCGGTGAGTCCTGAGAGGACGGCGAGTGCGAGGCCGGCGGCGGCGAGGGCAGCGCCGACCAGGGCGGGCGAGGCCCAGCCCCAGCCGGCCGAGATGGCCAGGCCGCCGAGCCAGGCGCCGCCGGCGTTGGCCAGGTTGAAGGCGGAGTGGTTGGAGGCCGCCGCCATCGTCGGGGCGTTCTTCGCCTTGGCCATGAGCAGCATCTGCACGGGGGTGGTGACCAGCGCGCCCATCGCGCCCATGAAGGCGAGTGTCACCAGGGCGGGGACGGTGCTGTGGACCGTGAAGTAGAACGTCACGAGCGACGCGCCGAGCAGGGCCAGCCCTCCGTACAGCGTCGGGCGCAGGGCCCGGTCGGTCAGCGGGCCCGCGATCAGCGTGCCCAGTGTCATTCCACCGCCGTAGAGCGCGAGGACCCAGGTGGTCGAGGAGTCGGAAAGGCCCGTGAGGTGGGTCAGGATCGGCACCAGGTAGCTGTACACGGCGAAGAAGCCGCCGAAGCCCACGACGGCTGTGGCCAGGCCGAGGACGACCTGCCGGTTGCCCATGGCGCGCAGTTCGTGCCGGATGCCGGCCTGGTTGCTGCGGGGCTGGTGGGGGACGAAGGCGGCCAGCGCGGCCAGCGCGACGAGGCCGATGACCGCGACGGCGCAGTAGGCGTAGCGCCAGCCCAGTTGCTGTCCGAGAGCCGTGCCGGCCGGGACACCGATGATGTTGGCGATGGTGAGTCCGAGGAACATCCTCGACACGGCCCGCCCGGCGCGTTCCGGGGCGACCAGCCGGGAGGCCACGACGGCACCGACACCGAACAGTGCTCCGTGGGGCAGGCCCGCCAGGAAGCGCGCGGCGAACAGCAGGCCGAAACCGGGTGCGACGGCGGACGCGACGTTGCCGATCACGAACAGGGCGGACAGCAGGAGCAGGAGTCGTTTGCGGGCGATACGCGCGCCGATGCCCGTCAGGAGCGGGGCGCCGACGACGACGCCGAGCGCGTAGGCGGAAACGATGTTGCCGGCGTGCGGCACGGATACGCCGACCCCGTCGGCGATCTGGGGCAGCAGCCCCATCGTGGCGAACTCGGTCGTACCGATACCGAACGCGACGAGGGCAAGGGCCAGCAGGGCCAGTGGCATGGAGCGGAAGTACCTTTCACGGGCGGCGGAGCGGGTTGTGGCGGAGCGGGCTGGACCACGGCGTGTCCCGCTCCTGTGGCCGGTCGCGCCGGCCACCCTTGCCCGGTGCGCCCCCCAGCGCAGGGAAGGCCCACAAGCAGTGCAGCCGTGGCGCATGCCCGCGCATTCCAAGATCGGCCGACAGGAATTATGGCCTGCGTCACACCGGCTCCAGAGGTCGGCCGTGCGGTGCCGGTCATGCCGTGCCGGTCATGCCGTGTGAGCCAAGCGGTACCGGCCGTGCCCCGGAGGCGCGCGGGAACGGTCTGCGGGCGGCGGCGTCTGCGGTGCAGGCCGACCGGGCGACCTCGCGGAGGCGGCGGCGGACGCGGAGACAGAGGGCGCGGAGGGCGGTCTGCGACCGGTTGCCGGCGCCGGGCACGGCGGCACTCGGCTGGGCACGCCGGCACTTGAGTGTCACTGTCTCGTGCCGCCGAAGCCGCTGGTACGTATCCGGCGGCTTGGACCGATGGCGGGAAAGGCGGGAAAGGGAAGAGCGGGAGAGCGGGCGGAGGTGCGTGCCCCGGAGAAGGGTCAGTCGTGCGCGATTCCGAGTTGGTCCGCGGCGGCGTCGACGGTCTGTGCGAGCAGGACGGCGATGGTCATCGGGCCGACTGCGCCGCCATGCGGCGATCGCCACCGCGAGCGACGCCGCGTTGAAGCCCGTCCCGAGCACCAGGCTCAGCACATCGCCGACGCCCGCCACCCCGACGTCCTTGCCGCCCAGCGTCGAGAGCGCGCCCGCAGCCGCTGGGAGGAGGGCATCCGACGGGGCGGACGAGCGAGGACGGCGGCTTGATCATTCGCTGACGTTCAACGTCGCGCAGTCCGCGACTCCGGTTCGGACAGCAGCGCCCGGAGCCGTTCCCGGGCCGCGGTCGTGTCCGGCTCTCCGCGATTTCAAGGTCAAGATGGCAACGACCCATGCCGCTGCCCGCGCCGGTGACCTCGCCGTCGAGCTCGAACGGCGTCTCCAGAGCCTCCTCGACGTCGTCACGATCGATCGGCAGCCCCACGAAGACGATCTCGACGAACACTCCGGTCCCCCCTCTAAACCCGGCGAACCTCAGCGGTCAGAGCACCTAGCCGCTCGCCGGTCGACCGTTCGCCGGCGTCTCGGTTCGCCAACCGAGGAGGATAGTGCGAAGCGCCTGTTCGGCGAGGTAGCGGGCGCGATCGTTGCCGACGCTGCCGAGGTAACTGAGCGACGCGATGCCGTAGAGCGTGCCCCAGAGGATCTCACAAGCCTGGTCGAAATCGGCCAGGACCACGTCGTGTGCAGCCGACCAGGAGGTGAGCAGCTCCTTGAGGACGTCGATGACCGGTTCCGCGACGCGCCGGCGTTCGTCCGCGTCGACCATCGGGTCGTTCATGACCTGGAAGAGGTGGGGGTGCTCGCCGGCGAACCGGACGTACTGCGACGCAATGCGCGTCATGCGCCGGTCCGTATCGGGCTCCTGCGCGGCTTGGCGGAACTCGCTCAGCATCAGGCGGTGACCGTGCGCGACCAGCTCCAGTACGAGCGCGTCCTTGTTGGCGAAGTGCTGGTAGACGACGGGCGCGGAATATTCGACATCGGTGGCGATGCGCCGGATCGTCAGGGCCGCGATGCCCTCGGTCTCGAGGACGTGCAGCGCGGCCTCGATGATCCGCTCCCGGGTGTTCGCCCGTTCGCGGGCCCGTCTCGTGCTGGTCGGCATGGTCCGTCACTTCGCTTCGATGGTGTCCTCGAACACTAGTCACCGCCTTGACCGCGTCGGCGACGCGCGTCATAGTTAACGCCGTTAGGAATTCTAACGACGTTAGGAATGGGTAGTAAGTCATGATTTACCACATCAACAGAGTCACGATGAAGGCCACTGCGACGCCTGAGCAGATCGAAGGGGTGCTGGAGAGCTGGCGCAATCAGGGCCGGTCGAACCCCGCCATCAAGTCCTTCGTCGTCGGCCGCGACCACGGCGGCGACTACACGTACGGCGCGGTGTTCGTCGTCGAACATCTCGACGGGCTCTTCGCCTACCTGACGCACCCGACCACCTACCAGACCGACCACCTCGGGCTGCACCTGGTCGAACGGCTGGAGATCTTCGACGTCAGTGACGACGACGACCCCGACCTGAACGCCAAGATCCAGGAACTGCACCGGCGCCGCAACGAGCTCAACCCGCAGATCGCCGACATGCTCGCCGACGTACCCACCTATACCGGCTCCGGCGTGGACGACTGACCGATACCCCGGAGAAGGAGAAACCGTCATGGCCAAGCACGTCATCATCGGTGCCGGTTCCATCGGTACCAACGTCGCTCATCTGCTCGCCGAGCGCGGCGAGAGCGTCCGGATCGTCACCCGCAGCGGCTCCGGCCCCGAGCACCCGCTGGTCGACCGGGTCGCCGCGGACGCGTCCGACCCGTCCCGCCTGACCGAGCTGTCCCGCGGCGCGGAAGTGATCTACCACTGCGCCAATCCACCCTCATACACGGTGTGGGAGCGCCTGTTGCCGCCCCTGCAGACGGCGGCCATCACCGCCGCCAAGGCGAACGACGCCGTCCTCGCGCTGACCGGCAGCCTTTACGCCTACGGTCCGCAGCCCGGCGGCCGGATGAACGAACACACCCCCATGGCCGCCACCGGGCACAAGGGCCGCCTGCGCAGACGCATGTGGGAACAGGCCCTCGCCGGGGGGATCCGCACCGTCGAGGTCCGCGGCTCCGACTACATCGGCAAGAACGCCAACGGCATCTACTCCCTGCTCATCAAGTCGGCCCTGCAGAAGGGAAAAGCGGCCTGGATCACCGGCCACCTGGATATGCCGCACACCTTCACCTTCAACGGTGACATGGCACAGGCCCTCATCACGCTGGCCTCGGAAGAACGCGCGTGGGGCCGACCCTGGCACGTGCCGTCCGCGCCGGCCGTCACCATTCGCGAGCTGGCGCGGCGCTACGCCGTCGCGGCAGGCCGGCCACCGATCAAACTCATCCGGATACCGCGCTCCGTGACGCGTACGGCCGGGCTGATCGTGCCGATCGCCCGCGAGATGGCCGAGATGGACTACCAGTGGTACGCGCCGTTCCACATGGACGCGACGGAGACCGCCGAGACCTTCGGCCTGACCGCCACCGACCTCGACACCGCCGTCCGCAACGAGGTCGGCTGAACTCCCACCGCCACACCGGCAGGCCGACGGCATGGCCGCCGACACCGTGAACATTCGTGGTCACGGCACTAGCGGACGCCAAGGCCGCACGCACCGACGCCGAGCGAATCGCTGTGTCGAATGGGCTGTCAAATGCCCTTACGAAGCTGCTCGGCAAGGCCGACGATCGGCAGGCAGTGGTCAACGACGCTGCTGCCGAAGCGTGCCTCGCCCCAATGGCGGCGCGCGGTGCCCTGTTCGTCTGCGTCGTAACTGCTAGCAGTCCCGCGCCCACGGCCGCAGCTTCTCCGGGTTGCGGATCACCCAGATACGGGTGACGCGCCCGTCGGAGACGTCGAACGCGGCCACGGTCATCACGACACCGGACCGCTGGGCCACCAGGCCCGGCACACCGTTGACCGACCGCTCCAGGAGTTCGAGCCCGGGAGCCTTGTCGGCGATGGCGACCATGTACTCGGCGATACGCGCGCCGCCCTCGACGGGGCGCAGGGCGGTTCCGACCATGCCGCCGCCGTCGGCGGTCATCACGGCGGCCGGGTCAAGGAGAGCGACCAGGGTCGCGATGTCCTTGCTCTCCCACGCCTTCTTGACGTGCCTCACCACGTCGGCCCGGCCGGTCGCCGGCACCGGAGCGCCCGCGGGGCTCACCCGCCGCCGGGCCGAGGCCGCCAGCTGCTTGCAGGCCGAGGGGGTCCGGCCGAGCACGTCGGCGATCTCGGCGAACGGGTACCGGAAGACATCGTGCAGGACGAACGCCACCCGCTCGGCGGGCGTCATCGACTCCAGGACGACGAGGAAGGCCATGGCCACCGATTCGTCCAGGAGGATCTGGTCGGCGGGATCCGCGGGGCCGGTGGGACCGGGTCCGGCGGGACCGCCGCCCGCGTGTGCCCACTCGGTGCGGTCGGGCAGCGGCTCGGGCAGCCATGCGCCGACATAGCGTTCACGGCGGGCCCGCGCCGAGCCGAGCAGGTCCAGACAGATGCGGCCGGTCACCGTCGTCAGCCAGGCGCCGGGGGACAGAATCTCCTCCTGCCGGCTCCGGGGCAGCCCATACCAGCGTGCGTAGGCGTCCTGCACGGCGTCCTCGGCCTCGGTCACCGAACCGAGCAACCGGTAGGCCACATTGATCAGTTGGCGTCGCTCGCCGGCTATCGCGTCCGTGCCGCCCCCGACAGTCCCCATGCTATGGCCCCCGCCTTACCTTTCGCAGCCCCGTGTCGTCGGGCTGGTGAGACCTTATCGACCTGCTGCCCAAGGGCGGAAAAGGGGACTGTGACATGGCCACTCAGGTGACGGCGGCGACGGCGACGAACGCGCGGCGCGGCTCCTCGTTTCTGCGGATCGCGATCGCCCTGCAGACCCTGACCATCTTCATCCAGGCGGTTTCCGCCGGACTGCTGCTGACCTCGTCGTACGGAGCGACGCTGCACGATGTCGGCGCCCGTGTGATGTACGGGGCCTCGATGCTGTACCTGCTCGCCGCCGTGCTGGCCTGGAAGCCGGGCGGCGGCCCGGCCCGGCCCGTCGGGTACGCGTCGGGATTCCTCGTGCTCGCCTCGGTCCAGGTCGTGCTCGGCATCGCACACGTGCCGTCGGTCCATCTCCCCTTGGGTGTGCTGATGTTCGGCCTGAGCATGCTGGTGCTGGCTCGGCGCTGAGGCCCGGAACGGGGGCTCGTCGGTTCTAGTCGGTTTCTCCGGACCTCGGCACTTGCATCAGATGCAGAGGCTCTGGCCATGCTCCGTAAAGATCACCAGCGCTACGGCTGGGCGCCGCCGGAAACCGAACAGTTCCCGCGAGGTCTAGACCGAGCTGGAGAGCCGACCGCCTGCCTGTTCCGCTGCTTGCACTGCGACACAAGCCTGGCATCCTGGCTCGTCGGCTGAGGTTGCACCGAACTGCACCGGCAGTCCCGCAACCGCACCACCACCAACGGGCAGCTCCCCCTCGGCGGCGAACTGGTGACCGCCGAACCGAGCGGACTGCCCGACATGACCAGCCGCGACAAGCTCGGCGCCGAACTCGACACCCTCTCCATCGACGTGAGCCGGCATCTGATGGAGCACCACCACCAGCTGCCGGGCGAACTCGGCGCGACCGACGCCGCCCACCTGCGCGCCATGGTGCCCGGACAGAAGGTCCTCGTCGCAGGCGTGCGTGCCCCCACGCAGAAGCCGCCGATCCCGTCCGGCAAGCGCGTCATCTTCACCACGCTCGAGGACGGCTCCGGCCTGGTCGACATCGCTTTCTTCGAGGACTCCCACGAGCATGTCGCGCACACCGTGTTCCACTCCGGGCTGCTGCTGGTGCGCGGCACAGTCGAGGCCGCGGCCCGCGACACACCCTTGTCGGCGAGATGGCCTGGGACCTGGACGAGGTGGCCGCCGCCCGCCGCGACCGCGGGCCCCAGGCCGGCCGCGCCGCAGCGCACCCTCGCCGACGGCACCGCCGGCGCCCGGCTCCACCCCTACGCCGACCTCCAGCCCGCCGGCACCCGCTCCGCCGATCTGCGGCGGCGGGCACCGCTCCCAGGGAAGCGCAGGGTGATCTCTATGAGCGGCCGCTGCATCCTTCACCTGCGCTTCGTCCTCCCGGCCGACCTCGATTCGGAACTCCCCGAGCGGCTGCGCCGTCTGCTGGAGGACTTCACGCCCCGCGTGCAACTGATCGAACCCGACATGGCCGTCCTCGACCTGACCGGCGCACTCCCCTACCGGAAGCGTGACGCCCGCAGTGTGACCGAGCTGGTCCAGCTGCGCGTGCTCGCCTACTTCGGCCTGCGCAGTTCGGCGGGCGTGGCGCCGAACCGGATGCTCGCCGCGATGGCCTGCGCGCTCACCGCGCCCGGCCGGCGCACCGTCATCGACGACTCCCCGAGGCGATCACCGCCTTCCTGCGTCCCCGCCCCGCCCGGGAACTGCCCGGCGTAGGCACGAAAGCGGCGGCCACCCTCACCGAGTACGGCCTGCACACCGTCGGCGATGTCGCCGACGTCCCCCAGCTCACTCTTCAGCGCCTTCTTGGGTCCCGGGCGGGGCGTGCCCTGCACGAGCGCGCCCTCGGCCGCGACACCACGACCGTCGATCCCACCCCGGCGCCGGCGAGCATCAGTGCCGAGTACCGCTTCGCCCGCGACGAACTCGATCCCGCCCAGCACCGGAGCGCCCTGCTCTCTCGCTGCCAGCTCGGCGCTCGCTCGCGCGACTCCGGCCGGATCGCCGCTGGGGTGACCTGCACCGTGCTCTACGCCGACCGCAGCGGCACCCGCCGCGGCCGCACCCTGACCGAAGCCACCCACCACACCGTCCTGCTGGCCCGAGCGGCGTATGGGATCTATGACTCCCTCGGGCTCCAGCGCGCCCGGGTCCGCAGCATCGCCCTGCGCGCCGACGCCCTACGCCCTGACGAGCAGGCCACCCGGCAGCTCGCCCTCGACCAGGGCGACGACAAGCCTCTCGCGCTCGAAGCCGTCGCCGACCGCGCCCGGTCCCGGTACGGACACAACGTGATCTATCCAGCGGCCCTCGCGGTCCGCGCTTCCGGCCGACGAGGTTCCTAAAGGGTGTGGCACAAGGCTCTGAGCTGGGCATCTCTTCTGTATGGCCGGGGTCTTACGCGCTGAGCGGGTGTGGGTGGAGACGTTCACGGGGCTGCGGGTGACGCAGTTCTCGGAACTGTTGAAGGTGGTGCGGGAGCGGGGCGGCAACGGCACGCTGCGGCCCGGCCGTGGTCGCTGCCGCTGGCCGATCGGGTGCTGATGGTGGCGGTGTAACTACCGCACGAACCTGACCATGCGGCAGCCGGGCCCGCTGTTCGGCGTCTCTTCCTCGACGGTGTGCCGTGTGATCCAGCGGCTTGGTCCGCTGCTGGCGCTCGAGCCCGTCTCCCGCCAGTCCGATGCGGCGGACCGGTTGTGGATTGTGGACGGCACCCTGGTCCCGGTCCGCGACCGGCACGTCGGCTCATCGTCACGCAACTACCGGTTCTCCGTGAATGTGCAGGTCATTGTCGATGCCGACACCCGACTGGGGATCGCCGCCGCCCGCCCGGTGCCGGGCACTACCGCTGACGCGCACGCCTGGCGGCCCAGGGCTGAGCGACCACTGCCAGGGCGTGACCGTCCTGGGCGACGGCGCCTACCTCGACTGCCACATGGTCGTGCCGCACCGCAAACGCCCGCACCGGCCCCTGCTGCCAGGCGAGGAAGAGGACAATGCCGCACACCGCAAGGTGCGTGCGCGGGTGGAGCATGTGATCGGCGGCGACGGCCTTCATCACGCGGTCCAGGCCGTCGCCCACATGCACAACCTCGCGCTCGCATCATGACCAGAAGTCCGCGATCACGGGCCCTGACCTGCTCGAACACGGTCTTGTGCAACACCCTTTAAGAGCTGTCCCGTTAGTGGCCGTGTGACGCTCCCTGAGCATCCCTACCTCTTACTCAGGAGGCCCCCAGCCCTGCTTGCTCAGTTCCCCGCCGCCTTGAGGAGTGGATCAACGGGCGCCAAGATGGAAGGGGTGTCGAAAACCAGGGGGATCGCAGTGAGTCTGGGAACAGTGGCGGTAACAGGAGCGGCGGGCACCATCGGTTCAGTGGTGCGTGAGGCGCTGCGACATGAGGCGGGACGCCTAGTCCTGCTCGACCGCGTACCGCTCCGCCCGGAGGCCGAGAACGAAGACGTGCACACGGTGGACCTGCGGGACGCCGCCGCAGTGGAATCGGCTCTCGCGGGAGCCGATCGCGTGCTCCACTTGGGCGGCCTGCCCGACGAGGCTCCTCTCCCGGACCTGCTCGAAGCCAATGTGTTGGGTACGCACCATGTCTTGGAGGCGGCGCGGCGAACGAACATCGAGCGGGTGGTGTTGGCGAGCAGCAACCGTGTGACCGGCTTCTACCCCGCCGGACATATCACCGGCCCCCAGGAGCCGGCACGCCCTGACGGCCTCTACGGGGTGAGCAAGGTGGCCGTCGAGACCCTCGGGCATTTGTACGCCGACAAGTTCGGTCTGTCGGTGATCTGCCTGCGCATTGGCAGCTTCGAGCCCAGGCCTACCGAGCCCAGGCACCTGGCGACCTGGCTGAGCCCGCGCGACGCCGTCGGATACGTCCGGGCCGCGCTGACTGCGCCGCCCTCCACCCGCTTCGTCACGGCGTACGCCGTCTCCGCCAACACCCGCCGCTTCTGGAAACTCCCCGACGTGACGGAACTGGCCTACGTCCCCGTCGACAACGCCGAAGCCCACGCTGCGGACATCCCCGGGGACTTTCCAGCCGATCCGACCGGAGTCCAGGCCGGCCTCTATGCCGAGCCCGAGTTCACCCTCAAGCACCTTCGGCCCTGACGCATATGGCCGTCGCACGCGGGGATCGACCGGATCGGGCCGCCTTGGGAACTGGCAAACGCGCCTGGGTGAAGGTACGAGCACGGACCACGGCCGAAGCGGTGATCGGCGCAGTCACCGGGGCGAGGACGTCACCGAGCACCCTGCTGCTGGGCCGCGCAGACGCCTCCGGCCGACTCCGGTTGATCGCCCGCACCACCCCGCTTCCCACCGCCGCCCGGCGCGACCTGGGAACCCGGGTGCGCCCCTGCGACGCCGACCACCCGTGGCGCGGACGCCGTTTCAGCGCCGGTTGGGGCAGCCGCGGCGAGCTGGAGTTCGCCCCTGTCCACCCCGATGTCGTGGTGGAGTTCCTGGCGGACACCACCGTCGACGACGGTCGCTACCGCCACCCCGTTCGCTTCCTACGGGTACGCGAAGACCTCACCGCCGACCAGCTGCCACTTCTCGGAGCCTGACCTTGTGCCGCGGGGAGCCGGGATTCTCGGCTGGCTTTGTCCACGACGCCTGCCAGACCCTGGACCAGGCGCATGCCGATAAGCACCGCAGGATCCGGGGCGAGGGCACACACGGCGCTCGCAACGACGTACACCGTCAACCCCGTCAGGAGGGGCCGTCGTCGGCCCAAGGTGTGCTTAGTGGACCGAGGACCAGCTGACCGGCCGCTATGCCGATCATGAAGGCGGTCAGGGTGAGCTGGGTGACGGTCTGTGAGACGGGCAGGTCCGCGCTGACCTGGGGAAGCGCCGGCAGATGGAGGTCGATGGTGAGCGGGCCGAGTGCGGTCAGGGAGCCCAGGACCAGGACGAGTGACAGACGGCGGGGTGTCGGAAGGCGGGGCACATCTTCCGAGATGGCGGTGCCGGCCTGAGGGGTTTCGGGCATGTCCGTTTCCAGGGCTTCGGGGGCGAGTGGAGCGTGCGCGTCAGCGGTCGAGGTGCGCGACGAGGAGGTTGGGGTCCTTGTTCGTGAGATACGCCGCGCTGGGGACGTACACCGTGTGGCCGTGGACGGCGACGGACGTGGGGGTCTGCAGGCCGTCGGCCGCGGTGAGGACCGCGGTGTGGGTGCCGTCCGGGCGGACCAGGTCGACCTGATTGTCGTCGCGGGCGGCGAGGAGGGTGTCGCCGTGGCCGGTGAAGGCGAAGTCGTCGATGGACGGCATACCGGTGGCGCGGACCTGGACGGGGCCGGCCGTGCCACGGGCGGTGACGGGGATACGCAGGACGGTGCCCTTGTCGAGGTTGGTCGCCCACACCGCCCCGTGGTGCAGCTTGATCCCGTTGGCACCGGCGAAGGAGCTCGGCTCGAGGGCCTCGCCCTCGGCCCACACGACGGCCTCGCCGCCCCGTACGGGAACACGGTAGACGACGCCGTGCACCGAGTCGGTGACGTACAGCCTGCCGGTGCGCCGGTCCAGGGCGAGACCATTGGGCAGGCCGTCGGCGGGCAGGGCGGCGATGCGGTGCGGCCGGCCGCCGGGGCGGACGGCCCAGACGCCGGTGAGGTCGGCCGTGCCGGTGGCGTAGGTGACGTAGAGGGTGCCGTCGTCCGCGCGGGCGATGCCGCCGACGAACGCCTTGCCCAGGTTGGGGGTGCTCGCCTTGGCCGGGGCGGGAAGTGTGGCCAAGACGCGAGGGCGGCCGCCCGGAGTGACGCGGACGATCTGCCGGGCGAAGGAGAAGGTCAGGTACGCCGTTCCGGCGTGGTCGACGGTGATGTTCTCGGGCTGCTGCGAGGCCGCCAGGTCGAAGTGGTTGGCGATGCGGGGTGCTGTGAGGGGCTCGGTGGCCGCGGTGGCGGTGGTCGCGGAGGCCAGCAGGGCCGCGGCGGCAGCGAGCGTGGTCAGGGAGGTGCGCAGGTGCATGGGTTGGTCCTCCTGGTGGGGGATCGGTGACGGTTCACCGCCGGCCCGTGCGGGTTGCGGGCCGGCAGCGGGGCGATGGAGTTGCTGCCGGGCGCTCAGGGGGTGACGATCTTGACCGTGCTGACCCAACTGTGGCCGGTGTCTGTCAGACGTGGACCCGCACCACGTTGAACGGGAGCTTCGGGTCGGCGATCTGGAACTGGAAGTTGACGATCAGCAGGTCGTGGCCGTCGACGGCGGCCGTGGAGGGGCTGTGCATGCCGTGGCCGTGGATCGTGCGCACGAGCTCGGCCTTGGTGTAGTCGTGGCTCAGCTTCAGGACGCTGATCTGGCCCTCGGGGTGGTCGAGTTCGGTGACGGCGGTCAGGGTGTGGCCTCGCAGCAGCAGACCGTCGCCGGAGACGCCCCTGGCGCCACCGAGGTTGATCGGGACGACCCGGTGGGTGTTGAGGTCGACGCGGTAGAAGGCGTAGTCGTTGTAGTCGGCGAGCAGGACGTAGCGGCCGTTGCCGGTGACCACCAGGCCGTTGCCGTTGAAACCGTCGTCGTAGACCATCGGGGAGTTGCTGAGGTCCACGCCCGCCTGCAGCGGCTGCTGGACCTTCTCGTTCTTCAGCTCGGCGGCGGTGATGTGCCACAGCGCGGGCTGGATCGAGTCGGAGATGTAGGCGTCGCCGTTGGGGGCGAGGGCCACGTCGTTGAGGAAGGTACCGGTGCGGCCGGTGTCGAACACGTGCAGCAGGGCGCGGGTGCGGGTGTCGTAGACGAAGACCTTGCCGGTGGCGCCGCCGGCAACGATGAGCCGCCCCGCCCGGTCGGTCTTCATCCCGGCGACGGAGACGCGCCCGTCCTGGCCGCCGGGCAGGAACACCTGGGTCGCGCTCTGATGGACGTCGCCGCGGTAGACGGTGCCGTCGCTGGTGCTGCCGACGTAGAAGAAGGGCGTGCCGCTCTGACGGGCGATGCCCTCGGGGTAGGTCTTGTCGCCGGGGATCGTGTAGCTGGTGGGCAGGTGACCTCGGTGGTGCGGGAGGGGCGTGTGAGGCAGGTCGCCGCCGGGGGCGGCGAGGGCCTGGGCAGCGCCGCCCAGGACGAGAAGCGAGGCCACCGCGACGGGTACGGCGAAGACGGACTGACATGGCAAGTCTTCCTGAATGGGAGAGAGTTGAGGAGGGAGTCGGAGGCTCAGTGACCGGCGCCGAACAGGGACCGGTTGGCGATGTCGATGATGAACGGGCCGACGTGGGAGGGGTAGCGGTCCACGATCGCCTTCTTGTACGCCTCGCCGTCGTCGCCGAGCAGTTCGCGGGCGTCGGCGAGGTACTGGCGGATCCCGGCGTAGACCTCCGGCCCGGCAGGCAGGCCGTGGCCGGCAAGGATCGTGTCGTAGCCGGTCTCGGCGGCCAGGGTGTCGACGGCCTGCTGCCAGCCCGTGATGTCGTTGTTGCCCAGGTAGAGGTGGACGTCGTTGTAGACGAGGTCCTGGGCGATCAGGACGCCCTGTTCGGGCAGCTTGACGAGAAGTTCGTCGGCGGCCTCTCCGCCGGAGACGGCCTCGAAGACGAACTGGATGCCGTCGATGACCTCGGTGCCCGGGGCGATGTCCACACTGGAGGGCAGGTCGGTGGCCGGGACGGCCAGGCCGCTCGGCAGCTGGGCGGCGGGGCGTGCGGCGATCTGTTCACGCACCTGGGGCAGTACGTGCACGGAGACGCCGAAGCGGTCGGCGCCGTTGTAGTGGTCGGGGTGGGCGTGGGTGATGATCAGGCGGTCAAGCGGCTTGCCGAGCCCCTTGGCGTAGGCGACGGCCTCGTCGGCGTAGGCGGGGTTCAGCTGGGCGTCGATCACGACGATCCGGGCCGGGGTCTCGATCAGCTGCGTGGTGGCGTGGAAGGTGTCCGCCGGGGACATGTAGCTGTGGATGCGGACCGCGCCCTTGTCGAGGACCGTGACCGTGCCATTCATGCGGATGCTCCTTGCGGTGGAGGCGGCCTTGCGTCGCCTTGATGACCTCCACTCTCGCCGCGAAACCGCAGGCAGACGAGATACGCTGAAGACCCCGCATGGTAAATCGAGGACATCTGGAGAGTGTGATGGTTCCCCCGGACCTGGAAGGGGGTGATCCCTCCCGGAGCGGTGCGATCCCCCGGCTCGACTTCAATCCGCCCGAGGAGCGGATTCCCGGCTTCGAGATCGTCGACCTGGCCACCCTGCACGAACGGCGCCGACGACGGAACCACCGTCCCGATGCGGTCCATCGGGTGGACTTCCACACCCTCACCCTGATCACCGAGGGCAGCGGGGCACATGCGATCGACTTCGTCACGCATCCCTGCCGCCCAGGGACGCTGATGTGGATCCGGCCCGGGCAGGTGCAGCGTTTCGTCGACCCCGGGACCACCAACGGCACGCACCTCCTCTTCACGCCCGCCTTTCCGCCGCACTTCAGCAGCGCCGAGAAGCTGGTGAACGAGTGGTACGGCCCCGCGTGCCGGCAACTCGGCGCCGACCCCTCGTACGCCGTCCTGTCCGCTTTGCTGGGCCAGCTGCGCGCTGAATACGACCGCACCGGACAGGCCGTGTCGGCGGAGATCCTCCAACTCCTGCTGGCCACCGTGCTGTTGCAGATCGACCGGCTGCCCCACCCCGACGGCGGCACCGACCCGCACGCCGGCGGCGAGGTGTATGCCCGCTTCCGCGCCGAGCTGGAGCGCTCGTACGCCACCACCCGCCGCGCCGCCGACTACGCCCACCGCCTCGGCTATACCGTCAAGACCCTCACCCGCGCCTGCACGGCCGCGACCGGACAACCCGTCAAGCACGTCATCGACGGCCGGGTCGCTCTGGAGGCCAGGCGGCTGCTCGCGCACACCGACGAGCCGGTGGCGACCATCGCGCGCCGCCTCGGTTTCCCCGAGCCCACCAACTTCGGCAAGTTCTTCACCCGCCACACCGGTGCGACGCCCAGCGCGTTCCGGCGCGCCCAGGGCCGGTAGACAAGTCGGCAGACCCGCCGCTCAGCCGGTGCGGCATGATCGGTGGGCGGAAGCAGGAATGGGAAGGGGCGTCAGGACCGTGGACGAGCATGCGGAGATCTCGACATCGAGCGACGCCGCGAACAACGCGCTGATCCTGGCGTTCGGGCGCTTGCAGGGGGCCGCGAACCGGCTGGAGTACATCCTGGGGCGGGCTCTGGAGGTGGACTGCGGTATCAGCCATCTGATGTTCGAGGTGCTGCTCATCCTGGGCAGGGCGGGGGAGTCGGGGCTGTCGATGCGGGCCGTCGCCCAGGAGCAGGTCCTCACGACAGGTGGCGCCACACGTCTGGTGGACCGTATGGAGGCGGCCGGCCTGGTCGAACGCGTCGAGGATCCCGGTGACCGGCGCGGGAGGCTGGTGCGCCTGACGCCGCTTGGCGAGGAGACCACGGTCTCCGCGTCCCGGATCCATGTCGAGAACATCAAGCGCTACTTCCTGGCGCCCCTCCCGGTGGAGGACCGGGACCGGTTCGCCGAAGACCTTCGCATCCTGAGCCACACGGCACGGGACACACTGCCCAGGCTTCCCTGAGGGTTGTGGGCCATCCCGGAGGCCCCTCCCCGCATGCGTCGCTGCACCGGCGACGACCTCCAAGCCGCGCAGCACCTCATCGACCTGAGCCCCCGCGTCATGGCGCACGCCAGCCTGGCTGCGGACCTGCTCCCGGCGATCTCCCCCGCGCGGACAGCGCGCCCCAAGGCGAGATGCGTCCGAATGATCGCAAGGTTTGTCACTCCTTGACTCCACGTTCGTGCTGGATTCATGAGCTGCGCCGACACGTGGATCAGGATGAATCGCCTGACAGCCGAACATCGGAATACCTGACTAGTCAGATACTGTTGTCGTCGGTGAACCGCTCGCACCCTGCGAGCACCCCACCCCGATGCCGAGGTTCTCGATGCAGCTCGTCTATGCCTTCGACGCCTACTGCGGCTGGTCGCACGGGTTCTCCCCCACCCTGCGCGAGGTCGTCTCCCGTCACCCGGACATGCCGATGGAGGTCATCTCCGGCGGCTTGTTCACCGGCTCGCGCCGGGTCCCGATCCGCGAGTTCGGCTACGTCCAGGGCGCCAACGCCCAGATCGCCGAGCTGACCGGCGCCGAGTTCGGTGAGGGGTACAACCGACTGATCGCCGACGGCTCGTTCGTAATGGATTCCGAAGACGCGGCGCGCGGCGTCGCCGCCCTGCGCCGGGTGGCCCCCGACCGGGCGGCCGAGCTGACCGGTGCCCTGCAGCGGGCCTTCTACGTCGACGGCCTCAGCCTGTCCGAGTCCGCCACGTACCGCAAGGTCGCCGAAGAGGCCGGCCTTGACGCCGACGCTGTCGTTTCCGCCTTCGACTCCCCCGAGGCGTACGACGTGGCGGCGGACGACTTCCGGCGCTGTGCCGAGTTGGGCGTCACCGGCTTCCCCACCCTGCTCGCCGTCGACGGCGACCGCTTCGCTGTCCTGGCTCACGGCCGCGCCACCGTCGACGAGGTCGACAGGCGACTCGCCGCTCTCTCCTGACTGTGCCATCCCCTTCCCCGCAAGGAGCACCAAGCATGAGCACCCTCGATTTCAAAATCTTCGATCTGGACTTTCCGGCCGGCAGCAAGAACAAGACGGCCACCCTCGTCACCGGGGAGAGTGAGGCGCTGTTGGTCGACGCCGCCTTCACCCGCGCCGACGGCCACCGCCTGGCCGCGGAGATCCTCGACTCGGGCAAGACTCTGACCACCGTCTTCGTCTCCCACGCCGACCCTGACTTCTACTTCGGCGCCGAGGTGATCGCCGACGCCTTCCCCGACGCGAAGTTCGCCGCGACCCCGATCGTCATCGAGCACATCCAGCACTCCTACCAGGGCAAGCTCAAGGCATGGGAGGCCCTCGGCCCGAACCTGCCCACGCGCCTGGTCGACCTGGAGCCCCTGACCGGCGACCTCACCCTTGAAGGACACCGCTTCGAACTCAAGGGCGGCCCTGCTGGACTGCCCGACCGCCACTACCTGTGGCAGGCCGAGCACCGCGCCCTCCTCGGCGGTGTCCTGCTCTTCCAGCAGGAGCACGTCTGGGTCGCCGACACCCCCACCCACGACGACCGCGCCGCCTGGGTCACCCTGCTGGACGAGATGGCCGCCCTCCAGCCGGAACTGGTCGTCCCCGGCCACCGCCTGCCCAACGCCCCGGCCAACGCCTCCGCGATCTCCGCCACCCGCGACTATCTGCTCGCCTTCGAGGAGGAGCTCGGCAGGGCCGCCGACGGCGCCGCGCTGACCGAGGCTCTGGTCGCCCGCTACCCGGACAACGGCATGCTCATCGCCGCCCAGATCGGCGCCAAGGTCGCCAAGGGCGAAATGAAGTGGGGCTGACCATGACCGACTTCGCAACGTCCACAGCCCCCGCCGACGTCGTACGCCGCCAGTACCTGGCCTCCGCGGCCGGTGACCTGGAGGCCCTGCGCGCCACCCTCGCCCCCGACGTGGAGTGGACCGAGATGGCCGGCTTCCCCCTGGCCGGCACCTACCGCACCCCCGACGGGGTCACCACCAACGTGATGGAGCAGCTGGGCAAGGAGTGGGACGGCTGGACCGCCCACGACGACACCTACGTCGTCGACGGCGAGAACGTCGTCGTCCTCGCCCGCTACACGGCGGCCAACAAGGCCACCGGCAAGAACATCGACGTCCGGGTCGCCCACCATTTCGTCGTGCGCGGCGGCCTGATCGTCCGCTTCGAACAGTTCGTGGACACCGCGCTGGTCCGCGACGCCATGACCGACTGACCCTCCGCTACTTGAGGACAGCTCAGATGAAACCCACTGTCGTTCTCGTGCACGGAGCGATGCACACCCCGTGGATCTTCGAACCCCTGCGTGCGAGGCTCAGCGCCCGCGGCATCGCCTCCCGAGCCGTCCAACTGCCCAGCAGCAGTCCAGACAGCTCGGCCGCCCAGGGGCTGGCCGAGGACGTCGAGGTGGTGCGCGCCGCCGTCGCGGCTGTCGACGGACCTGTGGTGCTCGCCGCGCACTCCTACGGCGGAGTGCCGGCGACCTGGGCCGCCGCAGAGTCGGACCAGGTGACGGAACTCGTCTACATCGCCGCCTTCGCCCTCGAAGCGGGCACCTCGATGATGGAGTGGATGGGCGGCGGCTTCCCGCCCACCTGGAACCACTCGCCCGACGGCCTGGCCGTCAAGGCGGGAGACGCCGAGGAGTCCATCTTCAGCGGAGTCGACCCCGCCCTGACCGCCGAGGCCGTCAAGCGCCTCAACTGGCAGGGCATGCGCGCCTTCACCGAGAAGCTGGGCGCCGCGCCCGCCCAGGTGCCCCTGACGTACGTCGTGGCCACCGAGGATCCGGCACTGCCGCCCGCGGTACAGGAACAGTGGGCCGCGCGTGCTGCCCACAGTGTTCGTGTTCCCTCCGGGCACTCTCCGCACCTGTCCCATGCCGACGAGGTAGCCGACGTTCTCGCCAAGGCCGTCGCGCGGGCCTCGTCCAACAGGTCCTAGTGATCCACACGGCTGGCTCCTGACGTTCACCGCCAGGAGCCAGCCTTTCGTCATGAGACCGGCCTTGATCCCTGGGTCAGGGCCGGTGGACTTCTCAGCGTCGACATCGCCACGAGCCGTTTCCCGCGTCCCCCGGCACTGCCGGGGCACAGACGCCGAACAAGATTGTTGAACGATGCTACGATCCTGCTTCTAGGTTGCTGTGGCATTCGGACAGTGAGAGGAAGCCCGTGACAAGCGACGAGGACCACCGAGCACCCGCCTCCTTGGATGTCGTGCGTGCTTGTGCCATCCGAGCCAAGCAGGGTGGCACCGCTCTCATCAGTGCCTCGGACGCCGAGATCGACTCGGCGCTGCGTGGCATGGCGGAGCGTCTGGGATCGGCCCAGTCGGCTCTCATGGCCGCCAACGAGAAGGACCTCGCGGCTGCTGTCTCCGCGGACATGTCGTCCGCGCTGCAGGATCGCTTGCGACTGACCTCGACGCGGTTGGAGGCCATGGCGGCGGAGCTGCGCACGCTGGCGGATACCTCGCATGAGCCGAGGGACAGGGTCGTCGAGGTGCGCCCGGACGGCCTCACCCTGTTGGAACGCAGGCGTCCGGTCGGGGTCATCGGCGCCAACTTCGAGGCTCGTCCGAACGTCACGCTCGATATCGCGTCCCAGTTCCTCAAGTCGCGCAACGCGGGTGTGCTGCGCACCGGATCGGCGGCGCTCGGCTCGTCCCGGGCCTTGGTGGATCAAGTGATCGCGCCGGCGCTCGCCGAGGCGGGGCTGGATCCGGACGCCATCCAGCTGGTGCCCAGCGAAGACCGCTCTGCGGCTTACGCGCTGGTGGCCCTGCCCGAGCTGATCCCGCTGGTTATCCTTCGCGGGAGTGGCGACAGCACCCGCGACCTCGGCCAGGAAGGCGCACGTCACGGTGTGCGGACCCTCGCCCATGCCGACGGCGGCGGAGTCCTGTACGTGGACTCGGCCGCCACCGAAACCACAGCGCACCGGCTGATCACCGACAGCCTCGACCGCCTGGGCGTGTGCAACCGACTCAATCTGCTGCTCATCGACCGGCCTGTGTACGAAGAGCGGCTGCCCGGCATTCTTCAGCTCCTGCACCGTCTGGGCATCACCGCATCTCTTCCCCCGCACACCCATCCGCGCGGATTCGAGTGGGCACTCGACTCGGAGCGTGCGGCAACCGTGACGATCGACGCCGCCGACGGTCCGTCGGACGCGGCGCGGATCGCGAATGAGGAGACGTCCGGGCTGGCCGCCGCCATCGCGACCGACGACCCTGCCGCCGCTGCCCGGTTCATTGATGCTTATGGCGGCTCCGGGGTCTTCTGGAATTCCCCCACGCGACTTCTCGACGGCTTCAAGCTGTTGCGACTGCCGGAGACCGGTATCAACATCGACCGGGTCCCCGGTCCGCGTGGGCCGGTGAGCTTCCGCGACCTGTACCTGCGGCAGTACGTGGTCGTGCCCAGTTCAAAGAATCTCGGCTAGAACCCTGGCTGCCGGGATGCTGGCCGCTCGGTGGGTGACAGGCTCTGAGGGTCCGTCGGGTTTGTCGTCCCGGTCATGCTCGGGCGTCCTGTCCTGTGGTGCCCGCGTCCTGGCCCAGGGAGGCCGACCTCTGACGTCGTAGTGCCTCAGCCAGCATCTGGTGTCCGGACCGCTCGGCGTGCACGACTCTGTCGCTGGTCAGGGCGTGCTGCCACCACTCGCCGGCTGCGGTGTCGGCCGAGGCGCGCAGTTCGACCAACGCGGCGCCGAGGCGACGTCGGGCGGCGTTCAGCGCGCTGGGTACGGGATCCGGCTCGGCGAGGAGAGCCGCCGTGTGCGCATGGGCGTGCTCGACCGCGGTGAGCGCGTGCTCGAGGCGGTCCCCTGCGCGCCGGTTGGTGACTGCCAGGGCTGCGACGAGGCCGACGAGCGTGCCGACGAGAGTGTCGGTGATCCGTCCGGTGATCAACTGGACGGAGTCCTGCATCCGGGCGAACTCGGTGATGAGCAGGGCCATCGGGGTGACGCAGACGGTATGGAGCCAGTAGTTGGGGCCGATCAGTGCCGCGGCGGCGAAGCAGAAGGCGAGGAAGCACAGCACGAGGGCCGCCGGATGCAGGTGGGCGACTGGAACGACAGCGGCGAAGGCGAGGACGCCGATGAGGTTGCCGACGACCCGCTCAACTGCTCGTCGCCGGGTGAGCGTGAGGTTGGCCTGGTACAAGGAGGCGGCGGTGACGAGGGCCCAGTACGGGCGCCCGATCCCCAGGGTGAGGGAGGCGTATCCGGCAAGCGCGCAGCCGATTCCGGTGCGCACCGCGATGGGGGCGAGCAGATTGTGCCGGCTCCACCAAGCCTCCCGGGGCGACGCGGTCGTCTCGGCGTCGACGTCGAAGAGTTCCTCGCCGTCCGGCATCGGGGGGCCGACGTCCGGGACCGGGCCCGAGCCGCGCAGGTTGCGCGCCCACGCCTGCAGACGCTCTGGGTCGGCATCACCAGGGGCGGTGACGGCGACTTCGGCGCAGGCGACGAGCCGTCTGAGGGAGCGGCGTGTGAGGTCGCCTCGGGCGCCGGCGGCCGGCATGCACTGCCAGGCGGCCTGCACAGCCGCAGCAGCGGCAGCGCAGGCCTCGACCTGGACCTCGGCCGTGCCGCTCACGGCGACGTGCGCGGCGACCGCGTCGAGGGCGTGGGCGGTGGCGCGACGCTCGGGTCCGTGGGGGCGCAGCAGGCCGGGCGCCATGCAGACCAGCCAGGCCCAGACACCCCCCAGCAGGGCCAGCCCGACATGGCCGGGGACCTGAGCGGGAGTCTGAGGCAAGAACAGAGCGGTCGAGCTGATGAAAGTCAGGACCACACTCGCGGGCGGGCCGATGCGGGTGGCGTCGCAGACGGCCTTCTGTAGAGCGGCCATGAGAGCGCCGACACCGACCAGGACAGCTGCGTTGGTGGTGAGCGCCGCCGTGAGCAGCGCGACGGCGAGGCCACCGACCATGCCGAGCACCACCCAGACCAGGGCATGGCACCGGGCAGCGTATGGGCGGTGGTGACAGTACAGCGCGGACATGGCGCCAGCTATCGGGTACATCGCCAGGTCGAGCCTGCCCAGCACGAGCAGAGACAGAGCAGGCAGGGCGGTAGCGGCGACCACGCTCAGCGCGGGCTTGAACCAGATGTCGGAAGGCCGAGCGCATCGCAGCACCCCGGCCTGGGCCACGCGGCGCAGGGCCGCACACGTACTCATCGATTCTCTCCGTGAGATGCGCCGTCACCCCTAGCGGGGCGATCCGGCGCTTGGGTGTCGTGCCGCGCGGTGAAATGCGAGCCGCGAAGGGGGCGAATGCAGCCGGCTGTGAGCCTGCGCGCCGGGGCAAGCACCGAGATCGGAACAGTTCTCAGATGCCGGCGCGCGAGCACGACCCGGCGGGCGAGGGCGTCCGCGGCAGAGAGGCGTCCCTCGACCGGCGGGCCGGTCGTCGAGCAGAGCGTTACCGCCCGGCGGCGGCCAGAGCGCGCTCCGCGATCCGGTTGGCGGCTGCCAGGGTGGTCGTCGCCTCTTCGGCACTCCGCCGCAGGATCTCGGCCGTGGTCGACTGAATCGACCTCAGCCGGTCCCGGGACTGCTCGGGGCTCAGGTGGTGCAGTTCGACGCCGGTCCCGTACATCACTCCGCCGGCGTTGGCCACGAAGTCGGGGGCCCAGGCGATTCCTGCCTTGGCGAGCTCGGCGGCCACCTCGTCGGTGGCCAGCTGATTGTTGGCCGAGCCGACCACGGCGCGGCAGCGCAGCGCAGCCGCCAGCTCACTGGTGAACACTGCGCCCAGTGCGCACGGCGCCAGGATCTCCGTCTCCAGCGTGTAGGCGCCGTCGAGATCCACCCACCGCGCTCCAGCCGTCTCCGCGGCTGCGCGACGGGTGAGGTCGATGTCGGTTGCCCTGACCTGGGCCCCTGCGGCCACCAGGCGTCGGGTGAGTTCCTCCCCCACGGCCCCGAAGCCGACGACCACGACGTCCCGGCCGTGCAGATCGGCGGCACCCCACAGATGCTCGGCAGTGGCCAGCATCGCGTGCTCCACGCCCGCAGCCGTACCGAACGTTGTCGCACCCAGTCCCTTCTCGGTGGTCGAGTAGCCACCGACGTAGGGCGTGCGGCGACGGATGCGGAGCATGTCGGCGGTGCTGCTGCCCACGTCCGGCGCCACGTGGTACGCGCCGTCGAGTTCGTGCACCACTTCGGCCAGGTCCATCAGCAGCCCGTCGCGCAGCGCCTCGTCCAGCTGCTGCGGGCCGCCGGGAAGCAGCGGCACGACAGCCTTGCCGCCGCCCGTGCCGTTGCCGACGGCGGCGGCCTTGTACGTCATGCCCCGGCTCAGCCGAAGGCAGTCGACGAACGCGTCGGCCGGGGACGCGTAGCGGGTTATGCGGACGCCGCCCACCGCGGGCCCGAGGCGTGTCGAGTGGACGGCGATGATCACAGGGAGGCCGGTCCGGCGGCCTGACCGGACCACCACCTGCTCGTGATCGAGAGTTGCTTCCAGGGCTGCAGCTGACATGGGGAACCTCCAGAGGTGGGCGGGATGGCTGACTTAACGTACCTTAAGTCAGGCTCCTCGTAGAGTGGAGTGGTGACGTCATCCCTGATTGGCCTGCTGGCCGACCGCGACAGCTGGCGGTCCGAGCGCTGTTCCGCCGCTCGTGCCCTGGAGGTGCTCGGCACCCCGGCGAACCTGCTGGTGCTGCGCGAGGCGTTCTACGGCACGACGTACTTCCAGGACTTCGTGCGGGAAACCCCGCTCAGCGAGCCCGCGATGTCCAAGCGGCTCAAAGAACTCGTGGACGTCGGGCTCCTGACCCGGGTGCCTTACCAGGAAGCCGGCCAGCGCACACGGCACCGCTACGAACTCACCCCGCCCGGCGAAGAGCTCATGGTCGCCTTCTTCGCCCTCATGGAGTGGGGCGACCGGCATGCCGCCCCTGACGGAGGTCCGGTACGTCTGCGGCACCGGGATTGTGGGGCGCCTGTCCACCCCCGGCTTTCCTGTGCCGAGGGCCACATCCTGCCGCCGGGCGAGGTCGAAGTGGTCGCGGCTCCCACCCTGCTGAGCACGGGGGCAGCCGTCGACTGATCGATGCCACGAGCACCCTGCCTGCCGCACGGGGCGTCACGTCCTAGCGCCTCAGTTCGAGCGCGATGACGGAAGCGTCCAGTCCGTCGACTGTCTCGCTGTCGTGCCCGGTCAGCTCCTTGCACCGATCGAGGCAGTATTCGGGCAGTATTCGGGCACTGTTCGGATGGATGTGCAGCCCACGGGCGCAGGCGCTCACGGAGTACCGGCATTCCGAGTACGCCCGTACCGTCTCGGCCGGCTGACGCCGAGCCGACGACAACACTCGGCGATTCCAGACCCTGCCCCGCAAGACCCGCATCCTGCGGCGGCGGCCTGTCCGATGATTTCCGGCATGGACTGTCGCCGCCGACCGGGATCAGTACGCCTGCCGCTTCACGCCAGCCCATTTGAGCTGCCGCTCTGAGCGTGCCGATCCGTGGGGACCATCCCCGCGGGCGCGGGGTGCTTCGCTGGTGTCCGACACGAAGTACGTCCACCTCCTGTCCTCCCCGCCGTCGCGGGGGTGTTCCGTCGGACCGCAGCTCATCAGGGTCCGGCAGCGGCACGTCCTCGCGCGCGTCGGCGAGCAGCGCATCGAAGCCGCGTGGCCGGTGATGGGGTTGTTCGTGTCCCGGTCCGTCGGGACTTCCTTCCTTGATCGTCTGCGTAGGCGCCTGACGGCCGATCCGAGGCCTCAGCGGGGGGTTCAGCCGGAACCTGCGGTGGCGGCACGGGGCCGTCCAGGGGTGCTAGCGGGCCACTGTGTCCGGGTGGCGGCGCGGGCACTTATCACCGGAGCCGAGTTCTCCCAGGGTTCGAAACCGCGGATTGCGCTGTGCTGCGGGCGTGCCCGGGCCGCACTGCCCGCACCACTCCGGGGGTTCTGAACGCAGGCGGCGAGGTGCCACCGGGCCCGCGCCGCCGACCTGCCTGACGCCGCCGGTGCGTCCCGCCTCCTGCGCGGCGCGGACATGGCCATGTACCGGGTGAAGACCGGCGAGAAGCCGCCCGGCTACCTGGCACCCGCCACGACGCCTACACACCCACCGTCCACGGACACCGTCCCGGCCGCCCCGGCACGCACCTGCCCCTCGCATGACCCGCCGGACCCGCAAGACGCCCCTGTGGGAGCCGGGCCGCGTCCCGGCTCCCGGCGGCCTGCTGGACTGGCGCGACGACCGGCACTTCGACCGCTGGCAGGACCTTCCCTGCGTGCTGTGCGATCGGCACTTCCTAGACGGTCGAGCAGTCCAGGAGTCGCCCGTCGGTGGTGCCAATGAGCAGTCGGCCGGGTTCGGTAACGGTCAGCGCAGTCGCCACGACGGGTACTCCAGCAACAGTCAGGTGCTGACGCCAGCGGACTTTGCCGTCACGGAGATCGAGTCCGACGATCTCGCCGTCGTCGTACGTGGCATAGACGGTCTCCACGTCGTGGTCGAGGTCCGTGGCCTTGCCGTCTGTCCGAAAGACCCAAGTGGGCTCCTCACTGGCCACCATGCGCCGTACGACGAACGAGCCGCCGGGCTGCAACCCGTGGCCGTGGTAGACAGTGCCGGCATAAATCAGGTCACAGTCGGCGGTCTCCACGCCGGGGCCGGCGAAGTGTGTCTCACCTGGTTTCCAGGAGTAGGGACACAAATGATCGACCTCCGCCCGCCTCGGCTCACGCGGACGTTCGGCAACCGGTATGGACCCCAGGTCCGCTGCCGCAAGCCAGGCCTCACCTGGTCCAGGCTGTTGCCCGTCCTGCGTTGAAATGGTTTCCCGAAAATAGATCCTGCTGCCACGCCGGATGCGCAACCTGCTCCGCTCCCCGTTCCGCCCAGCGGGTGCGAGGGCAGGCAGGCCGTCAGCACATCGCACCAGGGAGACCGCGTCGGCGGGAGTGTGGTGATCTAGCTGCGCCCCGTCCTGGAGCGCGAGCCGGACCACGGCCTGAGCACGCTCCTCCCACGGAGGCCGCACCAGACCAACCCAGGCCGATCGCTCATCTGCGGCGATGACAATGTCACGGCCGCCGCGATCGTTGTCCCGGACAGCCCACTGCCGTCGCCCCGAGGGCAGCCAGGACTCCAACTGGACCCCGTCGAGAGTCGCCACGATCCTGCCGTCGGACAATTCTTCAACCGCCCGGACGTTGCGTCGCGGGTCCCAGCTCGTACTCAGTACAGAAACCGTCTGGCGGGCATCCTCGCGACGGTCGATTCGCGGGGCCGCTACCCGTGGTCCGGCCAAGTCATATCCGGTGATCGACCGGGGTGGTACGACCCTCCAGTCGGGCCGATGCACCACCGCGACGTGCCCTTCGTTCCACGCGTCTTTGTCCTGCCAGTCGTCAGGCGGTGCTATTAGCACGCGTAGTTCCTGTTCGCTGAGCCATTCCAAGCCCAGGACTTGGCGGCCGAGCTCGTGCTCGATGAGCGACGTGGCGCTGCCCGTCTCCAGGTCCAGAAGGAGCAATTCCCCTTCGAAGAAGTAGCCGCCGTCGTAGTTGCCCGTGCCGACTACAAGGAGCGGGAGCCTGGGGTGGAAAGCCATGGCGTGCACGGGATAGCGCGCACGGAGAAGCGCTCGGCAGGTCAGATCATCGATGCCGTAGACACCAACAGGCGCAGTACCACCGAACTCGTGCACGCCCGCCACTGCCATGTGCGTGCCTGCTACTGCCAGCAGGCCGCGGCCCTCGTCATCGACGGCGAGGACGGGATCACCGACCTCGGCGAAGGGGCGGTCACCGAGGATTCGGTCGATGCCGAACGAGATGGTCATGGCGGTGATCTTCTCAGCGGCCAGAAGCTGCGTGAAGCCACGGACCTCAGGAAGCCTAGGCCCGCCTCGGCAGGTTCGCCTCCGACGTCCAGCCCAAGCGCCCACGCGACGACGACCACGCCTGACCCTCCCCCCCCAGCTTTGGAGAGCTCTGCCATGCCCGGACTCCGATCCGACCTGCCGTCCTCCGACCGGATCACCTTCCCCTACACGCCCTCCCCCACCGCTTGCCAGCGCCCCCGCCCTCCCACGAGACGACCAGCACACCGGCAGCGCAGACCGACATCGAGCAGGCCAAGCTGTTGTGCTCCGGCTGCCCGATCGCAGCAGGCTGCCTCAAGTGGGCACTGGCCCACCCCACTCAGGCGCGCCTCGGTGTGTGGGCAGGCACCACCGTCCGACAGCGCACCCAGCTGCGCCAGCGCCTGGCCATACCTACCTGACGGTCAACCACCACCCCTTCGTGCTCCCGCCGAAACTCGCCCGCCTCATCAAACGATCAGCTGCAGTACAGCCCCCGACACAGCAACGCGGCCGGATGCAGATACCTCTTGCCCGGTCACAGCCCTGGACGCCCGCGCAACCCCCTCGGCCTCGCCGACACCCTGAGACACCACGGTCTGCCCGCCCGCGCTGCACGGAACACCGCCATGATGGAGGCCTTGGTAGACCTGCCGCCCATGGTCATCGCCGACCTGCTCGGCATCCACCCCAAGACAGCCGAACGCTGGGCCACCCTCGCCGGCGGGAACTGGTGCGAATACTTGGCAGCGCGACGGGCCGCCGACCCGTAGGGCTAGGCGGTTGAGCAGGGCGGGTTCCGAGTCTGCGCTATTGGGGGATGGTGAGCAGGATGCGGCCGTGGCCACCGCCGGCGTCGACGTGGTCGTGGGCCTTGGCGATGTCGTCCAGCGGGTAACGGTCGCCGACGGCGACAGTGAGGGCGCCGACGGCGGCGGCGGAGGTGAGGTCGCGGGCGGCCTGGCGCTTGGCCTCGGCGGGGAAGTCGTCGCTGCCGAGTAGCCGCAGGGTGACGTTGTTGAACAGCAGAGGCCAGAAGGGGATCTCAGTGCGGTCCGCGCGGGTGGCGTAGGCGGCGATGACGGCCCCCTGGGCGGCGACGGCGTTGTCGAGACCGGCGTTGTCGGACAGCGCGACCTCGATGATCCGGTCGACGCCCCGCGGCGCGTACGAGCGGATGGCAGCGGCGGGCTCGCCGGTATCCAGGGCGACGGCGTGAGAGACGACGGCCGCGTCGACGCGGCTGAGATCCGCGGTTCGGCGGACGGTCGCGATCACAGTCGCGCCGGCCCAGTGGGCGAGCTGGGCGGCCAGGGAGCCGACGCCGCCGAGAACTCCGTGGACCAGGACCAGTTGGCCGTCGACCGGGCCGTCGGCGAAGACGGTGCGGTGGGCGGTGATGCCGGGGATGCCGAGGCTCGCCCCCAGCTCATCACTCAGATGATCTGGCAGAGGTACGGCTTGGTGGTCAGGTACGACGGTGTACTGGGCGGCTGTGCCCAAGGGGCGGTAGGACTGGGCGCCGTATACCCAGACCCGCTGTCCGACGCGGCGGGCGTCGACTTGGGCGCCCACGGCGTCGATGACTCCGGCGCCGTCGCTGTGCGGGATCACCCGCTGGAAGGGCATGGACGAGCCGAGCCAGCCGCGCCGCTTCTTGGTGTCGCCGGGGTTGACGCCCGAGACGGTGACGCGGAGGCGGACCTCGCCGGGGCCGGGGACGGGATCAGGGAGTTCACCGACGTGCAGGACATCGCCGGCGGGCCCCTGGTCGTCATACCAGGAAGCAAGCATGGGTGTACCTCCGTGGACAGTCAGCTCGCGGGAGCGGCGGGCGCATGCGGATCGCTGTCGGTGCATCCGGTGTCGAATACGGGCGCCTTCTCCCCGAGGGCCTCGCGCAGCCAGGTCCGTTCGGCGCGACTGGTGGCGCGGGCGGTGAGCAGCATGCCCCGCCGGTAGGGGTCGGCGACCTCCTCGGCACGCAGGGGCCGCTCGTTGTCGTAGAAGAAGCTCGCCGGTTCCTCCAGGAACTCCAGCCGTCTGCGCAGCACCGCGTGCTGTTCGGCCACGTCGGGCAGGTGGGAGAGGAAGGCCAGGACGACGTAGAACCGGGTGAAGTCGGTGATCTCGTGGTCGGCGGGCTTGCGCAGGCGCTGAAGCATTTCGGCCCGTCCGGCCGCGGTCTGGCTGAGCACGTACCGGGCCGCCCCCGCGGCCGGGTCGGCGCGCCGCTCGATCAAGCCCGCCCTGGTCAGACGATTGATCGCCGGATACAGGCTGCCGTCACTGACCGGCCGCGTATAGCCGGTCAGCTGTGAGATGCGGCGGCGCAGCTCGTGTCCGGGCAGGGGTCCATCGGCGAGGAAGCCGAGTATCGCGAGTTCCAGCATGCGTCCATCTTCGCACGTGAACATCGATTCGATGTGAACATCGATTCGATGTTACGCTCGCTGGCACCCGTCCAAACGTCTCTGGAGAGGCACAGCAAGATGCCATCGCAATCCACCGAGTCAGTGATGAACCGTTTCGTCGAGTTCATCAACACGGGCAACGAGGATCTCGCCCGCGAGGTCATTTCTCCGGACGCGGTGTTCCATGCGCCAAGCCACCCGGAACCACTGCGGGGGCCCGATGGGTACTTGGAAGTACTCCGGAAGATGCGCAGTGCCTTCCCCGACGTCCAGTGGACGCTGGAAGAGAAGGTCACCGAAGGCGACACCGTGGCCGCGCGGTTCACCATGCGGGGAACCCACGACGGTGAATTCTTCGGGATCCCGGCGAGCGGCAACAAGATCTCGGTGCAGGCCATGAACTTCTACTACCTGGCCGACGGCCGGATCGTCGGCGAACGGGGCCAGCCCGATCTCCTCGGGGTGATGCAGCAGATCGGTGCCGTACCGGCGCCGTGAACCTCGTAGCGCCGGGTGAGCCTTCTGCCGCGCGGGATTGCCGCTGCCGGGAGGGGGCCGTATGGCGCGGTGGCAGAGGGCGAAGGCCCGCACCGGAGCGCGGGCGGCTGGCGCGGGTTCACCGCAAGAGGCCGGTCTTCTTCTTGCTCCGGCGTCTTCGCGCAGACAGCGCCCGTTCGGCGAGAGCTTCACACCTTGTCACCGCTGACGTGACCGAGCCGGGTACGGAACTGCTCGCTCTACGGCGAATACTGCAACCCTCGAATACCGACAGTCCACCCACCAATGCCTGTACCCCGGCGACGACCCCTCGGCGCTCATCCCCCCGCATCCCGCGCGCCGTCCACACCCACGGCGTGTTCCTACGACACCCGCACCCTTGTGTATAGGCGGTCAGTGACCGAGCTGCGTAAGCGGTACGGCAGCGCGCGTGGCTTATCGCCTTGCTGGGGCACGGGTTACTGTCACTCGCCGCACAAGCGTCGGGCGGGAGGCCGACCTCGCCCGGCTCGGCCGTAACCTGGTCGTTCTCTCCGAGTTCCTCAGCGACGGCGGTAACCACCCGCCATGTCGCGGCCGTCGGTGAGGAGTCGGGCGATGGTGGTCTTCCCAACCTGGGCGGCCCCGCATAAATCTCGCGACGCTCATCGCGCTCTGGGGCGGTCACCTCTCGGCAACTGCTCGGCGGCCAGGTCGTAGGAATCCTCGACCGCGTCGGCGATCAGCCGCTCGGTGATGCCGGGTCCCGGCCCCAGTGAGATCCAGTGGCGCTTGTCGAGATAGCGGCCCGGCGTGATCGAGGCATGGCCGCGCTCCAGTGCCCGCGCGTGCTCGGGCTCGCACCTGACCGTGATGATCTGGTCGTCCGGGTCGTCCGTGACGATCAGGAACACCTTGCCCGCGACCTTGTACACGTCGAGTCCGGGTGTGAAGGGGTAGCCGTGGCTGACGCCCGGGAGGGCCAGGGCCGCCTGGCGGGCGGTGTCCTGAAGCCGGTCACCGGCCGCGCTCACCGGGCCGCCCGCGTGCCGGTGCCGTAGGTGTGCGGGTCGACGGGCCGCTCGGCCTTGGGCAGTTGGACGACGACGAGCCGGTAGGAGTCGGTGACGAGCTCCCGGACGAGCTCCTTGTCGACGCCTTCTCCGCCCTCCACGGTGATCCAGTGCTTCTTGTTCATGTGATAGCCGGGGGTGATGTGGCGGTACTGCTCCCGCAGGGCGTGGGCCTCTTCGGGGTCCGCCTTGAGGATCACGACGGGCCGCCCCGGGACCTCGGTCATCAGCATGAACACCTTGCCGCGCACCTTGTAGACCTCCCAGTCGGGGCCGAAAGGGTGCTCCAGCTGGGCTCCGGGGAGTTCCTCCGCGCAGTCGGCGGCGGTCTGGTGCAGGGCCGATCCGTTCATGGGGCGTTGCCTTCCTCGGGTGGTGACGGACTGTGGCATCGAAAGACGCGGAGGGCGCGCCGCGCGGGCGCGGTGGCACGTCCATCCTTCCGCCGCAGCCGAGCAGAAGGGCAGTAGGCTGCGGACACATGATGGTCGACAAGCGACACCCTGGCCCGAGCGGAAGAGCGGCCAGTCCGGCCGCGGTTCCGCTGTTCGCTTTCCAGCCCCCGGTCGGCACCCCGTACGGCCTCGAGGTGAGCACCGTCGAGGACTTCTTCGCCCACCACAACGACTGGCCGTGGAACCCGCCCCGTCCGGGCCGCGCCACCTTCCACTACCTCATCGCCGTCACCGAGGGTGAGCTGCGGCACGACGTCGACCACGTCACGCGGACCGTCACCCCCGGCCAGTGGCTGTGGGTGCGTCCCGGACACGCACAGTGCTGGCACCCGCCCGGCGCGGCCCGCGGCCCGTTCATCCTGTTCGAACCGGACGTCCTGCGACCCGACCTCGCCCGTCTCCTGGCCCCGCTCACCGCGCACAGGGCACCTGCCGTGCTCAGCCCGCACCCCGAAGACACCGCCTGGCTCCAGCAGACGGCAGTCCAACTCCTGGACGAACACCGCGCACTGGGGCGCCGCCCTCTCGACATCCACCACGCGCTGCGGCGCAGCCTGCTCGAATCACTGCTGCTGCGCCTGGCCAACTCCCCAGGCATCGCCCCCACCGGGACAGCCGCGGCCGGCGCGGGCCGCGCCGACAGATACCGACGCCTCCTGGACGCCTTGGAGCTGCACTTTCGCGAGCTGCACCAAGCCGCGGACTACGCCGAGTTGCTCGGCTGCTCGGTCCGCACCCTCAGCCGCGCCGCCCAGGATGCCGCCGGCAAGGGAGTACGTGAACTCATCGACGAGCGGCGTCTGCTGGAAGCCCGGCGCCTGCTGGGAGCTGCCCGGTGGGATGCCCGGTCTGTGGCCGTCCACCTCGGCTTCAGTGATCCCGCGAACTTCGGCCGCTTCTTCCGCGACCGCACCGGCCTCACCCCGGCCGCCTTCGCGGCCCGCGCAGCCAGGACCGACCCGTGACGGAAACGCGGCGCAGGCCCCTTGCCCGTCAGGAGGAGATGGCTCCCGGCGCGGTCAGTCTGTGGTGAAGCTGGACAGTACCGCGGCCGGGAGGCGGCTGCCTGCCGAGCCGTGGGGACGCGGCCGACTCTCCCTTGCGGGTGGTGACCTCGGACTCGTTGACGCCGAACGCCTTCACCCTGATCCGCACCCAGCCGGGCTTGCGCACGGGCACCGGCACATCCTTGATCTCCAGTGCGTCGAGGCCGCCGGGCCGGGTGACGACGACGGCCCGCATCGTCGCCGGTACGGCGTCGCCGGCTGCTGCCGGTTGGCTCATGTCGAGTTCCTCACTCCGTTCGCCCCCTGATGCGCTGTTCCGGATCGCCCGGCCACCGTCACGGTCGGGCGATGTTCTCGAACAGGTCGAGGACCGCCCGGTAGTGGGCGCTGGGCTCATACGGGAGGTCCCCGGCACTTCCCGAGGTGGGCCGGTCCTTCACGGCGGGCCACAGACGGGTCTGCTCGCCGGTGACGAAGTTGAGGACGATGTCGCGAATACGCGTGTCACGACCGGCCTGTTCGGGGCTGCGGCCCGGCTTTTCCTGGCCCACCAGGGCGTACATCTCGGTGCCGTGCACGGCGGGCGCGCCCTCGGCGGGCCCGATCGCGAGGAGATGGGCGTTCCCGCCCGCGGCGGCGTGAGCCAGAGCGCCGCGGGCTGCGGGAAGCGTGAAAATGTAGTCCGCCAGGGACGCGGCGCGGACCTCGGCAGGGGTGTGGCCACCCTGGTCGTAGATGTCGACGATCTTCTTGGCGCGGGAGGGGGGAATGCGCCACCCCGCGAACTCGTCGATGACGCTCTCGACGGTGTGCGGGTCGAACCGGTCGAGGTCGTTCGCCACCCACCAGCCCATCTCGTCACTGGCTGTGCTCAGGAGGACATCGATGTGCCGGTGCGAGCCCGAGGCCAGGACGTCCAGGGGGTGGGCGTGCACCACCGAGCCGGGCTGTCCGGCGTCCAGGACGACACCGAGACTCTTGTTGTCCATCCCGCCACGGACTCCGAGATCCGTCGGACAGACCTTGCGCAGGGCGGCCACCAGGGAGGCCGCGTCGAGATCGATCAGCTTGTCGGGGTTGCCCGCGACACCGAGTTCGGTAACGAACCGCTCCGCGAGCTCCTCGGCCCACCAGGCCGGGACGAGACGCGAGGGCGCGCCGGAGAACCCGGCCAGCCGCCGGTACAGGCCGTCCGCGGAGGAGGCCCCGAGCAGCCCGAGAGTGGAGTAGGCGCCGGCGCTGTGGCCGAAGACCGTGACCTCATCCGGGTCGCCACCGAAGGAGCCGATGTTCTGCCTGACCCAGGTGAGCGCGGCGATGACGTCCTGCAGGCCCAGGTTGCTGGCCTCGGCGAGCCGCCCGCCGTACTGCGACAGGGAGAGCGCGCCCAGTGCGCCGAGCCGGTAGTTGAGCGACACACCCACCACGCGTCCCGTCGCGGCGAGACCGGCGGCGTTCGAGGTGGTCTGCGTGTTCGCGCCGTACTCGAATCCGCCGCCGTGGATGTACACGGCCACCGGAAGCGCCTTCCCGGTCGGCTGCTCGGGAGCCCACACGTTCAGGTTCAGGCAGTCCTCGCCCATCCCGCTGTCCGCTTCGAGCCAGTCGCCGGCATCCGGCTGGACAGAGACGACGCCCTTGCGGTCGTAGGGGCGGTCCGGATCGAAGTCCGCGACCACGGGGCGGCGGTACCGCTCGGCGGTGGCGTACGGGATTCCCCACCAGGACCGCACCCCTGGTGCGGTGGGAGCCTTGGGCGCGGTCGCGGTCATGGCGTGAGATTCCTTCGTGTGCGGTTGGCGCGGCGTGTTGGCGGCTGATCGCTCGCGGTGACGCTCTCCAAGCATGCCCTGGACTCCGATAAATCACCGAGCCGACAGCGGTCACCGGGTGGTCAGCAGGTGACACTTCTCTGCACAGCACGGCACCACCGATTAGGGGATGCGGCCGCCGCAGAGGTTGATCAGCGGTGACCGTTCCTGCTGCTCATGAACATCACGTTGCCAGCTTGCTCTTCATCCGCTTGCCGCGCTGATACTGGCCGGGCAGCGGCCGGAGGGCGGGCAGCAGCGTGGAGTGGAGGTGTGGGCGGGCCTGGCCGCGGGGCTGCTGATCGCGGTGGTGACCGCGCCGGTCGGGGTATCCGGGGCGGTGTTCCTCCTCACGGTTCGCCTGTGCGTCTTCGGCGTGCCGAGTCCGGCGATTACGCCGACGAATCTGCTGTGCAATGTGGTGGTCTCCGGTTCCGGCTTCTTGTGGCCGACGCTTTCGGAGATGACCCAGCCCTGAACGAGCTGGTCGAGTCCGGTGTTACGGATCTTCGCTTCCTGCTGGACGGTGCGCCCATTGGTGACGATGACGCAACTCCAGCCGTGCGCCTGTGCCTTGCCCAGCGCCTCGCGGGTGGACTGCGCCAGGACGACTCGATCGGCGGCGCCAGTGTCGAGAAGGGCACGGATGGTCGTGGTCGGCACCACGCCCCCGTACCGGTCGGTCAGAGCTGCCGCGACTTCCTGACGCGTCGTATAGCCGCCGGCATCGACAGCCATCACCCACGTGAGGTCGGAGGCAGGCAGGCCGTCTTGGGCGAGGAAGTCGACGACTGCGGCGCGGAAGGCCGCATCGCGGTCGACAAGGGTGTTGTCGAGGTCCAGCAGCAGCAACGGCAGACCGGCACTAGATCATGGAAGCGGCTGCGAGGCAGGTCAGTTTCGGGCTGGCATCGGCACCAGGCCGACGGAGCCGGATGCTGCGGATCGTTGACGCTCACCGCGCGACCAGCGAAACGCGTGCACCGGAGCGACATCCTCGAACCGGCCGGTCACACAGTCCCACAGCGGACGCCGGCAGCGCCCGTGCACCGCGTCCACGTACGACGATTCGATGCACGGCCCCGCCTGATCCACCCCAGCTGGTACCGCCACGCAGCACCCCGAGCCCACACCGCCGCGCGTCCAGGTTCGCTGAGACAGAAGCCCGAACGACTCGGTTCGCTGAGAAGGCGACTCGATGGAGTGAGACGTGACAGACGCCGACAGTTGGCCCGCTGATCTCTGGACTCGGGCAGGGGCTTGATTACGGCGTAATCACCAGTGCCCGGGGGGAAGCGGCGGTCTGAGTGATTACGCCGTAATCACTCGCGGGCTGGCAAGCGGGAGGGTCCGCGTTCCCAGGGCCCAACTATCGAGCGGACGGGTCCCCAGAGGACTGGGTTGGACATCGTGAATACCGCGGCCACCTCGTGATCCAAGTTCGGTCCGCTGCACTACGTCGGGCGGCGGAGGAAGGCATCGCGAGGAACCAGCAGTAGCCCGAAGGCGAGCGCCCAATCTTTTCAGCAGGGGACCGGGTAGCAGCTCACCATGAACTCCCGACCACGCTTCGCGTCCGCCGCGACCCGGTTCTGCGGTTGCCGGCGAGTGGCTGAGGCTTGGAGCCAAGTTCGGGAGCGCTCGGCCCGAGGCTCGTGGGATGGCATTGAGCGCCGTACCGGGCGCAGCTGGCAGGCTCGCTCTGATTACGCCGTAATCACTCAAGCGAGCTGGCACGTTCTCCCCGATGTGGTGTTGGGCAGCCAGGGATCCGCCAGACGTCACACGGTGTCAGCGAAGGGGGACGCCAGGACGACGGACGTCGTGGTGGCGCAAGCCCGTGGAACAGCAGGGTCTGGGGACCTGCGAGGCAAGTGCTGCGGTCGACGCTTCCAGGAAGGGAGCCCTGGCCGGCCCGGGGCATTGTCCGCCGACCAGACATAGGTGTGGCAAGCCAGTTGGCCGCTCTGAGCGTGCCTCTTGACCGGATGCTGTGGCGGGCAGGCTGTGGGGATGACTGCCTTTCTGAACCAGTTGCCTGCCCTCATAGGTGTCATCGTCGGTGTCCTCGGGACGCTGCTCACGGCACGGCTCAACGACAAGGCGCAGTGGGCGCGTGCCTTGTCGGTGCGGTGGGATGAACGACGGCTGGATGCCTACTCCGAGTTCGGTCGGGCGCTCAAGGAGGTCCACTTGCTTGCGCATCGTCTCACCGCGTCGTCGCGGCCCTCGTCGCGTGCGCATCCGATCGATCGGGCTACGGGGCTTGAGTTGATTGCCCAAGCGGACGCCCAGCGGACCAAAGCCTGGGAGGCGGTGCTTCTGCTGGGTGACGCTGACACTGTGGCCGCTGCGCGCGAGTGGCGCTGGGCGGTGCTGCAGTTGGAGCGGGAGGCGCGTGGTGTCGCTGGCGACGGCTTCGACTGGGCAGCTGCTGTACGGCGCGGACGAAGGCCGGGACCGCTTCTACGTCGCTGCCAGGGCCGGCCTGACCGTGGGGCAGCGGCGACGTAGCCCAGGCGCACGGCAACGACGACGTCTCGTCAGACCGCTCCCCGGTAGTGCTCCACCTCAGCGCCAATCACGGCCCGGACCGCACTGCGGGAGACGCGCGGCCTGCTCATACCCGTCAATGTCCTGTGCCAGGAGGCGACTTGCCCGGGCCGGGGACGAAGGGCGCGGTGGTGAAGGGGCGGTCGCCTGCGCGGCGAAAGGCTCTGCGGGACTTCAGCCGGACGATCGTCCCCGCAGGCAACAGGTGAGGCCCGGGGACACTGTCCCCCTCACGACCACGTCCTGCACAACACGGTCGGCCGTGGCGGCATTCCCGCACCGCCCACCCGGCGGGCGGGCTCCCGTCCCGGCTCGGGGGAATCACAGGACGGGAGCCCTGTCATCGTCTTCCCGGCAGCACGGGCAAACGGATGCGTCAGGCCCCCGTGCGATCTGCCCGCTTCCGATCGTGGCCCGTGCCGTGTCCGACGGACCGTCTCGGTGACCCCGCCTCGGGGCCGAACCGACCGCGCAGCCGACCGGGCCGGACAGGAGACCCGTGCGGCGGGAGCGCGTCCGAGCGAGACGTACGGGCCGGGCGTACGGGCGGGACCTACCGGCAGGGCGTGCGAGCGGGACGCACGGCAGAGCGTACGGGCGGGGGGCGTGCGGGCGGGCGGGGCGTGTGCGAGCCGCGGCAGCGTGGTGGCTGAGGCGGGCCGCTCACACGGTGCGCTCCATGCAGAGCAGCTGGTCGCGTGCTTCCCATGAAGGGGCGACGGTGAAGCCGAGCCGCTCGTACAGGGCGATGGCGCTGGTGCGCCATTTCCACACCGACAGGCGTACCGTGCCCACGCCGCTTTCCGCGGCCCGCGCGAGCGCGGCACCGATCAGGCCGGCCGCGATACCCCGGCCCCGGAACGCCGGCTCCGTCCAGAGTCTTTTGATCTCTGAGCGTCCGCCGGCGGGGGCGGTCACCACGAGGCAGCCCACGGGTGTGTCGCCGCTCAGGGCGATCAGCACGGTGTCGTCGGCGAACGCGGCCCCCGGGTCGAGGATTTCTTTCCGGTAGCGGTCCGGCAGTGCGTCCACGTCGGCGACCGGGTCGCCCTTCTCGGCCTGTGTCCGCAGGTGGTAGGCCGCCAGGAGCTCGGCCGGGCGGGCCGGCGCAGGGCCCTGGCCCGGCCAGCGGACGATGACAACCTCGGGTTGATCGGTCACTGCGCCAGCATCACACGAGCCGTACCCGTGGCTCAGGAGGGGCGGGTGAGGCCAGGCAGTCTGGTTCGGATCAGTGGGACGTTGATCTGGGCATGTCGGTGACTGACGCCCGGTGGGCGCGGATCGAGCCGTTACTTCCGGACCGGAACCCGAAGAGGGGTGGCCGTTGGCGGGATCACCGTGAGGTGATCGACGCGATCGCCTTCAAGTCCGCGACCATCTACCCGGCCGGACTCCATAGCGCCGGCATCTTCCCCTGGTCCGCCTGCTGACTCAGTGAAACTGTGTGGTGTCAGCTGACGTGGATCGGTATGCCCATTGTCAGACGCTGCTGGCAGCATCGCCGCTATGAACGCCATCTTTACCACCCCACCGCGGCCGTTCGACATCACCGCGCTCTTCCCTCAGCTGGCTCCTCTGGCGCGCACGGCGACCCGGCTGCACCCGCGGCCGGGGTCGCCGACCGTGCACGACAGCTCCGTCGGCGGGCCGCTCCTGTGGCCCGCCGACGAGCCGTGGCCCCGCTGCGTAGAGCCGCACGACAGTGAAGCGGCAGACGAGATGCACTCTCCGGCCGAGATCCGGATCCTGCGTCGCATCCATGCAGCAGCGGCCGAGCGGCGGCTCCGCGCCCCCCAGGCACCCGCGATCACGCCCGAGGAACGGGAGATCGAGCAGCGGCTCCGCGAGGGCCACCCGTGGTTCGACGGCCCGATTCCCATGATCCCCGTGGCCCAGTTCTACGCCCGCGACGTCCCTCTCCCGGCCAGCCCTCCCGGAGCCGACCTTCTCCAGGTCCTGTGGTGCCCCTGCGACCACGAGGAGTTTGCACACCCCCGAACCGCCCTCTTCTGGCGTTCCTCCGCCTCCGTCACCGACGTCATCGAGGCCCCGCCCGAGCCGCCCGTGATCCAGTTCGACTGGTACCTGCCAGAACCGTGCTTGCTCGCACCGGAACAGATCACCGAATACCCCAGCCCCCTGCAGCTGAGCAAGGAACTGCAGCAGCAGTTGGACGACGTGAAGCTGTGGGAGACAGCCGGATTCGGGTGGGACAGCACCGGCGCGTTGGACCCGCAGGAGTTCTACTTCCGCAACCTGTGCCACGCCCCCGGGTGGAAGACCGGCGGCTGGACCCGCTGGGGCCTGACCGACCCCATGCCGCGCCCCTGCCCCGAATGCGGCACCGAGACGACCCCGCTCCTCACCATCGCGTCCTCGGAATGGAACTCCGGCAGCAAGAGCTGGATGCCCGAGGAGGAACGCACGAACCCGACTCCGCTCCTCCTCGGCACCCCGCCCTCGAACTTCACTCTCCTCGACATCGGCGGCGCCTACACCCTGCAACTCCACGTCTGCCCTGCCTCCCCGGACCATCCCCACATCGAACTGGTCCAGTGAGCCCTCGCGGAAGTCCTCCGCGTCGACGCATACGCCGCGACCGACTACCCAGTCAGCAGCTTCGGCCAACTACCAGATGATCCAAACGACGGGCCCTAGCTAGCTCTCCAGGCCCCAACTGTGGATCCGCCTGGGGTGGATGCGGATCACCTCCTCGCTGAAGTGCGGGCCCAACTCATGCGGCCCGACGAGGAGTTCGGATTCTCCTCGGATGTCCACGCCGCGCACGGTCCAGGGCCGCAGGCTCACGACGTCGTCCACGACCAGCGCGGCTTTCGGGTTCTTGCGGAGATTGCGCCACTTCTTCGTCTGCCCCATGGCGAACCCGCCGATCAGGATCGTGCCGTCTTCCTGCAGGAAGAACCCCACGGGGTTGGCCTGCGGCTGCCCCGACGGGTCGACCGTAGCGAGGCGCCCCAACCGCTGTGACATCAGGTACGCGCGTTCGGTCGCGCTGAATTCGGTCATGGCGGCAGCCAAACATGTTTCGCCCGCCCGCACATCGGGTCACCGACCCAGGGCGTGCCTCGAATGTCGGCGACTGCCCCGGTCACGCAGCAATCGCATCCTCACCGGCCAGGAACGGATGCAACAGCATGAGCAGGGCGTTCGGTCGGTGCAGTGGAATGATGTGGCCACAGTCTTCGATGACGTGTCCGGTGAGGTCGTCGGTGACGGGGCGGAGTTGGCGTTCCAGTGCAGCGCCGACAGGTTGGGCGCCCAGCGCCATTGTGGGCACCGTCAGGCGGGCGGTGGTAACGGCCTGCGAGATCTGCAGTGCGCTTTCGGGCAGGGCCCGGTAGTACGAGAACGCGCGGCTCAACGCGTCGCTGCCCGTGTATGCGTGGACAAAGGCGTCCCGGATGGCAGCGGGCACTCCGTCGCCGAGCGTGCCGGTGTGCAGGAACCAGTCGATGTAGGCGGCTTCGTGGCCTTGCAGTACGGTCTCCGCGAGGCCGGGCGCGGCGGTATGGAAGCCGAACCACCACGGCGGCCCGCCGGCAAGGAAGTCCTCAGCGCCCGGTAGCCCGCCCAGCACGGACTCCATGACGACCAGGCGTCGGACGAGACCGGGGTGGCGTAGGGCGAGGAGGAAGGCCGCCGGGGTGCCCGCGTCGATACCCACTACTGCGGCGGAGGACACACCGAGCTTGGCGAGAAGCGCTGCGGCGTCCTCGGCCAGGGTGCCGGCGTCATACCCGGAGGCGGCCGTGCTGCTCGCGCCGAATCCGCGCAGGTCCGGCGCGATGACGCGGTAGCGGTCGGACAGGTCGTCCATGATGTCCGTCCATAGCTCCCAGGTGTGCGGAAAGCCGTGCAGCAGCAGGACGGCCGGGCCGGATCCGGCGAGGGCAACGTTGAGTTCGACACCGTTGACAGGGACGCATCGCAGTTCGGGCATGGAGGTACTCCAGGGGTGGTGAGGAATGGTGACAAGGTCACGCTAGGGAACTAGCCTGGTGCCTCCAAGACGGCACTTTCCCATCAGGTGGTGAGCCCGGGGTGACCACGTCCATGCCCGGCAAACCCGGTCGGCGGCCCGGTGAGCGCGGTGATCTGCTGGACCCGCGCTGCCCGACCCGCCAGTTGCTCGACCGCATCGGTACCAAGTGGACGTCGATGGTGGTCAAGGTGTTGGCCGAGACGGATCCCGACGAGCTCAGGTTCGCGGAACTTCGGCGTCGCATTCCGGGCATCTCACAGAAGATGCTGTCTGTCACGCTGCAGAGTCTGGTCCGTGACGGCCTGGTCGCGCGCCGTGTGGAACCCACGGTGCCGCCCGCCGTCCACTATCGACTCACCGAGCTCGGCCTGTCCCTCGAAGGACCGCTCTCCGCCCTGCGGGTCTGGGCCGAGACACACATGCCGGAGATCGACCGCAGCAACCGGCTCGCCGATGCCCGGCAGACTTGACAACCCCTGCGCCGTCGAATCGGAAGCCGGAGACGGAAGCGAAGACCGAGGGTCGTGGCCCGGCCGACGGTGCCGTGCTCGGAGGGTTCGGAGGTATCAGAGGTTTCGGAGGTATCAGAGGTCGCGGAAGTCCTTCGCGTCCGGGTAGGTCACGTCGGTGCAGCCGCGTCGCTTCGTGATGTCGTCGACGTAGGCACGGAACAGGGCCTCCAGTCGCCGGGACCCGAGGATGCCGTCGTAGGTGTAGCTGGAACTGAGCGTATGCAGGGCGGGCTTGCCGTCGCAGACGGAGGAGGCCCACCACGCTCCGGCGGCGTGTCCGGCAGTTCCCGCCTCGATGATCGCGTCCGGGCCGCCGAGGACCTCGTATCCCACGGTGTGCGCCTCCGGGCCGAAGTAGGAGGCGGCGCGCAGCCACCAGGGCGAGTGGGTGAGCGCGCTGCGGGCGTAGTCGCGCTCGTCGTCTTCGAGGCCGTCGGCGATCCGGCCCACCTGGTCGGGGCCGACCGCCAGAAGGCAGCCTTCGAGGGGGTTGGCGTCGTGGACGGGTACCGCGAGGGCTCGGTCGGGCAGCCGGTCCTGTCCCTGCCGCTCGAGGTGTGCGGCGAACCAGCCGCAGGAGCCGCCGGTCGTCTTCGCGGGGCGAAGGGCGATCGGCACGGAGGCGAGCCGGCTGTCCGGCAGGGCGGCCAGCCGGACCTCGCAGCCGATCCGGTCGGCTGCCCTCTCGGCTGCGGTGCGGGCGATGCGGGCGAGGCGTTCACGGTCGGCTGCGGAGACGTCGTCGTAGTCGGCGCGGGCGGTGACGTTCAGCAGCTCGGGGGCTGTCGCACGGCTGCCCGGTCCGCACTCGGCGCGGACGGTCGTGTACCAGTCCCCGTACCTGCCCAGGGTGCCGTCGCCCACCGGCCACGCTTCGGGGCGCCGGTCGGCGACCGCCGTGACATCTCCCTTTTCGGTGCCGTCGGCGTCATCGGCGTCATCGGTGTCATCGAACGGCTCGAGTCCGCTGTCGTCGCCGATCCAGTTCATCGGCTCGGAGGCGTCGCTGCGCCGCACCACCAGCGTGAACAGGCTCGTGGTCTTTCCGGGGCCGGGCACCTTGTAGACGATGCAGGAACTGTGCGGTTCGCGGCTGTCGATCCGGTACTCGTCGTAGTCGCTGGCCTTCGCCCGGACCATCCCGCCCTGCAGGCCCATCACCGCGGCCCCCGACACGAGCCCGTCACACGCCGCGCTGATGTCGCGTTCGCTGGACGCGCGGTCGCGAAAGTCATCCGCCGTCAGCCAGCCCGCGTACAGACTCAGCCCGATACCGCCCCACGCAGTCCACCGCCACAGCCCGATCACTCCCGCGCGCACCGCAACTCCCCCGTTGTGAAACCGTCCGGCGCGATCCGTGCCGCGCCGGTCGACGAGCGTAGACGGCCGCCGACCGGCACGTTGAGGGAGGGCCGGAGACACGTTCCGCTTAGACCCGCGGGCGTGCGGGCGGCTCGTAATCTGGTCGGGTCTCATCGCCTGCGGGAGGGGAGTGTGCTCGTGCCGCCGTACGGGAAAGGGGCTGCGGACGGGCCTTCGGACAGGCTGTCGGACAGGCATTCGGGCGGAGCTGCCGGTGGGGCTGCGCGTTGCCGTCGGCGGTGAGCGTCCTGGGCCACCTCGGGCGTCCGGTGCCCGGCGGGCTGCACCGGCTGAGCGCGCAGGAGGTGCGGGGCGGGGCCCGGATGGTGCTGTGCGCCACGCTGTCGTGGTGGCTGTCGGTCGAACTGGGCATCAGCAGTGCCCCCGTCGCCGCTGTGCTGCCTGCGGTGTTCACCCTGTCCGGGATCCCGCTGTGGGCCCCCCGGCTGGGGCTCTACCGTCTGGGCAGTGTCCTGCTGGGGGTGGGCATCGCGGCGGTCGCCCTGCGCTGGCTTCCCGTGTCCGCGCTCTCCCTCGCCGTCGTGGTGAGCGCCGGATACCTCGCCAGCCTCCTGCTGCGTATCGACGGTGCTCCCAGCCAGCAGGTGCTGGTCAGCGCCGCGCTCGTCTTCGGTGTGCCCGTCTCGGGCTATCCGGAGCAGCGCGTTCTGGAGAACCTGGTCGGGATCGCGGTGGTCATCCTCCTGGGCCCCCTGCTGTGGCCTCCCGACCCCTGCCGCCTGCTGTCCGGCCGACTGGACGCCTACCGCGACCGCCTCGATCGTCTGCTGGCGGAGCTGGGCCGCCGGCCCGGCGGGGCCCCGCTGCGGCAGGAGGCGGGGCCGGCGGAAGGCCTGTGGCAGCAGCCCCATGTCCTCGATCGGGATCTCTGCCGGGCCCGGCGGGCGCTGCGCTGGAGTGTGACGCACCGTCGTTCGGCCGCCGCGCTCGACGAGGTCGGACACCGTATCCGGCTGGCCGAACGCACCGCGGTTCCCTTGCACTGCCTCACCGCACAACTGCAGGCCGCGAGCGGGCCGGCGGCGGCCGGCCCCGGTGACACTCACGCCTGCGAGGGCCCGGGGCCGTTGCTGAACGCCGTGCGGCACGCGCTGATCCGCGCGCTGGCCGGCGCCGATCCCGCGGAGCTGATCGTCCGGGCCCGGAAGATCGGCGACCAGGGCGGGCCTGCCCGAAGCGACCGGCACGACAGCCTGCTCCGCGGCCTCCTGCTGCTGGTCCTCGACCGGCTCGACGACTACCGCGAAGCGCACTTCACCGGCCGATGACCTGTCGGCGCACCGGCGGCAGCACAAGGGGCCGGGGCGGGCCGGTGACGGCCGGAGCCAACCTGTGCGGGGGTGGAATGGGCGAGGCGTGAGGGGCGTGCGCTGGGCAGGATCGGGGCCCGATGCGGCGCATGCCGGTTCGGTGCTGCTCTTCCGGGCTGCCTGCCCGCCCGGCCCACGCTTCGCTCGCTGATACGGCCGACGAGTCGGCGAGGCCACCGTCCCACGAGAGCCGGGGAGGTCGCTTCCGCCACGGACAGGACAGGTCGTCCTGCCCCTCACGGGAGACCGGCACCCACCGCCACGGCAGGCCCCGGCCTGCACCATGACGGCAGGCCGGGACCCACCCGGTCACGACAGGCTGCCACCTGCGCAGACCAGGCGGGCGACCTCGCGAAGTTTGACGTTGTTCTCCTGCGAGTAGCGGCGCAGCACGTCGAAGGCCTGCTCCTCGGTGATGTGGTGGCTGCCCATCAGGATGCCCATGGCCTCGCCGATGGCGTGGCGGGTGGCGATGGCCTGTTCCATCTGGGCGTGGGTGCGTGCGCTGGAGAGGGCGACCGCGGCGTGGGAGGCGAGCAGCCACCCGGCCGTCTCACTTGCCTCGGTGAACGCACCGGGCTTGCATGAGTAGAGGTTCAGCGCGCCGAGGTCCTCGTCGCCGGTGAACAGCAGGAAGCCCATCATGCTGCCTACGCCGAGCAAGTGCGCCCTGGGGGCGTAGGCGGGCCAGCGCTGGTGCTCGGCGGTGAGGTCGGCGATGCGGAAGACCCGCTCTCCGCTTGGGCTGCGGGCGGCGTCGAAGCAGGGGCCTTCGCCGAGCCGTTCCTGGAGCCGGTCGCTTTCGACGACCAGTTGGCCGGTGGGGGCGAGGGTCTGCACCTTCGCGGCGTGCCGTACGAGAATGCCGGCCTCGTCGCAGCCGTCGACCAGTTCGGTGGCCGATGCCGTGATCCGCTCCAGCGTGTCGTCGACCGAATCCTGTGCCAGCAGGTCACGCGCCATCGAGGCCATCTGTTGTGCGAACCGACCCCAGTCCACTCCGACTCCTTTCCCTCGCCTGCCTGGACAAGCCTCCTACCCAGCCTTTCACGCAACTTGCACAACGGTGCCGGTGAGCGACGCGCTCCTTGACCGTGGCGCCCGCGCCGGCTCCGCGGGGAGGGGCACGGCCCGGCGCGAGCACTGGCGCGCCCCACCCGGGACGGCGTCGTACATCCCGGACCGGAGGGCATGGGCCATGGCGCGAGGTGCGGCCGCGGAGCAGACCTCGGCGTCGCCCCGAACTACCCCGTCACCGACGCACCGACGAGGGCGCGCCGGACCTCCGCCGCCGGGAACGGCGTGCGCTTGCTCTGTGTGAGGAACCGGTGGTGGAACTCGTCCAGGACGATGGCGTGCCGGACGTGCCGGTCGATGATCGCGCCGATTTCGGGCGGAACGCCTTCGGGTCGTCGGCCATCCGCCCACTCCCGCAGGAAGGTCCCGTGCTCGGTGCCGCCCGGCACTACGTCAGGCAGGTGATGGCGCAGCAGATGACTCGGTGCATAGCTGCGGTCGTACACGAGATGGGCGGTCAGGAAGGCATCCTCTTCCGCCGAGAGCTCGAAATCGCGGCTCAGTGCGAGCCCGAAGTCGGCGAAGTACACCCGACGGCCGTCGGTGAGCAGGTTGGCGAAGTGCGCGTCGAAGTGGACCAGGCCGCGGGCGCTCATGAACTCCGTCCCGCGCATCAGTGCTTCCTCGACCCGGCGGTAGGACGATCCGCCCCTCGGCTGTTGCGGGGCCGCACCGCGCAGGCCACCGAGCCAGGCGGCGAGGGTCTGCGGTACGTGCTCCAGGAAGAGCACCAGGCTGAAGGAGGACCTGCCGATGGCTTCCAGCCGATGGCGGACAGCCGGTGACCCGTCCCAGTGCGCGACGGCCCCCTCCACGCCTCCGAAGGCGTCGGTGAAGCCAGCAGGGGGGCTGTCGGGCAGGACCCGCCAGTGGTACAGCAAGGGGAAGCCCGCGTACTCGTTCTTCAGCGCCCAGTCGGTGGTCATCTGGTGAGCGGCCAGTTCGCGCCAGGCACCGAACCCCGCAGACCCCACCCCGTACTGGTAGAAGAGGGGGAGCTCGAACAGGTTGGCGGTCGACCGCAGGTGCTCCGTCCGCAACTCGATGTCCGTCAGCGGGACCCGCTTGACGAAGACGCGTAGTCCGTCGACTTCCATCTCCGCCGATCTGCCGCCGATACCGGAACCCAGACTCGGCGCGGAGGCCACGGCGTCCCCGAGTCGCCGGTCGCTGAACCGGGACAGCCGCGCTCCGACCGTCGCATGAGCGGACACTCGCGCGGCATGCCCTGACCCGGTCTCGTCCATGGGCGGCTCCGGCGGGGTGTCAAGGCTCACGCGATCGATCATGCCAGGGTGTCTCAATCTCCGCCGTATACAAGGAGGTTCTCCTCACCAGGAGGGTCGACAGACATGGATTGGAGACCACTGGTGATCATTTCGCGGGGGCGGACGTGGCGCGCTATCGGGATCTGAAGGCTCTGTTCGGCACCAACGACGGCCCGCCGACTTCGACCACGACTTCCCCGCCCTGATCAACCGCACCCTGTACGGCCTCACTCCGCCCGAACGGCATGTCCTGCGTGCGGTCAGCCTTCTGGACGCCTTCGAACTCGGCCTTGCCACCCAGGCCGCCGGCCTCGCCCACGAAGCCCCGTGCACGGCGCCCGCCCGGCGTTAGGGTGAAAGGGTGACCGCTCTGCCGGAAGACCGGCCGCCGCTGATCGGCGAAGAGGAACGTGACACGGCCGTGCGACGCCTGCGGGAGGCGTACGCCGAAGGGCACCTCTCGCACGAGGATCTGGACGAACGCCTGGAACGGGTGCTCACCGTCACCACGCGCGGCGAGCTCGTGGCGGCGCTGGCCTCGCTGCCGGCGGAGGATGCGGGTACCACGTCCACGATCGCCGCGGCCGGCGGACGGATCAAGCGCGGCGGGGCGTGGCGGGTGCCTCGGTTCCTCAAGGTCGAGTCCGCGTTCGCAAGGGTGCGTCTGGACCTGTCGCGGGCGGTCATCGAGCATCCGGCGGTCGACATCGAGCTGCAGCTCGGCACCGGCAGGGCGAAGATCACGGTGCCGCGCGACGCTATCGTCGAGTACGAGGATCTGCACACCGGCTGGAAGGACACGCGGTACAGGGCACCGCGGAGCTCCCGCGCCGACGGGCCGAGGATCCGGATCTCCGGGACCATGGGGTTCGGACGGCTGAAGATCCGTCACGCACGGCGTTGAGGTTCCGTCGGGCACCAGGCGGCACCAGGCCTGTGCCGAAGCAACACCCGCGCCGGCGCTACGGGGATTGCCGTCGACCGGTGTCCGTCACGGAACCGGGTGTGGCCTTCACAGGCAGGAGCTGAGGTCGTTTCGCGGTGCGCCCGTCGCCGGAGGACCGGCCGCGCAGACGGCGCCGCAGCCAGGGGCCGAGGTGTGCGGCCACCCAGCGCAGTTCGGCTTCTGCGGCTTGCCGGCCCGAAGGGACCTCCTGGGGCGGGAGGGGGAGGGTCCAGGCGTCGTCGCTTCCGGGCAGGCGGACGGCTCGGGCGAGGGCTGCGGCGATGCGTTCGTGGCCGAGGGCGCTGGCGTGCAGTCGGTCCGCGGTCCACAGCCGCGGGTCGGTGGTGACGGGCTGCCGACCGGTTTCGGCGACCGTGACCCCGTGACGGGCGGCCGCGGCACGGATGCGGGTGTTGAGGTCGAACACGCGGGACCTGATGGGCCGGGCAAGGGGCGCGATCTTCGTGACGTCGGGGAAGGTCAGTGTCACCACGTGGGTTCCGGCATCCGTGAGCGCGGCGAACATCTCCTCCAGGTGCCCGGCCACCTCCGCGCCGCTGTACCGCGGCCGAAGCAGGTCGTTGACCCCGGCGACGACGGTGGCCAGGTCGGGGCGCAGGGCCAGGGCAGGCCCCAGCTGTTCCGTGCGCACCTGGCCGGCGGTACGTCCGCGTACAGCCAGATTGGCGTACCGGAGACCGGCGTTGAAGGCCGCGAGGCGCTCGGCGAACCTGTCGGCGAAACCGCGTAGACCGACGGTGTCGTCGCCGTCGCCCAGCCCTTCGGTCTGACTGTCGCCCAACGCGACGTAGCGCAGGTATGCACCGCTCGGCATGAGTCGTCCGCCTTTCCCGCAGGCCGGGTGCGATCCGCAGGCCCCGGTCCGGTGCCCTCTTCGTCCCCGTCCCGGTGGACCTCTTCGTCCTCGTCGCCGCGCTGTTGCCGCGGCCGGCGCCTTCCTCGTTCGCCGCTCATCATACTCAATAAAATGACTAATCATGTCCTTGGGTGTCAGGAGAGATCAGGGGTCTGCCGGACAGTGCGCTGAAGTCCGGAGAGCCTGCTCAAGTCCGGACAGCCCGGTGAAGTCCGAGCAGCCCGGAGAAGTCCGAGCAGCTCTTCGCGGACGAGCCCCTCGCAGGAGGGGCCACGCGCCGATCAGCTTGTGACACGGCCTAATCGCGGCGTGACCGCCTGCCCGGCCGGTCGTAGAGGCCGAGCAGCCGGGAGCCGTTGTGGGGGTCGTTCACGTAGTGCTCGCCGCGCAGTTGGGCCCTGAAGAGCCGTCCGTGTGTCTCTTGGGCCTGGGCGGAAAGATGCTCGGCGTGTTTCGTCAGGCCGGCCGCGTGCAGGGCGGAGAGCAGACCCGCCTGGTCGGACACCGGGCGCCTGTCGACGACCTGGTCGATGATGCGTCGCACGACGCGTTCGCTGCGCGGTGCGGGGCCTCCCACCGCCATGGTTCTGCTGACCAGCAGGACGATGTCGAGGACCGGGCAGTTCAGACACAGGTCCTGGATGAGTGTGTCGAGGTGCACGGTCAGCGTGGCGGACTCCAGGGCGAGCATCAGGTGGGCGGCGGTCTCCACTCCCATGCCGTGGGCGTGTCGGCGCAGGACGTCCAGGCGGGCATAGTGCGATCCGGATCTGCCGAGCGACTGCAGGAAGAGGCCGGCGTGTCCGACCAGGTCGTCGTAGACCATGCACCGGAAGACGACGGTCGCGTGGTCCGGCAGCCCGCAGAACTCCAGGCAGGTGAGGAGCGCCGCGGCCCGCTCGGGGGCGAGGATGCGGGTGGCCGCGGCCATGATCGCCTCCGAGCCCGGAACCAGACAATCCAGACCCCCGATCAGTTGCCGGATCTGTGCCGTGTCCCTGCGGTCCATGATCAGCATGAGGAGGTCCGTGGCCAGCTGGTGGCGTCCCGACATGTAGAGCTCGTCGATCAGCACCGCGATGTCGTCGGCGGGGCGGCTCTCCGCGGCCTGGGCCAGCACCGTCCAGGCGCGCTGGTCCCGCAGGACGTGCAGGAGGGGAACGAGATGTCCGACGCTGCGCTGCTGTGTGTGGGTGAAGACGCTCTCGGCGTCGGTTTCCAGGCCGTGTTCGGTCAGGGAGCGGATGAACTCGGCCACGTCGGCCGCCGAGCGGGTGGCGGCCGCCTCCGCCTGGAGGACGTCGGCGTATCTGCCCAGGCAGGCCTGACGCAGTGTGATGCTCAGGGTCACCAGGTCCGTGAGGGGGCGCTGAGCGGCCGCGGTGGCCATGGCGGCCACGACCGCGTCGCCGAGCTCGGTGTCCGTGAGCAGCAGGGCGGCCGATACCAGGTCGGGCAGGGGGCGGACCACGGCCGCGGCCTGCAACAGGCTTTCGGCGTAGCAGGGAAGCCCGCAGCGGTGCAGGGCGATGGCCAGCGCGGCCATGCTCTCGGGCTGATGGAACTTCACCGAGGCCTGGACGAGGATCAGTACGTAGTCCTCGAGGCCTTCGCGGGTCAGTTCGCGGGCCAGTGCGCTGGTGTCGTCCACGGAGCGCACCATCACCATGGCCGGCAGGGCGGTCTGCGCGTGTGCGTCGAAGCCCGCCTGCCGCAACGCCGCCAGGAGTCCGACCACTTCTTCGATCGTGCGCGACTGGCTGGCCGCTCTGACCAGTTCGCTCGCCATGGCCTGACGGGTGCGCAGTTCCAGGTCGCTGACGGCGCGTACCAGCTCGGGTACCGACGATCTGCGGTCGGCTTCTTCCAGCATGGCCACGATCGAGGGGGTGTCGCCGTCCTGGTGGCCGTCCGAGCCGAGTTCCTGAACGGTTTCGAGCTGGATCTCCAGGCGGTGGCACCGGTCCTCGGCGGCGATCAGCTCGGCGCGGGCCACCGCCAGGGACTCCTGCAGGTAGATGACCTGCTCCTGCAGATCGCCGCACTCCTCCTGCAGCCGGGTGTACTCCCCCTGCCAGATCTCGAGTTCGGCGCGGTGGGTGAGCTGCTGCCCCTCGATGCTGGTCTCGAGGTTGCGGACCCGGCCCCGCACGTGCTCCAGCCGGCTCTCCCGGTCTCGCAGGGCCTCTTCCAGGGCCCGCTGGCGGGTGGTGATGCGCCGGGTCTCGTCGTCGGCCTCGGCCAGTCTGTCCTGGAGGGCCTGGGCCTTGCTGCTGGGCCGGTGGGACTTCAGCGCCTGGCGGTGCAGGTCCCTGAGGGCTTCCTCGGCTTCGGGGGTGAGCGGGCACTGCGCGTCCTGTACGTCCGCGATCACTCCGGCGACGAAGTCCCACGGCGGGAGACGCTCGCCGCTGAGGTAGCGGGTGACGGAACTCGCGTTGAGGAAGCGGCGCGCCGCGTAGCGGCGGACACTGATGCCCAGGGCGAGGAAGACCTGCCGCAGATCCTCCGCCAGGGCGCGTTTCTCGGGGGCCAGACCGTCCTTGAGCGGTGCCAGACGCACCTGTGGCCGGACCGCCGCGGTGACCGCTGTCTGTGCCGGGGTGGGCACCTGTCCGTTGTGCATCAGGTCAGTATCACCGAGCGGCAACTCCCCTACCGTTCCCGTGGTGTTGCCGCTTCAGACGGCAACACCACCAGGGGCTGCCATGGTGAACGGCAACGCCCGCAAGGGCTTTCCGTACCGGTGGACGTAGTGCGGATCGGTCACCATCGCAGCGCAGGGCGGCACCCGCCCGGCACTGGACCGGGAGGTACCGCGATGACCGTGTTCGACAAAGACCGACGCTCGGCCGCCGCCCGGGCGGCGTTGTGGCGCCGCCTGGGCCGGCAGGCCGCCCTCGGGGCGGCTGGCGCGGCCGGCTCCGGCGTCGTCAGCCTGGCGTTGTGGTGGCTGACGTCCCGCTGAGGCGTCCCCCTGTGACGTCTCGCTGAGGCGTCCCGCTGAGGCGTCCCCCTGTGACGTCCCGCTGAGGGACACGGTGTCCCGGTGACCTTGCCGTGCGTTTCACGGCGCGTTTCGAGACACGCTCGGTGGCGGGCATCATGGCTCGCCCGGTGGCGGGCATCGTGGCGCGTGTTTGTGGTGGGCCTCGTGCCGCGCGGAATCCCGATTCCGTGCGTCACGCGCGGCCGGCGGATTTCCCGGGCAGGTCCCGGATTCCCGTGGGACGAGGTCCCGTTCTGCCGGACCGCGTGAACGCGGGAAGGGGGTTCCTGCCGGTAACAGGAACCCCCTCGTTTCCCCGGTGGTTCGCGCTGCCGAGCCCAGGAAGACAGGACAGTTCCTACGGGGGCGCGGCAGGGCCGCTGCCCTCCAGCTCAGCACCCAACCGCCTCCGCCGCACGATGGTTCGCGCCTTCGGGAGCCTTCGGAAGGAGCACCGGTGTTTCGGAACGCCGTACGTGCAGGTCACAGCGGTGCGAGTCGAAACAGGGGGCTTGCGCTGCGGCCGGGCGCGCCGGTGGCGGGGGTGGCGGCGGCAACAAGCCGGTCAGTATGTGACACGGACCGAAGAATTCAGAAATAGATCGGAATACCCGTCAGCCGGTAAGGGAAAAGCGGAATCCTGTGTCGGCAGGAGCTTCCCCGACTTCTCGAGTTCCGCTCGCGCGACAGCCTTGCCGCGGAACGTCTTCGCATTTCAGGACCGGGGAATCCAGAACGCCTCGTGGCCCGGCCGGTAACCGGACACGGGGTGCTCCGTGCGGCGCATGCGCACCGCGCCCAGGAAGACAGGAATTCATTCATGCTGCATCGATACCGCCCTCGCCGTCGGCTCCGCTGCCCGGACGGCGTGCCCCGCATCGTCACGGCCGTCGGCGCGGTCACCGTGGGAGGTATGTGATGGTGTGGGACCAGGTGCCCGGCCGGCGGCCGGCGGAGCACGAGACCGCGCCGCCGCGGATCGGTGGTCAGCAGCAGTTCCGTGAGGAACTGACGAGACTGCGCACCGGGCTCGGGGTGTCGCTCGCCCAGCTCGAGCAGGCCAGCCAGCGGCAGGGCAAGCGGCTGCCGCCGGCCACCGTCTCCAATGTGCTGTCGCGGGACAGGCTGCCGGAGTGGGAGTTCGTCGCTGATTTCCTGGCCGCGTGCGGTCTCGACGAGGCGCGGCGCGAACCCTGGCAGCAGGCCTGGCGGGAACTGGCCGCGGTGTCCGCGACCCAGGCTTCCGTCCCGGCACAGGCACACGCACAGGCACACGCAGAGGCACCGGCTGCGGCCGAGGGCCAGGCTGCGGCCGAGGCCGGGTCTCCGACTCCCGCCGGAGCTGGGGGCCCTGGTGGTGCGGAAGCCGCAGCCGCGTCCCCTCCCCCGGCCCCTTCCCCTCCCCCGGCGCCTTCGCCGACAGCGCCTCCCGGCAAGCCGGCGGGCAAGTCCCCGGACGACGTCCCGCGCGCCGACGGCGGCCGGTGGAAGGCGTGGCGGACCCGTCTGGCAGGGCACCGCGCCGCCGTGGCGGTCTGCGCCGCCCTCGCGCTCGCCGCGGCCGCCGGCGTGTACGCCTTCGACGAGCACCGCAAGAACGGGCAGCAGGAGGAGCAGCGCGAAAAGGAGCAGCAGCGGCAGGACAAGTACCGCAAGGAGCACTGCGGGACCATGAACCCGGCGCTGGTGACCGAGGCGGGCGGGGAGTGCACGGGAGTGACCGACGGCCTCGACCGTGCCGATGTGTTCGGTTCCGCCCTGGAGCCCGTGCTGACGGCCATCGGCGCGGAGAACCACCGGGCGACCCGCGACGGCCACTACGTCACCATCGCGTTCCTGGCGCCGCTGACCTCGGTGGGCAGTGCGGGCAAGGCCAAGGACCTGACGCTCGACCAGTTCGTCGGCGAGGTCGAGGGCGCCTACACGGCCGTCGAACGGGCCAACGCCGACGACGGCCCGCTGAAGATCCGTCTGGTGCTGGCCAACATGGGCAGCGGCGAAATGCACTGGAAGAAGGCCGTCGACACGCTGGCCGGGCTGCCCAAGGCCGAAAACCTGGTCGCCGTCACCGGGATGGGGCTGAGCCAGCAGGAGTCCGTCGACGCCGCCCGCACGCTCGGCGGGAGGGACATCCCCATGGTCGCCGACCTCATCACCGCCGACGGCTTCGACACCACCGGCATCATCGACAGTCCGAAGAACGCACCGAAACGCATCAACGGCCTGGTACGCGTCACCCTGACCAACGCGGCCCAGCTCAAAGCGCTCGGCGAGGAACTGGACGGCGACACGCGCACCGCCGCGCTGGTGCGCACCGCCAAGACCCCCAACGGCACGCGCGACTTCTACACCGACTCCCTCTACGAGGACTTCCGTACCGTCGGCGGGCTGAAGAAGCACCTCGACCCCATGGCGGACTTCTTCTTCGACCCCCGGGGTGGAGTGGAGTCGATCCTGGGCGCGATCGGCCAGAACCTGTGCAGCACCGAGCACCCGGTCGACACCGTGTACTTCGCGGCCCGGGAGAAGTACCTGCCCGACTTCCTCCAGGCGCTCAGCCGGCGCAGCTGCCACCGCCGGCCCATCACCGTGGTCTCCGGATCCGACACCGCGGCCCTGGACCCCAAGACCCTCACCGCCTTGAACCAGGACGGCGAGGCACCCATCGCCGTGCTGTACGCCTCCCTGCCCACGGCCGCGCAGCTGCGCAGCCCCGGCAACAGCGACCACAACCTGTACGAGCAGTTCCTCGACGCGTTCGGCGGCGACCACCACGGGCAGAAGTTCCCCGCCGTCCACGCCACCCGCGGCTACTGGCCCGTCCTCGCCCACGACGCCGTGCTCACCGCCACCACCGCCATCCGCAACGCCACCACCCCGACCAGCGCCCTCCCCGACCGGTACGCCGTCCTCAACCACCTCTACGCCCTCGCCGACGGCGCCGTCCCGGCCGCCACCGGACGCTTCGGCATCGACCCCACCGGGAACCGCACCAAGGTCCCCATCACCATCCACCGCCTCGGCACCACCACGTGACCACGTGACCACCCGACCACCTGCCCCCTGACGTCCCGACGTCCCGACGTCCTGTAGCCGGGCCCGGGCATCCCGGCCGGCCGCGTCGGCGCGGGATGCCCCCGTCGGGACCCTCTGTCCTCTGGTGATCTCCGGCGGCCGTGCGTTGCGGGCCGTCGGCCATGAGGTCGGTCTCCGTGGCGGTCAGTCGCCGTAGAGGCCGGTCAGTTCGGTGGCGTACTTGTCCCGGACGACGCGGCGGCGCAGTTTCAGCGACGGGGTCAGTTCGCCGGTCGCGGGTCCCCACTCCTGAGCCAACAGCCGGTAGCGCTTGACCTGTTCGGTGCGGTTGAGGCGGCTGTTGGCGGCGGCCACGGCCCGGTCGACCTCCTCGAGGACGGCGGGATGCGCGGCCAGCGCCGCGAGGTCCGCGCCGTTCTCCAGGCCGTGGGAGGCGGCCCAGGCGGGTGCCGCCTCGGGGTCGAGCACCAGCAGCGCGACGAGGTAGGAGTGGTGGTCGCCGTGCACCATGGCCTGGCCGATCAACGGGTGTTCCTTCAGGGCGTTCTCCACCAGCGCCGGGGAGACGTTCTTGCCCGTCGAGGTGACGATCATCTCCTTCTTCCGGTCGGTGATCCAGACGTAGCCGTCCTCGTCGACCCGGCCGATGTCGCCCGTGTGCAGCCACCCCTCCTCGTCGAGCGCCGGGCCGACCGTGCCGTCCGGCCGCAGATAGCCGGCGAAGACGGAGGAGCCGCGCACTTGGAGCTCGCCGTCCTCGGCGGTGCGCACCCGCACGCTCGACACCGGGCGGCCCACCGAGCCCAGCCGGAATCCGGTGCGGGGGCTGTTGGCCGTGGCCACGCCCGTCGTCTCGGTCAGCCCCCAGGCGTCCATGACGACGATGCCGAAGCCCGCCCAGAACCGGACCACGTCCAGCGGCATCGGCGCGGAGGCACTGGCGGCCCAGACGACCCGGTCGAGACCCCCCGCGGCCAGCAGCGGCAGCAGCACCGTCTCGCGACGGCGCGCGTACGCCTCGGCGAGCGCGGCCGGCGGTTCCTCTCCGCGCTCCTGGAAGCCGACGTGCTCACGGGCCACCTCGGCTGCCTCCTCGACGGCCTTGCGCCGCTCCTCGGGCAGCAGGGTCAGTCCGGCTCGGACCGAGGCGGCCAGCTTCTCCCAGACCCTCGGCACGCCGAAGAACTGCCGGGGCCGCAGCTCGCGCACCGCCTCGGCCACGGCGGCCGGATCGGCGCAGAGATGGACGTGCGAGGCGCGGTGGCAGGGCAGGTAGATGCCGAGCATCCGCTCCGCGATGTGGGCGAACGGCAGGTAGCAGACGTGCTCTACGTGCGACGGCAGTTCCACCACCTCGTCGAGCGCGACGGCGTTGGCGAGCACCTGCTGATGGGTGAGGACCACGCCCTTGGGCTCACCGGTGGTCCCGGAGGTGTAGACGACGGTCAGCGCGTCCCCGGGGCGGGCCGTGTCCAGTGCCTTGGCAAAGCCCTCCGGGACCGGCACGCGGGTCAGCGCCGCGTAGGGCAGGTGCCGTCCCTCCTCGCCGTCCTCCACCACCACGAGCCGTCCGAGCGGCGTGGCGTCGTCGTCGAGCAGCGGCGCCCACACCTCGGCCTGGGCGGCGCCCTCCACCACCGCCAGCGCCGCCCGGCAGTTGCGCGCGATGTGGGTGATCTGCTCCGGCGCAGCGGTGCCGTAGACACTGACCGGCACGGCGCCGAGGCGCACCAGCGCGAGGTCGGACAGCCAGTGCTCGGGACGGTTGGCCATCATGAGCAGGACATGGTCGCCGCGGCCCACGCCGAGCGCGGCGAGGCCTGCGGCGAGTTCCGTGGTGCGGTCCCTGACCTCCGCCCAGGTGAGCGTGGACCAGGCGCGGCCGTCCGGGGTCCGCCAGGACAGGGCGGGCAGGTCCGGATGGAGGCGGGCGTTGCGTTCCAGGAGCAGGGGCAGCGTGGACGGCGCCGCCGGTTCTCCTTGTGGGCCCCCGTCGGTGCGCGGGGCAGATGTCATGACGGCCTCCTGGCGTGCTGGACGGATCGGACCGGATCGGGGTCGGTCCGGGGTCGGTTGGAATTGGGGGGCTGAGGGTGAGGTGGGTGGGAGTGAGATGAGCGGGTGAGGTGGGTGGGGGTGAGGTGGTCAGCGGTCGGTGAAGGTCTCGCCTCGCTGGGCCTTGCGGAGCAGCAGTTCGGGCGGCGCGAAGCGGTCTCCGTGCAGTTCGGCGAGTTCGCGTGCGCGGGTCACGAAGCCCGGCAGACCTCCGGGGTGGCCGTTGACGTACTGGAGCACGCCGCCCGTCCATGCCGGGAAGCCGATGCCGAGCAGCGAGCCGACGTTGGCGTCCGCGACGGAGACGAGCACGCCCTCCTCCAGGCAGCGCACGGCGTCGAGGGCCTCGACGAAGAGCATCCGTTCCTGGAGTCCGGCGAGGTCGGTCCCGCGCAGGGCCGCGTCGGTGAAGTGCTCCCGCAGTCCGGGCCAGAGCCCCGTACGGCGACCGTCCTCGTAGTCGTAGAAGCCCGCTCCGCCGCTGCGGCCGGTGCGCCCGAACTCGTCGATCATGCGGTCGACGACGGCGTGGGCCGGGTGGGGCCGCCAGACGTGCGGGTCACCCCTCCTCCGCCGGGCAGCAGTCCGAAGGTGACCTCCGGCAGGCCCACGCGCGCGTCGGGCCGGTCCAGTACGACGCGGTGGTGACAGGCGAGCGCGATCTCGTAACCGCCGCCCAGGGCCGCGCCGTTGACGGCGGCCACGACGGGTACGCCCAGCGTCTCCATCCGGCGCAGGGCACGCTTGACGCGCATGCCGGCCTCGAAGGACGCGCCGGCGGTCTCGGGGGTGACGGCGATCAGGTCCCGCAGGTCGCCGCCGGCGAAGAAGGTCTTCTTGGCCGAGGTCACGATGACACCCCTGAGGCTGTCGCTCCGCGCCTCCAGCAGGTCGACGGTGGCGTCGAGCGAGTCGATGAACGCCGCGTTCATGGTGTTGGCGGACTGGTCGGGGTCGTCGAGGACGAGGGTGACCACGTGGTCGGCGTCCTCTTCCCAGCGGATGGTACGGCTTACGGCTTCGAGGGCCATGGGATGCGCTCTCCTACGGGTGTGCGTGCCTCACAGGGGCGGACGGGGGTCGCGCGAACGGCGCGGGGTGGCGCGGGGGGATGGGTCGGCCTTTGCGTCGGTCCGAATGTGTCGGCGCCTGCGCCGGGCCGGATCAATCGCGGCCTGCGCCTGGCGGCGAGAGCCGTGCCGGGCGGAGGGTGCGGGAGCTGTGCGGGCCGGAGGGGGCGGGAGGCATACGGGCCGGACGGGGGCAGAGCCGATGCCAGGCGGAGGGGGCGGGAGCTGTGCGGGCCGGGGGGAGGCCAAACAGGCCGGATGCAGCGGGACCCATACGGGCGGATTGTGGGCAGAGCCGATGCGGGGCTGGGGGGAGGCAGGTCCCCATCCCGGGCCGGTCGGGGCAGGTGTGCGCAGGAGCGATGAGGTGGCCTGCCGCCGGCCGGTCGGGCGGAAACTGCGCAGGGCGACGAGCGTGGCCCGCACCGGGCCGGTCAGGGCAGGACCTGCGCCGGACGATGAGGGTGGTCTGCGCAAGGCGGACGAAGGTGGCCCGCACCGGGCCTGTGGAGGTGGCCCGCACCAGGCCGGCGGAGGTGGCCCGCACCAGGCCGGCGGAGGTGGACCGCGCCGGGCCGGCTGGAAGGCCGAGGGGTCGGCAGGGCACGGCGTTCAGAGTCGTTCGACGACGGTGGCGATGCCCATGCCGCCGCCGACACACAGGGTGGCGAGCCCGTAGCGCAGGTCGCGCCGATCGAGTTCGTCCACGAGCGTGCCGAGGATCATGGCTCCGGTCGCGCCGAGCGGATGGCCCATGGCGATGGCGCCGCCGTTGACGTTGACCTTCTCGGGGTCCAGCCGCAGGTCCTTGACGAAGCGCAGCACCACCGCCGCGAACGCCTCGTTGATCTCGACCAGGTCGAGGTCGTCGACGGTCAGGCCGGCCCTGTCGAGTGCCTTGCGGGAGGCCGGGGCGGGTCCGGTCAGCATGATCGTCGGGTCGGCTCCGGAGACGGCGGCGGACACGATCCGGGCTCGCGGGGTCAGTCCGTGCCGTCGGCCGGCTTCGGCGGAGCCGACGACGGTGAGCGCCGCTCCGTCCACGATGCCGGAGGAGTTGCCCGCGTGGTGGACGTGGTCGACGCGTTCGATCCAGTGGTACTTCTGGAGGGCGACCGCGTCGAATCCGCCGAGTTCGCCGGCGGCAGCGAAGGACGGCTGGAGCGCGGCCAGGGAGTCCGTGGTCGTGCCGGGCCTGAGGTGTTCGTCCCGGTCGAGGACCAGCAGTCCGTTGCGGTCCCGTACGGGGACGACGGAGCGGGCGAAGCGGCCTTCCTTCCATGCCCGGGCGGCCCGCTCCTGGGACTCGGCCGCGTAGGCGTCGACGTCCCGGCGGCCGAACCCCTCCAAGGTGGCGATCAGGTCGGCGCCGATGCCCTGCGGGACGAAACCGGTGTCGTGGTTGGTCAGGGGGTCGAGTGCCCAGGCACCGCCGTCGCTGCCCATGGGGGTGCGGGACATGGACTCCACCCCGCCGGCCAGGACCAGGTCCTCCCAGCCGGAACGCACCTTGGCGGCGGCGAGGTTGACGGCTTCCAGGCCGGAGGCGCAGAAGCGGTTCTCCTGGACGCCGGCGACGGTGTCGGGCAGCCCGGCGGCCATCGCGGCGGTCCTGGCGATGTCGGCGCCCTGGTCGCCGACCGGGCTGACGACGCCGAGGACGATGTCGTCGATGCCGGCCGGGTCCAGGCCGGGGAACCGACGGCGCACCTCGTCGATCAGGCCGACGACCAGGTCCACGGGCTTGGTGCCGTGCAGCGCGCCGCCGGGCTTGCCCCGGCCGCGGGGGGTGCGGATCGCCTCGTACACAAACGCTTCGCTGGTCGTCACAGAGAGCCTTCCGGTCGGGTGGAGGGAGTCGGCGGAGGGAATCGGCGCAGGCAGTCGACGGAGGGAGTCGACGGGGGACACGGGAGCGCCGGGTGCGAAGGGGAGGGCGGGAGGAAAGGGGAGGGGAGGGGATGGAAGGGCAAGGCAGGGCGGGCGCTCAGGTCAGCAACGCGCGGCCGATGATCTCCTTCATGATCTCGGTGGTCCCGCCGTAGATCGTCTGGACTCGGCTGTCGAGGAACGCCCGGGCGACCTGGTACTCCGTCATGTATCCGTATCCGCCGTGCAGTTGGAGGCAGCGGTCGACGACCCGCTTCTGGAGTTCGGTCGCCCACCACTTGGCCATCGAGGCGTGTACAGCGTCGAGGCGGCCCGCTCCGTGCTCGGTGACGCAGCGGTCGACGAAGGTCCGGGTGACGGCGCACTCGGTGGCCATCTCGGCGATCTCGAAGCGGATGTGCTGGAGGCGGGCCAGGGGGCGGCCGAACGCCTCGCGCTCCTTCACGTAGGCGCGGGTGAGTTCCAGGACGTGTTCGGCCGCGGCCGCCGCGCCCACGGCGATGGCGAGCCGTTCCTGGGCGAGGTTGGCCATGAGGGCGGCGAAGGCCTGGTTCTCCCCGCCCAGCAGGTTCTCCTTGGGCACCCGGACGTCGTCGAAGAACAACTCGGCGGTGTCCTGGGCCTTCTGGCCGATCTTGTCGAGGTTGCGGCCCCGCTCGAAGCCCTTCATGCCGCGTTCGACGACGAGCAGGCTCTGCCCGGAGCTGCCGCCCTCGGGGGTGGTGCGGGCCACGACGACGACCAGGTCGGCGAGGATGCCGTTGGAGATGAACGTCTTGGCGCCGTTGAGGAGGTAGTGGTCGCCCCGGTCGGTGGCGGTGGTGCGGATGCCCTGGAGGTCGGAGCCCGCTCCGGGTTCGGTCATCGCGATGGCCGTGACGGTCTCGCCGGAGGTGAACCCGGGCAGCCAGCGCCGCTTCTGCTCGTCGGTGCCGAGCCGGGTGAGATAGGGGCCGACGATGTCGTTGTGCAGGCTCAGCGCCACGCCGGACGCTCCGGCCCGCGCGAACTCCTCGATCAGGACGGCGCTGTGGCGGAAGTCGTCGACTCCCCCACCGCCGTACTCCTGCGGCACCGCGAGGCCCAGCAGGCCCTGGCGGCCCGCCGCGCGCCAGACGTCACGGCTGACGACTCCGTCGCGCTCCCAGCGGTCGTGGTGCGGCAGCACCTCCTTGGCGAGGAAGGTGCGGACGGTTTCGCGGAACGCCTCGTGCTCCGCCGTGTACAGGTCTCGTTCCATGGTCGCCCCCGGGTCGGGAAGTCGTCGTTCAGAGCCAGTTCTTCACGAGCTCGACGAGGCGGGCCGGATCGCGGCCGACGGGGGTGACGTTGAGCATCGTGACGCCCGCCTCTCGGAATGCCTCGACGCGTTCGCGCACATAGCCCTCGGGGCCCGCCAGACAGATCAGTTCGCACAGTTCGGCGGGGACCGCGGCCTCCGCCTCCCGCCTGCGGCCCGCGAGGAAGTGCTCCTGGACGGCGGCGGCCTCGGCCTCGTAGCCGTAGGAACAGACCAGGTCGTAGTAGAAGTTGCGGCCCGGAGCACCCATGCCTCCGACGTACAGGGCGATGACGGGCCGCATCAGATCGCGGACCCCTTCGGCGTCGTCCCCGACCGCGAGCAGCCCGCCGGCGACGACGGACAGCGGGCCGAGTTCCGGGGCACGCAGCGCCGCGCCCTCGGCGAGCGGGCCGCCCCAGACCTTCGCCGCGTGTTCGGGCACATAGAGGAACGGCAGCCATCCGTCGGCGAGTTCGGCGGTCATCCGGACGTTCGCGGGACCGAGTGCGGCCACGTACACCGGGATGGTGTCGCGTACCGGGCGGGTCAGCAGCTTCAGCGGTTTGCCGAGCGTGCCGCCCTTCTCGGGCGGCAGGGGCAGGTCGGTGATGCCGTGGTGCTCGATCACCTCGCGCCGCCAGATGCGGCGGGCGAGCCCGATCGTCTCGCGGGTGCGTCCGAGGGGCCGGTCGTAGCGGCGGCCGTGCCATCCCTCCACCACCTGGGGGCCGGAGGCGCCGATGCCGAGCAGGGCACGGCCACCGGTGAGGGCGTCGAGTCCGGCCGCGGTCTGCGCGATCAGCGCGGGGGTGCGGGAGTACACGTTGAGCACGGCGGAGCCGATGCGCAGGCGCTCGGTGCGGGCGGCCAGGTATCCCATGATCGTCGGGGAGTCGAAGCCGTACGCCTCGGCGACCCAGATCGCGTCGAGTCCCGCCGCCTCCAGCGCGGCCGCCTCGTCGGCGGCGGCACGGGGGTCACCGGCGTACTGCAGGGGGGTGGAGAGTTCCATCAGCGTCCGTCCTCGGGGTGGGTGGCGGGCCGCGGGGCTCCGGTCAGTTCCGGGACGCGCCAGTCCCGGGCCACCTCGTCGTGGTGTGCTCCGGGGCGGGCCGGCGGCAGCCGCACCGCGCCGGGCGTCGCGGAGAATCGGGGCGCCGGGCCGGGCTGGACGATGCCGTGTTCCTCGGTGAAGGTCCCGCGGGCCCTGAGGTGCGGGTGGCGGGCGGCCTCCCGCAGGGAGAGCACCGGGGCGACACAGGCGTCCGTGCCTTCGAACACCGCGGTCCAGGCGGCACGCCCTTCGGATCCGAAGCGCGCCGCGAAGGCGGCCCGCAGTTCCGGCCACCGGCGCGGGTCGTTCCGGTCCGGCAGGTCCTCGGCGTCGAGGCCGAGGAGGCGGACGAACTCGGCGTAGAACGCGGGCTCCAGCGCGCCGACCGCCATCCAGCCGCCGTCGGCCGTCTCGTAGACGGCGTAGTAGGGGCACCCGCCGTCCAGCAGGTTGCGGCCGCGGGCGTCCTGCCACGCCCCCGACGCGAGCATGCCCTGGACGAAGGCGGTGAGGTGGGCGGTCCCGTCGACGATCGCCGCGTCCACCACCTGCCCCTCTCCCGTGCTCCGGGCGGTCAGCAGGGCGGCGAGCACTCCGGCGACGAGGTAGAGCGAGCCGCCCGCGTAGTCGCCGAGCAGGTTGCCGGGGATCACCGGCGGGCCGTCGGGGGCGCCGATCATGCCGAGTGCGCCCACGGTGGCGATGTACCCGATGTCGTGCCCGGCCCGGGGCGCCAGCGGACCGTCCTGGCCCCAGCCGGTCATCCGGCCGTACACCAGGGCCGGGTTGACGGCCAGGCACTCCCGCGGGCCCACACCCAGCCGCTCCGCCACTTCCGGCCGGAAACCCTCGATCAGGATGTCGGCGCGCGCCGCCAACGCCCGTACGGTGCCCGGCCCGTCGGCCGACTTCAGGTCGACCAGGACGGATCGCTTGTTGCGGTTGGTGACGTCGAAGGCGGCGTCGACGCCGAGGACCGGCGTCCCCGGCCGGTCGACGCGGACGACGTCGGCCCCCAGATCGCCGAGCAGCATCGCGGCGAACGGCGCGGGCCCGATCCCCGCCAGCTCCACCACCCGTACACCGGCCAGTGGCCCGGCCCGGCGGCCCGCCGCTGCCGCCACTGCCGCCGGTGCGGCCGGTGCCGCCGGTGCCGCCGGTGCCGCCGGTGCCGCCGGTCGCACGGTCCTCGCGTCCCGGTGCGTCGCGGTGTCCCTCATGGCGCTCATCAGCCCTCCGAACTCCGGTCTACTTAGCGCTCGCTAAGAAGGTAGAGAGGAGTGGGCAACCGGTCAATGGTCGTAACGCCACCTGTTCCGAAGGAAGTTGAGCCCCTGAATTCCTGTCATTTCGCTGGAAAGACGACGCGGCGCGAAGAGACTCATCGGCGAAGCATGCTCAGGATCTCAGGGTTACTGAGCGGACGTTAAGCGGCATGAGGGGCGCCTTCAGGCGCCCGGGGACGTACGATGTCACTCGTCGGCACCGCACCGGAGGAGCATCCTTGAGCACGCAGCCCCGCCAGGAGACCGCCGCCGCGCCCCACTGGCGCAGCTACGCGCCGCTGGACCTCCATCCGATCCTGGTGCACGCCATGGAGGCCTTCAACGAGCACGGCTACCACGGCACTTCGGTACGGGACATCGCCGGCCGGGTCGGAGTCACCGTCCCCGCGCTCTACTACCACTACGCGAACAAGCAGGCGCTGCTGGCCACCTTGCTGGAGACGTCCATCAAGGACGTGCTCGACCGCTGCCGGGCGGCCGCGGCGGAGGCCGGCGACGAGCCGCTCCCCCGCTTCCGCGCCATGGTCGAGTCCATCGTGCTCTACATGGCCAACCGCAAGGGGCTGGCCTTCCTGGACACCGAGATACGCAGTCTCGAACCGGCGAACCGCGCCCGTTACGTGGCGCTGCGGGACTATCTCGAGCACATGCTGCTGGACACCGTGCGGGCGGGCATCGCCCAGGAGGTGTTCACCACGCCCATCCCGGCCGACGCGGTCCGGGCCGTTCTGATCATGTGTCAGGGGGTGGCCAACTGGTACCGGGCCGACGGCCCGCTCAGCGCGGCGGAGATCGCCGAGCGGCACGTCCTTCTCTGCCTCGGCACGGTGGGCGGCACGGAGGCGGCCGCACGGCGCCCGACCTGACTCCCGCTCACGCCACCGTGATCACGGCCTTGCCGCGTGCGTGCCCCCGTTCCAGATGCCGCACGCCCTCGGCCGCGTCGGCCAGCGGGTAGGTCCGGTCGATCACCGGGGTGAGGCTGCCCGCCTCGATGAGCGCGGTGACGGCGAGCAGATCCTCCCGGGCCGGTCCGGCCGGGGTCGCCGGGAGGATCGTACGGAGCTGTTGCCGGACGAACCCGTTGACCGCGATCACCCGGAGCATGGCACCCACCGCCCCGAACACCCGGCCGGGCGAGCCGCCACCGTTGGCCACGAGGGTGCCCGTCGGGGTGAGGGCCCGACGCAGGCGGCTCAGCGGGTGGTTGCCGACGTTGTCCAGGATCACGTCGTAGCGTTCGCGTCCTTCCGTGAAGTCCTCCCGGGTGTGGTCGACGACGTGCACGGCGCCGAGGGAGCGCACCAGATCGACGTTGGCGGTACCGCAGACCCCGGTGACCTCCGCGTCCAGGGCCGCCGCGATCTGCACGGCGAACGTCCCGACGCCGCCGGCAGCTCCGTTCACCAGCACCCGCTGTCCCGCCCGTACCCGGCCCGCCGTCCGGATGCCACGCAGGGCGGTCACCGCCGCCATCGGCACCGCCGCGGCCTGCTCGAAGGTCAGGCCCGCGGGCTTGGGCACCAGCAGATCCCCGGTCGTACGCGCGTACTCGGCGAAGGAGCCGTGGCAGAAGCCCAGCACCTCGTCGCCCGGCCCCAGCCCTCGTACATCGGCGCCGACCGACTCGATCTGCCCGGCGAAGTCGATACCGGCCACCCGGCACTTCGGCCGCGTCAGCCCCACGCCTCCCATCAGCCGCGCCACGTAGGGATCGCCGCGCAGCATGTGCCAGTCGTAGGGGTTCAGCGCGGCGGCACGCACCCGTACCGACACCTGGCCGGCCGAGACCTCCGGCCGGTCGGCGTCCACCAGTTCCAGGACGTCCGGCGGACCGAACCTCTCCTGCACGATCGCCTTCATCGGGTCGCCCCCTCGTTTGCGGCATCGATGGCCGAGGAGCCCACGACAGATGCCTTCCGGCACGGCGGGTGTACGCCGTACACCTCTGTCAGGCACGGTAGGTGTACGTCGTACACCCGTCAAGGGGAAGCGGGAGGGAAGGCAGGGGGAAGGACGCTCAGGCGGTGCCCAGGAGCCGTTCGAGGCCGTCCAGTGTCAGGTCGAGCGCGAACTCGAACTCGAACTGGTCGTCACAGCCCGCGCCGACCACGGACTCCGGGTCGTGGGCGACCGACATGGCCAGTTCGGTGATGTGCGGGTAGCGCGCCGCCATCTCCTCGGGGGGCATCGCGTCCGGGTCCGGCGCGCCGCCGTCGGCGCGGTCTTCGAACAGCTCCTGGGAGAAGCCCAGCAGGCGGCTGCCCATGACGTGCATCGCGTGATGGACGAGGCGGATCGAGAAGCCCCCGGCCCGGAAGATCCCGATCATCGAGTCCAGGTACGCCATCACCGCGGGGGTGGGGGTGGCCCGCGCCTTCGTCCGTGACTCGATGACCGCGGGCGCCCAGGGGTGGCGCAACAGCATGCCGCGGGCCGACAGCACCCGCCGGCGCACGGTGGTCTTCCAGTCCGTGCCGTCGGCCGGTGGGTCGATCTCGTCCATGAGGACGTCGATCATGCCGTCCAGCAACTCGTTCTTGTTGGCCACGTGCTTGTACAGCGCCATCGGCACGACGCCGAGCGCCTGCGCGATGTTGCGCATGCTGAGCGCGTCGACTCCGCCGTCGTCGGCCAGCGCGACGGCGGCACTCAGCACCCGTCCCCTGCTCAGCGGCGGGCGGGACTGCGCGGCGACGCCCACCTTCGTCGTGATCTCCACCATCTCCTCTGCCGTTCGACGACGCCGTCAGGGCGCCGGGCGGGACAACAGCGTATGCGTGAAGGGGGTGACGGGGCGTTCGAGGCGCTCGCCGTCCACGGTGATGTCGACCGCCTCGTTGTAGAAGGCGAGCAGCCCGGCGACGGCGGCCACGGCAGGCACCGGCGTGGGGTAGCTCCACACGATGTCGGGCGGGACGTCCGCCTCGCCGGTCCAGGACCAGTACCCGGCGGTGCCCTTGTAGGGACAGCCGGTGCGGTGGTCGGTGGGGGTGAGGAGGTCGAGGCGGACATCCTCGCGGGGGATGTAGTAGCGGGTGGGCAGGCCGGTCTCGAAGAGCAGGACCGGCCTGCGGGTGTCGGCGACGACCGTGCCGTCGATCTCGATCCGGACGTGGCTGCTGCTGGGAAGGGCGTCGACCCGCTTGTGCGGGTCGCGGGGGTGGATGAAGATCTCCTCCTCTTCCTCGTACCAGTGGTCGAGTCCCCTGCCGGTGCGCCGGAACCACTCGAAGGCGATGTGCCCGGCCAGGTCCCGCGCGGGGAAGGTCCAGGCCGCGTTCTCCAGCAGTTCGCCGTCCACGTCGAGGTCGTAGAAGAGCCGCGAGCCCGTGTGCGTGCCGACCGGCGGGTGCCCGGCCGGCCGCAGCAGGTCCTCGCGGACCTCCTCGCGCGGGAAGGCGTACAGCGGCACCGGCACCCCGGGTTCCCAGACGAGAACGGGATGCCGGCTGTCCACGACCGTGAACTCGCCCTTGCGGCCCCGGACCCAGCGCGGGCTGGGCTCCCAGAGAAGACCTTCGGGGGTGGTGCGTACGGAGTCGGCGGTGCTGAGCTCGCTCATGTTTCCTCCCTCGAACGCTCCGCTCATCCCCGCGTTCCCCGGACGCGGGGACACTCTCACCGCCCGGTCAGTACCTCCGGGTCGTCGGCGCCGCTGTAGGTGAACGACCGGAACAGCACCTCGCCCTCGGTGCAGGCGATACCGACCGTCCGGCCGGTCATGCCCGCGGCGACCTCGGTCGAGAAGTAGCGGCCGTCGATGCGGCCGAGTTCACGGAATCCCTCCGGGCCGTCGAATCCGGCCACGACTTCGTCGGGCCCCATGTCGGTGCCGAAGGGGGTGGCGGCACTGTGCGGTACGACGCGCAGTTCGAGGGTCGTACCGCCGGTGGCAGCGGCCCCGGCGGCGGCTTCGCCCAGCACCACGTGTGCCGCGCCGATCCGGGCGACGGCACGCACACGGCCGTCCGCCGCCACTTCGACGCGTACGGCGTGACGGGCGTCGATCCGCAGCTCCAGGCCTCCGGATCCGCCGGATACCTCGGCCTTGCCGTCCGTGACGACCGTTGCCCGGGCCCGCAGGTAGAGGTGCTCCTGGCGGCGGCCCACGAAGGCCGGACCGGCCGTCGCGGCCAGTCGGCGGCCGTGGTCCGTCACCGTCAGCACATCGGAAGGGAACGCGCCGGGCGCAACCCAGGACGGCGGCAGGGGCTGCCCCGCATCCGTCAGGTGCTCGGTGAGTTCCGGTGCGGTCTCCGGCTGGATCGGTTCGGCCGGGCCGGGCCAGCCCGCGTTCCAGCGCACCTCACAGGCGAAGGTCTCCCGGCCGAGCACGTGCCATTCGGGGCTGCTGCCGCGCGGCCGCACGCCCAGGTAGACCATCGCCCACGTGCCGTCGGGACGCTGAACGAGGTCCGCGTGGCCGGTGCTCTGGACGGGATCGTCGCTGCCGCGCGCGGTGAGGATCGGATTGCCGGGGCAGGCCTCGAAGGGGCCGGACGGCGAGGGCCCCCGGGCGATGGTGACGGCGTGCCCGCGTTCGGTGCCGCCCTCGGCGATGAGCAGGTACCAGTGCTCACCGATGCGGTACAGGTGGGGGCCCTCGGGGAACTTGCCGCCCGTCCCCTGCCACAGCCGCCGTCGCCCGGTGAGCAGGGCGCCGGTCCGCGGGTCCAGCTCGGCCTGCACGATCCCCTCGCCGAACCGGGTCCAGGTCAGCAGGCAGGTGCCGTCCTCGTCCCAGGCGATGTCCGGGTCGATGCCCAGTGCCTCGGGGATCCACACCGGGTCCGACCAGGGGCCGGCCGCGTCCTCGGCGGTGACCAGGAACACCCTCGGCTCAGCCACCAGGAGGGTGCTGATCATCCAGAAGCGGCCGTCGTGATGACGAAGGGTCGGCGCCAGGATGCCACCCGAGGCCCACACCCCCTTCAGCGGCAGCTGCGACGGCCGGTCCAGCGCGTGGCCGACGTGCTCCCAGGTGCGCAGGTCGGTCGACCGGTGGATCGGCACGCCCGGCGCGTATTCGAAGCTGGAGTTGGCGAGGTAGTACACGTCCCCCACACGGCAGACGCTGGGGTCGGGATGGAATCCGGGGATGACCGGGCGGACGGGCAGCTGCACGGCGTGACTTTCTGGTGGTCGGTCGCGGGCGGGGTGCGGGGCGGGACGGAGGTGGGCGTCCGGCCCGTTCAGGCGGCCACCGCGGCCACCGCGTCCTCGGTCTCCGGATCCCGCAGCGGCGGAATGAACAGGGAGAGCGCCAGGGCCAGGAGCGTGACGAGGGAGCCGAGCCAGAAGACCCAGGCGTAACCGGCGTCCTGGTAGAAGGCGGTCCCGTCGACCACGGTGCTGTGGGCACTGAGGAGGGCGTACGCGCCGGCGGTGACGATGGCGCCGAACAGGCTGATCAGCATGTTGAGCATGCCGCTGCCCAGTCCCTGTTCGTCACGGGAGACGACGCCGACCACGAGCACCGGCGCTCCCGCCACCACGACACCGGCGCCGATGTTGGCGACGCAGGACGTCAGGGAGAGTTCCAGCTCGTTGCCGTGGAAGAAGCCGACGAGCGCGTAGCCGACGGCCATGACGGTCAGGCCCGCGATCCACACCTTGCGCGGGTCCAGGCCGCGCAGGAAGCGGCTGACGAGGATGCCGGTCCCGAACATCACCAGGTTCCAGCTCACGCTGACCACGGCGTTGTGCTGCGCCGTCCATCCGAGACCGGCCGAGACCCCGGGGATGTGCGGGAAGAGGGCCAGCAGAATGGCCAGTCCCGGCATCGTGAACGCGACCGTCTGGGCGAGGCCGCCGGCCGTGAGGGCCAGGGCCACGGGGCGCCGGCGCAGAACCTTCAGGTCGAGAATGGGATGGGCGCTGGCCCGCTCGACGAACAGGAACGCCATCAGGGCGACAGCGCCGGCGGTGAGCCAGCCGAGCGTGCGGACGTCCGTCCAGCCCCAGCTCTGGCCCTGGCCGACGGCGTAGATCACGGCGGTGAGGCCGCCGCCGAGGACCAGTCCGCCCAGCCAGTCGAAGCCCGAGTCGAAGGCGTGCCGCGGTGTCTCCGGAACCAGCACGGCGACCAGCAGGAACGCGACGGCGGTGGCGGCGGCGAGGAACCACAGGGCGCCCCGGTAGCCCCAGTGGTCGACGAGCCATCCCGCCAGGAAGGGGGTGCCGAGGGCCACCAGTCCGACGCTGCTGCCGATCATGCCGCTGGCCGACTTGACCAGCCGACGCGGGAAGATGTCGCGCACGGCGGCGAAGGAGAGGGCGCCGAACGGGCCGTAGAAGCCGGCGATCGCCCGGCCGACCAGCACCAGCCAGAAGTCTCCGGCCAGCGCGGCCAGCGCCTCGCCGCCGGCACCCAGCGCCATCATGGCGAGCATGACGCGCTTCCTGCCGTACAGGTCGCCCAGCTTGATGGCGAACGGCGTCAGCAGGATGGTCACCAGGGTGAGCGTGAGGCCGAACCACGCCACCTGGGTGGTGTGGAAGCTCTGCGCGACGCTGGCGGTGGCGTTGGCGCCGAGGATGCCGCCGGCGGCCAGCAGCTGGGTGGGCCAGGCGAGCGCGATCAGCACCGCGACCAGGCGGAGGTTCCAGCCTCCGCCGGTCTTGGCGGGCGGCGCGATGTCGACTGAGGGGCTTGGCGACGTCGGTGTCATGCCAGCCCTCCTTTCACGGAGGTACCGAAGGGAGTGAGAGAGATGTGGGGGGTGCGCGGAGGATCGAACCCGCCGTTACACGTCGCTCACCGGGAGGTGACAGCGCGGTAATCCGTCGTCGCGTGACGTCGATGATGACCCGAACACCTAGTGCTTACTAGGTGTTCGCAGAGTGACCCATGTCACACACCCGCAAGGCGCTCCCCGCCCGCCAGGGACGCCTCACAGCACCCCGGTACCGTTCTCCCATGGCGACACCCAGGGGACCGCGCGGCGGCTACACGGCAGGCCGGGCACGGCGCACCCAGATCCTCGAGGCGGCCCTGCTGCGCTTCGGGCAGGACGGCTACCGCAAGACCTCGCTCGCACGGATCGCCCGGGACGCCGAGATCACCGACGCCGGACTGCTGCACCACTTCCGCGACAAGCAGCAGCTCCTGCTGGCCGTGGTCGAGCACTGGCACGACCGCATGGACACCCGGTGGCAGCGGGTGTCGGAGTCGGTGCGGGACGCGTTCCGCTGCCACGTGGAGGACACCGCGGAGACGCTCACCATGCCGGGCATGGTGGAGCTCGCCGTCGTGGTCTCCGCCGAGGCGACCGCGCCGGACCACCCGGCCCACGACTTCTTCGCCCACTGGCAGGAGAAGGGCGTGAAGGAGCTCGCGGAGCGGCTGCGCGCCGGAAGCCACCGCGGTGAACTCCTGCCCGACCTGGACCACGACGCCATCGCGCGCGAATGCGTCGCCGTCGACGCCGGACTGCGACAGCAGTGGCTCGCCTCCGGCCGCTCCTTCGATCTCATCCCGGTGATGCACGCCCACCTGGACCGCCTGATGCGCTCCATCTCCGCCGACGGACAGGGGCTGTAGGGCGGCTCACCCCGGGACACCTCGGGCGGGACGCCCTGAGGGCGAGCCCGCACGCACACCCACTCTCCCGCCCGGCACCGTCACGCCCAGCGCTGCCACGCCCGGCACCCTCACCCACGTGCACCCCTCACGCACGTGCACCCCATCACGCCCGACACCCGTACGCCCGGCACCCTCACGCACGTACACCCGTCACGCCCTGCGCCCGTACGCCCGGCACCCGCCCGGACGGGCACCCCTCACGCCCGGCGCCCGCACTCCCGGCGCCCGCCCGGACGGCATCCTCACGCCCGGCACCCCCTCACGCCCGGTCCCCCCTCACGCCCGGCTCCCGCACGCCCGGCACCCTCACGCCCGGCACCCTCGCGCACAGCAAGGACTCAGCATCGGCGGGCCGTAAACGGCGTGCCGCATGTCATGCCCACGCTTGTCTACGTTCTGTGATTCACGTCATACACACCAACACCTAGCGTTCACTAGGGATTGGCGCGCATGATCGAGCCTGCTCATCTCCGTCCCCCGGGACCCCACGCACCCGACACCCACGCCCACGGCGCCGAGGACTCGACATGCCCCACCCCTGGACCGCCCGCGTCATCTCTCCCTCCCGACCGGCACGGCCGTCCGCCGACGCGGCCCGGCCGGCCGCTCTGCTGCGCGGCGAGTTCACGGTGCGGGCAGCGGTCAGAGCGGCCCGGCTCACCGTCACCGCGCTCGGCGTGTACGAGCTGGAACTCAACGGCGCCGTGGTGGGCGACCACGTCCTCGCCCCGGGCTGGACGAGCTACCGGCACCGGCACCGCTACCAGGTCTTCGACGTGACGGACCTGCTGCGCGAGGGAGCCAACGCCTGGGGGGCGCATCTGGCGGACGGCTGGTACCGGGGGCTGCTCGGCTTCAACGGCGGCACCCGGAACATCTACGGCGAAGACACGGGCCTGCTCGCCGAGCTGCGCATCGAGTACGCCGACGGCAGCGCCCACACCGTCGCCACCGACGGGGACTGGCGCTGGAGCGCCGGGCCCGTGACGGCGGCGGGCCTGTACGAGGGCGAGGAGTACGACGCGCGCCACGAGCAGGCCGGATGGAGCGAGCCGGGCTTCGACGCCTCGGCCTGGGCGCCGGTGCGACTCCTGCCCTTCGACACCTCCGTGCTCTTCGAGGCCGACAGCCCGCCGGTGCGCCGTGTCGAGTCCGTCGCCCCCGTCGCCGTCACCACCTCCCCCGCCGGCCGCACGCTCGTCGACTTCGGCCAGAACCTGGTGGGACGGCTGCGCATCCGCGTCCGGGGCGAGGCGGGCCGAACCGTCACCCTGCGGCACGCGGAGGTCCTGGAGGACGGGGAGCTGTGCACCCGTCCGCTACGGCACGCCGCCGCCACCGACCGCTACACCCTGCGCGGCGACGCGGACGGTGAAGTGTGGGAACCCCGCTTCACCTTCCACGGCTTCCGCTACGCCGAGATCGACGCCTGGCCCGGCGAGCTGGACCCGGCCGACGTCACCGCGCTGGTCCTGCACAGCGACCTGCGGCCGACCGGCTGGTTCTCCTGCTCCGACGCCTCGCTGAACCGGCTGCACGAGAACGTGGTGTGGGGGATGCGCGGCAACTTCCTCGACGTGCCCACCGACTGCCCGCAGCGCGACGAGCGGCTCGGCTGGACCGGTGACGTGCAGGTCTTCGCCCCCACCGCGGCCTTCCTGTACGACGTCCGTGCCTTCCTGCGCTCCTGGCTGCGCGACCTGGCCGCCGACCAGGGCGACGACGAGCGGGGCGTCCCGCCGGTGTTCAGCCCCGACATCCCGGTGATCACCCCCGTCGAGATCCCGCCGGGCAATCCGCCGATGGCCGGATGGTGCGACGCGGCGGTGATCGTCCCCTGGGTGCTGTACGAGCGCTACGGCGACACCGAGGTGCTGCGCGCCCAGTACGCCTCCATGCGCGGCTGGGTCGACGCCGTCGACCGCCTCGCCGGGGACGGCAGGATCTGGGGTGAGGGCTTCCAGTTCGGCGACTGGCTGGACCCGGCCGCACCCGCCGACGACCCCGGACGGTCGACGACCTCCTCCAGCCTGGTCGCCACCGCGTACTTCGCGCACTCGGCCCGGCTGCTGGCCCGTACCGCCCAGGTCCTGGAGGAGAAGGACGACGCCGAACACTACGGCGCCCTGGCCGACTCGGTCCGCGACGCCTTCCTGCACCGCTTCCACACCGGGGGCGGGCGGCTGGCGGAGGAGACCCAGACCGCGTACGCCCTCGCCCTGCGCTTCCGGCTGCTGGACGACGACGCCGAACGCGCCGAGGCCGGACGCCGGCTCGCGGATCTCGTGGCCTGCGGAGACCACCGCATCGGCACCGGCTTTCTCGGCACCCCGCTGGTGTGCGACGCGCTGACCGACACCGGACACGTGGACACCGCCTTCGGGCTGCTGACGCAGCGCTCCAGCCCGTCCTGGCTGTACCAGGTCGACATGGGCGCCACGACCGTCTGGGAGCGCTGGGACAGCATGCTGCCCGAAGGCGGTGTCAATCCCGGCGAGATGACCTCCTTCAACCACTACGCCCTCGGAGCGGTCGCCGACTGGATGCACCGCACCGTCGCCGGTCTGGCGCCGGCCGAACCCGGTTACCGCCGGCTCCTGGTCCGGCCCCGCCCCGGCGGCGGCCTCACCTGGGCCCGCGCCGCGCACGAGACCCCGTACGGCCGGGCCGAGACCGCGTGGCGCGTCGAGGGCGGCCTGCTTCTCCTTGACCTGCTCGTGCCGCCGGACACCTCCGCCCTGGTCGACCTGCCGGGCGCCGAACCCGTGACCGCGGGACCCGGCCGGCACACCTTCCACACCCCCCTTCCGCAGCAACAGCCTTAGGCGCAATCACAGGCACGGCCACAGCCACAGCCACAGCCACAGCCACAGAAGTGACGCACAGCCGCCGACCCCGGCCCCGCGCCGCGCAGTACTCCCCCACCCGCGAACCCCACCCATGGAGCACGCAGTGACCCACCTCTACCAGGACCCCCGGCACAGCGTCACCGAGCGCGTGGCCGACCTGCTGGCGCGCATGACCGTCCAGGAGAAAGCCGGACTGCTCTTCCACCACGTCATCGGTATCGGCGACCGGCCCGCACCCGCCGGGCGCACCGCCGAGGAGATGATGTCCGAGAGCCTGATGTCCCACTTCAACCTGCTCGGAGCCGGCAGTCCGCGCCAGATGGCCGAGCTGCACAACCATGTCCAGCGGCTGGCGGCCGACACCCGCCTCGGCATTCCGGTCACCCTCTCCACCGACCCCCGCCATGCGTTCACCGACAACCCGGGCACCGCGATGCTGGCCGGACCGTTCTCCCAGTGGCCGGAGACGCTGGGCCTCGCGGCCGTCGGCGACGCCGAACTCGTACGGCGGTACGCGGACACCGTGCGCCGCGAGTACCTGGCCGTCGGCCTGCGGGTCGCCCTGCACCCGCAGATCGACCTGGCGACCGAGCCCCGCTGGGCTCGCGGCTCGGGCACGTTCGGCGAGGACGCCGACCTGACGTCACGGCTGGTCGCCGCCTACATCGAGGGACTGAGCGGACCGGGAGACGGCATCGGCGCCGACAGCGTCGCCGCGATGGTCAAGCACTTCCCCGGCGGCGGACCGCAGAAGGACGGCGAGGACCCGCACTTCCCCTACGGCAAGGAGCAGACCTACCCCGGCGGCTTCTTCGACTACCACCTCAAGCCCTTCAAGGCCGCCATCGCCGCGGGCGCCACCCAGGTCATGCCGTACTACGGCATGCCCGTCGGCACCGAGCACGAGGAGGTCGGCTTCGGCTTCAACCGCGGCATCATCACCGGGCTGCTGCGCGAGAAGCTGGGCTTCGACGGCATCGTCTGCACCGACTGGGGCCTGGTCACCGACCAGTTGGTCATGGGCGAACCGCACCTGGCCCGGGCCTGGGGAGTGGAGGACCTCTCCCCCGCCGAACGGCTGCTGAGGATCCTGCACGCGGGCGCCGACCAGGTCGGCGGCGAGTCGTGCCCCGAACTCATCGTGGACCTGGTGCGCACGGGCCGACTGGAGGAGTCACGGCTCGACGCCTCCGTGGTCCGGCTGCTCGGCGAGAAGTTCCGCCTGGGCCTGTTCGACGACCGGCGCTATGTCGATCCCGACGCCGCCGAGGAGACCGTCGGCCGCGCCGACTTCCACGCCGCCGGCGAGGTCGCCCAGCGCCGCTCGGCCACCCTGCTCAAGAGCGGGCCGCTGCCCCTGTCGGGCAGGCCCCGTCTCTACCTAGAGGGCGTCGATCCGACGACGGCCACCGAGTACGCCGACGTCGTCGCCGACCCCGCCGACGCCGATCTCGCGGTGCTGCGCCTGACCACGCCGTACGAGCCCCGGCCCGGACTGTTCGAGTCCTTCTTCCACGCCGGCCGGCTCGACTTCCCCGAGGAGCGCCTCAAGGAGATCCTCGCCCTGCTCGACGCCGTACCCACCGTCGTGGCGATCCACCTGGAACGCCCCGCCGTCATACCGGAGATCGCCGACCGTTCGGCGGCGCTCCTCGCCGTGTACGGCACCGGGGACCGTGCCCTGCTCGACCTTCTGTTCGGCCGGGCCGTGCCGGAGGGCTCGCTGCCGTTCCAGCTCCCCCGCTCCATGGCCGAGGTCGAGGCCGGACGCCCCGACGTGCCCCAGGAGAGCACCGACCCGCTCTTCCCCTTCGGTCACGGCCTGCGCTACACGGCCGGGGGCTGAGGCCCGCGCCGTCCGCGCCGGCGGATCCGGTCCGACGCCGACCGGATCCGCCGGGCTGCCGGGCTGCCGGGCTGCCGGGCTGCCGGGCACCACTCCCCGGCATCGCGCCCCTGACCACCGGTGCCTGCCCGTGCCTGCCCCTGGCGGCCCCTCGCGTCCGGCTTGGACCTGGGGTTCCTGGGCACCCGGGACACGGAACCGGCTGGTCGGCCCCTGGGAGTGAGCATGGCGAAGGACACACCGTTGAAGGCTGTCGGATGGGCGCGCTCGCTCCCGGTGAGCAGCGGGGTGAAAGTCGCCAGGGAGTGGACGCGGGCGCATGTGGCCACGCTCGGCTGGTCCCGAACGGCACCGGATCTGGTGGATTCGATCCTGCTGGCCGTGTCCGAGCTGGTCACCAACGCCCACGTCCATGCCCGGAGCGCGGCGCAGCTGATCCTCACCTGGGACGAGGAGTGCCTGCACGTCACCGTGCACGACGACTCACCTCGGCTGCCCGAGCCGCGCGATCCGGGCACCAGCGCCCCCGGTGGGCGCGGCCTGCTGCTGATCGACGCCCTCGCCGACAGTTGGGAGGCCTATCCCTGCCCGCGCGGCAAGAGCGTCACCGCCTGCTTCCAGGCACCCCCGTCCGTCGCGCCCGGAGCGACCGGCTCGGGACGACAGGCCCGGTCACCGGGAGGAGGGCCCACTCCATGACATCCGACGAGGGCGAACGGCTCGAACACGCCATCCTCGACCTCCTGGGACGGCGGCGGCCCGACGCGTCGGTCTGCCCGTCCGAGGTCGCGCGCTCGGTCCACCACGGTCCGGGCGACGGATGGCGACGGCTGATGGACCCCACACGTGCCGCGGCCCTGCGGCTGTCCCGGGCGGGGCTGGTGGAGATCACTCAGGGCGGAGAGCCCGTCGACCCGACGACGGTCCGTGGTCCGATCAGGATCCGCCGGACACGCTGACGGCGTCCGCGGTACAGGACGACCTGCTCGCACCGCTGTCACCCGAGGACCGGCAGCCGCCGAACCGTCCGCTCGGCCGGGTTCTCGCCCACCACGAAGCGCGGTGACGGCCCACCGTCGATACGGTTCAGGACGTCTTCGTCGCGGCCGGCTTCGCGCTTCTGCTCCTACTGGCGCCCGCACTGCTCCGACCGGACTTGGCGGGCGCCCTCTTCCGGCTCACGGCCTGCTCGGTGCTCACGGCCTGCTCGGTGCTCGCGGCCTCCCGCGTCGGCGCCGCCCGGGTCGGTGCGGTCGGCCACTTGAACTCGAACTCCAGCTCGATCTCCCCGTCGCCGACCTCGACCTCGATCTCGGTACGCAGGTCGTCGGGGATCCGCAGGCTCAGCGTGCCGGGACCGAACTCCAGCTCCACATCCCCGCCCTCCCTCAGTGCGGCCGCGAGGGCCGCGAGCTGGTCGGCCGCCTCCAGACGTGACAGCGAACGCTTCTGCTCGAACTTGAGGTCCTTCATGAACGCCTCCGATCCGGCATGAACAACGCATCACGCCAATTCTGGGGTCATGCGCGGCATCGGACATCCGGGCGACCGCACCCGCCGGCAGGTCAGTCCACCGGGTGCCCCGGTTCGATGGGGAGGGCGTCCGCGAGTCTCAGCAGCGGACGGCCGTCGGGCTCGCCCCGCGCACCGGACCGCACCGGGTCCAGGACGAAACCGACATGATCTCCGGCGTCGATCCGCCGCTCGATCCTGCCGACGAACCACGCTGCCGCGTCCCGGAGGACGACGGCACCCCCGTACCCCTCCGTCCAGCGTGCCCGCGCGAACTTGTCCACCCGGTCGCCGGTCTCGCCCCCGAACAGTTCGGCGAGTGCGAACTGCTCGGGCGTCAGCAGATGCACGGCGAGGAACCCGGCGGCGCGGGCCACCTCATGGGTCCGGTTCACTTTCGACAGCCACACCACGAACCGCGCGGGCCGCATGGAGCACTGGGAGGCGAAGCCCACGAGGCAGCCCGCCCGCTCGCCACCTGCCCCGGCCGTCACGACGCACATGTCGGGATTCAGCAGGTCGGTGAACGTGTCGAAGTCCGTCATGCCCCTACCCCTGTCCCTCCGTCGGCTGCCCGGGCTCCGGCCGCACGCCCGGCGAGACTCTGGTTCCCGTCGGTCGTCGCTCCACACGACCCGCACCACATGCCGCGGCTACCACCATCCGCGTCCCCGCGGCCGTCACCCCTGTCCACAGGGAACGGCGTGACTGCTCGAAAGGCCACGGAAGTCTTCCCCGCCGGCTGCCCCGAAGTGCTTGAGACGTGTCGCCCGGCCGGTCCACGCTGATCGGTACGACGCCGACGAGACCCCCCGGAACCGGGGGCGTGTCACGTGACCGGCACCTGAAGAGGAAACACACGGACAGACGGACATGGTGCGCAGAGCAGAACAGGACCCCGCGTCCGCCTATGCCGGACAACAGCCTGCCCGGCGTTCGGTGGTGCCCGCGGCACCCGGTGCGGCGGCTCGTGTCTGGGCCGACCTCTCCGGCCGGGGGCTCGCCACCCGAGCCGGCGCGGACACCATCGCCGCGCTGCAGCAGAGCGCGGGCAACGCGGCGCTGAGCCGTACGATGAACGCCGTGGACGGCGTGCGCGGCAGTGGCCCGACCGGCTCCACGCCCCAGGTCGTCCAGCGGATCGGCACCGTTCCCGGCGGCAGCTACCCGACCCACCGCGAAGAGGGCGACAGGGGCCCGCACTTCATGGAGCAGGAGCAGGAAGCCCGGGTGGTGGCCGGCAGCGGTGCGACCCTGGGCCCTCCCGGCGTTCCGGAGCGCATCCGGTTTCCCGCCCGTGAGGTCAAACCGGCCGAGGCGGGACTGCGTGTCGCGAACGACGGCACGCTCGCCGTGCTCGACAAGGACGAGCCGAAGGAGTTCTACGCCGTCCAGCAGGTCGTCGACAACGCCAACGCCTCCCTGGACGCTTCGGGCAGCATCGTGCGGCTCGCTCTCCAGGGCAGGAGCATCACCGTCGGCGGTCGGCGGCTCACCCGGGTGCAGCCGGTGCTCGCACAGCAGGCACAGCAGTCGGCGAGCGAGGAGTTCGTCTCGCTCGTGCGCAGCACCTGCATCACGGTGGCCTGCAAACTGATGGGCTCCAGCCGGGACAAGACGAGCCGGGTGGTGCTCGGCGGTGGCGCCGGAGGCTTCGACATCACCCCCGGCTCCGACAGCGATCCACGGATCAGCAGCCTCGCCGGGCAGATCGCCTCCTCACCCGACGGCGGCCTGGACGTGCCCGGGGCGGTCGAGGCGGCCGGGGCCAGGGACCGGGCGGCGCCGGACAACGGGCGGGTGTACGGCGAGGCCGTCAGGAACGGCGGACGCGACGGGACCGCCGCCCGGCTGGGTGTCAATCAGCACGCGGCGCCCGGCGTCGGCGAGGGGTTCGCGATCTTCAGCATGGCCGCCGAGGACCAGCGCGACCACTCCGTGCAGCCGCCCGCGGCCCGCGGCGACAACGTCTGGGGCTATCACTTCGCGGCTGTGGTCGCCTCCTCCCTGGACGGCAGCTGCCGGGTGACGCTGGAGAACTACGCCCGCAACGACTTCGACCGGGTCGCGCGTGAGGAGCTGTACGACACGCTCTACCAGCGGGCGAAGAAGTCCGGCGGCTGGTTCAGCTCCGTCAGCGCGCTGCAGGAGACCGACGACCAGCAGGCGTTCAAGAAGAAGTTCGACGACGTGATGCGCAGGCTGTGCACGGATCCGGCCATCAGGGACATCCAGGGACTCCCGCGGCGCCGGCTCCAGGAGGACTTCGAGGATCACACCGGTCGTGCCTGGTTCTTCCGCGTCTACGGCGGCGGCCCGGGCGAGAGCTTCCATGAACAGCAGTCCGCCTCCGGCTACTTCAACAATCCGCTCACCGTGCGGGTCGCCAGACCCTGACCGGCGGACGGGCTGACAGGCGGACGGGCTGACGGGCTGACGGGGCCGGGGCCGGGGCCGGGGGAACAGGACCCGGCGGAGGTGGGCCGGTCGCCGTCGGGGGGGGGCGGCGGGAGCGGCGGAGCGCGCCGGAGTGGGCGACCGCCACGGTGACCGGATCCGGTGCGGCCTCCCTGCGCGCGGCCTACGGTGTCCGGGTGAACGACGTGAGCCTCGACGCATACTGTTCCGAAATCAGTGCCCGGACCGACCAGTTGCGCGCCGCCGTGCGGTGCGCCGAGGCAGGTCCGGCGGGTACTCCCGTTCCCACCTGCCCCGGCTGGTCCCTCACCCAGCTCGCCCGGCACGTCGGCGGCACCCACCGCTGGGCGGCGCGGATCGTCCGTACCCGGGCCACCGGGCCGGTCCCCCACGACCTGGTGGACGACGTCTTCTCGCCCGGCCCCGAGACCCCCGCGGCGCTGGACGCCTGGCTCGCCGAGGGCGCCGCGGACCTGACCGGCGCTCTGCTCGACGCCGGTCCCGGCGCCCCGGTGTGGACGGTCGCCCCGGACGGCACCGCACGGTTCTGGGCCCGGCGGATGACCCACGAGACGACCCTGCACGCCGCCGACGCCGCCTTCGTCACGGACGCCCCCTTCGCCGTAACCGAGGACCTGGCCCGGGACGCCCTGGACGAGTGGATGGGCTTCGGGTCGCTGCCCCGGGTCCTGGAGGCCGCCGGACCGGACGCCCCGCCGCTCACCGGCCCCGGCCGCACCCTGCACCTGCACGCGACCGACGTCCGTCAGGCCGAATGGCTGGTGGACCTCACGGCCGAGCCGATCACCTGGAGCCACGCCCACGAGAAGGCCGCGGTGGCGGTGCGCGCCCCGCTCACCGACCTGGTGCTGCTCCTGTACGGCCGCCGCACCCCGGCCGACGCCTCCGTCGACGTGTACGGGGACGCGGACCTGCTGACCCTCTGGCTGGAAAGGTCCGGCTTCTGGCTGCGCAAATAGGCCCCCGGGACGCAGCGGGTCACTTCACCGGGGTACTTCGGCGGCGCCTTCACCGAGGGACTCGCGGGTGTCCCGACTTCCGGCCGACCGCAGTGTCACCAGGGCCGCCAGGCCCGCCAGGATGCCGAAGGTGAGGGCGGCCGGGACGCCGGTGCCGAGCTCCGAGAACAGGTGCACGGGTCCCCACACGTCGACGGTGTCGTCGATCGCCATGTGCAGCACCTGGCTCGCCAGCAGCCCGCACACCGTTGCGCAGACCGCGCCCACCACCATCGCGGGGACCGTGGTCCGGGTCAGCAGGCCGGGCAGCAGCCGCAGCGTCCACCACACCACGGCCAGCATGAGCACGTCGGCGGCCCGGTACAGCAGCCAGTCGCCGAGCGGTCCGGTCTCCGGGCCCGTCCACGCGCCGAGCAGCAGCCACTGACGCAGCAGGTCGCCGGGCTCGGACAGCAGGCCTCCGCCGCCGAAGGACGTCTGGATCCGGGCCGCCACCGACTGGTACGAGAGGATCACCACCGACAGCGCGACCACCGCGGTTCCGGCACTCGCGGCCAGGCGTGCGGCGCGCGCAGGCACACTCTGCCGGGGCTGCGGCTCCGCGCCCTTGACCGTGAGACGCGCGACGAGCACCGTGGCCGGGGCGGTCAACAGGCCCGCGAACACCGCGACCGGCCCGCTCGACGCGATCACGCCCGCCAGCTGGGGCAGGAACCGGTAGCTGCCGTGGCCCCCGGACGCGATCAGCCACGGCGCGGAGACCGTCACGGCGAGTGTCGCGGCCACGGGGGCCCAGGCCCACACCGCGAGCAGCGTGGCCGGTGTGCGGCCCTGCGTCGGCGGAATGCGGTGGACCAGCAGCAGCGCGCCGGCCAGGAAGAACACGAATACCGCCACGAACCTGATCTGCATGGCGGTGCCGTACAGCTCGCTGTACCGGGCGGCTCCGGCCGAGGCCGTGTCGCCGCCCGTGGCGCCGTCCGACAGCGACCCCGTGGGCGGGTCGTACGACCAGGGTGCGAGCCAGCGCCGGAGTTCGCTCACGGAATCGATGTCGAAGACGCTGGTGGCGCCGCGCAGTTGGAGTGCCTGCTCGCTCGCCCCCGCCCACCACAGCAGCAATGTGATCAGCAGGCCGCCGACCAGTGCCGGTATCACCGCGCGCCGATATGTCATGGTGCCGTCCCCCGTCGTGGTTCTCTTTCGGTGATGGTGTCAACCAGCCGAAGAGTAGGGCGTGACGATCAGGTGTGGCATGTCACTTGTGCCGTCGGTCCCGGCCGGCATCGCGAGCGGGACCGAGGTGTGGCCGGGCCGCCGGGCACCCCGCGCGCATGAGCGGACGGTATGCGGGTAGGCGGGGACCTGGTGCGGGCGAGGCCGGGCGTTGCATACGTTTGGCGGATGCGAGATGGTTGCCGGACTGCAATCTTTTCCATCGACAGAGAGGTGGTGGGGCACGCGCGATGCGTTCCCCCGCTTGTGACTCCTTCTCCAGGTACCTCGGGCAGTTCACGCGTGGGCGTCGGCACCGCGCGGAGTGACGCCCCCTACCCCGTGCTGGTCGTCGACCGCGTCGGGGACGTCGTCGAGGCGAACGAGGCCGCGCGCGGCCTGCTCCTCGACCAAACCGATGAGAGTGTCACGGCGGAAGGCCTGCCGCGCTGGCTCGCGGAGGCCCATGGCCGACTGCGGACGACCGGAACTGCGCCGGGTGCCGTCCAGGGCGCCGTGGCGGGCCGTACGTTCGTGGCGCACCCCTCGCCCGCCGAGGGCGGGGACGTGGTGTGGTGGCTGGTGGAGAACACCGATCTCCGCCTGGCCGAGCAGGCGTTGCACAGTGAACGTGAGCGGGCCGCCCTGCTCGCCGAGATCTCCGGTGCGCTGTTGTCGTCGCTGAACGTGGACCGGTGCACGGAGGTGACGGCACGGATGGCCGCTGATCATCTCGCTGACGCGGCGGTCATCGTCGCTCCCGCTCAGGGGCGCCGCCATTCGCTGACCTATGCGCAGGTGGGCGGTGAGGTCACCCAGGTCATGGTGCCGATCGACGCGGGGTCGGTCCCCGGGCTGGCGGAAGCGCTCCGGGGCTTCCCGCCGGTTCCCACGCGGTGGCTCGACCCGGACGATCTCCCGGGCTGGGTGGTCCCGCCGGGCTTCGACCGTCCGATCGGGTCGGTGATCGTCACTCCGCTGCCCGGGCACGGGATGCCGGCCGGAGTGCTGATCCTGCTGCGGTCCAGCACGCACCGGGCGTTCACGGACGGCGAGGAGGTCTTCGCCCGGCTGTTCGCCGCACGGGCCGGAGCCGCTCTTTCGGCGGCGCGCCTGTACGCCGAGCAGGCGTCGATCACGGCCACGCTGCTGCGGGAGTTGCTGCCGCCGCGGCTGGAACGGGTGCACGGCGTCGAATACGCCGGGGCCTACCGGGCGTCGCAGGACCACGAGCGTGTCGGCGGGGACTTCTACGATGTCCACCCCGGTGCGGACCCCGCCGACGAGACGTTCGTCGTCCTGGGAGATGTGGCAGGCAAGGGCCTGGAGGCCGCCGTCCTGACCGGGAAGATCCGCAGCGTGCTGCACGCGCTGCTGCCCCTGTCCGGCGACCACCAGCAGGTGCTCGGCCTCCTCAACGGCGCACTGCTCAACTCCCATCACACCCGCTTCGCGACCCTGGTGCTGGCCTCCGTGCGGCGGAGCTCGGAGCAGGTGCGGCTGCGGCTGACCAGCGCCGGGCATCTGCCGCCGCTGATCGTCCGCGGTGACGGCAGGGTGGAGGAGGCCGCCACCAGCGGCACGCTCGTGGGCGCGCTGCCCGACGTCCGGATGAACAGCGTCGACGTGGTGCTGGCGCCCGGGGAGACCTGCCTGCTGTACACGGACGGGATCACCGAGGCCCGCGGCGGCCCGCTGGGCGATCAGCTCTACGGCGAGGCGAGGCTGCGGGACGCCCTGCGCGAGTGTGCGCGGATGCCGGCGGAGGCGGTGGTCGAGCGCGTACAGATGCTGGCCGCGCAGTGGTTGGAGAGCGACCGCCACGACGACATGGCCACGCTCGCCATCACCAATCCCGTCGGCGGCCACGGCACGCCGGAGGACGCGAACGGGCTCGACGGCCACCACCCGCACCGGGGAGAGCCGTGAGGGCCGGCGCCGGATTCGACGCAACCCTGCGGGGGCTGTCGGATCGGCTGTGGACCGCGGTGATCGGCCGGGACGAGCCGGCCGCGCTGCGGCTGGTGGCTGCCGCGGCCGACGCGGGAGCCGAGGGTGAGGCGCGTGAGGCGCTGCTGCTGGACGTCGTCGCCGGCGTGCAGCACCGCGTCGGCGTGGAGTGGGCGGCCAACCGCATCAGCGTGGCCGAGGAGCACGCGGCCAGCGCGATCACCGACCGGGTCATCGCCGCCCTGGCCGCCCGCCCGGCGACGACGCCCGGCCGGCCCGACCGGGGGCGGGTGACGGTGGCCTGCGTGGACGGTGAATGGCATGCGCTTCCCGCCCGGTTCCTGGCAGAACTCCTCACCCTGCGCGGCTGGCGGGTCGACTTCCTCGGCGCCCGCACACCCACCCCGCAGCTGATCGCGCACCTGCACCGGACCAACCCCGCCGCGGTGCTGCTGTCGGCCTCGATCCCCACCCACCTGCCCACCGCGCACCAGGCGGTCACCGCCGTGCAGTCACTCGGCATCCCCGTCATGGTGGGCGGCGCCGCCTTCGCCGCGGACGGGCGTTATGCCCGCCTCATCCAGGCCGACGCCTGGGCCCCCGACGCCCGCGCCGCCGCGGACCTCCTGGCTCGGGGTCTGACGCGGCATCGGGCGCAGCAGCGGCAGCAGATCGACGATCTGCCCCATCTCGCCGACCAGGAATACACCTTCGTCAGGCAGAGCCGTACCGGCCTGGTCCGGCAGTCGCTGGCCGCCATGGAGGACGGCTGGCCGGCCATGCGGTCCTACACCCCGGCGCAGCGCGAACGGACCGCCGAGGACCTCGCCCACATCGTGGACTTCCTGGCCACCGCCCTCTATGTCGACGACGCCGCCCTGTTCACGACGTTCACCGCCTGGACCGCGGACATCCTCACCGCCCGCCGGGTACCCGCCGCCGGCCTGCGCGTGGGGCTGGACATCCTGGCCGGTCAACTGCGCGACTACCCCCGCGCCCTCGGCTTCCTCGAGGCCGCGACCGGCACGCTGCCCGCGATGCCCACCGGCTCCGGCCCGGGAATCACCGCATGACCCCCGACCCCTATCCGCCGCCGGAGCTCACCCTGACCGTCCAGGCCGCCGACGCGCGCACGCTGCGTCTGGCGATCCACGGCTACCTCGACTACGACACCAGCAGCGAGTTCACTCCCGCGGTGGACGAGGTGCTGGACGCACACGCCGAGCGGCACGGACCGGTCCTGCGCCACCTGCATCTGGACTGGACGGATCTCACCGCCTTCGACTCCAGCGGCCTGTCCGCCCTGCTCGCCCTGCGCCGGCACACCCACCCCGCCGGCATCACCCTGCATCTGCACCACCAGCCCACGTACTTCAGTCGCCTGGTCGAAGTCACCGGCGTCATGGGCCACTTGACGCAGCACGCGCACGGAACAGGCTCACCTGAGGCCGCGCTCCCCTGAACGGCGAGCGGCCCGCACCCTTCGACGGGTGCGGGCCGCTCGAGTCAGTGGCCGGATCCGTGCCGGCCGCCCAGTTGGTCGCGGTGGCGCGGATCGCCCAGGAACGTGTCCGCGTCGAAGACGGGGGCCGACCTGGCCTGCGCCTTCGTCCGGGCCAGCTGCACGATGCGGGCGTCGTGGTCGATGCCCAGGACGTCGCCCGACGGGATCACCACGTCCTTGCCGAGTACCCACAGGCCGGTGTGCACCACGAGGAAGCGCGGGCCGAGGTCCCTGGAGTACTTGCTGACCTTGCCGACGTGACCGTCCGTGGCGTCGACCTGGTATCCGGTCAGGTCGTCGTCCGGGGTGTGGCCGGCGGTCGGCACGTGGTGTGCGCGGTGTTGGCTCACGATGTCCTCCCTGTCGTCCTGCTCCTGCTAGTGCCCGCTCAGGCGGGTGACAGACGTGCGGGAATCATCACGGCGCATGTCACGGGCCTACGCCGTCCACACCCGTTCCGCGTAGTCGAGGAAGTTGCGGCCCATGATCTTCTCGATGCGGCCGGAGGAGTAGCCGCGCCGTTCCAGCAGCCGTGTCAGCTCGCGGAACTGGTCCACGCCCCGCAGGTCGACCACGAACGGGTAGGTGTCCGCCCGTTCGCCTGCCGCGGAGACCCCGGCCTCCTGGCGCTGCGCCACGTGCTCGGCCAGCCGGGCCCGGTAGGCGTCGAGGTCGTCGATCGCGGTGACGGGGCCGTCGGTGCCGATACCGACATGGTCCTCGCCGCAGACGTCCACGGCGTGCGCGATGTGCTCGACCACGTCGGCGGCGCGCGCGTGCCCGGTGGGGCTGAGGAACGGCATGAAGTAGATGCCGACGAAACCGCCGCGGGAGGCCACCAGACGCAGTTCCTCGTCCGTCTTGTTGCGGGGCAGGTCGGTCAGCGCGCGACACCCCGTGTGGTTGATCGACACGGGGACACGGGAGTGCGTGGCGGCGTCCAGACAGGTCCGCTCACCGCTGTGCGACAGGTCGACCATGAGGTGGTGGTCGTTGAGGGCGTCGACGACCTCGCGTCCGAACGCGGTCAGCCCCGTGCCGGACGGTGCCATCGAGCCGCCGCCGAGGTGGTTGGCCTGGTTGTAGGTCAACTGGACGACGCGCACGCCGCGTTCGGCGAAGGTGGCGATCCGGGCGGGGTCGTCCCCGACGGCCACCGCGTTCTGGAAGCCGTAGATGACGCCGACGCGTCCGTCGCGGGCGGCCGTGCGGATGTCGGCGACGCCGGTCACCTTCAGCAGGTCGTCCGGGTGACGCTCGATGATGCCGTCCCAGATGTCGATCTCGTGCAGGGTGTGCTCGTAGGGCGGCAGGTCGCCCATCACATAGCCGAGGGTGATGTTGACTGCGGTCAGGCCGGAGGCTCGCGCGTCGGCCAGCGTCCGGGCGTCGACGGTGTACTGCTCGCCGGTCGGGTTGAGGTCCCCCGCCGCCTCCATCGACTGCGGGGCGTTGGGGTTGTCGAGTTGTCCCAGCGCGTTGATGATCAGGGGCGGGCCGTTCAACGGGTCTCCCGGGTGAGGGTGGGGGTGGGGGTGTAGGCGGCGCGCGGGAAGCGGCGGCCCCGCTTGACGGTGAGGGTGATGGTGCGCAGGTGGTCGATGTCGGCCAGCGGATCGCGCGTGAAAACCGCGAAGTCGGCCTGCTTGCCCGGCTCCACGCTCCCCGTCAGGTGCGCGGCACCGGCGCTGCGGGCGCCGACGAGCGTCGCGGAACGGAGCACCTCCGGGGCCGGGATGCCGCATCGTTTCACCAGGAAGGCGAGTTCCTCGTAGAGGGCGGGGAACGGCTCGCCGGGAGCGGTCTCGTAGTCGGTCCCGGTGGCCAGCGCCACGCCCGCCCGGTGCGCCTGCGCCGTGAGCGCGATGGCCAACTCGGTCTGCCGGCGAGCGCGTTCGGCGCTTTCCGGGTCGTCGCCGGCGAGCTCCGCGCTCGCCCACATGCCGGCGGTCGCGTCCAGGACGATGTCCCGCTCCCGCATCCGGGCGAAGAGCGCGTCGAGCCGCGCGTCCTCGCCGGTGACCAGGCTTTCGTGATCGACGGCCGGCTTGTCCTTGTAGCTGGTCAGCGGCCCCTTGGCGGCCTCGTGGGCCAGCAGGGTCACATGCGAGACGGTGTCCACGCCCGCCGCGACGACCTCGCCGGGCGTGGCGGGGAACACGGCCGCGTGCGCCCACACCGGGATGCCCTGCCGGTGTGCCTCGGCGGTGATGGCGGCGACGAGGCCCGCCTCCAGGTCGGCGTAGACCTTGACGGCCGACGCGTAGGTCCCGCGGGCCAGGGCCACGGCAAGGGGGAGGTCGGTGGTGTCGGTGACGGCCTGCATCCAGGGCACGTGTCCGGGGACGGCGCCCTGGGTCACCTGGTGGGTTCGGGGGTCGTCGAAGAACCCCGGGCCCGCCATGAGCGCCGCGTAGTGGATGTCCGGGGCGGCGATCTCGCCCACCAGCCCGGCCCGTGCGAGGTCCCCGACCTGGCGCAGGTCGTCCGCCATGTCCCGCACGGCCGTGACCCCGCTGTGCACGAGGCGGCGCAGGACCGCTTCGGCGGCGGGGCGATCGGGCGGAGTGGCGAGGTGCTGGTGCGCGTCGATGAGCCCGGGCGTGACGAAGTGACCGGCGAGGTCGACGACTTCGGCGCCGTCGGCGAGGGCGGCCGCCACGTCCGTCTCGTCCGCGACGGACCGGATCACGGGGCCGTCCACGACGAGCGACACGGCGGGCCGGGGCGCGCTGCCGGTCCCGTCGAACAGCGTGAGGCCGCGGTAGACCACCAGCTCGCCCGCCTCGGGCGGCGCGAAGGGCTTCGCCGCCCCGGAACTCTCGTTCGTCAAGGTCACACACTCTCACTCTGTTACGCTGTACGTAACAACTCTCTCGTTGCCTGAAACAAGCGGTACCCTACCCCCGAATCCCGGCGCCGGACACGCCCGCCGGGACCGTCCGTCCGGTCACCGGGAAGGGTTTCGATGCCGCAGGCGACGCAAGCAACGCGAACGGCCGTGGACAAGGCGCTGGACCTGGTCGAGGCCGTCGCCCGAGCCCCCCGGCCGCCCCGGCTCACCGACCTGGCCGACGAGGTCGGGCTGCACCGGGCCACGGCCTACCGCGTCCTCGTGGACCTGGTCCGCAGGGGCTGGGTGCTGCGCGTCGACGACCGCTATCTGCCGGGCACCGCCGTCCTGCGCCTGTCGGCCCGGGCGGCGCACAACTCGCTGACCTCGCTGGCCCGCCCGCTGCTGGAGGACCTCTCAGCGCGCACGGGCATGATGGTCAACCTCCAGGTCCTCGAGAACGACGGCTCACGGGTGGTGGACGTGATCCGCCCGGACCGGCTCGCGATGATCAGCACGCTCCGGGACGAGGCGCTGCCCGTCCACCGGTTCGCCGGCCCCCTCGCCCTGGTGGCCGCCCTGCCCCCGCAGGCACGCGGCCCCTACCTCGACGCCGCCCGCAAGGCCGGACATCCGCTGGAGGGCGACGCGGGTCTGCTCGCCGACCTCGAGCGGACCGAGGCCGACGGGTTCGCCGTCGAGCACGGCCGCAACGACCGGTTCGTCGCCTCGCTCAGCCGCGCCGTCGTCCCGGTCCCCGGGGCGCCCGTGTGCGCCGTCACCGTGGTCGGCCCGGATGCCGAGATCGACGAACCCCGGATGCGCCGCCTGCGGGAGGAACTCGCCTCGGCGGTCGACACCCTCCGCGGCCTGCTGTCCGGCCCGGGCGGGGCGAGCGGCGCGTGAACGACGTCCTCGTCCTCGACCGGGCGGCCACCGAGGCGGCCCTCGACCCGCGCCGCCTGATGGCCGCCGTGTCCGACGCGCTCGTCGCCGTGGCCCGCGGATCGGCGTCCGCGCCGCCCCGGACAGCGGCCTTCGCACCCGGCGGTCTGCTGGGTGCCATGCCCGGCTACGTGCCGGGACTCGGCCTCGCGGCGAAGCTCGTGTCAGTGTTCGCCGACCCCCGCCACCCCGGGCGCAGCACCCACCGGGGCATCGTGGCCCTCTTCGACCCCGAGGACGGCCGTCCGCTGGCCGTCATGGACGCCGAACCCGTGACGGCCTGGCGCACGGCGGCGGCCGCCACGCACAGCGCCGGGGCCCTGGCCCGGCCCGGACCCGTCGTGGTCGTCGGCACCGGCGCCCAGGCCCGGGCCCAGGTCCGCCTCCTCGCCGCGCTCCGCCCGGCCGAACCCGTCACCGTCGCGGGCCGCGACCCCGAAGCGGCCCGCGCGCTGGCCGCCCTGCACCCGGCGGGCCGTGCGGCGGACGGCATCGAGACCGCCGTACGCGAGGCGTCCACCGTGTACTGCTGCACCGGCGCGACCCGTCCCGTGCTGCGCCGCGCTTGGCTCGCCCCGGGCACTCACGTGAGCTCGGTCGGCGGCTCCCACGGGCCCGAACTCGACGACGACACCGTCCGGGACGCCGCACTCTTCACGGAGTGGCCCGGTGCCGCCACCACTCCCCCGCCCTCCGGCGCCCACGAGCTGCAGGGGCTGCCGAGGGAGAACGTCGTCGTCCTGCTCGGCTCCGTGCTGTGCGGCGAGGCGCCCGGCCGCACCTCCCGGGACCAGCTGACCGTCTTCAAGTCCACCGGCCACGCCGCCCTGGACGTGGCCGCCGCACACGTCGTGCACCGTGCGGCGACCGGCCGCCGCACGGACGAACCGCCCCACTGACACGTCGGCGCACGGAGCCCCCGAATCCCCCCGGCCTCTCCCGGGACCCGCTCGAACGATTCGACCCGCGTGGCCCGGCACAGCACCGCCGTGCCCCCTCATCACACCCGCCACTCCCACAACATCCGAGGTCAGAGCGCCGCAGCGGTCCTCACCAGGGAGTTCACGGAAGTCTCTGCGCACGGTCCGACACCCGCATAGCGTGCGGTGACCCGAACACACGAACCCCTCCCCCCTGTTCGCGCGGGCCGCACCTCTTGGGGCCCACGACCCAGTAGGAGATCCCGGGATGTCCTCCGACAGCTCCGACTTATACCCGGCGCGGCACCGGCCCGCACGGCACGCCTCCCCCACCGCCACCCCGCAGTGGGCCGCCCCGCCGGACGACACCCACCCGCCGCACGACACCCGCCCGCCGCACGACTCGCGCCTGCCGCACGACTCGCGCCTGCCGCACGACTCGCGCCTGCCGGAACGTGCCCGGCAGTGGACCGGCAGGCACCGCGACCTCCGCCGACTGCGCAGGGCCTGCCGCTGGCAGCGGCGCGTCGCCACGTTCGCCGCGCTCGGCTACTTCGCCGTCTTCCTCACCCTCACCGTCGAAGCCCCCTCGGTCATGACCCGCCTCGCACCGGGCGGCCTTCCCACCGGCCTTCTCCTCGCCCTGGTCCAACTGCCCGTCACCTGGCTGGCCGTGCTCCTCTACGAGTACACGGCGCGCCGGTACGTCGACCCGCTGGCCCGGCGCGTACACCGCCGGCCCGACCCCGTCCCGGCCGAGGAGCCACGGTCGTGACGGACTTCGACGGCTCCGCGCAGTCCTGGTCCCTGGTGGCGTTCTCCAGCGTCGTGGCCCTGACCCTCATGCTGTGCGTGCTGACCGGTCCCGACCGCGACGACCTCGACGAGTTCTACACCGGCTACCGCTCCCTCTCGCCCCTGCGCAACGGCCTCGCCATCGCCGGTGACTACATCTCCGCCGCCACGGTGCTCACCATCGGCGGGGTCATCGCGCTCTGCGGCTACGACGGTGTCGTACTGGCCCTGAGCACCGTGCTGTCCCTGCTGCTCCTGATGGTCCTGCTGGCCGAACCCCTGCATCACACCGGCCGATTCACCATGGCCGACGCGCTCGGCAGACGACTGCCCGGCCGCGCGGTGCGCATCACCGCGTGTGTGGTCACCCTCGCCTCGCTGGTACCGATGATGGTCGTGCAACTGGCCGGGGTGGGCCAGTTGCTGGCGTACGTCCTCGGTTTCTCCGACAGCGCCATGCGGACCGGCTGCATCGTCGGGGCGGGCACCCTGATGATCAGCTACGCGGCCATCGGGGGCATGCGCGGCACCGCCCTGATCCAGATCCTCAAGACCGTGATCCTGCTCGGCTCCGGCCTGGTCGTCGCCGGACTCATCCTGCACACCTTCGGCTGGAGCCCCCGGACCCTGTTCCAGGCCGCCGCCCACGGCAGCGGCGCCGAGGAGAACTTCCTGCGCTACGGACTGCAGTTCGCCAACGGACCGCACCGCGGCCTCGACATGGTGAGCACCCAGTGCGCCATCGTGCTGGGCGGCGCCTGCCTGCCGCACGTCACCATGCGGATGTACACCGCGGGCAGCGCGCCCCAGGTGCGCCGCGCGATGTCCTGGGCCATCTCGACGGTCACCCTGTTCATCGCCGTGATCACCGTCATCGGGGTGGGCGCCACGGCCCTCATCGGGCGCGCGGGCGTAGCCGGAGCCGACCCGCGCGGCAACACCGCCTACCTGCTCGGTTCGCGCGCCGCGTTCGGCATGCACCTGTCCCGCCCGGAGAGCCTGCTGTTCGCCACCGTCACGACGGCGATCTTCCTGACCCTGCTGGCCTCGGTGGCCAGCATGACGCTGGCCTGCGCCAACTCCCTGGCCCACGACATCGCCGCGGCCCGCCCGAACGTCTCGCCGCTGCGCGAGATGGCGCTGGCGCGACTGGCCGCGCTGGCGGTGGGCCTCCCCGTCATCCTGCTCGCCGTCATCGCCCAGCACCGCAGTCTCCAGCCGCTCGCCACCGTCTCCTTCTGCCTCGGCGCGTCGGCCATCGCTCCCGCCCTCGTCTACAGCCTCTTCTGGCGGCGCTTCACACGCGCGGGCCTGCTGTGCACGCTCATCGGCGGGTCGGTCAGCGTTCTCGTCCTGATGACCGGCACCAACCTCGTCTCCGGCTCTCCCGGATCGGCGTTCCCGGAAGTCGACTTCAACTGGTTCCCTTTCACGACCACGGCTCTCGTCTCGGTACCGGCGGGCTTCCTCTGCGGCCTGCTCGGCACCGTCATGTCGGGCAGAAGGGCGACCGCGCGCGAACGGGAGCGCTACGCCGCACTCGAAGCCGTCCTCCTCGCCGGACCGCCAACTCCCAGGAGCCGCTGAACCCGTCCGGCCCGAACCGGACGGGCCCGAACCGCAGCCGTGTCCCCGAGCCGAGCATGATCGTTACTCCTGTTGCCGAACGGCCACCGCCCGGTGAGCGCGTCGGCGTCCATTCGTCCGTGCCTCCGTCAAAGGCGCGCACACCGTCAGCGGAGAGGAACAGCATGGTGAGCGGCTGGATCAGCGTCGGTCTCGGAACCGCCGCCGCGCTCTGCCCTCTGCCGGGCGCCTGCGGACCCGCGGTCGTCGTCGACGCCACTCCCACCACCACGCATGTGGTGGTGTGTTCCGCCGACGGCTGGGTCGAGATCGGCGCGCCCTCCCGGCAGCGGCCCGCCGCCCCTTCGTCGCCTCGGCCCGCCCCACGTCCATCGCGCACGCCGGCCCCTTCGGCGCCGGTCGAAGAGCCGGAACGGGCGGCGCACGCGCCTCGCCCTGTCGGCACCCCACCGGCTACGCCCCGTTCGGCAACCCCGCTCCCCCGGCCCGTCGAACGCCCGGTGCCCGCGCCGGAACCGCCGCCCGAGGCCGTCGTCGCCGCCGATGCCTCCGCCGACGCGCCGACCCGGGCACCGGCTCCCGCCCCGGCGCCCCGCGCCGCCCCCTTCCGCTGGGTGCCGCGCCTCCCCTACGGCGGTGGCTCCGCACGTCCGGCTCCCGCCGGACTGTCCACCACGATGACCACCGTCGTGATCACCACCCCGGCCATCCTGGCCGCCGCCGCACTGCGCCCGGGCTCCCGGCGCCGTAGCGGCGGCTGACCACCCAGGGGCCGCCCTTCACCCCGTCCACTCAGCTTACCCCTCCGCCCCTCTCTCATCTGCTCATCTGCTCATCTACTCATCTGCTCATCCTGGAGTCCTGCTGTGCCGGAATGGCTGATCTACACCCTGGCCTGCGCGCTGGTCTGCGCCTTCGTGGTCGCCGCCACCGTGATGCGCCACCGCCGTGTGGCGGACGACGAGGACACCTCGCAGACACCCGACGTCCTCGAGTACATGGTGATGATGGTCGGCGTCGTCTACGCCATCGTCCTGGGCCTGGCGATCGCCGGCGTCTGGGAGGCTCGCGGCGCCGCCGAGGACACCGTGCAGCGCGAGGCCCAGGCGCTGTACGAGATCAACCAGCGCCTGGACGTCTACCCGGCGGCCTTCCACTCCCAGGTCCGGCAGCACATCGACGCCTACGCCCGGCACGCCGTGACCGCCGAGTGGCCGGCCATGGAGGACGACGATCCGATCGATGCCACCGGGGGGCGCCTGTTGACCCGTATCCGCAGCGACATCGCGCACCACACGCCCACCGACGAACTCCAGGCCCAGGCCTACCAGCCGCTCCTCGACCAGGTCGCCGCCGCCGACGACGCGCGCCACCAGCGCCTCGACAGCGCCGGCAGCACCCTGCCGGGCGTGGTTTGGTTCGGCCTGATCGCCGGCGGGATCGTCACGCTCGGCCTGCTCTACGCCCTCCAGATCCGTCGCTCGGCCCGGGAGTTGATGCTGGCCACCGCGTTCAGCGCCCTGGTGGTCTTCCTGCTCTTCATGGTCTGGAGCTTCGACGCTCCCTTCGGCCACTCCGGCACCGACTCGGCTCAGCCGTTGCAGGAGCTGTTCGCCGGCACGACCTGAGACGCACACCTGGATCATTCACCGGACAGGCGACGGCCCTCGGGCCGGATCGACCTGGGTGAATGCTCGTCGGCTGTGTACGACCAACTCGCGCACAGCCGGGTTGTGCGTGCTCTTCCAGACGAGCGCCAGCACCGCTGGAGTCTCGATGTCGTCGATGACGCGCGCGGTGAGCCGGTCACCGTAGCTCGCGGCCATCGACTCGCTGAGGACGGCGACACCCAGTCCACGGGAAGCCAGATCGGCGATGGCATCCGCGGCGCCGGCCTGCAGCCCGATCGCGGGTTGAAGGCCCTGCGCGGCACAGGCACGGTCGAGCACCGCGCGCAGGCCGGTACCGGCCGGCATGCAGACGACCGGATGGGCGACCAGGTCGCGCAGCGTGACACGGCGCTGTCGCGCCAAGGGATGCCTCGCGGGAACAGCCGCGACGAGCCGCTCGCTGATGACCGTCAGTGAGTCCAGCCCATCCGGCGCGGTGCCTGCGGTACCGACGAGGGCCAGGTCGATGGCATCGGCACGCACTCCCTCGACGAGCCTGTCGGAGTTGTCCTCCAGCAGTGAGATCTCCACACCCTGATGAAGCCGGTGAAACGCGGCGAGGGCGTCGAACAGCGGGGTGAGGGTGCAGCCGATGACCATGCCGACCGTGAGGCGGCCCCGGATCAGACCGGTCACCTGTCCCACCACCTGGCCGACCGCCTCGGCTGCGGCCAGTGCGGCGCGGGCGTGTTCGAGCGCGGCACGTCCCGCGACGGTCAGGGTGACGGTACGCCCCGACCGGTCGAACAGCTCGGCACCGAGTTCGCGTTCCAACTGGCGGATCTGGGCGCTGACGCCGGACTGGCTGATGTGGACCCGCCCGGCCGCCCGGGTGAAGTTCCGCTCCTCGGCGACCGCGACGAAGTATTCGAGCTGCCTCAGGTCCATGACTGCAGATTCTAGCTCCCAGAAAATCCATCTGTTGGACTTCTGATACGCGGGCGACGAGGCTGGAGAGCATCGAAGCCGGACCTCAGGAGGAACCGTGCAGGAGTACGAGAAGGCCGAGCGGCCCGAGGACATCACCCGCCTGTTCGTCGAACGATCCAACGCGGGTGATGCGGCCGGGGTCGCCGCGCTCTACGAGGAGGATGCGGTGCTGGCCTTCCCGCCCGGCCGACTGACGGTGGGGCGGGAAGCGATCCGCGCACTGTGGGAGAAGGTCCTGGCCAACCGCCCCCGCTTCGAACCGGAACCGCCGCTGCCGACGCTGATCAGCGGCGACATCGCCCTCACCTCGACCCCGCCGCGGGACGGGGCCGGCGCCCGGGCACAGGTCGTCCGACGCCAGCCTGACGGAACCTGGCTGCGCGTGCTCGACCAGCCCGAGTTCGTCCCGCCCGCCCGCTGAAGCCGCGCGGCGGCGACTTCAGGGGAACCGACGACCTGCCGGGCGGCCGCTTCGCCGCACAGATCCTCACGCGACCGGCTCGCGCCGTGCGGGAGGACGGAGGGGCGGAAGGGCCCACCGGGGCGGGTGGCCGCCGAAAAGGGTCATGACTCGTCGCCTTCCTCGCGGCGCAGGAGAGCCAGCTGCCGCTGGACGGCGGCGGTGACCCTGCGCTCGTCGTCCGTGGCGAGAAGGTCGAGCAAGGCCCCTCGGAGTACCGCCAGCGTCAAACTGCGGCGGATGACACCGTCCTCGGCGTCTCGCTCCGACGGCGGCTGACAGGCGGCCAGGACGTCGAGCCAGTCGTCCACGGTGGCCTTGGCGAACCCGGCCCAAGGACCGTCGGGTTCCACGAGGGAGCGGGTGTAAGCCTCGGCCCACAGACGCAGCAGCGGGCGGTGCTCGTCGGCGGCGAGCCAAGTCCACACCTGATCGGCCGCCAGAGCCAGGCCGACCGGGCCGTCTGCCTGCCGAAGCCGCGCCAGCAACGCCAGTTCATCGGCACGCCCCCGCTCCAGCAGGGCGCGCACGAGTCCGTCCTTGTTGCCGAAGAGGAACATCAGCACCCGCGTACTGGAGCCGATGGCCTCCGCCAGCGGGCGAAGCGACAGGTCGGCCAGACCGTGCGTGAGCGCGTACTGGTAAGCGGCCTCGAGCAACTGGGTCTGGCGCGGAGAGGGGTTTGCGGTTTCCGGGGACATGGTCCTAGCCTAAAGCGACTGACACGACCGTGTCAGTAACCTTCTGTGACGACTTGCTCCGGAGAGTGTGCAATGCCGAACGCGACACGTCAGCGGCAGGCAGTGATCCGCCGTGCCGACCAACCTGGCGACCTGGGCTGGGTGGTGATGGCCCACGGCGAGTTGTACGACCGACAGTTCGGCTGGAACACCGAGTTCGAGGCCCTGGTGGCCGAGATCGTGGCCGAGTACGCGGCAAGGCACTCACCCGCCACGGAGGCAGCCTGGATCGCCGAGGTCGACGGCGAACGCGCGGGCTGCGTGTTCCTGGTCGCCGACGACCAGCCGGAAGTGGCCAAGCTGCGCGTCCTGCTCGTCACCCCGGCCGCCCGGGGCCTCGGCCTGGGCACCCGTCTCGTCGAAGAGTCCCTGGCCTTCGCCCGCGAGGCCGGCTACCGGCGCGTGACGCTGTGGACCACGAACAACCTCGTGTCCGCCCGCAGGATCTACGAACACTTCGGTTTCCTCCTCGCCGACGAGGAACCACATCACAGCTTCGGCCACGACCTCGTCAGCCAGAACTGGACCCTCGACCTCCATGACGGCCTCGCGGAGGGATGAACGACACCCCGCATCACCGCCGGGCCAGCTCCGCCAGCCACGGGTGTCCGGGATGCACACGGTCCAGCCACTCGCCGAGGCGATCCCGCCGCGCCCGGCCCAGCAGCGGAAGCACTTCGTCGAAGTCCGCCCGGTCCTTGGGCCGGGTCGCCTTCGCCTTGAACAGCAGCACCAACTCCGGTATCAGGTAGGGGATCCCGTCCGCCGTCCGCTCGATGATCGCGTCGTACGGCAGCCGCAGACTCTCGTCCCGCCGGCAGACCCACGTCATGCCCTCGTGCGGCTCGCGAAAGACGTCGAACAGGAACCGGCCGCTCACCGGATCCCTGAGCCAGGTCTGGTACGTGGCCGCCAGTGCCTCGACTCCCGCCCCCGCCCAGACCCGTCCCGAACCCACCGCGTCCCAGGTGTACTCGGGGAAACGGTCTCGAATCTCGGGAAATCCCGCGGCGGGGACCGCGATCTCCAGATCACCGTGCGGCCGCGACGGCTCCCCACGGAAGAGATCCAGCGCCCACCCCGCCGCGACGCACCAGGGCGTGGTCACCCCAGCCAACCGCTCCGCCGTCCGCTCCGGCGCCCAGGCGTCCGCCCACCGGGCACGCAGTTCGTCCGCGTCGAGCACAGTGCCGCCGGGCGGCAGGAGTTCGGTCATCGGCACAACCTACTTCCACGGGTCACCCGGGTGCGGTCCTCGCCGGGCGGCCGGACGCAGACCCCGACGCGATATGACCCGCCCGACGCCCGCCGCAGCTGCCGGGCGCTCGCCCGACTGGTCGACCGTCGAGCGGATTGACCCACGATTCCGACTCCGAAATGCACCCGGGCGCCGGTCGATCCCCTCCCTAGAGTCGTAGTCATGACGAAGAAGAACGACACCACGCAGACCGCTCGGACCGCGACCGTCGCCCCGGTCCTCACCCGCGCCGCCGACGCCGAGACGACCTCTGATCCCAGCAGCGTCATGACACTTCTCGCGGACTCCGGCCACACCGGCGGGCGGCTCACCAGCTACCGGTCGTCGTTCGCCGAGGGCGCGGTCGGGGCGCCCGCACACCTGCACACCAAGGCGTCCGAGGCGTTCTTCGTGATCGACGGAGCGCTCCAGGTGCTGGTGGGTGAGGAGATCATCGTCCTGGAGGCGGGCGACTTCCTTCTCGTGCCGCCGCACACCCCGCACGCCTTCGCCGCGGCGCCGGGCAGGACCGCCGAAGTGCTGTTCGTCTTCACCCCGGGTGCCGACCGCTTCGACTACCTGCGGCTCCTCGGCCGGGTGATGCGCGGCGAGGCCGACCCACAGGAGATCAAGGACTCGTCAGAGCGGTTCGACAACCACTACGTCGACAGCCCCGCATGGCGCGAGGCACTCGCCGCACGCGGCTGAACCTGCGCGTCCCGGGGCCCGGGCCCGGCGTGCCACGACGGCCCGGAGCGGACGGAGGCGGCACCGGCCGCCCGGGCCACGGCGTCCAGACGCACGGCGTCCACGCCCAGGTGCGGGATTCCGCGGTCAGCGCACCAGGGGGAGGAAGACCGTGTCGACGATCTCCTCGATGACGTGGTCGGGCACGGGGGCGAAGGTCGTGAGGATTTCCTGGCGCAGCAGGTCGAAGGGGAGGGACTTGACGCGTTCGGTGAGGAGTTCCCGTTTGATCTCACCCCGGTCGACGGCACGGTCGAAGAGCACGTCGAGAGCTTCCTTGCGCCCCGTCGCGAGAGGGTCGCGCAGGTCGGCGGGGCTGGTGCCGGTCTCCTGGTAATAGCCGGCCAGTTGCACGCTCATCACGGTGATGAACTGGACGCGGGTGGTGTTGATCTCCCGCATGAGGGTGAGGACGTCCTCCCGCAGGCTCCCGGTGTCGGGACTGTCGAGTCGGTACTCCTTCAGGGTGTGCACGATGGCCGCCCGCACCAGTTCGTCACGGTCGGCCCAGCGGCGGTAGAGCACAGGGGGGCTGGTCCCGGCGCGCTGGACGACGGCGTCCATGGTGAACCTGGCGTAGCCGTTGGCCGTGAGTTCTTCCCAGGCCGCATCGAGGAGCGCCTTCTCCAGTGCCGCTCCGCGGCGTCGCTCGGGCATCCACACTCCCTTGGCTGTCGACCGGACCGGACCCACGTCCGCCGCGGTGCGCCCCGACCGTGTGGACCCCGCGGTGCGGCGCACGGCGTTCACCGTCATCGTGGGCGCCCTCGCCGTCGTCTTCGACACCACGATCGTCAGCGTCGCCCTGGACAGCCTGGCGAGGGAACTCGATGCGCCGCTGTCCACCATCCAGTGGGTGAGCACCGGCTATCTGCTGGCCCTGTTCGTCACCATCCCGCTCGCGGGATGGGCACAGTCACGCCTGGGCGGCAGACGTCTGTGGATCGCGTCCCTGGCCGTGTTCCTGCTCGGCTCGCTCCTGAGCGCGCTGGCGTGGAACGCGCCCAGTCTCATCGCCTTCCGGGTCGTCCAGGGCATCGCGGGCGGCATCATGATGCCGCTGACGGTCACGCTGATCATGCAGGCCGCCCAGGGCCGCAACATCGGCAAGGTCATGGCCGTCATCACCGTGCCCACCGCGCTCGGCCCGATCCTCGGCCCGGTCCTGGGCGGCCTCATCCTGCATCTGGCCGACTGGCGCTGGCTGTTCCTCGTCAACATCCCCTTCTGTGTCGTCGGCGGCGGGCTCGCCTGGCGCAACCTGCCCCACGACCGTCCCGCGCCCGGCCGCCCCCGCGCCCGCCTGGACGTCGTCGGCCTGCTCCTGCTCTCCCCCGGCGTCGCCGCGACCCTCTACGGCCTCTCCCAGGTCGCGGGCAGCGCGGGCTTCACCGGCGCCGACGTCCTCATTCCGGTGATCGGCGGACTCGCCCTGGTCGGCGGCTTCGTCGCCTGGGCGCTGCCGCGTGCCGGGGCGCTGGTCGATCTGCGGCTGTTCCGCCACCGCGCGGTGGCCTCCTCCTCCGCCCTGCTGTTCCTGGGCGGCATCTCCCTGTACGGGGCGATGATGCTGCTGCCCCTGTACTTCCAGCAGGTCCGCGGCGAGGACGCCCTCGGCGCGGGGCTGCTGCTCGTACCGCAGGGCGTCGGCGCGCTCGTCGCACGCGGACTGGCGGGCAGGTACAGCGACCGCCTCGGCCCCCGCCGGGTCGCCTTCACCGCCTTCGCCTTCGTCACCGCGGCCACGGTGCCGTTCGCCTTCGTCACCGCCGGCACCGACGAGGTCCTGCTCATGGGCGCACTGTTCGTCCGCGGCATCGGTCTGGGCGCCGCCATGATCGCGCCCTTCGGCGCCGCCTACGTGGGTCTGCGCCATGAGGAGATCCCCGACGTCGGCATCATCACGCGCGTCGCCCAGCAGATCGGCGGCTCGGTGGGCATCGCCGTCCTCGCCGTCGTCCTCCAGCACTCCGCCGGGGACGCCCGGACCCCGGCCGGCCTGGCCGACGGCTTCGACGTCGCCTTCTGGTGGTCGGTGGCCCTCACCGCCGTCGCCGTCCCGCTGTGTCTGCTCCTGCCCGGCCGCGCCGAGCCACCGGTCGCCGCCGGCCGGGCGGAAACAGGCGCTGCCGCCGAGGTCCAGGGACCGTCCGGTCGGTCATCACCCGGCGCGTGACCGCCGTCGAGGCCCCGGGTGCCCGCACGGCGAAGGGGCCCGGCGATGCCGGACCCCTTCTTCTCGTAGCGGGGACAGGATTTGAACCTGCGACCTCTGGGTTATGAGCCCAGCGAGCTACCGAGCTGCTCCACCCCGCGTCGGTGATGCCACCCTACACGCGATCCACGGGGTGCTGCGCCGGACGGCCGTCTCAGCCGCGGACGATGTTCTCGGCCTGCGGCCCCTTCTGCCCCTGGGTCACGTCGAAGGTGACCGGCTCTCCCTCCACCAGCTCCCGGTAGCCGTTGCCGGAGATATTGGAGTAGTGGGCGAAAACGTCCGGTCCGCCGCCGTCCTGGGCGATGAAGCCGAAGCCCTTTTCGGAGTTGAACCACTTCACGGTGCCGCTGGCCATGCTGGTCGTCCTTCGATTCTTGCCGGGTGGTCCCGGCTGGTCCGTGTGCGGGGCCGTCCACGATCGGAAGGCACCCGGCGTTCGTCCTACCCCGTCGACGGCACGGTTATCCGACTTATCTGCCGGACAGGGCAGTCAATGTGCCGGAGCCCGGTGCGGCACGTACTTCTCGCGCCTTGCCTCACCTTCCCGGGCTCGCGGGCCGGTGCCGGGTGCGGGATGCCTATTGCCGTGTACCGGGTGCCGGGGCCGGGTGTCGGGGGCCGGGTGCCGCCGAGGTTCCGGCCCTCTGCGTGCCCTGTCCGGCCCATGCCGCCGCGCCGGAAGCGGGCCCGGCTGGTCAACTGGCCGAAAGACTCCGTACCTCTCAGCAAGGGAACGCAATATGGCCGTCGTCGTGGTGCTCGACATGCCGGGGATGACCCAGGCCCAGTACGAACAGAGCGCGGAGAAGGTGTCCGGCCGACCCGGCCCGGTCGAGAGCCCCGCCGACTGGCCGGTGACCGGACTCATCTCGCACACCTCCGCCCCCACCGACAACGGCTGGCTCGTCGTGGACGTCTGGGAGTCCGAGGAGGCGTCCCGGCAGTTCGGCGAGACCATCGTCCCGATCCTGCGCGATCTCGGTGTCACGGACGTGCAACTGCGGACCTACCCGGTGTTCAACGTGGTCACCCGGTAGAACCGGAAGCGGTCGCCGGCCGGGCCGGCCGCAATTCTTGACGATCTCCGGAGGGAACGGAGGGACATGATCGTCGGCTGCCCGGCAACCAGGGGGACGTGACACGTATCGGACTGGTGGTCCTCGCTCTTGTCGCCGCGCTCGTGGCGGGCGCGGCCGCGCTGGGAAGTTCCCCGTGGTGGTGGTCGGCCGCCGCGCCGCTGCTCGTGCTCGGCGCGCTGGGCGCGGGGGACCTGATGCAGCGCCGGCACTCCGTGCTGCGCAACTATCCCGTCCTCGGGCACGCCCGCTTCCTCCTGGAGAAGATCCGACCGGAACTGCAGCAGTACTTCATCGAGCGGAACTTCGACGGCCGTCCCTTCGACCGGGACACCCGCACCATCGTCTACGAGCGGGCGAAGGGGACCGACGCCGAGCAGCCGTACGGCACCGAGCGGGACGTCTACCGCCCCGGCCACGAGTTCCTGGTGCCGTCGATGGCGCCGTGCCCGGTGCCGGAGACCGCACCGCGGGTGCGGATCGGCGGACCCGACTGCGGGCGTCCGTACGACATGGCGCTGCTGAACGTGTCGGCGATGAGCTTCGGCTCGCTCTCCGCGAACGCGATCCTCGCCCTCAACGGGGGTGCCGCGGCCGGGGGTTTCGCCCACGACACCGGCGAGGGCGGACTGTCCGAGTACCACCTGCGGCCGGGCGGTGACCTCGTCTGGGAGATCGGCACCGGCTACTTCGGCTGCCGGACCGACGACGGCGACTTCGACCCGGCGGAGTTCGCCGACAAGGCCGCGCACGAGCACGTGAAGTGCGTGTCGCTCAAGCTCTCACAGGGCGCGAAGCCCGGCATCGGCGGCGTCCTGCCCGGAGCGAAGGTCAACGCCGAGATCGCCCGGGTACGGGAGGTGCCCCAAGGCCGGACGGTGATCTCACCGCCCTACCACCGGGTGTTCTCCACACCGCGCGAACTCGTGCGCTTCATCGCCGGGATGCGGGAGCTGTCCGGTGGCAAGCCGACCGGGTTCAAGCTCTGCGTGGGATCGCGCCGCCAGTTCCTCGCCGTGTGCAAGGCGATGCTGGCGGAGGGCACCGCCCCGGACTTCATCGTGGTGGACGGGGCGGAGGGCGGTACCGGTGCCGCGCCGCTGGAGTTCGCCGACCACGTCGGCACCCCGCTCACCGAGGGGCTCCTGACCGTGCACAACGCCCTCGTCGGCGCGGGTCTGCGCGACCGCGTCAGGATCGGCGCGAGCGGCAAGATCGCGACCGGCACGGACCTGGTCAAACGCATGGTGCAGGGCGCCGACTACGGCAACTCCGCACGGGCGATGATGTTCGCCGTCGGCTGCATCCAGGCGCAGCGGTGTCATACGAACACCTGCCCCACCGGTGTCACCACGCAGGATCCCCGGCGGGCCCGCGCCCTCCACGTCGGCGACAAGACGCTCCGGGTCCGGCGCCTGCAGGAGGCGACGGTGGCGAGCGCGGTGCAGATCATGGCGTCCATGGGCGTCACCGATCCCGCGCAGCTGCGTCCTCATATGCTCCGCCGGCGCATCGACCCCCGCACCGAACTCTCCTTCGAGGAGCTCTACGAGTGGCTGGCGCCAGGGCAGTTGCTCGCCGAGCCGCCCGCTTCCTGGGCGGCCGACTGGAACGCCGCCGACCCCGACCGTTTCACCGTCTGATCTGGAGGATCCCGTGGCCCGAACCGTCGCACGCGTCATCGTGGACGCGCTGAGCGAACTTGGCGTGCGCCAGGTCTTCGGCGTCGTCGGCGACGCCCTCAATCCGCTGACCGACGCCATCCGCACCACCGAGGGCCTGGAGTGGGTGGGCTGTCGGCACGAGGAGGCCGCGGCCTTCGCCGCGAGCGCCCAGTCACAGCTCAGCGGCACGCTGGGCGTGTGCATGGGCACCGTCGGCCCCGGCTCGGTGCACCTGCTCAACGGGCTCTACGACGCGGCCAAGAGCCGTACACCGGTGCTGGCGATCGCCGGGCAGGTCCCGCTCGCCGAACTCGGCAGCGACTACTTCCAGGAGGTCGACAACGACGCGCTCTTCAGCGACGTGGCCGTCTTCCGGGCCACGATCACCTCGGGCGACCAGCTGCCGCAGATGCTGGAGACGGCGGTGCGCACCGCGCTGGGCCGCAAGGGTGTCGCCGTGCTGACCGTCCCCGGTGACCTGGGGGAACGGGAGCTGAGCGGGGACCGGCCGGCCCGGTTCTCGCTGAACGCCCCGGTGAGCCGACCGGACGAGTCCGCCGTCCGGCGGGCCGCCGAGCTGCTCGACCGGGCACGGCGGGTCACGCTGCTCGTGGGACGGGGTGCCCGCGCCGCGCGAGAGGACGTCCTGGCCCTGGCCGACCGGCTGGCCGCGCCGATGGTGCTCACGCTGAAGGCGAAGGAGGGATTCGAGGGCGACGCCAATCCCTTCCAGGTCGGCCAGACGGGGCTGATCGGCAATCCGGCGGCCGCGTCGGCTCTCCAGGACGCGGACACGCTCCTGCTGCTGGGCACCGACTTCCCCTACCGGGACTGGTATCCGGAGGGCCGGACCGTCATCCAGGTGGACACCGAGGCCGCCCACATCGGGCGCCGGGTGCCCGTGGAGGTGGGGCTCGTCGGTGACACGGGCGCCACCGTCCGGGATCTGCTGGCCCGGCTCGGCGCCGCGCCCGCCGGAAGCGAGGACGCGCGCGACCGCTCGCATCTGGAGGACGCCCGCAAACGGTTCGAGCGGTGGCGCGAGGGTCAGGCGCGGCTCGCCGACCCCGCGCACGACAAGGGTGTGGTGGGCCGCCTGCGCTCCGCCCTGGACAACCGCGCCGGTGACATCCGTCCCGAGGCGCTGGCCGCCGTGGTGGACCGCCTCGCCGACGACGACACGGTCTTCACCTCCGACACCGGCATGGCCACCGTGTGGCTCTCGCGCTTCGTCGAGATGCGCGGCCGGCGGCAGCTGATCGGCTCCTACAACCTGGGCTCCATGGCCAACGCCATGCCCCAGGCCCTCGGCGCCCAGTGCCTGGACCGGGACCGCCAGGTGGTGGCCTTCTGCGGCGACGGCGGGCTGAGCATGCTCCTCGGCGACCTACTGACACTCAAGACGAACCGGCTCCCCGTCAAGCTCGTCGTCTTCGACAACCGCAGGCTCGGCATGGTCAAGCTCGAACAGGAACAGGCCGGGCTCCCGGAGTTCGGCACCGTGCTGGACAATCCCGACTTCGCTGCCGTCGCCACGGCCATGGGCATCACCGGCATCCGGGTGACCGACCCGGCCGAACTGGAGGATTCCGTCCGGCGCGCGTTCAGCACCCCCGGGCCCGTCCTGCTGGACGTGCTCACCAACCCCGACGAGATCGCCGTCCCGGCCAAGCCGACCGTCGCGCAGGGCTGGGGCTTCGCGGTGGCCAAGGTGAAGGAGGTCGTGCGCAGCCAGGGGGACACGGACGCGCATTGACGGGTCGTCAGGGGGCTCCGCCGACAGCCCGCCGACAGACGGCCACCAGCTCCACGGCCGTGCCCCGTCCCGGAGCGAGGCCCTCGCGGCGCTCCGGGGCCCGGCGGCACAGTGGGACGGCACGACCCGGTCCGGAAGTCCGGCCGGGCCGCCCCTGACGAAGGAGTCCCCCATGGAGTACCCCGACCTGACGGCCCTGCCGGCGGAGCTGCGGGAGGCCGTCGCCGCGCGCGGTTCGCTCAACGTCTTCCGCATGATCATGCACTCGCCACGGCTCGCCCCCGGCCTCCTGGAGACGGCCGACGCGATCCTGCAGCGCAACGCGCTCCCGGACGGGTTGCGCGAGCTCGCCATCGTGCGGGTGGGCCGCGTCTACCGGGCGCCGTACGAGGTCCACCACCACGAGAACATCGGCCGCCTGGTCGGTCTGAGCCGGGCCGCCCTCGCCGCCGCGGCCACGGGTTCCACGGAGGGGCTGTCGGACGCGGAGGCGTCGGTCCTGCGCTGCACGGACCGCCTGCTCGCCCGGCACACCCTGAGCGACGCCGAGCGCGCGGAGGTGCTGGAGTTCCTCACGGTGGGTCAGCTCTCCGACCTCGTCATCACGGTCGGCTTCTACCAGCTCGTCAGCAACTTCCTCAACACCTTCGGCGTGACGACCGAGGGCGAGACCAGCCCGTACTGAGCCGCCTCCGCGCGCGGAAGTCACCGGCCGGTCAGTCCCGCTCGCGCCCCGGTACGTACAGGTGCGGCAGGTCGACGACGATCGCCTCCCGGGTGCTGCGGGCGATGACCACCACGGCCTCCTCGGCCGGGTCCGGGTTCTCCTCGCGATACGGCACGGACGGGAGGACGAAGACCTGGTCGCCGGGAGAGGTACGCAGCCGTGTACCGACCTCTCCGTGGTGGTTTCCGTGGTCAGCACGGAGGCGCTCCGTCGCCGTCCGGGGGAGGCTGTGACCCACAGCGACGGGCCCGGCAGGACCCGCCGGGCCGATCACGGTCCACGCCTTGACCACGGGAGCAACCATGAGCAGCACCGACGGCAGCACGTACGAGGGATTCACGGCCGAGGAGCGGGCCGCGATGAAGGAGCACGCCGAGGGGCAGAAGAAGGCGGCGCGCCGCGGCTCCCGCGCGGACAAGGCGGCGGAGGCGGAGCGGGACGTGCTCACGAAGATCGCCGAGATGCAGGACTCCGACCGGACGATGGCCGAGCTCGTCCATGCCGTCGTCACGGCCAACGCCCCGTCTCTCGCGCCGAAGCTCTGGTACGGCATGCCCGCGTACGCGCTGGACGGCAAGGTCGTCTGCTTCTTCCAGAGCGCGGCGAAGTTCAAGTCGCGCTACGCGACACTCGGGTTCAACGACACGGCGAAGCTGGACGAGGGCACGATGTGGGCGACCGCCTTCGCCTTGACGGAGGTGACGGCCGAGGTGGAGGCGCGGATCGCCGCACTGGTGAAGCAGGCCGTGAGCTGACGGCGCACCGGCCGGTGAACGGGCGGCGCGGTGGGGCGGCTTCGGCTCCGCTCCGCCCGGCCACGCCGCGCCGTCCGGCCACGCCCCCCACGTACCGCCCACGGATGGTGCCGCCGCTACCGCACGGCCAGGGGTGCGAGACCGAGGCCGGCCAGCACGGAGGTGCCCACGGCGGCGTGTTCGCCCCCGGCGAGCAGCAGCGTGCGCGCCGACTGGTAGGGGCAGTCGGCCGCGTCGAAGGCCGCGGCGGCGGCGAGTTGCCGTGCCGGGTCGCCGTCGAGCAGGGCCTGCGCGCGGTCCACCTGGGCGGTGGCGACCGGATTGCCGGCGACCACCGTGCGGGCGGCGTCGATCCGGGCCCGGGCGTCCGGGTGCCCGGTGAGCACCGCTGCCTCCGCCCGAAGCGCCACGTACCAGTGGAGCCAGACCCAGGACACCCACTTCCACACCTGATCCGGCTCCGGCGCGAGCCGCCGCGCCGCCGCATCCGCGTCCCCGTCGTGGAGCAGCACCATGGCGTCGAAGACCGCCCCGTAGCCGTGGCGGTGCTCGGGTGCGTTGCCCGCCCGGTCGACGATCGCGCGCCAGGTGTCCCGGCCGTCGTGGTCGCCGCGCAGGCCGTGCACCATGGCGACCGCGGCGGCGGCGGGGCCGAGCGAGAACGACCGCTGACGGCCGCTCCGCTCCCACGCGTCGAGGAACCGCGCACTGCCGGTGAGCACCTGGTCGGCACGGCCGGCGAAGGCGTCCGCGACCAGCAGCCAGGACGTGGCGTGGTGCCCCACCTCGGCGAGCAGCGGGTGGTCGGCGAGCTGTCCGCCCCACCGGCGGGCTTCCGGCAGCCGGCCCACTCCGACGGCGGTTCCGGCGGCCATGGCGAGGGCGTCCATGAGCTCGTGCGCACCGGCCGGGGTACGCGGCGCAGAGTCCAGGACGTCGATCCGGCGCCGGGCGGCGGACGCGGCGGCGAAGGCCTCACCGGTCCAGGCCCGGGCCCCGGAGAGCGCGTCGAGGGCGGCCGACTCCGCCACCGGGTCGCCCGCGCACCGGGCGAGGTCGACGGCGCGTTCGGCGCGTACGACCGTCTCCTCCACGGTGTTGTCCAGCTCGCCCTGGACGGCGCCGAACGCGTCGGCGACGACCGCCGCCTCGGCCAGCGCGACAGCCGCCCGAGCGGCCGGGGCGTCACCGGCCAGCTCTTGCGCCGCCGCGAGCAGGGCCGTCACCTCTTCCCGGGAGGGCACCTGCGCGAACGTGCTGGAGAAGCGGTACGCGTCGGTGGCGGCGGCCGCCAGGTCGCCGCCCGCACCGGCGGTGTCCCCGGCCCGGCGCGCGGCGTCCGCCGCGGCCCGGCGCAGCCGGAACATCTCGTCCCCGAGCCTTCGGCACCCGGCGACCGCGGCGGCCTGCCGCAGTGCCGCGGCCCCGTCGGCGTCGTCGGAGAGCCCGGCCGCCTGCTCGTACCGCTGCTGGGACTCGCCGAGCAGATTGCGGAAGAAGGCCAGCTCGGCCAGGGACAGGGCGAGGCGACGCGCGTCCGCGCGGCGATCCGGCCGGTCGGACGCCCAGGTGAGGGCGGCCCGGAGGTCGTCCGCCACGGCCTCGAACCGGGCGCGCCAGTCCGCGCCCGACGCTCCGACGAGGGCACGCGCGCCGGTCGAGCACCAGTCCAGGTGTCGGGATCGGACCTGGACGAGTTCGTCGGCGCCGGTGAGCCGTTCCGTCCCGTACTGGCGGATGGTCTCCAGCGCGTGGTACCGGGTGCCGGTGGCCGAGGACGTCACGGCCAGGAGGCTCTGCTCGGCGAGTCTGCCGAGCCCGTCGACGACCGCGGCGGGATCCAGCGGAGCGAACCCGGCGACCTCGGCGGCCGCCTCCGCGGTGAACGGCGCCACGAACACCGACACCCGGCGCAGCAGGGCCCGGCTCTGCGGCTCCAGCAGGTCATGGCTCCAGTCCAGCACCGCCCGCACCGACCGGTGCCGGTCGTCGGCGCGGGGCCCGCCGGTGAGGATCCGCAGCGGATCGGAGAGGCCTGCCGTGAGGCCGTCCAGTCCGAGGGTGGACCAGCGTGCCGCCGCCAGCTCGATCGCCAGCGCCATGCCGCCGAGCCGTTCGCAGATGGTCACGACCTCCTCGTTCGACGCCGGTCCGGGCGGCTGGCCGACCGCCGACGCGCGGTCCATGAACAGCGCCACCGCCTCCGACCGGTCACCGCCCGCCCGCGACAGCGGCGGTACCTGGAAGACCCGCTCGAACGGCACCATCAGCCTGGCCCGGCTGGTCACGAGCACCCGCAACCGCGGACAGACCGCCAACAGCCGCTCCAGGAACGGCGCCACCGCGTCGCTCACCCGCTCGCAGTTGTCCAGCACCAGCAGCGCCCGGCGGTCCGTCAGCGCGGCGAGCACCGCCTCGTCGATGCCGCGCCCCGGTTGCTCGCCCACCCCCACGGCCGCCGCGACGGCCGCGCCCACCCGACCCGGTTCGGTGACCGGGACGAGGTCGACGAACCACACCCCGTCGGCGAAGTCGTCCGCCATCTCCGCCGCCACCGCCAGCACGAGGCGCGTCTTGCCCACCCCACCGGGGCCGACCACCGTCACCAACTGGTGCGCTTTCACCGCCTCGGCCAACTGCCCGCGCTCCGCCACCCGGCCGACGAACGCCGTCAGCGGGGCCGGCAGGGCGGGTGCCGCGACCGAGGGTTCGGTGCGGGCGAACTCGGCCGCGTGCCGGGCGAGCGCCCGCCGGTCGGGCAGTTGGAGCTTGCGCAGCAGCGAGGAGACGTGCGACTCGACGGTGCGTACGGAGATGACCAGCCGCGCGGCGATCTCCGCGTTGCTGAGGTGCTCCCCGAGCAGTGCGAGCACCTGGGCTTCCCGGGCGGATATCTCTGAACCGATCACCGCCTCATTATCCGTCTCGATATCCGTTCGTCCGTGGCGGATTCCGTGGTGGGCACGGAGGCGACCCGCACCCGTGCCGGGAGAGTCTGTGACCACCGCGACCGGCCCGGCGGGATTCCCGGGGCGATCGTGACCCACGACCGGACTTCTGCCGATCGTGACCACGACGGACTCCCGGAGGACCGATGCACACCGAACCCCGCTCCCACGCTCAGCGTCGTCACGACACCGAACACCGGCTCACCCACGACGTCGACGTCTGGGTGGCCAGCGCCTCGGCGGACGGCGCGCCGTACCTGGTGCCGCTGTCCTTCGACTGGGACGGGGAGGCCCTGTTGGCCGCCACCCCGACGAACAGCCCCACCGGCAGGAACCTGGCCGCGTCCCGTGTGGTGCGGCTGGCGCTCGGCCGCACCCGCGACGTCACCATGATCGACGGCGAGGTCGACGTCCTCGAACTCGACGCGCTGCCGCGGGAGCGAGGCGACCGGTTCGCCGAACGCACGGGCTTCGATCCGCGCGCGTCGGCCACGTCGTACCGCTGGTTCCGGATCGTCCCGCGCCGCATCCAGGCCTGGCGCGAGGAGAACGAGCTGTCGGACCGCGAGCTGATGCGCGACGGCCGGTGGCTGACCTGACCTGCGGCCGGACGCGCGGACGGCCTGGCGTCCCCAACTCGTCCGCCACGTAAGGGGTGAGGTGGTGATATTGGGTATGAATCAGGGTATGGGAGTTCACCTCATCACCGGTGCGGGTTCGGGTATCGGCGCGGCGTTGGCGGCGCTGTTCGCCTCGCGGGGACAGGAGTTGTGGCTGCTGGCACGGGACGAGGCGCGGGCCGGAGAGCTGCGGGCCCGGTTCCCCCGCAGCCGGACCCTGGTGGCCGACCTGTCCGTACCGGGAGCCATACGAGCCCGACTGGAGGCGCAGGCGCTGCCCGGGCGGCTGGACTCGCTGCTGCACGTGGCCGGGGTGGCGGAGTCGGGCCGGGTGGGCGAGTTGAGCGCGGAGGTCTGGCAGGACACGCTCGCCGTGAATCTGATCGCCCCGGCGGAGCTGACGGGCTTGCTGCTGCCCGCGCTGCGTGAGAGCCGGGGACACGTGGTCTTCGTGAACTCGGGCGCCGGTGTGCACGCGCCGCCGCGGCTCAGCGCCTACGCCGCGTCCAAGTTCGGGCTGAAGGCGCTGGCCGAGTCCCTGCGGGCGGAGGAGTTCGCGCACGGCGTGCGGGTCACCACGGTGTACCCCGGAGAGACGGACACGCCGATGCAGGTCCGGTTGCACGGGCAGTTCGGTCTGCCCTACGTGCCGGAGGCCCATATGAGCCCGACGTCCGTGGCGGCCGCCGTCGTCACGGCGCTGGATCTGCCACGGGACGCGACGATGAGCGATCTGATGCTGCGTCCGGGCTGTTGAGCCGGGCCACCGCGCGGTCGCCCCGGGCGGGGCTGTCCCCGGGGCGGCCGTCCCCGGCGTGAGCGTTCCCGGCGCGGCTGTCACGGACGTGGGCATCCCCCGGGTGGGCGTCCCGGGGGTGGCCGTCCTTGGCGTGGGCGTTCATGAGATGGGCGTCCCTGGCGTGTCCGTCTCCGGGGTGGCCGTCTCCGACGAGAGCTTCCCTGGCATGGCTGTCACGGACGTGGGCATCCCCGGCGTGGCAGTCCCTGGCGTGAGCCTCCCTGGCACGGCTGTCACGGACGTGGGCATCCCCCGGGTGGGCGTCCCCGGGCCGACCGTCTTCGGTCGCGCCCGTTCGCCAGTGGCCCATCAGGTCGGCGTAGAGCGGGACTTGGGCCAGCAGGGTCCGGTGCGTGCCGACGCGCGGTCGGCCTCCGTCCAGGAGCAGCACCTGGTCCGCGCTGCGGGCCGAGCTTATGCGGTGCGCGATGGTGACGACGGTTCCGGGCCGTCGGCGGAACGCCTCCTCCACCTGCCGCTCGGCCGCCGCGTCGAGGTGACCGGTGGCCTCGTCGAGGACGACCAGTCGGGCGGTGGAGACGTAGGCGCGGGCCAGGGCCACGAGTTCGCGTTCGCCGGAGGAGAGTCCGGCCGGATCGACCCGGCCCCCGGGTCCGCCCAGCCGCTCCACCAGAGCGCTCATCCCCAGTTCCGCCACCGCCTCGGCGAGGACACCGTCGGGGGTGCCGGGAGCGAGGTGGCAGAGGTTCTCGCGCAGGGTGCCCGCGAAGACGTAGGGGGTCTGCGGCAGCAGGACCCGGGCGTGTGCCAGGTCCTGCCGGGCGATCCGGTCCAGGGGCACACCGCCGAGGAGGATCCGGCCGCGGTGCGGCGTCAGCATGCCGGTCAGCAGGTCCGCCAGCGTGGACTTCCCGATGCCGGAAGGGCCGACGACGACGAGGTGGTCGCCGTCGGCGAGGGACAGGTCGAGCCCGTCGAGCACGGGTTCGGCCTCCGGGCCGTAGGCGAAGGCGACCCCCGACAGGGTGGCCGAGCCGTCCGCGGGCCGCAGGGCGGGTCGGGGGTCCGGGCGGGGCTCCGGGCGGCGCGCGGCGTCGGCGAGACGCTCGGCCGCCACGGCCAGGCGCAGCCAGGAGGCGCCGAGGCCCTGGACCAGCAGCCGGATCGCCGGTTCCAGCGTGGCCAGGACGTAGGCGAGCACGCCCACGATCTCGCCGGCGGTCATGCCGTGGGCGAGCAGGACCGGCGCGGCGAGGACGACGAGCAGGAGAGGGCTGTGCGCGCCCAGCGCCACGATCAGGCGGCGCAGCGCGGACACGGAGGCGAGCGCCCTCGATGCGCGCAGGTGCCGGCGCACCGCGTCGAGGGCCTCGCGTTGCGCGTGCTCGTGGGCTCCGCAGGCGACGATGTCCCGCAGCGCCTCGACGGTCTCGACCGCGCGGCCCGCCAGGGCCTCCTCGGCGTCGAACGCCGCTCGTTGTCTGCGGACGGTCGCGGGCGCCAGGACGGCGAAGAGTGCGAGGGCCACGAGGAGCGGGCCGGCGACCAGGGGGACGGCGGCCGGGGCGAGGACGGCGGTGCCGGTGACGACGGCGGCGACCGTCAGGACGAACTGCCACAGGAGCATGAGCTGGCCGGCGAGCGCGTCCCGTACGGTCTCGACCTGCCGGGTGAGCCGGGCGACGGCGACCGCGGCGCAGTCGTCCCGCGCCGCGCCCGGCGTCACCGCGCGGTGCAGGGTGCCCGTGACGACGTCGCGGAGCAGGCGGTCCCGCAGCGGCTCGACGATCTCGGCGAGCCAGGGGTAGGTCTGCCGGCTCGCCCAGGCACCGCCGAGCGTGCACAGGGCGAACAGGCCCAGTCCGAGGGCCGCCGTGCGGGGCCGGTCCAGCAGGAAGCCCCGGTCGACGGCGAGGGCGAGGGCCTTGCCGCAGACGAGGGCGGGCGCGGCGGAGAGCAGTGTCCACCACGTCAGCCGGAGGGCGGCGGCGCGGTTGTCCGCGAGGCCGCCGCGGATCAGGCGCAGGGCTGTGCCGTTGGCCGCGGTGAGGGAGCGGGCGGCCGGACGCGGCGTCGGGCGGGGCGGGCGGGCGGTGTGTTCCGCCATGGGGTGTCCCACGGGTGTCGTCCTTTCCTGTTCAGCCCTGCGCGTCCCCGGCACCGCGGAACATGCCGCGGTAGGCGGGCAGGCGCCACAGCTCGTGGTGCGGGGCGAGGGCCCGGACGCGGCCCTCGTGCAGCCAGACCACGAGGTCCGCTCGGGCGGCCGTGGCCGTCCGGCGCGTCACGACCAGCCGGGTGCGGTGGGCGTGGGTGTCGTCGATGGCACGCAGGACCGCGGCCTCGGTGGCGGAGTCCAGGCTGGACGTCGCGTCGTCGAGGACGAGCAGCCGGCCGTCGCGGGCCAGGGCGCGCGCGAGTCCCAGGCGCTGGCGCTGCCCTCCGGAGAGGGGCGCGTCACGGACGGGGGTCAGATAGCCGGCGGGCAGACGCCGGATGAAGACGTCGGCCTGGGCGGCTCGCGCGGCCGCGCGGACCCGGGCTTCGGGGAGGGGTTCAGCCGCGACGCGCAGCGCGTCGAGGACCGTGGCGCCGGTCAGCCGCGGGTCGCTGAAGGCGTAGGCGACGGCGGCGCGCAGGTCGGCGGGGCGGATCTCGTCCATGGGTACGCCGTCGAGCAGCACGGTGCCGCGCTCCGGGGCCAGGAGTCCCCCGGCCACCGCGGCCAGCAGGGAGGTGCCCGCGCCGGAGCGGCCCACGAGGGCGACGCAGCGCCCGGCGGGGAGCGTGAGGTCCAGCGCGTCGAGGACGGTGCAGCCCGCCCTGCGTACGGTGACCGCGTGCAGCTCGACGTGTCCGGGTCCCGGCGGCAGGCCGCGCAGCCCAGGGGGCTGCCGGGGCGGCGCGAGGACCTCGTGGACCCGCCGGCGTCCGGCTCGGGCCCGGGCGTGGTCCAGCAGGCTCTGCGCGGTGCCGAACCCGCCGAGTCCCAGCGTGGCGTAGCCGAGCGCGGCGACGAGGCCGCCCGCGCCCAGTGCCCCGGTGGACAGTTCGTACCCGGCGACGGCGATCACGGTGATCTGGGTCGCGGGGGCGAGCAGTCCGGTGGACCAGGCGACCCGGCGCTGGCTGTCCCACAGGGCGCGGCCGTGCCGGGAGAGTTCGGGTACCGGTGCCAGGACGCGCTCGATCTCGCGCTCGACCGTTCCGGCGGCCGCGATGGTGCGGTGGCCGGCCAGGGCGTCCAGCAGCCGGGCGGCCACGGCGGCCTGTGCGGCCTGATAGCCCTCTCCCCGTCGCACGGTCCGCCGCAGATGGCGGCGCAGCAGCAGCCAGCCCACGGGCGCCGTGATCCCGAAGGCGGCGGCCAGTTCCGGGGCGAGCAGCCCGAGGGCGAGCACGGAGCCGGCCGCCATGGCGAGTTGGGCGACGGCGTACACGGCCGCCTGGACACTCAGTCCGGCCTCGGCGGCGCTCGCGGTGATCCGGGCGACCAGGTCTCCGGTGGCCGTCCGCCGGGCGGGGTACGGGCCGACGGCCATGATGTGCCGTATCAGGGCGGCGCGCAGCCGTGCCGTCGCCTCGGCGGTGGCGCGCGGGCCGGCGTACTGCGCGAGGGTCTCGGCCGCCGTGAGCAGGCAGAGGACCGCGGCGAGCGGCGCGACGCCCGCCCCGGCGTCGCCGGACAGGGCACGGTCGACGGCCGCGGCGAGGGCGGCGGGCAGCACCAGCGCGGCGACCGAACTCGTCGCCACCGAGAGGGCGAGGACGGTGGGCCAGCACCATCGGGCGGGGGCGCTCGGCAGGCCGTTCCGGGGCGGTCGGGCATCCTGTGCGAGGGTGGGCGAAGCCGTACGATCGGGAGCCCCGCTCCGCTGTGGCTGCTGTCGGTGGTCCTGTCTCATACGGGGGCTCCTGCGGGAGATGGACGGGCGGTCTGCGGGGCGGCACGAGAACGCCGGCCCGGGCTGTCCCTCAGCCCGGGCCGGCTCTGTTCACCAGGTCATCCGAGGGTGGGGCGGTCGGACGGCCCGGGCGGTGCGACTACAGGCACAGCAGCGTGCTGACGGTGCTGTTGGTGCAGTTGACGGCGCTGAGGGAGCTGAGCACCGACAGGTACTCGGTGGTCTCCTCGGGGGTCTCCAGGGCCTGCAGGCTGAGGATGGACATGGTGTACTCCTGTCACTTCGGTTGGGGCTTTCCGGCGATCGCCGGAAACTCTGGGCTGCGACCGTGTGTCGCAGGGGGCGCCGCTGCCGTCGGAGGGCGGTCAGGACGCCTTGGGGAGGGCGAGGGACGCGGGAGCCGCGGCCCCTCGGCCGTTCCAGAAGGGCAGCGCCGGGGTGTCGGCGAGGGCCGAGCCGAGCGCGAGCAGGACGCCGGCCGAGCCGGTGGCGAGGTCCATCGACAGGCGCAGCAACTGCTCGCCGGGGAAGGCCGCGTGCCCCTGGTAGGGGACGAGATGCCAGACCAGGCGCCGGATGTGGCGTCGGATGACCTGGTCGTGGAGTGTGGTGTCGTCCTGGAGCAGGCGCAGCAGCAGGATCAGCCCCGCCCGCCCGTTGAACAGGCCGGACTGGACGATGAACTCGGGCTCGGCGGCGCCGCGGATCTGTTCGAGGCTGCGTCGGCGCTGCGGGTCTGGGCGGTGGCGCAGCAGGGCGTGCAGGGGCGCGGCGATGCCGGCGCTGCCCGATTCGAGGTACGGCAGGACCCGGCTGCCGTCGTCGACCTGGAGGGTCCCGTCGTCGCCCAGGACGCATCGGGCCAGGTCGAGGTCGAGGGCGTGTTCCGCGAGGTCCAGCAGCCCGGCGTCACCGGTGCTGTCGTGGAGGCTCAGGAAGAACAGGGCCGCGCCGGATGCGCCGTGCAGCAGCCCCGGGCGGCGGGCGGGTGCCGGGCCTGCCTTGCCGGAGTCCGGTTTCAGGCGGGCGGCGAGACGTTCGGCGACATCGACCGCGACGGCGTGCAGGGAGGCGTCGGCGGTGGTGCCGGCGAAGTGCAGCAGAGTCAGCCCGATGCCGGGCAGACCACCGGCCAGATCGCTCCCCTGGGCGTCGAGCGGGTCCTTGAGGAGCCGGTCGAGGAGGTTGTGCGCCTGCCGCGTGTGACCGAGCCGGTCCAGGGCGAAGGCCACTCCGTGCGCGCCGGTGTAGAGGCCGGGACGGCAGGGTTCGCGTGCGACGGCCTCCCCGAGCCATTCGACGTGGTCGGGGTCGACGGGCGCACCCACGGTGTGCAGGGCCCAGAGCACGCCCGCCGCGCCGTAGGCGAGGCCGAGTCCGTCGTGGGTGAACTGGCTGGGGTCTCCGGGGAAGAGGCGATCGGTGCGCTCGGGGGTGGCGCTGGCGTTGATCGCCGCGACCAGCGAGTCCCGCAGCGCGGGCCAGTCGGCGCGGTCGCCGCTGAACAGGGTTGCCGGTGCGGCGCGTTCGCGGGGATCGGCGGGTGGTACGGAGGGCGGGGCGGGAGGCGGGGCTTGCGAGAGCGCGGGAGGCGGGGCCTGGGGCGGTGCGGGCGGCCGGCCGTCGGCCGGTCGGGCGGGCAGTCCGAAGCGTCTCGCGGCGGCGTCCGTCAGTTCGTCCCGTTTCCCCGGGTCCAGCGAGGTCAGCTGCAGCAGCGGCATGAAGATCCACAACCGGAGGGCGTCGAGCGCGTACGTGTCGATCGCGTAGCCCTCGAGGTCGGGAGGGGCGGCGAAGCCGGCGGCGCCGAGCGCGGGTCTGACGAACGCGTCGGCGGGCGAGGCGAGTTCGAAGTCCACGAAGCACACCCGTCCGTCCGGGCGGACGATCAGGTTGCGCGGGTGGAGGTCTCCGAAGACGACACCGCGCGCGTGGATGGCGCGCAGCCCCTCCTCGACGCCGGCGAGGACGGTCAGCGCCTCCTCCCGGTAGCGGTCGATCGTCTCCCGGTCGGGATCGGGATGGACCAGGGGGTAGCGCCGCCCGAACCATCTGTTCAGGGGCTCGCCGGGCACGTACTCCTGCACCAGGAAGTGGTGTTCCCAGGCCGTGAGGCGGCCCAGCGCGGCCGGCACGACGGGTACGCCTTCCAGGCGCCGCAGGATGTCGTGCTCTCTGCCGAGCCGCAGTACGGCGTCGTCGCCGCGCTGGTCGAGGCCGGCGTCCGGTCGGGCCTCCTTGAGGACCACCTGATCGCCGCCGGTGGCGGGGCGCGCGATGTAGATGCCTCCGCCGTTGGAGAAGTGCAGGGCCCGTTCGACCGTGTACGGGAAGTCGGCCGTGCTCGTCGCGGCCCGGTCGGTCAGGGCCTGGGCCAGGACGGCGGGCACGGGAGCCCACTCGGGCACCTCGAACACGGCGCGTCTCACGTCCGGGCGGAGTCGGCCCGAGGGTTCGCGCAGGGCCAGGACCAGTTCACCGGTCTCGGATCGGCAGAACTGCTCCGTGAAGCCGCCGTAGCGCAGGTAGAGCGGCCCGTTGCGCCAGCGCAGGTCGCTGAGTATGTACGGTCCGCGCAGGCCGGCGAGAGCTTCGTCCAGGTCGGTGAGACACCGCTCGAGCTCGGGTTCGTCGACCGGGTACAGGGTCATGAACTTGCCGCTGGACCCGCGCGAGGCGTACTTCGCGTTCTGGGTCTGCACGAGGGCCGGGCTGCGCAGGAACTTGTGGGCCACGCGCTGTTCGAAGCAGTACGAGCCGACGACGGAGAGAATGTGCTCCGCGTTGTCCAGACACGCGGAGACGTGAATCTTCCAGCCCTGGTCGGGCAGTTCGACGTCGGCGGGCCGGCGGCCCACCCACACCTCTCTCGCGGAGGCCAGCCAGCCGTCGGGTAAGGGTTCACCGACGGCCGCGAACTCCTCCACGGCCGCCCATCGGACCGGCGAATCGTAGAACACTTTGTCGGCGTACGAAAACGCCTCGTAGCGCATATCCATAACGCTCCCCCCATCACAGCGACAAGCCATTCCCGGACGGATGCAGTACGCACGCTGTTCCCCGTCAACTCCCTTACGGAGTGATAGGTTGAACGTTTTTCGTCCTGCGATGTGAAGGTAGGGCACGCCGGTCTTCGGTTGACAGAGCGCATTCAACGCGCACATCGGGGCGCGCGAAGCCCGGGCATCTCGTCGTTCTGCATGTCCATTGCACCGCGCATATGCGTTCGGCCTGCCCCTGGCGGATCTCGGCCGAACCGAACACACATGCCGCCACCATTGACCGGTACACGAAGCCCGGAATCCGGCCCGACCCGCATCCGTTCTCCCGGTCGGGAACGAAGTGGAGGAGACGGTGCGCAGCCGCATGGCGGCACTGGCCCCTTGTTTCGGTGGGCGACCCGGTGAAAGGTGATGGAGGGAAGTCAACGTGACCGCAACCGAACGATCATCGGACGTCGTGGTGATCGGAGCAGGCGTCGCCGGCCTCGCCTGTGCTCAGGACCTGCTGGCCGCCGGCGTCGGCGTGCGCATCCTGGAAGCCTCCGACGAGGTCGGTGGCCGGATGCGCTCCGACCGGGTGGACGGCTTCGTGATCGACCGCGGCTTCCAGGTCTTCAACCCGTCCTACCCGCAGGTCCGGCGACGCCTGACCGGTGACGGGCTGGACCTACGTCCCTTCGACCGGGGCGTCCTCATCCACACCGACAAGGGCAGGCGCCGCCTGACCGACCCCCGCGCCCACCCGTCCACGCTCGTCGACCTCCTGTCGGGAAGGCTCGCGGGACCGCGCGATCTGGCGGCGCTGGGCGCCCTCGCGGCCTCGGACGCGGTGGCCCCGCCGCACCGCCTGAAGCGGCGGCCAGATCGCAGCACGCGCCAGGCCCTTGCCGACGCGGGCTTCACCGACGCGTTCGTCGAGCGCTTCTTCCTGCCCTTCCTGTCCGGGGTGTTCCTCGAAGACCGGCTGGAGACGTCCGCCCGGGTCTTCCATCTCGTGTGGCGCAGCATGCTGCGCGGCACCCAGAGCCTGCCCGCCGCGGGTATCGGTGCGGTGCCTCTCGCCCTGGCGGCGTCGCTGCCGAAGGGCACCGTGCGACGGGAGACACCGGTCGGGCGTCTGACGGACGACGGAGTGGAGACCACCGCCCGCGAACTCGTCCCGGCGCGCGCCGTGGTGGTGGCCACCGGACCGGGACCGGCCGGGACCCTCCTGCCCGGTGTCACCGTGCCCGCGTACCGCGCGGTGACGACCTATTACCACGCCATGCCGGGCCCGCCGCTGGACGAGCCCACTCTGCTGGTGGACACCCGGCGCCGCTTCCTCAACACGTGTGTGCTGAGCAATGTGGCGGCCTCGTACGCGCCCGACGGCCGGGCACTCGTGGCCACCTCGGTGCTCGGCGCGGACACCGAAGGCCGGGAACGCGCGCTGCGCGCGGCGCTGAGCGAGGTATACGACACCGATGCCGACCGCTGGGACCTGCTGACCGTCCGTACGGTCCCCGACGCGTTGCCCGCGATGGCGCCCCCTCAGGAACTCAGCCGCACGACCCGGGTAGCCCGAGGCAGATACGTGTGCGGTGACCACCGGGCCACGGGCTCGGTCCAAGGGGCGATGGCCTCGGGTGCGCGCGCCGCCAGAGAAGTGCTGCGCGACCTCGGCAGGTAGCACCCGCGGAAGGACCGAAGAGCGGACCCGCCACGCTCGCCGTCACGGTCCTACGCGGGCGCCCCCTGTTCGTCGAGCGGGATGCCCAGCCGGGCGGCCACGGTGGTGAGCGTCGGCCCCAAGGGGAGCGCGACCCGGGTGACGGCGTGCTGGTCGCCCCGGGTCGGGTCCCGGTTGACGATCAGCACGGGTTTCCCGGCCTGGCCCGCCTGGCGGACGAACCGAAGTCCGGACATCACCGTCAGCGAGGAGCCCAGGACCAGCAGCGAAGCCGCCTCGCGGACCAGCGCGCGGCAGTGCTCCACGCGCGGCGGCGGAACGGTCTCGCCGAAGAACACGACGTCCGGTTTGAGGATGCCGCCGCAGACCGTGCAGGGCAGCACCCGAAAGTCCCCCACCTGTTCGTCGGTGAGGTCGGCGTCCCCGTCCGGGTTGATCGCCGCCGCCACGGGTTCGAAGTCCGCGTTGGCCTCCGCCAGCCGCCGGGCGAGCTCGTGACGCGGACTGAAGGCACCGCAGGAGAGGCAGACGACCCGGCCCAGGCTCCCGTGGAGTTCCACGACGTCCTCGCTGCCCGCGGCCTGGTGCAAGCCGTCGACGTTCTGGGTGATCAGGCCCGAGAGCAGTCCGTGCCGCGCGAACGCGGCCACCGCCCGGTGACCGGCATTGGGCCGGGCACGCCCGAAGGTGCGCCATCCGAGGTGGCTGCGCGCCCAGTACCGCCGCCGGGCCCGGGCATCGGAGGTGAAGTCCTGGTAGGTCATCGGGGTGTGCCGGCTCAGGCTCCCGCCCTCGCCCCGGTAGTCGGGGATGCCCGACTCCGTGGAGATGCCGGCCCCGCTGAGCACCAGCACACCACCGGCGCCCAGCGCGTCGACGACCCGCTCCGGATCGGTCGTCCCCGGCGGCAGGTCCTCCGCGGGGGTCCAGCTCAGAGTGGGGCGCATGCGCATGCCGCCAGGGTACGGAACAGGCCGCCTTCGGTGTCCGTGTGCCGCCTTCGGTGTCCGTGCCCGAGCCCTTGCCCGAGCCCGCATCCGCGTACGGGCCCGAGCCCGCGTCAGCGTCCGCGTAGGTGACCGGGCCGCGGTCCCGGGTTCCCTCGGCCCGGTGAGGCGGTTCGGTTGCGTGCGCGGGACGCGAGATGGGTCACACCATGATCCCGTGAAGTGCCCTCCGGAGCGGCGCTACGGGCCTGCCCACAGCACATTTACGTGCAGCATGCAGCGAAGTGCGCACAGCCCGTGAGGGGGACATGTCCGCCTATCGTCGCTCTTTGGCCTGCCGCCGGCGCCGTCGAGCAGACCCGTCCCTGCCCCCGACGAAAGTAGGCGAGCGAAGCTTTGCCGAGTGCCACAGTCGCCTCTCCACCGCCGTCCCTCCCGACCGTCCCGAAGAACGCCACCGTCCCCGAGAACGCCACCACCACGGACCCCGCACTGGTGAAACGCGCGGTGCGGGCCGCCGCGCTGGGCAACGCGATGGAATGGTTCGACTTCGGCGTCTACAGCTACATCGCGGTCACCCTGGGCAAGGTCTTCTTCCCGTCCGGGAACCCGACCACCCAGCTGCTCTCCACCTTCGGCGCCTTCGCCGCCGCCTTCCTGGTCCGACCGATCGGCGGCATGGTCTTCGGGCCGCTCGGCGACCGCGTCGGCCGTCAGAAGGTGCTGGCCCTCACCATGATCCTGATGGCCGCGGGCACCTTCGCCATCGGCCTCATCCCGTCATACGCGTCGATCGGCGTCGGAGCCCCGGTGCTCCTGCTGGCAGCCCGCCTGGTGCAGGGCTTCTCCACCGGCGGCGAGTACGCGGGCGCCTCCACCTTCATCGCCGAGTACGCACCCGACAAGCGGCGCGGCTTCCTCGGCAGCTGGCTGGAGTTCGGCACGCTCGCCGGGTACATCGGCGGCGCCGGTCTGGTCACGGTGATGACCGCCCTGCTGTCCACGGAGGACCTGCTGAGCTGGGGCTGGCGCATCCCGTTCCTGATCGCGGGCCCGATGGGCATCGTCGGCCTGTACCTGCGGATGCGGCTGGAGGAGACCCCGGCGTTCGCGGCCGAGATCGAGAAGGCCGAGTCGAACCGCCCGAAGGTGCCGCTGCGCCGGATGGTCGTGGGCCAGTGGCGGGCGCTGCTGCTCTGTGTCGGCCTGGTGCTGGTCTTCAACGTCACCGACTACATGCTGCTGTCGTACATGCCGAGCTATCTGACCGGTGAGCTCCACTACGACGAGACGCACGGCCTGCTCGTCGTACTCGGCGTGATGGCCGTGATGATGATCGTCCAGCCCTTCGCGGGAGCCCTGACGGACCGTGTGGGCCGCCGACCGGTGATCGCCGCGGGCTGTGCGGGATTCCTGCTGCTGTCCGTCCCCGCCCTGCTGCTGATCCGCCAGGGCAGCCTGTTCGCGGTCGCGCTCGGCATGGGCGCGCTGGGCCTGCTGCTGGTCTGCTTCACCGCGGCGATGCCGGCCGCCCTGCCGGCGCTGTTCCCGACGAAGGTCCGTTACGGATCGCTGTCGATCGGCTTCAACGTCTCCGTGTCGCTCTTCGGCGGCACCACCCCGCTGGTGGTGACCGCCCTGATCGGGGCGACCGGGAACATGATGATGCCCGCCTACTACATGATGGCCGCGGCCGTCATCGGTGGTGTGGCGGTGTGGTTCATGGCCGAGTCGGCGGGGCGCCCGCTGCCGGGCTCGGCACCCTCGCTGTAGAGCCGAGGACCTCGGACCGCTCACCCGGGACACCGGGCGCCGGCTGTCGGGGCCCTGACGGTCCGCCGGCCGTCGAAGCCGTGACCGGCCGCCGGTCTTCGCGGCTCCGACAGTCCACCGGCCGTCGGAGCCTTGAGAGTCCGGCGGCCGGACCGGGGGAGGCGGCCGCGCGGAGCGTGTCGCCACCACAGGCACCCGCGTCGCGCCGGCGCCTCCCGCCCCGCCCTCCCCGTCGTCGAAGCCGGGTCGTCTCTCCTCGTCCCACCAAGTATTCGCCATAGACGTTTGTTCGAAGGCAAATGGTGCACACGAGAAACTGACACTGTCTTTACACGACGAAGCGGAGAGACACCATGGGCATCATCGCGTGGATCGTGATCGGTCTGCTCGCCGGCGCCATCGCCAAGGCCTTGATGCCGGGCAAGGACCCCGGCGGCATCATCATCACCATGCTCATCGGCATCGCCGGCGGTCTGCTCGGCGGCTGGCTCGGCAAGGTGATCTTCGGAGTCGACTCCATCGACGGGTTCTTCGACCTCTCCACCTGGATCGCCGCGATCGTAGGCTCCTTCATCCTGCTCGCCCTCTACCGCCTCGTCACGGGCAACCGGCGTTCGCACCGCCACGCGTGAACCGCCGACGTCGTAGACGGCAAGGCATCCGAACGGCTCCTACCCTGTCCTCAGGGGTGGGAGCCGTCGGCGTTGATGCGCCTGCCGGCCGAACGACACGCAGCGCACCCTCCCCCCTCGCCGACCGGGCGCCGGGCGTGATGCGTGAAGGGTTCTGACGCCACGGTGGCCGCGGTCGGCACGGTGGCCGCGGTCGGCGCGGTCGGCGCGGTCGGCGCGGTCGGCGCGGCAGAGGACCTCGCCCAGGGGGCAGTTCGGCAAGACGCCGTGATCCGGCCGCGGTGAGGTGCGGCGGTCCTACCGGCCTTCGGGGGAACTTCGGGGCTCCGCCGCTCCCGGACGGTCGGCGAGTGGTACGGGCATGAGATGCCCACACCCCCCGATCAGCCCGCCTTGCCGCTCGAACGTCCGGGCAGCGGGGAGCCGCACGTACCGGGTCTGCTGCGGACCGCGGCCGCGTACGCGTGGCGGATCATCGCCGTCGGCGTCGTCGTCCACGTCACCTTCTCCGTGCTCGGGCAGTTCCACCGGATCGCCGTCGCCGTCTTCCTGGGGCTGGTCATCACCGCCGTACTCCGCCCCGTGGCCGGGCTCCTCGCCCGCTTCATGCCCCGGCCGCTCGCGGTCGCCGTGGCACTCATCGGCGGCATCGTCCTCGTTCTCGGCGCGCTGGCCCTGGTGGGTGAGACCGCGGCGGACCAGCGCAGTGGGCTGGAGAAGGAGTTCGTCACGGGGATCGACCGCATCGAACGCCAGCTGGAGGAGCCTCCCTTCCGGCTTCCCCCGGACGCGTTCGACGATCTCCAGTCCCGGATCGGCAAGCTGCTGTCGAGCCACCGTTCCACCCTCATCAGCACGGCGCTCAGCGGCGCGAGCCGCCTGATCGAGGTGCTGACCGTGCTCGCCCTGGCCGTGTTCTGCGCGGTCTTCTTCACCTACTCCGGCGACCGGCAATGGCAGTGGGTGTGCGACCAGCTCCACGAAGGGGCACGGCGGCAGGTCACGGTCGCGGGGCGGGCCGCCTGGCGGACCTTCACCGGCTACACGCACGGCATCCTGCTGGTGGCCGCGACCAACGCGGTGCTCGTGGGTATCGCGCTGTTCGCCCTGGGGGTGCCCCTGGCGGTGCCGTTGGCGCTGCTGGAGTTCCTGGCCGCGTTCATCCCGCTGATCGGCTCGCCGATCGCCCTGGCGATCGCGGCCGTTGTCGCACTCGCGTCGAAGGGAGCGGTCATCGCCCTGGTGGTCGTGGCCCTGATCGTGGTCATCGGCCAGATCGAGGGCCACCTCCTGCACCCCCTCGTGATGAGCTGGGCCGTCCGGTTGCACCCGGTGGTGGTCGCGCTGGCGGTCGTCGGCGGAGCGGTCGCGGCGGGGGTGATCGGCGCCGTGGTCGCCGTACCGCTGGTGGCCGTGGTGTGGTCCGTGTACCAGGCCCTGCGCACGCGTGCCGACGGCCCGGAATGAGGCGAACTCCGTGCCGGGGGCTCCGCACGGCCGAGGCCTGCCGGCAGCCCGGCGCCGTCGGCGGACGGCGAAGGCACCGGCCGGCGAGCGGCCGCGCGCCGAGTCTCCGCCCAGCCCGGCAGCGACCGGCCCGAAATCCCCCGGCTGCGGCCCGAGATCCCCCGGCTCCGGCGCGCTCTCCGCCGGGCGCCACCGGTCCGCGGGCATCCCCGATACGCGGCATCCGGGATCCGCAGGCGCCAGGGATCCGCGGGCGTCCGTCGCGCGGCGCGATGGTTCGCGGCCGGCGAGCCGAAGCGTCAGTGGCTCCCGCGAGGGCTTGCCGGCCGCGATCAGAGGTCATGCGACGAGTCGCGATCCGAGGTCGCGCGAGGAGGAGCGGTAAGGAGCAGCGGTCAGGAGCCGCGATCAGGAGCCGACGATACGGCGCACATTCTCCACAGCGCCGCAGCCGGCCTTCAGCTGACGCCCCCTCTCCTCCAGGAACGCCTCGCCCAGCTCCTCCCGTCGCTCCATGGCGACGTTCTCACGGGCGCCGTTGAGGATCGTGCGCTCCTCCTCGTCGGTGTGGTGGGCGATCGCCTCGACGAGCTCTTCCAGCTTCTCGTCCCACTCGTCCGAGCCGACCTCGTCGACCTCCAGGAGCTCGAGGAGCGCCTTGTTGCCCTCTTCGTGCTCCTCCTCGCCGTGCTCGACCTCTTCGTCCTCGATCTTCTTGAAACGCTTGAGGGCGGGGTACACCTTCGCTTCTTCCGCCAGCGCGTGCGCGATCAGCAGATCGGCGAACTCCCGCAGGGCGGCTGCCCGGTCGGCTTCCACGCTGCGCATCAGCCGGAAGAGATCCTCCATCCTTCGGTGATCCTCGAGAATGAGTGCAACGACGTCTCGCGTGTCAGGCGTGTCAGGCATGTCGGCCATGGGAGCGGGCTTCACTTTCGTACGAGGAACCTGGGGCAGATCCGAGTACCCCGACCGGCCGTTTTCACCGATCCCTGAACGTTTTCACCGATCCCTGCGCCGATGCGTCCTCGGCGCCGCTCCCCCGGCCGATCAGACGAAGGCGCTCTGCCCGGTGATCGCCTTCCCGACGATCAGCGTGTTCATCTCCCTGGTGCCTTCGAACGAGTAGATGGCCTCCGCATCCGCGAAGAAGCGCGCCACGTCGTACTCCAGGACGATGCCGTTGCCCCCGAAGATCTCCCGGGACCAGGCGACGACCTCGCGCATACGGGCGGTGACGTGGGCCTTGGCCAGGGACGAGTGCTCGTCCCGGAACACCCCCGCGTCCTGCAACGCGGCGAGCCGGTGCAGCATGCCCCAGCTCGAAGTGATGTTGCCCAAGCTCTTCACCAGGAGGTCCTGCACGAGCTGGAAGCCCGCGAGCGGACGGCCGAACTGCTGCCTCTGCGTGGCGTAGCGCAGCGCCAGCTCGTACGCGCCGATCATGACACCGAGGGCCTGCCAGGCGACTCCACTGCGCGTGGCGCGCAGGACCTCCGCGACGTCACGGAAGGAGGACGCGTTCTGAAGCCGGTCGCTTTCCGGCACCCGGACGTCGGTGAGCGTGACGTCCGCGTTCTCGACGATGCGCAGCGACGTCTTGTGGGCGATCTTCTCCGCCTTGAATCCCGGTGTGCCCTTGTCTACGACGAATCCCTTGACCTGGTCGTCGTCGACATCGCGGGCCCAGACGACGACGTGGTCGGCGAAGGTGGCGTTGCCGATCCAGCGCTTGGCGCCGTCGAGCACCCAGGTGTCGCCGTCCCGCCGGGCGGTGGTCTGCATGCCGGCCGCGATGTCGGAGCCGTCGAGCGGCTCCGTGAGGGCGAACGCCCCGATGGTGTCCATCCTCGCCATGCCGGGCAGCCAGCGGTCGCGCTGGGCCTGGTCGCCGCAGGCGTGGATCGCGTACATGGCGAGTCCGTTGTGGACGCCGAAGAAGGTGGCGACCGAAGCGTCGACCCGGCTCATCTCCATCGCCATCATCCCGGTCAGCAGATGGCCGGCGGCGGGTCCGTGGTCGCCATAGCCTTCGTACGACAGTCCGACCAGTCCACTCTCTCGGAAACGACTGATCAGCTCCATGGGGAAGGTGCCGTCGGCCCAGTGCTCGGCCACGAGGGGCTGGACCTCGTCGCGCATGAACGCCCTCGTCCTGAGCAGGACCTTGCGCTCCTCCTCCGTGAGAGCGGACTCGAAGTCGTAGAAGTCGGCCAGGTTCTGCTGTTCCGTGAGTGAAGTCATGGGGCCCTTCTTCCACGGTTGTGCCGAGCAATGCACGCTGCGGACGTCGTCGCCCACGGGCGTCGGGCCTGGGCCGCAACACCGCCGGGCGCTCATCCGGAGCCGTTCAGGTGTCGCCTTCGGTTTGCGGTCCGAGCGCCCGAAATCAGGACCCCGCCAGCCACGCCAGCAGGCGACCGCGCGACCAGCAGCGGCCGACGGCCTCGGAGCGCACGGCCGGTCCGTCGAGGACGACCAGGCCGATGATGCTGTGACCGGAGGCGCGGCGGTCGCCGAGCGTCGGTACCGTCGGCGCGACTCCGACCCCTTCCGCCGACACCCACGCCACCGGCCGGTCGACCGCCGCCTCGCAGAGCCGGTGCAGGAAGCGCGGACGGCTCTCGAGCGGGAACCGCGACAGGGCCCACGTCGTGGTGACGACCGGCAGAACGTCCGCGGGCACCCGGGCGAGGGCGTCGGGCAGCACCTCGACGGCGTCGCCTCGCAGCAGCAGCGGAGGGGCTGTCGCCGCCAACGCCATCTCGGCTTCGAGCCTCGCGGCCCGCTCCGGTTGATCGGGCGGGAGGCAGGCGCGCAGCCATCGGGCGTCGTCCGTGTCCGTCACGTCGACCGGATCGAGGTCGACGCCGACGCGGGCGACGACCTCGGGCATCGCCCGTGTCGGGACGGGCCGGTCTCCCACGACCGACGACGACAGCTGGACGGGGGACGACGGGTCGCCCAGCGAGCGTCCGTCGCCGTACGAGATGCCGACGCGATCGACCTGCAGATTCAGGGCGGCCGAGCGGCCCACGTCGATCAGACCCACCGTGTGCGCCCCTACCCGGCGGGCCGCCTCGGCGATGGCCGGATACAGCACCGCGGAGCGTCCGGTCTCGTCGGCCCGCGTCTGCCGGCGCGCGGCGATCGCCACGACCGGGCCGGTCATGCGCAGCAGCGTGTCGATCGCCGCGTCGGCGGCGGCGTCGCCGTCCGCCGACGCGTAGGCCGCGGCGAGCGCCGGGGCGCGTCCGGCGAGGGCGAGGTCGTGCAGCGCGGCGAGGATCAGTGCGGGGTGCCGCTTGCGCGCCGGTGCTGTCCGGATGGCGTCCAGCGCCTCGTCGGACTCGCTCAGGGCGACGGCGACGCGCTCGTACAGCGGCGATGTCCCGGCGGCGTCGACCTCACCGAAGTGCCGGTACACCTGAGCGAGTGTCCTGGTCCTACCCACGGCCGCGGCCCGCGCTTCCCGCGGTCGGTCCCGGCATCCGGATGATCCTCACCGGCGAACTCCCCCTGGCCCAGGCATGATCACGGTCACGGTCACACGTGCGACGGCCCGACTCCGTCACCGGGGCGGCGCCGTGGTGAGGAAGTCCAGGACGAGCGGGCTCGCGACGGCTCGGAACTCCTCGAAGTAGGCGTGCCGCGCTCCGGAGATCATGTGCAGCCGGGCGCCGGGAATGCGCTCCGCGAGCAGAGGCGCGTTGGCGGCGGGGTTGAGCAGGTCGTCGCTGCCGTGCACGACCAGGGTGGGTGCGCTGATGGCGGGCAGGAGGTCCCAGGCGTCGTGCTGGTTGCTGGCCACCAGGTGGCGACGCTGGGCATGCGGGGGCATGGCCGGGTCGCCGAGCGTCCGATGGGGGCCGGGGTGTGTCGCGAGCCAGCCCGGGGTGTACATCAGATCGAGCAAGGCCTGCCGGGCCGCGCCGGGTTGGGGTTGTACCAGCGACCTGCGCACGTCGTTGTCGCGTTCGACGGCGTGCGGGCCGCCGGGCGACGTGCAGCCGAGCACCAGGGCGCGCACACGCTCCGGACGGCGGGCCGCGAGCTGCTGACCCACGCGTCCGCCCATGGACGTGCCGTAGACGTCGGCCCGGTCGATGCCGAGTTCGTCGAGCACCGCGATCACGTCCTGCGCGAAGAGCTCGGTGCTGTAGGGGGTGTCGGGCTTGTCACTCTCCCCCGTACCGCGGTAGTCGAGCGTGAGGGTGCTGCGTTCGGTGTGGAAGTCGTCGCGCACCCCGTCCCACCAGTGGTGGTTGTTCGCCTGACCCGCCAGCAGAACGAGCGGCGCTCCCTCGCCTCGGACCTGGTAGGCGATACGGACCCCGTCAGGCGTCGTCGTGTGCTGCATCGGCCCTTCCCCAACTCGTCGTACAGCTGCTGCGAGGACTGTATGACCTGCGCACGGCCAGCGGCGACGCGGTCGGGCCCCTACGGCCACGGGGGCTTTCCGGGCGGCCATGGGGGCTTCCCGTACCGGACGGCGAACGCCCCGGCCATGCGACCGATCGGTCCGCCGCGGGGGAACCGGAGATCATTTTCGTGAACTAGGTCGCATACCCGGGGTTCAGCTTGCGGGCGGGGGTGGTGCGCGTGTTCGGATGAGTCGATGCGCACCCCCCACCGCATGGATCCGCATCCCCGTCCCTACGACCGCTCCGAAGCGCCGCACAATCCCTACGAGGAACTCGGCGCCCTCGACGACGGCCCTCTGGACGAGTTCCCGGGCGAGGGCACCGCCGGGCAACGGGCGGAGCAGGAGCCGGAACAGGAGCCCGAGTGGACCCCGCCCGTCCACCGCCGCGGCGGCCGGCGCCGGCGGGGCCGGTTCGCCGGTCTTCCGCTCGCGGTGAAGGCGGTGGTGGGCCTGGTCGTCCTCGCCGCCTTCGTCACCCTCGCCGACCGCTGGGCACTGCTGTACGCCGAGCACAGGGCGGCGGACACCCTCAAGGACCGGATGGACCTGGCCGCGGCGCCCGAGGTGGAGATCGGCGGCTTCCCCTTCCTCACCCAACTCGCCGACAAGCGGCTGGATTCGGTACGGGTGACGGTGCCGGACGTGTCCGCCGACCGGGTGTCGCTGGCGAAGGTGTCGGCCACGGCCCACGACATCCGGCTGGACGCCGACGGGTTCACCTCCGTGCGCGGCGCCCGCATCCCCCGGCTCGACGGTGACGTCCTGCTGTCCTTCGCCGACCTCAACCGCGAACTCGGCGCGTCCCAGGTGATGTTCACCGGGGACGGCCGCGACCGGGTCAGGGCCCGGGGCATCCTGCCGGTCGCAGGGCACGACCTACGACTGCGCGCCGAGGCCACGATCAAGCGACAGGGCGAGCGGGGCATCGGCACACGGATCGGCGGCATACGCCTGGACATCGGGGACCTGGCCACCTACCGCCCCGGCAGGCGCGCCTCGGACGGCCTGCACCTCACCCCGAAAGCGTCCGCCGACCTCGCCCGGGAGACCCGCAAGGCGAAGGCGCTGCTGTCGGTCCCGGCGATCGTGCAGCGACTGGGGGTGCCCAGGGCGACCGCGCGCGAGGCCCTCAGCAACGACGGCAAGCTGGCCGAACTGACCGGCTCCCCGCGCTTCGCCCGCCAGGCCCAGACCCTCAACCTCATCGACCTGGCCCTGGACAACCCCGAGGTGCTCCGCGGGCTGGGTCTCGACCCCGACCTCCTCGACGCCCTGTCCCGGCTCACCCGCCCGGTCCTCGCCGACCGGCTCTCCCTCGCCTTCGAACTGCCGGAGCCCGAGCAGGGGGACATGCGGCTGCGGTACGTCCGGGTGGAGAAGGACGGCATCCGGGTGCGGCTCACGGGTTCGGGGCTGGCCCTGGGCAGCTCGTGATCCGTGTTCGGGTGCGACCGTGAACGCGTACCCGCGCATGCTTCTGATCGCCACGTTTCTCCCCGTCCCCCAGGACACAGGTGTGCGGGACCGTTTCGCGGGCATGCGGGGTGTGGCAGCTGTGATGCCGGGGGCGGCTCTGCCTGGGGAGGTCTGCGCCGCCCCCTCCCCCCTGCCGATCGCGGGGGCAGGCGAGTCCGTCGTCACCGGGCCGGCAGCCCGGATACTGCCGCCCGGAGGGGCAGGCACCACCGTCTCATCGCGCGGCAGGGAGGCCCATCGCGGCGTGCGCCTGCCCAGGGCATGCGATACGGCACCCGCCCGGCGGAGGCCGTACGGCGCCTGCCAGGCGGAGGTCGTACGGTGCCTGTCTCTCGGACGCGGTACGGCAGAGGTGCGGTAAGGCAGCATGAAGCGCATGCTCATCGTCATCGGCGGACTGCCCGGCACCGGCAAGACCACGCTGTCGCGACTGCTGGCCCGACGTATCGGCGCGGTGCACCTGCGCATCGACACGATCGAGCAGGCCATCGTCCGCACCGGACAGGCCCGGCACCCGCTCGGACCGGTGGGCTACGCCGTCGGATACGCCCTGGCCGAGGAGCATCTCCGGCAGGGCCTCACCGTGATCGCGGAATCGGTGAACCCACTGACCGTCACGCGCGACTCCTGGCGGGACGCGGGCCGCGCGGCGGACGTCCCCGTCGTCGAGGTCGAGGTGATCTGCTCGGATCCGGCCGAGCACCGGCACCGTGTCACCTCACGCTCGATCGACATCCCGGACCTGCCGCTGCCCGACTGGCAGCAGGTCCTGAACCGCGACCACGAAGTCTGGGACCGGGAGCACGTCGTCGTCGACACCGCCGGCCAGGACCCGCTGGAGTCCCTCGCCTCACTCGTTCGCCACCTCGATCACCTCATGCCCGGCCCGCACGGTGCCGACCCGAAGTGATCAGGCGGCCGCGGTGTCCGGATCGTCGGGTCAGGGCTTCAGGAAGTCCGGTAGCCGGCGCGGCAGTTCTCGCAGGAGTTGTCGGAGGCCGAGAAGCCGCCGACCACGAACTGGCCGGGCTTGACGGTGGTGACGGCGCTGCCGACCTCCTCCACGACCCCGACGTACTCGTGGCCGATGGGGGACGGTCCGTCGATGGGCTCGGCCCCGCGGTAGGGCCACAGGTCCGAGCCGCACACGCAGGACGCCGACACCCTGATCACGGCATCGGTCGGGTGCAGGATCTTCGGGTCCTCGCGCTCTTCCACCCGAAAGTCACCGGGGGCGTGCATCACGACACCACGCATGGGGTTGCGGTCGGCGAGCGGTCGACGGGCCGGCCGGCTGAGGGACGCCTCTTCTGTCCGGCAGACGACGACCAGTCGTCGCGAGCCCTTCGTCGCTTTCGCGGCGCTCGGCGGTCAGCCGGCGACGGCGGCCGCGTACTCGTCGTCGGTGACCGGCTCCAGCCAGGTGGTTCCGTCGCCGCTGCCGTCACCGACCACCAGGGCGAAGTGGGCCATGAGGGTGGTGCCGGTGGCGCCGTGCCAGTGCTCCTCGGCGGCCGGACACCGGACGGTCTCACCGGCGCTGACGCGGACGACCTTGCCGTCACGGGTGCCCACCAGCCCGACACCGTCGGTGACGTGCAGGACCTGCCCCAGAGCGTGTGCATGCCAGTTGGTGCGGGCGCCGGGGGTGAAGCGCACGAGAGCGGCGGCCAGGCGGGCCGGCTCCGCGGGAGTCGAGATCATGTTGAGGTAGACGTCACCGGTGAAGCGCTCGGCCGGGGCCTTGAGGGTGGGGGTCTCGGTGATGTGTTCCATGGCTTGAATCCTTGATCGAGGGGAGGCGGGCGCGGCGGTGCCGGGACGGTGGCGATGCGCCCTGCCGTGCTGTTCAGACGCTTCGCTCGTCGGCGATCCTCTTGAGCCGGGTGATCGCTGGTCATGGCCTGGGGCCGGCCCGCGTAGAAGGCCAGACCAGTCCCCCAGTCCCATCGAATGTCGGTCGGGACGGCCACCGCGCGGCGGCCGGAACCGGGGGGCCAGCGGGGACCGGAGGGACCCAGCGGGGACCGGAGGGACCGAGCGGGGACCGGTTCCCCGACGGCTGCCACGAACGAGGAAACACGCGGTCGAGGAGGTGGAGAAGGGTCTGCCGTTACCGGTACTGACAGGGCCCCCCACGGGGGTACCGCCCGGCCTAGCCTGGAGTGCGTGAGCACCGAGAGCGACATCCGCGCCTTCCTGGCCTCCCGCCGCGCCAAGATCACCCCGCAGCAGGCCGGTCTGCCAGCCTACGGTGGCAATCGGCGCGTGCCGGGCCTGCGTCGCGAGGAGGTCGCCCTGCTCGCGGGCGTCAGTATCGACTACTACGTCCGCCTGGAGCGCGGCCACCTCGCCGGTGCCTCGGAGGAGGTCCTCGACGCCGTGGCGAACGCCCTCCAGCTGGACGACGCCGAGCGCGCCCATCTCCACGACCTGGCCCGCGCCGCCGCCAAGCGTCCTGTCCGTCGTGCCAGGCGGGCCCGCGGCCCGCTCCCCGACAGCGTCCTGCGCGTCCTGAACTCCATGACCGACTCCCCGGCCTTCATCCGCAACGGCCGGCTGGACATCCTCGCCGTCAACAGCCTCGGCCGCGCCCTGTACTCCCCGTTGTTCACCCATGACGCCGTGCTGCCGGTCAACATCGCCCGCTTCCAGTTCCTCGACCCGGGCGGCCGCGCCTTCTTCCCCGACTGGGAGGGGTCCGTGAACACCACCGTCGCCCTGCTGCGCACCGAAGCCGGGCGGGCCCCGCACGACAGCGACCTGACCGGGCTGGTCGGCGAACTCGTCACCCGCAGCGAGGAGTTCCGCACCGCCTGGGCCAAGCACAACGTGCGCCTGCACCACACCGGCCGCAAGTCCTTCCGCCACCCCGCCGTCGGCGAGATCACCCTCGACTTCGACGCCATGGAACTGCCCGCCCAGCCCGGCCTGACCCTCACCGCCTACAGCAGCGCCCCCGGCACTCCCGACCACGACGCCCTACGGCTGCTCGCCACCTGGGCGGCCACCGAACAGCCTCATCTCACCGGCACCGACGCCGACGCCGACGAGGATCACTCGCGTCGGCGATAGCTTCGGCTTCGGCTTCGGGAAACCGACTCGTGGGGGCCGCCCGCAACACGGGATGACGCGCGATCACGCCGGGCGGGACTCGCGCGGTGGGGTCATGACCCAGCGGATGGTCCGGGTCAGGGCCTGTCCGGTGGGGCGTACGGCGAGATCCTCGACTACCGGCACCCGGGGCAGCCACAGCATGCCCCGGGCCCAGGGCGGGAGCAGCACGACGGCGTTCGCGCCCAGCCCGCCGTAGAAGGGCCGTACGGCGAGGGGCAGGGGCGGCCGGAACAGCAGGAAGCGGGCGGCGGCGCGGGCCTGGGAGGTGGTCCTGAGTTCGGGCCGGTAGGCGGTCAGCCGCTCGCGCAGCTCGCGTCGGTCGCGCGGTGGGTCGCTCACCCCCAGCGCCTCGGCGACCCGCGCGGTGTCGGCGACGTAGGCGTCGTACCCCGCGGCGTCCAGCGGGTGGGCGCCGAAGCGCTCGTGGGCCCGCAGGAAGCTGTCCGTCTCGGCTGCGTGCACCCAGCCGAGCAGGTGCGGATCGGCCGCGTGGTAGGGCACGCCGTCGGCCGTCGTCCCGCGGATCCGCTCATGGATGTGGCGGACGATGTCGACCGCCAGCTGAGCGTCCTCGGCCGTGCCGTAGGTCGTGACGGCGAGAAAGGTGCTGGTGCGTTGCAGTCGGCCCCACGGGTCTCCGCGGTATCCGGAATGCCCGGCCACCGCCGCCATGGCGAGCGGGTGCAGGGACTGCAGCAGCAGCGCGCTCAGCCCACCGATGAACATCGAGGCGTCCCCGTGGACCACCCGGATCGGGCGGTCCGGTTCGAACCAGCGCGGCCCGGGGGTGTGGTGGATGCGGGCACGTGTCGCCGGTCCGTCGGGCCCGGCCACGCGGCGGAACAGGGCCCGGCCCAGCCGCTCACGGACTACGGTCAGCACGGTCGACCTCCCCTCTCCTGTTGTCCAGTGTCCGCGATGGCGCCCGGATCCGGGCAGGGCGGCGGGTCCGCGAGCACCCTCGCTCTCCTCGTCGAGAGGGGCGGCGGCGAGGCACTGGCGGCAGGTGGTGGCCGAGCACCTCACGCTTCTGCTTCGACATTTCTCTATGTTGACGTTTTTCGATTCAAGGCGCAGGCTTGCATCAACGAACATCAATACAGGCCGTTCCGGGGCGCCGCCATGCCCCTTCGTCCAGGAGTGCCTCATGAACGAACAGACCACCGACCTGCGCGAAACCGTCCGTCGGCGCTACGCCGCGGCAGCCTTGAACGTCACCGAGGGCGGCGCCGCCTGTTGCGGCCCCCAGGCGGTCGAGGTCGACGAGAACTTCGGCTCCACCCTGTACGCCGCCGACGAGCGCGACGTCCTGCCGGCCGAGGCGGTGGCCGCCTCCCTCGGCTGCGGCAACCCCACCGCCGTCGCGGAGCTGCGCGAGGGCGAGCGTGTCCTCGACCTCGGTTCCGGCGGCGGCATCGACGTGCTGCTCTCCGCCCGCCGCGTCGGCCCGGCCGGCAAGGCGTACGGGCTGGACATGACCGAGGAGATGCTCTCCCTGGCCCTGGCCAACGCACGGAAGGCGGGCGCGACGAACGTGGAGTTCCTCAAGGGCGACATCGAGGCCATCCCGCTCCCGGCCGACACCATCGACGTGGTGATCTCGAACTGTGTGATCAACCTGTCCGTCGACAAGCCGGCCGTGTTCGCCGAGACCTTCCGCGTACTCAAGCCCGGCGGCCGGATCGGTGTCTCCGATGTCGTCGCCGACGACGCCCTCACCCCCGATCGGCGGGCCGAACGCGGTGACTACGCCGGATGCATTGCGGGCGCGCTCTCTTTCGCCGAATACCGCGCCGGCCTGGAGGCAGCCGGGTTCGGCGAGGTCACGATCACCCCGACCCACTCGGTCGCGGAAGGCATGCACTCCGCGATCGTCCGCGCCACAAAGCCGCTGACGGCCGAACTCCCCACCGGGACAGGGGAGCCGGCTGAGGCGTGCTGCGGGGTCGACGCCTGCTGCACCCCGTCCGAATCCGCTGTCGATGCCGCGCTGACCGTCACCGAGGCAAAAACCGCCGCGGGATGCGCCTGCCGGAACAGTGGGGACGGCACCACGTCACTTTCCGCGGCGCCCAGGCAGGTATAGGCGAGGCGGGTGCCGACCCTTCACACGGGGCCCGGTGGGCCCGCCCGCCCGCGTCTCAGCCCGCGAAGAACGGCTCGTAGGGTTCGCCCTCCGGCGTGAAGACGAGGACGAAGTCCCCTCACCGGACGGGATCACGAGAGCTTCGGTTTCAGTTGAACTCAAGCCATCAGGAAACCGATCCAGTTGCCATCTGGCTTCCCAGTGACGATATCGGTAGCTTCTGACTGCGTACGCAGCGAAAGGACCGACGTGACCGACAGCCCCCTCCCTCCCACCCTGCCGAACACCGACCGCACCCGTCACCGTCGCCTGCGGGAGCAGGGCAGCCTGGACCGCGGCGCACTCGACGCGATCCTGGACGCGGGCTTCGTCTGCCACCTCGGAGTGGTCGTCGACGGGCACCCGATGGTCGTTCCCACCGTCTACGGGAACGACCGGCGGAGCCTCTATTTCCATGGTTCGGTGGCCGGCCGAAGCCTGATCGCCTCGCCCGCGGCCACGGTGTGCGTCACCGTGACGCACATCGACGGCCTCGTCCTCGCCCGGTCGGTGTTCGAACACGGCGTGAACTACCGCAGCGCGATGATCTACGGCGTGCCACGCCTGGTCACGGACCCGGAGGAGAAGCTCGCCGGGCTGCGCTGCCTGACCGAACAGGCCGCACCGGCACAGTGGGACTACGCGCGCCGTCCCAACCGCAAGGAACTGGCGGCGACGGCCCTGCTCGCCCTCTCGCTCGAGGAAGCGTCGGTCAAGATACGCACGGGCGGGCCGGACGACGGGGACGGACACGACGCCGCCCTCGGGATCTGGGCCGGTGTCCTTCCCCTGGTCTCGACCTGGGGCCCGCCCGAGACCGACCCGCTGCTGCCGGCCGGCAGCGCACCGCCCGACCACATCGGGTCCCGCAGCGGCACCCGTCTCGGGTGACCAGCGGACGAACTGTCGCGCCCGGTCAGCAGGCGTCGTACTTCCAGGCGTCGCCCTCCAACGTCCACGGCTGCTTCGTCTGGTCGAACTTGGGCAGGCCCTCCACCTTGTAGGTGGCCCGGCCGAGGTCCCCCGACACGTCGGCCTGCACGTCCGTCACCGCGTGGTCGGATCCGTAGTCCGTCTTCGCCTGCTGCACGACGCCGGCGTACGCGTCCTTGGTGATCTCCTTGGCGCAGCGCGCCGACAGCATGCCGTACGCGGTCTCCGTGTCGCCGGCGAAGTAGGCGGCGGTGTAGACGGCGACGGCGGCCTTGAGGTCGTCGCCTTCGTGGTCCGCCGGAACGCTGACCGTGGGCTCGGCGGCGGGTGTACCGCTGTCGCTCGCGGCCGGGGTTTCGTCGGACGAGGAGCAGGCGGTGAGCGCGGCGAGGAGCAGGGCCGCGGTGGCGATCGTGGTTGCGCGGGTGCGCATGGTGTCCCCCCTGGACGGTGATGCCAAAAAGGGCATGGTGCCATGGCCGGGACGGGCGACGGCAGCGCGGGGGGAGTTTCGGCGGGGCCCTGTGACAGGTCCGCCATGGGGATGTGACAGTCGGGCCTGTCCGGCCTCGGCGGCCATCAGCAGCCTCAGGGCGCGCTCGTCGGGCAGTACGAGGGCAGCCGCGGAACCGCCTGCCACGGGGGTGCGGGCGCGTCCCCCTCCCCCACGGCCGATCGGCTCAGGCACGGCGCGCCTCGGTCGTGGGGGCTGCCGCCCGTAGAAGATCGGTGGGGTGGCGGCCTCGACGGTCGCCCGGCCCGCCCCCACCGTGTGAAGAGGTCCGGTCATGAAACCGTTCGACGACCCGCTGTGCCGGCCGCCTGCCGACCGGGCACCGGCAGGTGACCCGGTCCGCACCCCCGACGTCGTACCGAGCGCGACGTGAGCGGCGCCGCGCGCGGGGACGCGCCGGACGGTGGCCGCTACGGCGAGGCCGTCTTCCGTCCCGAACAGGCGGGCGAGGCCGAGCGCATCGACTTCGGCGCCCTCGCCTACGACGACACCACCATGGCGCGACTGCGGGCCCTCGGGGTCGGACCGGGCTGGCACTGCCTCGACGTCGGCGCAGGCACGGGCACGGTCTCCCGCCGACTGCTGGAGGAAGCCGGGGTGGCGAGTGTGCTCGCCGTGGACCGCGACGTACGCTTCCTCGGCGCGCGGCCGGTGCCGGGGCTGGACGTGCTGGAGGTCGACATCAGCGCGCCGGACGCCCTGCCCGGGGTGTTCTCGCTCGTCCACGCCCGCTTCGTGCTGATGCACCTGCCCGAGCGCGACCGCCTGATCAGCGCGCTGGCCGAACTCGTCGCGCCCGGCGGTGTGCTGGTGCTCAGCGACGCGGTCGACCTGACGGGCGACCGGACGCCCGAAACGCCGTACAGCGCGGTGATTCGGGCGATGTGGCAAGGCCTGCGGGCCACCATCGGCACCGACGTCTCCTGGGTGCCCTCGTACCCTCACCTGCTGCGTGAGGCGGGGCTCGGCTCCGTCGCCGCCGAGATCCATGTGCCGCCGCTGCTGCCGGGCAGCCCCATCAGCCGCTTCTGGGCGGACACCTGGGAGCGGAGCCGAGCGGCGATGCTCGCCACCGGCCTCGTCGACGAGGCGGCCGTCGACGAGGCGGTCCGGTACCTCGACTCCGCCGAATGTGCCGCGCTGTCGGCCGGCATGCTCACCGTCTGGGGGTGGAAAGCCGAGGAGAGTGCGTGACGCCCGTCCCCGGATTCGCGCCGGCGCCTACTCCGTCAGCGATTCGTGTGGTTCGGGGGTGGTGAGCGAGTCCGCCGTCGCCCCTCCGTGCGCGATCGGCGGGTCAGAGGGTGAGCAGTTCCTCGTAGAAGCCGCCGAAGCCGTGTTCGCGGTCGACGAGGTGGATCTCGAGGATCCAGTGGCAGCGGCGGCCGGTCTTGTCGGCGCGCCGCAGCGGGGTGTCGTTGGCGGGGGTGATGTACGACTCCGTGTCCGCGCCGTCGATCTTCTCGTGCGGGAACTCCCCCACCAGGTGCCCGGCGTGCCAGCCGCCCAGTTCCCGTCCGGAGCCGGCGGCCAGCCGCTCGACCTCGGCGTACAGCGCCTTCCCGGTGATGCCCGGGTCGGCCTCGAAGAACCGCTTGCCGGCCTCGAAGGCCTTCGGCAGGTCGTCCCGGAGCCGTCGCTTCACCGGGTCGTCCCCGAGGACGAAGGTGCGGCCGAAGTCGGCCTCGTACTCCTCGAAGATCGGCCCGAAGTCGGCGAACACGATGTCGTCCGCGCCGATCACCCGGTCCGGCGGGTTCTCCTTGTACGGCGCCAGCGTGTTCGGGCCGGAGCGGACGATCCGCTTGTGCCAGTGCCGGGTGGTGCCGAAGAGCTCGTTCGCCAGGTCCCGGATGCGGTCACTGACCGCCCGCTCCCCCTGGCCGGCTGCCACGAGCCCGCGCTTGTCGATCTCCGCGAAGAGCCGTGCGGCCTTCGCCTGCGCGTCCAGCAGTCGCGCCGCGCGCGTGGTCTCGTCGTCCGCCATGGAGCCGACCGTAGGAGCAGCGATCGATCTCCGGCAACCGGAAATCCTTGGACGGGGGGCGACTCCACGCCGACGGACGCCGCCCGGATTCGCCGCCCGGATTCGGCGGCCGGGGTCAGCGTGGCGCGGTCAGGCGGGCTGCCACAGCTCGATCCGGTTGCCCTCGGGATCGGTGACCCAGCCGAAACGACCGACGCCTTCCATCTCCTGAGTCTCTTCGGTCACGTCCGCTCCCCCGGCACGCAGTTGCGCGAGCATCGCGTCCAGGTCGCGGACCCGGAAGTTGAGCATGGTGCGCTGGGTGCGGGACCCGAAATAGTCGGTCCCGGACTCGAACGTCGCGAACACCGTGGGCCCGGCTTCCTGACGCCACAGGCCGTTCTCATCGGCGTCCAGGCCCAGGCAGTCGCGATACCAGGCGTTCAGCGCCGCCGGGTCGGCAGCCCGCAGGAAGTACCCACCGATTCCAAGCACACGTTCCATGCCGCCATCCTGCCAGGACGGCGATCGGGCGGGGCGGCACCACACCACTGCCCTCTCTCTTCCCCGGAGGTGACCCGGCCGCTGATCCCGCGCGCGTGGGGGCGAACTCGATTCCTCGGCCCGCGGCCTTGTCAAACTCCCTCTCGCCTCAGGTCCGTACGGGGGAAACCGGCGAGAAGCGCCGACCCTCCGGCGACCTTGCCGGGCAGGGTGGCACTTCGGATCGGGGAGGGAGCGTGAGGATGTTCGGCCGTAGCTCGGCGCCGCCCGCATGGTGCGCGTGGATGACGTCCCGGCAGTGGGGCCGGTTCAGGAAATGTGTCAGGCAGGGGCTCGCCCAGCACAACAGCCCGCAGGAGTTCGACGAAGCGGCGGGGATCGCGCGGCTGGTCATCAGCGAGGAGGTGTCACGAGCACTCGGACCCGCCCGGGTGGACCTACGTCCGATGGCCGAACTGGCCCGGAGCAGACCGGAGTTCGGCTGGCCCAAACTGATCGCGGACGAGCTCCTGGTGGCCGGACTCACCGACTTCCGCGACCGGCAGGAGGCACAGGCCGAGCGGATCCGGCAGCGCCTCCTCGACGAGGGCGTCGACGGGCTCCGTGGCCGCCTGGTCCCCAGGATCGCGCGCCGAAAAAGCACGGGGCAAAGGGACCAGGCGGTGGAGAGACACCTCGGCGCCGGTCTCGTCGCACAACTCGCCATGGTCGTACGGGACGAGGACGGGCGCGCGGAGCTCGACCGGCCGCGGGTCGAGGTGGCCGACCTCGCCCACCTCTGCGTGGACACCGCGGAGTTGTGGGCCATGGCACTGCACAACCTGCGAGGGTGCCGGTACCGGATGCGGGGCGAGCAGCCCATCACGGTGCTGACCGGAGGAACGGATGTGTCGGCGCAGCTGCTGCGGCTGGCCGAGGTGGCCAGGGATCCGCTGCGCTACGGCGCGGTGGTGATGATCCCGTTGCCGAACGTGCTGTGCTTCCACGTCGTACGGGACGCCGACGCCGTCATGGTCATGCAGACGATGCGGGAGCGCGTCCCGGCGATGCTGCGCCGGAGCGGCGCCTCGGCTGACTCGCTCGACGAGACCCTGTACTGGTGGCACGACGACAGGGCGGAGGAGATCACGCTCGACCTGTCCTCCGGCGCCTCAGGACAGGTCGAACTGACGTTGGCGGCCTCGCAGCCCTTCTCCGCGATGCTGACGAGGATGCTCGACGGGTTCGAGCCACTCGAGGACCGCTGACCTGCCCGGCGGCGGGGCGGTGCGCCGAACCCGGCGCTCCGCCCCGCGTCATACCGGCGGCCTCGGTCCGCTCCGCAGGGGACTACGCCCCCTTCCGGAACAGTCGGCCGAGCGCGCGCCCGGTGCCGTCCTCCCAGGTCGCCCCCTCCCCCAGCACCCCCGCCGCCACCGCCAGTTCCCGGCGGCGCAGGTCCACGACGGACTCCACGAGAGCGGCGTACTCGGTGATCGCGGTCCGCGCGTCCCACCATGCCGACGCCCCCACCACGAGACCCACCACGGCGGCGGGCCACCACACGAGCGCCAGCAGCAGATAGCCGCACGCCCAGGCGGCCTGGACCACCTTCGCGTCGAACAGGACCCGGGCCGCAGTGACTTCGGCGCGCTCCGCATCTGTCAGCACCAGCCACAGCCGGGGCCACGCCGACACCAGATCGATGCCGTACTCGTGGTGCACCCGGGTCTCGACCGCGGCGACCCGGTCACCCATCTGCGTCGGGCGGGACGGCCTGGCGAGCGCGATGCCGTTGCGCGTCTCGGCCCACCGCGCCAGCTCGCGTTCCTCCTCCGGGGTCCGGCCGCCCTCCCCGATGTTCCGCAGCGCGACGAACTCCCGGTGAGCCCGCTCCCACGCGGCCTCCCTGACCGCGGTGCGACGAAGCTCCAGCCGGTGGGCCCAGCCGGGCCAGCGGCCGGTCCAGCAGGCCTCCACCAGCGGGGCTGCGGCGCGCACCGCCAACCCGGCGGCGAGCGAGGCGAGGGCCACGGCCACCGCGGCACCGATCTGGGAAATGACCGGAGCGGCCCCGAGCGCGGCCGCCCACCGCCCGAGGCCGGCCGGCACCACCCGGACGTCCAACGCGTCGGCCTGCCCCGCCAGTACGGCGACGGCCACGGTCGCGAGGTACAGCAGACCGGGCAGCGCGAGCCTCGACATCCAGCTGTCGAGAAGGCGTTTGCCCAGCTCGCCCAGGAGTCCGTTCACGGCCGCTCGTCCGGCTCGAGGGGCCGGTCGTGCACCTTGCAACGGGGAACACGGCCGCCCGGCATCCGCTCCTCCGTCCGGGCGCACACACCCGCCGGGCAGACGTACGTCTCCGTGCCGCCGCGACCGCCTCGAAGGCCCGGGACACCGGCCCCGGGGCCGCGGTGTTCACCGTCGTCCGGCGAGATCCCCAGCCGGGAGAGCAGCGGGCCGACCCGTCGCCCTTCCCGCACGGCCGCGAGCACGGCGTCCAACTCTGCGGCCGGGCCCGGTTCCTGGCCCATCGCTCTGCGCAACCGGGGCAGCCCGGCACAGAAGTCGGCGAGGTCGGGGTCGGTTTCGGGCAGCACGGGGCGGGGCCTCCCGGCAGGTCGTCGAAGCGCGCAGCGTCGAGGTGTCGTCTCCCGTCATGATAATTACGGAACGTGGCACCTCGGTCACGAAAAGTCTCCGACAGTCCCGAACAGGGCAGCCGAGAGGATGGGTTGTGGTCCAGGAGCATCTGGTCACCGCGCTGGAAAGGCGCGTCAGGCGCTATCGGCTGCTCAGGAACCCGACGGTGCTGCTGTGCGCGGAGGCGGCGCACGAGTCCCGGAATCTGCTGGACGCCCTTCACCGGCCGCCCGGTGGCCCGCTCGCGCCGGGGGAGGCCGACGCCGCGCACGAGCTCACGCTGCGCGGGTGGGAGGTGCTGGGTCGGTGCAGCTGGTACCAGTACCGGATCGGCACCGGCGGTCCCGAGGAGGACCGGCGTCTGCTTCGTCTGGCCGAGGTCGCCTTCGGGGCGGTGCACAGGGCGAAGCCCCGCGCCGTTCCGGTCCGGCTGCGCGCGGGGTACGCCCGCGGGGAGCGTGCCGCGCAGCGGACCATGGCCGCTTTCAGGGCAGAGGTCGGACGGCTGGGGGACGCGTTGCCGCCGCCGGACGGGAGGCTCGGCGGTCTGCGGCCGTTCCGTGAGCGCTTCGAGGTGTTGCTGGCCGAGCTGCCCGACACACATCCGCGGGGCCTGGAGATCATCGTCGGGGTGGGCCGTCTGCGCATCGTGGAGGCGATGGCCGCCGAGGAAGTGGCCGAGGCGCGCCGGGCCGTGACGTGGCTGCGGGGCTCGGTGGCGCGGCGGGTGGCCGACAGCTCCGTCGCGGGCCTCTCCGCGGAGGTCATGGCGCTGCTGACCGAGAGCGACCACGGACATCTCCAGCTGGTGGGCACCACTCTGACCTGGTGCTACGAACGGGAGGGCGACATGGCCGAGTTGGACGACGCGATCGCGACACTGACCCGCGCCATGGAGCACGCCAGGGCCCTCCCGCAAGGCTTCGGGCACCTCCTCGACGCCGCGCAGCGGTGTCTGATCCCCGCCCTGAAGCTGCGGGCCGAGGCGGTCGGGGACGTCGCGGCGGCCGAAGCCATGGTGCTGCTGGCCCGGCTGCGCCAGGGCAGGGTTACCGCGGGCGGCGCGCAGTGGTCGCGGCGCAGCGTCGCGCTCGCCGGTGCGCTCCAGCTCCAGCACACCCTCACCGGCGAGAGCGGTCCGGCCGCCGAGGCGATCGACCTGCACCGTCGGGCGGTCCGTACGGCCGCACCCGTCGCGCTCTCCTGCTGTCTCCAGGGGCTCGCCACGTCGCTGGCCCTCCGCTACGACCGGGAGTTGCGCGCCGAGGATCTCGCGGAGGCGGTCGACCTGCAACGTCGCGCCCTGGACCTCGCCGAGGGTACGGTGATGCGCCGCGAGAAGTCCGCCAACCTGGCCCGTCTGCTGATGATCCGGCACCGGGCGGTCGGCCTGCCGGAAGCACGGGACGAGGCCGTGGGCATCCTGCGCTCCGTCCTGGCCTCCCCCGACGACGCGATCACCGATCGGATCGGCCTCCTGCGTCTGCTCGGCGACACCCTGCGCACGGTGGCGCACGACGGGCACGACCGGGCGGCGCTGGACGAGGCGGAGGAGGCCTGGCGCACCGCCCTGGAGCTGCGTACGGGCACGCCCGCCCTCCGGGCCCGGCTCTCCGTCGGACTCGCCCGTTGTCTGCGCAGCAGGCACGAACTGTTCGGCGACAGCGCCGCGTCGGACGAGGCCATCGCCCTCCTCGCCGGCGCGGCGGACGCGCCGCTCTCCGGCGCCGAGGAGCTCAGGACGGTCCGAATGCAGGCCGAGACCGCCGCGGCCGCGGGGTACTGGGGCGAGGCGGCGGCGTCCTACGGGCGCGCCGTCGACCTGCTCCCCCGGCTTCTCTCCCCCTGCCGCCCGCTCGCGGATCAACGCCAGGTGCTCGGCGGGCAGGGAGACCTGGTGGAGTCGGCGGTGGCCGCGACCCTGGAGGCGGGGCGTCCCGGCGATGCGCTGCTGATCCTGGAGCGAGGACGCGGCCTGCTCGCGGCCCACCGGTTGAGCCACCCGGAGGAACGGGCGGGACTGCGTGCCGTCGCCCCCGCACTGGACGCGGAACTGCACCGGCTGACCGCCGTGCTCGATGACGCCGATCCGGCGCGGCGCCGGGCCGCGGACGCCCACTGGGATGCCACGGTCCGCAGGGTCAGGGAGCTCCCCGGCTTCGAGGGGTTCCTCCAAGAGAGCGGTGCGCGGGACCTGCGCCCGGTGGCGGGACCGGGGCCGGTCGTCTCGGTCAACGTCACACCGCGGCGCTCGGACGCACTGATCCTCACCCCGGGCGGGGTACGCACCGTACGGCTGCCCGGCCTCACCGGCCACGAACTGGTGTCCAGGACGGCGAAGTTCGGCGTGGACGTGGCCGCCGCGGAGACCGGCTCACCCGCCGAACGGTTCACGGCGCAGGCAGGGGTGCGCGCCACCCTCGGCTGGCTCTGGGACGTCCTGGCCGCTCCCGTCCTGGACTGCCTCGGACTCACAGCCACGTTGTCCGACGACGCGGCCCGTGGGAAGTCCGGCACGGCGTGGCCCCGTGTGTGGTGGGCTCTCACCGGACCGCTGGCCATGCTCCCCGTGCACGTGGCAGGCGATCACGAGCGGGCGGTGAGCGTCCTGGACCGCGCGGTCTCCTCGTACGTGCCGAGCATCCGCGCCCTCCGCCACGCCCGCACGAGACCCTCCGTATCCCCCGACCGCAGGCGCGGCCTGATGGTCGAGGTCTCCGAGGCCCCCGGCTACGGAACCCTGACCCGGACGCGTGAGGAACGCGCCCACTTCGCCCGCCGGGTGCGCTCGGCGGACGTGCTGTCCGGCGCGGGCGCCACCTTCGACGCGGTCGCCCGGAGACTGCCGGACGCCCACTGGGCGCACTTCGCCTGCCACGGCACCGCCGACCCCCGCAATCCGTCCACCAGCCACCTGCTCCTGCACGACCGCCCGCTGCTGGTCTCCGACATCTTCCGGATGCGCCTGGAGCACGCCGAACTCGCCTACCTCTCGGCCTGCTCGACGGCCGCGTCCGGCTCCGCGGCCCACAACGAGACGCTGGACATCGCCTCCTCGCTGATGGTGGCGGGCTTCCAGCACGTCATCGCGACCCGGTGGCCGGTCGGCGACCAGGGGGCGGCCGACGTGGCGGCGCGGTTCTACGCCCACCTGGACGAGGCGCCCGCCCTGGCGCTGCACCGCGCGATCCGGACGATGCGGGACGCGGCCCCGAGGCTCCCCACGAAGTGGGCCGCCTATGTGCACACCGGCATCTGAAGCCCGTCCCGCAGGTCCGACCGGCCGACGGGTGACCGAAACGGTGCGGCCGGGTGGGGAGTCGGCGCGTGCGGCCCGGTCGCCGCGACGGCCGGGTCGCACAGGGCACATGCCCCTCAGAGGCTGCGGGCGACGATGTCGCCGTAGGCGGTGGTCGCGTGGATGGTCAGGCCGGGGACGCCGTCGGTGTTCTTGAGCGCGTTGTCGATCCGGCCGTGGCCGGTGCCGGCGTCCAGGGAGGCGGAGACTCCGCGGGCGGCGCGGACCGACACGTCGCCGGCTTCGGTGCGCAGCACGAGCGTGCCGCGCACGGCCTCGGCGATCCGGATGTCGCCCTTCTTGGTCCCGATCTCCGCAGGGCCGTTGAGGCGGCCGACCGTGACGTCCCCGGCGAGCAGGGTGAGGTGGGCGCTCGCGGCCTCGTCCAGCTTGATCGCGCCGTGCGAGTCCTCGATGACGACGTCGCCGAGCCGGCCGACGCCGCGGAACTCGGCGCTGGCCGCCTTCGCCTCGACCCGGGAATCGGCGGGCAGTTGAACGGTCACCTCGATGGATCCGGAGTTGCCGAGGATCCGGTTCTGCGCCGGGGCCTCGATCCGCAGGACGCCGCCGTCGTAGGCGACCCCGACCTGCTCGGCGGCCTTCGCGTCGCGGCTGTTCGAGGCGTCCGCGGGCAGGACCTCGACGGTGGTGTCGGCCCGGTCGGCGGCGATGAACCGGATGCGCCCCGCGGGGATGTCGAGGACGGCGGCGATCGGGGCGGGGGTGGGGAACTTGTGCATCGTGCTCTCCTTTTGGGTCCTTGTTTCCGACACCGGAAAAGCTACGTTGCATTCACAGATTCATCAACACTTTCGTTGCACCTGATGAACATTCTTGCAGTTCAAAGCCGATAAATCGTTGCAATGGCTTGGAATTCAACGCAACGCCAACAGGTTCGTTCGTTGCAATGAGTGGCGAGTGAACGCTATGGTGGCGACACCACGGCACACGAAGGAGACGCCATGCCGGGAGGCAGACTCACCCAGCAGGAACGCCAGCAGATCTCGCTGGGACTGGCCGACGGCCTCGCCTACGCGGAGATCGCCAGACGTCTCGATCGTCCGACCTCGACGATCACACGTGAGGTGATGCGGAACGGCGGCCCCACCGCCTACCGCGCCGACCTGGCCCACCACGCGACCGAACGCCGCACCCACCGGCGCCGGCAGGCCGCTCCCCGGGGGGCGGCACCCGCGCCGGCCCACGGACGGGACGCCGAGGCGGTGCGCGAGTACGAGGAGATGTTCACCACCCTCCTCATGGGACAGGGCCTGCCGAAGATGATGTCCCGGGTGCTGACCTGCCTCTACACCACCGACGCGGGCAGCCTCACCGCGTCCGAGCTCGTCCAGCGCCTCGACGTCAGCCCCGCGTCCGTCTCCAAAGCCGTCGCGTTCCTCGAGAGCCAGGGCCTCATCGGCCGGGAACGGGGCGAAGGCCGCCGCGAGCGCTACCTCGTCGACGACGACGTCTTCTACCAGTCGACGATCGCCAGTGCCCGATCCAGCGCCCTGCTCGCCGAGGCCGCTCGGCAGGGCGTCGGGGTCCTCGGCTCCGACACCCCGGCCGCCGCCCGTCTGGAGAACATCGCCCGCTTCGTCGACTTCGTCGCCGAGGGCATAACCCGCGCCGCGGAGCAGGCCCGCGAGGTCCTCCACACGAAGGCCAGAGCACCCTCGGACGACACTGCGGAGCCCGGCGCCGAGCGCGGATAGACGCCCGCCGTCCCGGCGGTCGCCGCCGGGGGTACCGGCGCCGAAACCGTTCATCCTCGGCCCCCGCGCCTGCCGACCGGGCCGTTCAACCGCTCAGGTGGCGTTCCAGCCAGTCCGCGGCGGCTCGGCGGAACAGTCGCCGGTTGTCCGCGCGCAGGAAGTCGTGCCCCTCGTCCCGCAGGGTGAGCAGCTCGGCGGGGATGCCACGGTCGCGCGCCGCCCGTACGAACTGCTCGGACTCCCCCGGCGGCACGTTGGTGTCGTGTTCGCCGTGGACGGCGAGCACCGGGACGCGCAGCGCGTCGATGCGGGTCATCGGCGAGAGCTCCCGCAGCAGTTCGCGGTCGCGCTCGGGGTGGCCGTACTTGTGGGCCGCCGACTCGGCGAGCCAGGGCTCCGTACCGGCGAAGAAGGTCGCGAGGTCCGACATGCCGCAGACGGCGACGCCGGTGCGGAACAGATCCGGGTGCCGTACGAGGGAGGCGAACGTCAGATAACCGCCGTACGAGCGCCCCATGACCGCCAGCCTTGTCGGATCGGCGGGACCCGCGGGCACCGCGTGGGCCGCGCAGTCCGCGACGTCGTCCAGCGCGGCGAAGCGTCCGGCGCCCAGGTCGGCGTCCACGAACGACCTGCCGTGCCCCGAGGAGCCCCGGACGTCGGGGGCGAAGACGTCCAGCCCACGCCCGGTCAGCTCGTGGTAGAGCGGGCTGAAGACCGGGCGTTCGTGCTCCTCCGGCCCGCCGTGCAGGTGGATCACGCAGGGCGCCGGGTCACCCGGAGCCCGGCCCGGCGCCCGGTAGTACCAGCCGCTCAGGGGCAGCCCGTCCCGCGCCGTGAGCCGCAGGAGGACGGGACGGACGGGCCGGCGGTCCGGCGCGGTGGCGTCCTCGTCACGGGAGGACCAGGGCGTACGGGTGAGGGAAACGCCCTCGGCGGCCCACCACACCCCGGGCCGACGCTGGGAACCCGACAGCGCCGGCAGCAGTCCCCGGGAGCCGGCCCTCTCGACGCGGGTGACGACCTCGTGGGGCAGCACGACGGCCGTCGTCGGCAGCGGGCCGTAGGGGGCCCGCCGCGTCGGGAGGGGCTCGACGAGTTCGAGCCGGCTCTCGCCCCGTTCGTTCCACGACAGCACGGCGGTGCGGCCGTCGTGCGAGAACGCCAGCAGGTCGAGGTCACTGTCCTGCCGTTCCGCCATGACGGACGACCCGTGCGCTCGGCCGTCGGTGCCCAGCGCGACGGCGACGAGTGCCGCGTACTCGCGGTCGGCGTCACTGCGCAGCCACAGCGTCCGCCCGTCGGGTGAGAACCGTCCGATCCACGGATCGCCGTCGGCGACCGGCACGGTGCACGTCGTGGCCGAGTCCGCCGTGCGCCGGACGACGGCCTCCCGCCGTCCTCGCGGTCCCCGGCGCAGCAGCACGAGAGCGCCGTCGCGGCTGATGTCGCACACCCGCAGGGTGGCGGCGTGCGTCTCCGTGGCCAGGAGCACGGCGGACGCCAGTCCGTCGGGATCGATCAGGTAGGCCGACAGACCGCCGTCGGGACGGACCGACGACACCCGGGGCTCCGGGCCGCCGACCGCCGTGGCGGTCTGCCCCGGTCCCGGAGCGGAGGAGTACGGAGTTCCGCCCAGGAGGGTCGCCCGGCCGTCCCGGTCGGCCCAGTTGCCCGGCCAGGCGGCGTCGGCACCGGTCGGTCCCGCGCCGTTGCGCCGCGTGCCGCCGCCCGGGGCGGCGAGCGTGACGGCGACGGCCGAGCCGTCGTGCGCCCAGCAGCCCAGGTGGGCGGTATGGCCCGGGTCGTCCCCGGCCAGCACCCGGCGGCCGGTGCCGTCGGGACGTACGCACAGCACCCTGGTGTGCTCGCCACCGCCCGGTGCGGTGGTGTAGGCGATCCAGCGGCCGTCCGGTGACCAGGACACCTCCTTGACCGGGTCCGGCAAGGAGTCGAGGAGGTGCACCCCGTCCCCGTCGAGGGGCCCGGCCCACAGCTGGGGGACGCCGCCCCGGTCGCAGATGAAGGCCGCCTCGGAGCCGTCGGGACTGGCGGAGGGATACCAGCAGCCGTGGGAGCGCAGCCTGGTCACGGCCTCCCGCGGACCGCTCGCCTCGGGCAGCGGCACCGGCGCCGGGGCCGGGGCGGCCGCGAGGGCCGCGCCACTCACGTCGGCCGCCCGCAGGTCGGTGGGCGGCGGGGCGACCTGGTCGCCGCCGAGGGCCGCCGCCGCGCTCGGTCCGCCACTCACGTGATGCCGTGCGTCTGAAGCCATGTCTCCAGCAACGCTACCTGCCACAGGGCGTTCGCTCCCCGTTTGGTGCGGTGCTCGTCGGGCGCCTCGAGGAGCCTGGACACGTACGACTCCCGGAAGAGGCCGCGCCGCCTCGCCTCGGGGGCCTCGAGCGCCTCGCGTACCCGCTTGAGGACGGGGCCGGCCATGTGCCTGATCGCCGGGACCGGGAAGTACCCCTTGGGACGCTCGACGATCTCCCTGGGCAACAGCCGACGGCCGGCTGCCTTCAGTACGCCCTTGCCGCCGTCGGCCAGCTTGAGTTCCGGCGGGCAGGCCGCGGCCAGCTCGACCAGTTCGTGGTCGAGGAACGGCACCCGGGCCTCCAGCCCCCAGGCCATGGTCATGTTGTCGACCCGCTTGACCGGGTCGTCGACGAGCATCACGTGGGTGTCCAGACGCAGGGCCGCGTCCAGGGCAGTCTCGGCTCCGGGGACCGCCATGTGCTCCCGGACGAAACGGCCCGAGACGTCGTCGCGGGGCAGCATGCCGGGTTCCAGGATCCGGGTGAGGTCGGCGTGCGGCCGGTCGAAGTACGTGTCGGCGTACCGCTCGGCCGCGTCCGCGCGGGCGGCCTCGGCGAGCCGCGGGTACCAGTGGTACCCGGCGAGGACCTCGTCGGCGCCCTGCCCGCTCTGCACGACCTTCACCTCCTTCGACACCTGCTCGGACAGCAGGTAGAAGGCCACCACGTCGTGGCTGGTCATCGGCTCGCTCATCGCCTCGACGGCACCGTCCAGGGCCGTCGACACCCGGTCGGAGGGAACCATCAGCCGACGGTGGTCGGTGCCGAACTCGCGGGCCACGAGGTCCGAGTACCGGAACTCGTCGCCCTCCTCCCCGGCCTCCGACTCGAACCCCACGCTGAACGTCATCAGGTCGCGCTGTCCCGCCTGTGCCAGCAGCGCGACGATCAGGCTGGAGTCCAGGCCGCCGGAGAGCAGGACGCCGACCTGGACGTCGGAGACCATCCGTCGGCGTACCGCCGTACGCAGCGCCTCCAGCATCGCGTCGCGCCAGTCGTGCGCGCCCATCGCCGCGTACTCCGCCCGGCGCGTGTACGACGGCTGCCAGTAGCGGTGGTCGTGATGGGTGCCGTCCGGTTCGACGACCCGCACGGTGGCCGGCGGCAGCTTGCGCACACCGCCGAGGACGGTACGCGGGGCCGCGACCGTGGCGTGCCAGCTCAGGTACTGGTGGACGGCGACCGGATCGAGTGAGGTGTCCACGCCACCGGCGGCGAGGAGGGCGGGCAGCGAGGACGCGAACCGCAGCCGCCCCGGCGTCCGTGCCAGGTACAGGGGCTTGATCCCGAGGCGGTCGCGCCCCAGCACCACGCGTCCGGACCGGTGCTCGACGAGAGCGAAGGCGAACATGCCGTAGAAACGCTCCACGCAGGCGGTGCCCCACTGCCGGTAGGCCTTCAGCACCACCTCGGTGTCGGATGTCGTGGTGAACCGGTGTCCCAGGCCGCGCAGCTCTTCGCGCAGCTCCCGGTAGTTGTACACACAGCCGTTGAAGACTCCGGTGAGCCCGGCGCGGGAGTCGGTCATCGGCTGCGCCGCGAGGTCCGACAGGTCGATGATCTTCAGTCGCCGATGTCCCAGCGCCACCGCGCCCCTCGTCCAGATTCCCCGGCCGTCGGGACCACGGGCGGCGAGTCGCTCGCTCATGCGCTCGACTGCCGCCAGGTCGGGTCGGTGACCGTCGAAGCGGATCTCCCCGCTCAGACCGCACATGATGCGCCGCCTCCGTTTCGTTCGGCATGGGCCGACCGCCGGTACCTGGGTGCCGGGCGGTCGGCGCAGGGCAATGGTTCGTCCGTGACCATGGCGACTCACCTGCGGGTCAGCGGTCGCTCGAACCGGTGGGAGGGGCCTGTCACACCGGTGGCGGGCGGAAGGTTCCCGCCTCGGGTGACCGCCGCTCTGCCGGGGGCACGTTCGCCGCGGGTCTCGGCGATCAGCATGTCGACACAGGCCAGCAGATCCTCCTGCTCCGCGACCCGGCGCATGCGGCACGCCGCACTGCCGTCGGCGAGGGCCTCGTCCGCCAGCGAGCGGACGGTCTCCCAGTCGCCGGCCGCCTCCAGGGCGGGGCGCAACCGGGTGAGCAAGGTGCGCACGACCTCCGCGGCGGGCGCCTCCCGATGGGTCACCGGATCCACCAGACCGCCTTCGAGCCCGGACCGGGCCGCCCGCCAGGAGGCGCCGCGCAGCCACTCGTGCCGGCCCTGGCAGCCGCGGGCACCGCCCCTCTCGAGGCGCTCGCGGGCCTCGGTGACCAGGGCGCGGAACAGTCCGGCGACGAGCACGACGGTCTCCGCCCGCGGACAGGAATCGCCGACGCGCAGTTCCAGCGTCTGGAGGTGCGAGGAGGGGCGCACGTCGTAATAGATCATTCCCGGGTCGCTGATGATCCCGGAGCCGACGAGGTCGCGCACCGTGGCGTCGTACTCGTCCGCGCTCGCGAAGCAGCCGACCGGGCCCGCGGTGGGCCAGCGCTGCCAGAGCATGGTCCGCCAGCTCGCGTACCCGGTGTCGGCCCCCTGCCAGAACGGCGAACTGGCGGAGAGGGCGAGCAGCACGGGCAGCCACGGGGAGACCGCGCACATGACCCGCACCGCCATGTCGCGGTCGGGAACGTCCACATGGACCTGGGCACCGCAGATGAGCTGCTCGTCGGCGACCGTGCGGTAGTCCTCGACCATGCGGCGATAGCGCGCTCCGGCCGTGGGGTGCGCGGCCGCCGCCGGCGCGAGTGGCGCCGCGCCCGCGGCCACCGCCGCGAGGCCCAGCGAAGAGGCGGCCGCGTCGAGCTGCCGTCTCGTCGCGGCGAGGTCGGCGTACAGATCGTCGAGGGCCGTGTGCACCGCGCTGTTCGACTCCACGGTGGACTGGTGCAGCTCGGTGGTGAAGGTACGCCTCGGGAGGCGTCGCAGGAGCGAATCGGCGCGCGGCACGAGCAGCCCGCTCTCCACCTCCAGGACGTGGAACTCCTCCTCCACTCCGATACGAACGCTCACGGTCACTCCTCGGGGTGATACGGAGCGGCTGTTCGCCGCAGGCGAAGGGTCCCCCACCGGCGCGCACTGCGGCAGGTGAGGGGCTCCGAGTCACCAGAACACGGATTTATAAGCACACATTGCATCTGCGACGTGAGTGAATCGTGGACGAACAGGAGGAAGGCTGGCGGGCTCGGGGTTCCGGTCGCGCCCGACACCGCCGACTGTGCCATCGCGAAGGCTCGCCGGGGCCCTCCCCACCGCCATCTCCCTGGCGAGATCCTTGACGAGACGGACCGCCCCGTACCGGCTTCCTTCCCCCACTGCGGTGCACCGGCCACGCCGAGTCCACGCCGACCGCCGACCGCCGACCGCCGAGGACACATCACGCCGCAAGCCCGAACCGGGCCGGCTCGTGACCGCCGGCGCCCTCGGTCCGCTCCCGCTCGACGAGCCGCCGACCGCCTCGGCTCCCGCCCACGTGGCCGCACCAGGGCGGGACGTACGCGGCCCGCCGGGAGTTCGCTTCTCTGCGAGACGGCCGTGATCCAGCCCGTTCGGCCGGCTCCGTCGCCGCTCCGCGTAGGCTTCGCTCAGCACGGACGCGGCGGGGGGCGAGGCGCATGACAGCTCGAACGGCACAGAGGTCTCGAACGGCACAGAGGTGGGGGTCGACCCTCGATTCGGTGGTGGTGTACGCCCAGGGCGCGGTCTGCCGCCGCCTGGCCTCGGGCAGTGTGCCGCCGGACGGCCGGGTGCGGGTGACGGGACTGCCCCGCTCACTGGACCCCGGCTCCCTGCGGGCCCGGGTCACCGGCACCGCCGGTGTACGCGTCACCGAGGCACGGGTGGAGGTCGAGGCCGAACCGCTCGCCCGGACCGCCCCCGCATCCCTGCGGCACGAGGTGGAGCGGCTGCTCGACGAGCGCGCGGCGGCACAGGGACGCCGGGACCGGCAACTGCGCCTGATCGAGGAGGTCAAGGCGCTGCGGCCGGTTCCGCCGGCCCGCAGGCGCGATGACCCGCACCGCCGCACCCCGGTCGACGCGTGGCTGGAGCTCGCCGAGTTCGTCGACGAGCGGCTGGCCGGGCTGCACACCCGCCTCGCCGAGCTGGAGGAGGCGCTGGGCCACGCGGATCACGCGCTCTCCGTCGCCGCCGACCGGCTCGCCCGCGCCTCCACCGACGCACCGGCGGTTCACGTGGAGACCACCGTGTCGGCGGTTCTGACGCTCGACGGCACCGGTGACGCGGAAGTGGAGCTGGAGTACGGCGTGCCCGGCGCGGTCTGGGTGCCGACGTACCGTCTCACCTACCGTCAGGACGACAGCGGCGGCCGTCTGGTGCTGCGCGCCTCCGTCGCCCAGCGCACCGGCGAGGACTGGACCGGTGTGCGCGTCGCCCTGGCCACCGCCGACCTACGGCGCCGAACCGACCTGCCGAGGCTCCGCTCGCTCCGGATCGGACGCCGTCAGCCCGCGCCTCTGCCGTCGGGCTGGCGCGAGCCTCCGACGGGCCTGGCCGACCTGTTCGCCGGGTACGACGTGGCACCCCTTCGGCCGACCAGGACCGCCGCTCCCCTCACTCCCGAGGGCGGCCCCTTCGCCGTGGCGGCCGCGGCCGGCTCCGCGCCCGGTCCGGTTCCGCCGGTGCCGCCGGCACCGCAGGGGTACGGCGAGTCGCTCGCCGCGGCCCCGCCTGCCTACGGCGCACCGCCCCCTGTGCCTCCGCCGGGCAGCGCGGGCAGGCCCCTCGCCGGCGGGTGGAACGAGTCCGCGCAGCCCGTCCCGTCCCGACCGGGCGGCGGGCCGCGGGCCCGCAGCATGCCCCTCGCGGCCCCCGCCGCCATGGCCCCGCCGGCCGCGCTCGCCCGGGCGGCAGCGCCACCGCCCCCGGCACCCGCGGCCCCTGGCGGCGCTCCGGCGCCGCAGCACGCCGGACCGGCCGCCGGTCCGCCAAGGCCGAGCGGCGCCGAACTCGACTACACCGCCCTCGTGCTGTGCGGCCCCGACGAGCAGGGCGGTCGCCGGGGCCTGCTGTTTCCGGACTCCCCCTTCGACCCGGTGGCGGCCGAGTACCGCCGCCGCGCCGAGGCGGTGACCGCACTGCCGCTGCCCGGACATGCCGTGCGGCCTCGTGAGTCGGCCGGCTCCTTCGACCACCGCTTCGACGCCGTGGCCCGCGCCGACATTCCCTCGGACGGCACCTGGCACACCGTCACCGTCGGCGAGATCCCGGTCGGCCTGCGCACCGAGTACCTCTGCGTGCCGTCCGTGGAACAGACCGTCTACGCGACGCTGGTGCTCTCCAACTCCACCGACCAGGCGCTGCTGGCCGGCCCGGTGGAGGTCACCGCCGGTGACGACTTCCTGCTCACCACGGCGCTGCCCACGCTCGCCCCGGGCAGTGAATGCCGGGTGGGGCTCGGTCCGGCCCAGGGCGTCCGGGTCACCCGCCGTACGAACCTGCACGAGTCGACCTCGGGGCTGCGCGGCAGCACCACCGTGCTCGACCACCGCGTCCACGTGGAGCTGGCCAACCAGCTCGGCGAGCCCGTCACCGTCGAGGTCCGCGAGCGGGTCCCGGTCACCTCCGACGCGGACATCCGGATCGAGGAACGGGCCGACTGGACGGCGCCCCGGGACGGCGCGGGCCCGGAGCGGCACGCACCCGGCACCCGCGTCTGGCGGGTGGACCTGCCCGCCGGCGCCACCACCGCCCTCGACGGCGGCTACGAGATCCGCATCGCGTCCGCCAAGACGCTGGCCGGCGGCAACCGCAGGAGCTGACACACCCATGTCCATGGCACCGGAGCCGATTCCCCTCCCCGTCACCGCCGTCACCTGTCTGGAGGACCGCGCCCACGTCGAACGCACCACCGTGCTCGACCTGGAGGCGGGAGTGCACAGGCTGCGTCTCGGGCCGGTCAGCGCGCTGGCCGTCGACCGTACGCTCCACGCCGAGCTGACCGCCGCACACCCGGCGACCGTGCTCGACGTACGGATCGTCCGCGACTGGACGCCGCGCGGGCCGCAGCCGTCCGACGGCGACTCCGCGCTGCGCCACCGGGTGCACACGCTGGACGAGGAGCTGCTCGCCCTCGGGCATCGGCGCGACCGGCTGCACGCCCGCGTCGACGCGCTGGGCCGGCTCGCCGCCGATCTGCTGCGGGAGATCGGCGAAGGCGCCGGCTCGGGAGAGTCGGAAGCGCTCCGCTGGGCCCGCGAACTGGACCGGGTGGACGAGGAACGCGATTCCTACGGCGAGCAACTGCGCACCGTGGAAGCCCGGCTGTCGGTACTCGGTTCCGAACTCGCCGAGGCCCGGCGGGTCATGGACCTCGCCGAGGAGCAACCCGCCGAACTGGTCGGCCACATCGAGCTGACCCTCGAGGCCACGGCCGCCGGGCCGGCCGACCTGCGGGTCAGCCACCTCACGCCGTGTGCGCTGTGGCGGCCCGCCTACCGGGCGGTACTCGACGGCGGCTCCCTCACGCTGGAGACCGACGCGATGGTCTGGCAGCGCACCGGCGAGGACTGGTCCGACGTACGGCTGACGCTGTCGACGGCACGCTCCGCGCAGTCCACCGAGCCGCCCCGGCTGGACGAGGACCGGCTGACGCTCCAGGACCGCACCTCCGCGGAGCGCCGCACGGTCGACGTCGAGCTGCGCGAGGAGGAGATCGCGGACCTCGGTCCGGCACCGGTGCTCGGTCTGCCGGGAGTGGACGACGGCGACGAGGTACGCGTGCTGAACTCCCCCGCGCCGGTCTCGGTGCCCGCGGACGGCCGCGCCCACCGTGTGCCGCTCTCCTCCTTCGCCACGACCGCGCGCATCGAGTACGCCTGCACGCCCGAGCTGTCCCCGCTAATCACGCAGGTGGCGCGGTTCGACAACCGGTCCGGGCACGCACTGCTCGCCGGACCCGTCGACCTGATTCGCGGCAGCGGATTCACCGGCCGCGGCACCCTGGACTTCACCGCGCCGCACGCCCCCGTCGAACTCGCCTACGGCAGCCGCGACGACCACCGGGTCGTCCGGCACACCGAGGAGACCCGCGACACCGCCACGCTCACCCAGCGGACCGTGGTCACGCGCACTGTCCGCCTCCACGTGTCCCGGTTCTCGTCCCCCGGCGAGCACGGCGAACGGGTCGTCGTCCTGCGCGAGCGGATCCCGGTCTCCGAGGTCTCGGCGGTGGAGGTACGGCTGCGCAAGGAAGCCTGCTCTCCCGCCCCCGACACGGTCGACGCCGACGGCATCGCCTGCTGGAGCCTCGCCCTGCCACCCGGCGGCCGACGCACCGTCACCCTGGTCTACGAGCTGTCGGCGAGCGCGAAGGTCGCCGGGTTGTAGGGCGCCGTCCCGCGATCACCCGTCGTTCACACGGCATGCCCCCGCCCGCCGAGGCGCACCACGCGCCGGACGCCGTCTCCGGTGCCCGGAACACCTCGCGCCCGCCGATCCGTATGAACATGCGTATGAACGCTCACCGTTCCGTATGAACAGCGGCCTCGCTCGCGTCGATCCGCAGGGTCCGCGCGGTCTGGGCCCAGTAGCGTCGGCGCCCATCCGGTCACCACGAAGGTGCCGGACATGGGGGGAGTCACATGCAAAGCGTGGTCAGGGTTCCGCTGGAGGGCGGGGGCGTCATCCAGTTCGAGGCCGCGGCGGAACACGAGGGTCCCGTCAAGGTCAGCCGGTTCGGGGACGCCGTGAGGGAGCTGCCCCAGACGCTGGAGCAGTCGCTGACACCGGTGGGCGATGCGGCACGGGCGGTGTTGGACCAGCTGAGGCGGGCCGGTCCCGACGAGATCGAGGTGGAGTTCGGGGTGACCCTGTCCGCGGAGGCGGGAGCCCTCATCACCAAGGGGACGGGCGCGGTTCACCTGAAGGTGAGAGCCGCCTGGAGCGGTACCGGGACCTCGCAGTAAGGGGGCCGCGACATGACACATCGCCATGGCCCTCCGTTCTTCCCCGCCGGGGCGGACCCCGGAACCGCCTCGATCGCCCATTCGATCGCCCGCGTACGGGGCGCGCACGACGTGACGGCGGGAACGGGATTCCTCGTCGCCCACGACCTCGTCATCACCTGTGCCCACGTGGTCCGCGCCGCGGGCGGTGGCCCCGGTGGACGAATAGAGCTCGAGTTCCCCCACCTTCCCGGCGCACCCCGGACCGCGGCCCGCGTGCAGGCGGAGGGCTGGCGGACGCCCGACGCCGAGGACATCGCCGTCCTGCGGGTGGAAGAACCGGCGACGGGCGCCGTGCCGCTGGCTCTCGGATCCGCCGAGGGGTGCCGCGGTCATCGGGTACGTACGTTCGGGTTTCCGGCCAACTCGCCCGACAGCGGTCGCTACGGCTTCTGCACGGCTGGTGATCTGATCCCGGCCGGCGGCGACACACCCGCGCTGATGCAACTGACCGACGCGAACGACCTCACGTCGGGCTTCAGTGGCGCCCCGATCGTGGACGAGACGACGGGCCTGGTCATCGGGATGGTGACGGCGATCACGCCCCAGGACACCTACTTCCGGGGCCTGGACGTCGCCTACGCCACGCCCACCCTGTCACTGCGCGAGGCCTGGCCCCGGCTGTCCGAGAGCCAGATCAGCCCGTATCGGGGGCTCGAGCCGTTCACCGAGGAGCACGCCAGGTACTTCCGCGGCCGGGAAGCCGTCGTGGAGGAGGCTCTGGCCGTGTTGGAGAGGCAGCGGCGGGTCATGCTGCTGCTCGGTCCCTCGGGTGCGGGCAAGTCGTCCCTGGTCGGGGCGGGCCTGCTTCCGGCCCTCACCGAGGGGAGGGTACCCGGCAGCAGCCGGTGGGTGTCCGTGACGGCCCGGCCCGGGCGGGACTTGCTGGGCGAGCTGGAAGCGGCCGGGCTGACCGGTGCCAGGAGCGAGGGCATCGCCTCGGCGGTGGAACGCCGGCTGGCCGGCGAATCGACGACGCGCCGTCTGCTCCTCGTCATCGATCAGTTCGAGGAGGTGTTCACCGGTCCGGCTTCCGGCACGGCGACGGCGAACGAGGTCCTGGCGGACATCACCCGGCAGCTTGTCGCGGTGATCGATTCGGACAGCGCCGTCAGTCTGGTCCTGGTTTTGCGGGACGACTACTTCACCCGGCTGGCCGCCTCGGCTCCGGAACTACTCAAGGCCGTGACACCGGGACTGTTCCCGGTACGCACCACGCTGGACATCACGGAGCTGCGAGCGGTCATCGCCGAGCCGGCACGGGTCGCGGGTGCACACCTGGAGGAGGGGTTGCCGGAAAGGATCGTCTCGGACGTGCTGGCGGCCGATCCGGCTGCCGCCGCCGGCCGGAAGGCATCGGCGACCCTGCTGCCGGCTCTCCAGTTGACGCTCAGCCGGCTGTGGGAGGACCGCCGTGACGGTCGGCTCACCCACGACGCGTACCAGCGGCTGGGCGGGGTCTCCGGGAGTCTCACAGCGTGGTGCGACCACGCGCTCCGGGGGCTCGCGCCCGAACTCCTGCTCATCGCGGAGCGGATCCTGACGGCGCTGGTACGCCCCGCCGACGACGTCCACGCGATTCCCGCCACCCGCCGTCAGGTGTCCCTCGACCACCTGCGCGCCTTGGCAGCGGATCCGGCGGCGGCCGGCCCGGACGTGGACGAGAAGGGCGAGAAGGCCGACCGGGAGACCGGCCAGGTGCCTGGTGAGCGGAGCGGCCAGGACTTCGACGTGGTGCTGGGCCTCCTGCTCAAGCGGCGGATCATCACGACCCGTGTGGCACCTCACGCCGGCGGCGGCCAAGTCCCGGCGACCGCCGAACTCGTCCACGACGCCCTGATCCGCGACTGGGGGACCCTGCGCGACTGGGTGGCCGCGGACCAGGAGTTCCAGTCCTGGCTGCACCGAACTGCCGAGCGCCAGGCGCGCTTCGCCGGGCCGGGGAAACAGGCCGAGGGCAAGTCCGCCGCCCCCGACCCGGGTGACCTGTTGGACGGGACCGATCTCGCCGCGGGGCTCGTATGGTCGCAGCAGCGCGGACTGCCCGACGGCATCGCCGACTTCGTGGCCATGAGCCATGGGCGAAGGCGCGCCGCCGCCCGCCGGGCACGGCGCATCAAGGTCTCGCTGGCCTGCGTGCTCGCCCTGGCCATGATCGCGTCGGGACTTTTCCTGTGGCAGCGCGGAACCGCGTCGGAGCAGACCCGCCATGCCGCCGCCCAGGCCCGCAGCTCCACAGCGCGAAACCTGATGAGAAGGGCCGAGGCGCTCCGCGTCAGCGACCCCCGGCTCGCCCTCCGGCTGGGGTTGGCGGCCTACAAGCTGGACGCGGACGAACCGGCGACGCGGGCGAGTCTGCTCGAGACGCTGACGACCTCCAGTCACCTCGCCACACTCGACGGGCTCGGCACCGAACCCACCGCGCTCGCCCTCTCTCCCGACGGGCGCATGCTGGCGGCCGGCGGCGCCGACGGGTCCGTGCGGTTCTGGGACATCTCCCGCCCGGAACGACCCACGTACATCGGGAGGTCCGAGAGCAAGGTCGATGCGAGCGCGGTCAGTGCGCTCGCCTGGCGTCCCGACAGCAAGGTCCTGGCGGCCGGGACCGGGAAGGAGTTGAGGCTCTGGAGTACCGCGCGTCGCGCCGCCCCGGCGAGCATCGGCTCGGCACCGGTCTCCAGCACGGCCATCACCTCCGCCGTATGGTCGGGCGACGGCCACCGGCTCGCGTTGGCCAACCATCGCAGCAGCCTCGTCGCGGACGTCCGCATCGATCCTGGCGGAACCACCAGGCTCAAGCCGATGGTGAGGATCAACCACGGTGGCGATCCGTCGGACAAGGCCGACCGTCTGGCCCTGTCCGCCGACGGCGCTCTCCTGATCACCAGTGACGGAAAGGACTCCGTCCAGTTGTGGGACACGGCGGGCGCCTCGGCCCGCAGACTCGGCGCCCCCCTGCCGCTCCCCGAGGAGTTGCACAGTGTCACCTCCGTGGCCCTGTCGGCCGACCATCGCACCTTGGCTCTCGGCACCCTCTCCGGACACGTCTCCGTGTGGAACATCCAGGACCCGCGCCACCCCGAGGAGTTGCAGGAGTCTTCGTCCTCCGTCTACGTGGGCCTCTACAGCCAGGTGAACAGAGTGCGGTTCGTCGCTGACGGAGTACTGGCCTGCGGCGGCGACGACGGCCGCGTGCAACTCGTGCGGCTCGACACCCTGCCGTTCCAGCGCACGGACATGCCGCTCGTCCACGGTGCCACGATGAACACCATGGCCGCCGAGGTCTCCCACCACCTCCTGGCCACCGGCGGCGTCGATGGCAGGGTCCTGTTGTGGGACACGGCCGACCGGGAGCGACCGCGTCGGCTCGGCACCCCGCTGGCGGGACACGCCCCAGGTTCCACCGACGGGGAACTCACCGCCGGAGGAACCCTCCTCGCCAGCACCGCCAGCGACGGCAAGACCCTCCTGTGGGACGTCGGACGGCCCGACCGCACGCGGTCTCTGGAACCGGTAGTCAGCCCCGGGTCCGGCCTGCCGGAGGAGTGGAGACGGGCAGCGCGCGGATCCGCTCTCTCACCCGGCGGAGATCTGCTGGCCACCGCCGGCGGCGAGCGGCTGACGGACGTCGTGCTCCGGAGGACCGACGGCGGCAGGACGCGACGGCAGGGCAGGCCGCTACGGGGACACGAAGGCGTGCCCCAGTCGTACGGCTGGTCACCCGACGGATCCCGGCTGGCCACCGGTGACTTCACCGGCAAGGTCATCCTCTGGGACACCAGTCATCCGGAACGGGCCTTCCGGCTGGCGGAGTTGACACACCCCACCGGTCTCCGCCTGGTGTCCTTCGTCCGATCGACGCGCACACTGCTCACCGTGGGGATGGACGGCAAGGCCGTGTTCTGGGACGTGCCGACCGGCTCCGGAAACCCCACGAAGATCAGCACCACGGACATCGGTCAGATCGGAAGAGACCGCTCCTCGTTCGCCCTGTCCGCCGACGGCAGGCTGCTCGTGGTCGGTCACAGCACCGCCGCCCTGTCCCTGTGGGACGTGTCGGACGTGCGCCGTCCCAGTCCCCTGTCGCACCTCACCGCGGTCCAGGACGGTGTGGTGGGGTCGGTCGCGATCTCTCCCGACCGCTCCGTGCTGGCGGCGGGCATCGGAATCGGGACCGTGCTGCTGTGGGACCTGACCGACCCGAGCCAGCCCCGCAGGATGGGCCCGGCCCTGCACAACCGGCTGCCGATGCCCCTGGCCATGACGTTCCTCCCCGACGGCCGGACGCTGGCCTCACAGACCATCACGCAGATCGACCTGTGGGATTTGAGCTCCACGTTGTCCGCCCGCCACGACCTGCTGCGCCGGGCCTGCGCCCGACTGGCCGACGCGGGACTGTCGCCGTCGGAGTGGAAGCGGTACGCGAGCGGGACGGAGTACGTCAGGAGCTGCTGACCGGGCGGCCCGACGGATCGTGCCCACCCGTCCGGTCCGTGCGGGTGGCGCGCCCGCCCTAGAGCAGGCGCAGGACGCCGACGACCTTGCCGAGGATCTGCGCCTGGTCGCCGCGGATCGGCGCGTAGGCCGGGTTGCGGGGCATGAGCCACACCTGCCCGTCCTGCCGGCGCAGCACCTTGACGGTGGCCTCGTCGTCCAGGAGCGCGGCGACGACGTCCCCGTGATCGGCGCTGTCCTGGCGCCGTACGGTCACGATGTCGCCGTCGCAGATCGCCGCGTCGATCATGGAGTCGCCGGAGACCGTCAGGGCGAACAGGTCGCCGTCGCCCACGACTTGGCGGGGCATGGCGTAGACGTCCTCGACCATCTCCTCGGCGAGCAGCGGGGCGCCGGCGGCGATCCGCCCGACGAGCGGCACGTCCACCCGCGTCTCGCTCCTGCCGCCCAGGTCGGGCGCCCACGAGGGCCGGACCCGGTAGGCGCGGGGGCGTTGCGGGTCCCGGTAGAGCACGCCCTTGCGTTCGAGGGCCATCAGCTGATGAGCGACCGAGGACGTGCTGGCGAGCTCGACGGCCTGGCCGATCTCCCGCATCGACGGCGGGTAGCCCTGCCGTTCGACCGACTCCGTGATGTAGCGGACGATGGCCGACTGGCGGTTCGTCAGCTCTCCTTCGGCGGTCCGGGGCCCCGGGGGACGCCCCCGGCGGGCGGACGCGGTGTTCTCCATCCGGGGCACCTCCGTGCAAGATCGTTCGGAATGACCCTAACCTGTCATCCCCCATAAATGGAACACCTTATCGAATCCCGCCGGTGCGGGCGCCCTCGACGTGGGGCTCGGTGATGATTTTCCCGAGGTGACGCGACAGCCGGAGGCGAGCCGACCGGCGCGCTCGACACGCCCCCGGCCGTCGGCCCACCGGCGCACCGCCCCGCCGACGGAAGGCGGTCCGAGGCAGGAACCGGCGCGCGGGGGCCCGCCGGTCACTCGGCGACGACGGCGCCGTCGTCACGCAGCAGCAGGGCGAGCAGCCCGGGAAAGCGCTCCTCGAACTCCTCGCGACGCAACCGGTTGACGCGCCTCGGGCCCTCGTCGCGCTGCTCGACCAGCCCGGCGCCGCGCAGGACCGAGAAGTGGTGACTGAGCGCGGCCTTGCCGACGGGCACGTCGAAACTGCCGCAGCTGCGCGTCCAGTCGGCGGAGGCCGCCAGGTCGCGGATCAGCTTGATGCGCACCGGGTCGGAGACCGCCGACAGCGCCGTGAGCACGGACACCTCCCGGGGATCCGTGTGCACCGGCGCCGCGCGGTGGCCGCTTCCACCAGCCTCGTTCGACATGCCCCTCCCCTCTCCACCACCACCCCGAGGCGACACCTCGCGGAGCGTCCCGGCGGGTTGCCGAGTGTTCGACGGATATCTTACAGTCCCAGTGTTCGCTTCCCATTGAACACTCATCGAAGGGTGCGGTGACCCGTCATGCGCGCAGTCGAGTTCCAGGAGTACGGCGCCCCCGAGGTGCTGCAGGTCGTCCGGGCCGAGACCCCCGAACCCGGGCCGGGCCAGGTGAGCATCGACGCCGCCTACATCGGTGTGAACTTCGCCGATCTCAAGGCGCGCACCGAGGGATACCGGGTGCGGTCGCTGCCGTTCCGGCCCGGCCTGGAGGCGTCCGGGCGGATCCGGGCCGTCGGCGACGGCGTTCAGGGGCTGCGGCCGGGTCAGGAGGTCGCCGCGCTGGTCGACGGCGGCGCCTACGCGGAGGTGGTCGTCGCCGACGCCGTCACCGTCTTCCCGCTCCCCGAGGGCCTGGATCTGCGCACCGCCGCCACCTTGCCCGCCGTGGTGCCCACCGCGTACGCCCTGCTCCACGAGGTCGGGCGGCTGCGGGCCGGGGAGAGCGTGCTGGTGCAGGGCGCGGCCGGCGGCATCGGCACGGTGGCCGGTCAGCTGGCCCGGGCGGCGGGCGCCGACGGCGTGTACGGCGTGGTGTCGTCCGCGGCGAAGGCCGGGCACGCCCTCGAGCACGGCTACGACGAGGCGTTCGTCGGCGACACCTTCACCGCCGACGTCCGCCGCGTCACCGGCGGCAAGGGGGTCGACCTGGTGCTCGACCCGGTGGGCGGCGACACCCTGCTCCGCGGTCTCGACGCGCTCGCCGTCTTCGGACGCCTGGTGTCCTTCGGCAACGCGAGTGGCGCCGAACCGTGGCACGTCGGGCAGCCCGAGCTGTACGCGCGGGGCCGCTCGGTCGGCGGTTTCTCCATCCTGGGGCTGGCCGGGTCCGCGCCCGAGGCGCTGCGCGCCCTGGCCGAGCGCTCCTTCCGTACGGTCTCCGACGGCACCGTGAGCCTCCCGGTCACCGCGGAGTTCCCGCTGGCGGACGCCGCCGAGGCGCACCGGCTGATGGGCGGGCGCACCTCGACGGGGAAGTTGCTGCTGCGGACGGCCGACTGAGGGCGGCCACGGCGCGCACCGCCCGTGCGGACCGCCGTCGTGCGCCGGGTAAGGGGCGAGGAGAGCCGCGCAGGAGTCGCACATCTGTACTGATAAGTGCCGAATATCCCCTGACCGGATTTTCGCCAGTAGGGTGAGCGGGCGGTCGGGCGAAGGACACACCGCCACCGGGGAGTTCCGGATGTGCCGCCCTTTCGTCTGCCGCTGTTCCGGAACTTCGGGCGGCCGGGCTGTTGTCGCGCCGCCCTGTGCCACCAGGGGGGCAGGCCATGCGGGTGCTCGCGGACAGATACGAACTGGTCGAGGCCGTCGGACGCGGCGGAATGGGGGAGGTCTGGCGCGCCACCGACCGGGAGCTCGGCCGCACCGTCGCGGTGAAGGTGTTGCCGCCGGAACTCACCCGGCACGAGGAGTTCCGGGTCCGGTTCCGCCGCGAGGCGCGCACCGTGGCCTCGCTCAACCACCGCAACGTCGCCGTGCTGCACGACGTCGGCGAGGACACCACCGACGGCGAGACGACGCCGTTCCTGGTCATGGAGTTCATCGAGGGGCGCACCCTGACCGCGGCCCTGGCCGACGGCGCGTTCACGGTCGTCAGGGCGCTGGCGGTAGCCAGGGACATCTCCGACGCCCTCGCCCACAGCCACGCCCAGGGCCTGATCCACCGCGACATCAAACCGTCCAACGTCATGCTGACGTCCGAAGGCGGCATCAAGGTCCTGGACTTCGGGATCGCGAAGGTCGTCGCGGAGACCACCACCCGCCTCACCGCGACGGGCATGACGGTGGGCACACCCGCCTACCTCTCCCCCGAGCAGCTCACGGGCCGGCCGGTGGACGGTCGCTCCGACCAGTACTCGACGGGCTGCCTGCTCTACGAACTGCTCACCGGCCGGCCGCCGTTCCTCGGCGACTCCCCGTTCGCGGTGATGCACCAGCACATCAGCCAGGATCCGGTCGCGCCCTCCCGGCTGCGCCCGCAGATCCCGGCCGTGGTGGACGACCTCGTGCTGCGGACCCTGGCGAAGGACCGTGAGGAGCGGCTCGGCAGCGCGGCGGAGCTGCGGGACACGCTGGCGGCGACGCTCACCGCGGTCAGCGCCCCGGCGGCCACGCCGAAGCCGCGGACCGCCACCCCGGCGCCCGCCACCCCGGCGCCCGGCGCGCCGCCCGCGCCCGCCGTGCCGCCCGCGCGCACGAAGGCCGACACGAAGGCGGGCCCCGGGCACACGGCGCTGGCGCAGCAGCAGACCCGTACCGCGCTGACGCCGCCCAGGCCCGCCGTCCCGCCTCCCGGTGGGCCGGTCGACCCGGTCGTGCCCGGCCCCGCGGACGGCGGTGCCACGACGCCCCGCACCGCGCCGACGAGCGGCGGCGGTCAGTCGCCCTCGTCCGGCGAGCGGCGGTTCACCGTCACCGCCGGAAGGATCACCGCCCTGCTGGGCATCGTCGTCTCCGGCATCGTCACCATCGGCTACCAGGACAGCTACGCGGACGCGTCCGACGAGCTCGCCGGTGTGTGGGTGGCCGCCGTCGTACTCGGGCTCGCCCTGTTCCGCTGGCTTCCCGTCACCTCGACGGTGCTGTGGTGGGGGGCCGGGGCCCTGGTCACGGCGAGCGTCGCGGTCGGCGGCGGGGTCGACGACTACGACTACTCCTCCGTCACGGAGAGCGACTTCAGCACCCTCTACTACTACGACTCCTCCTACGGCGCGTACTACGAGCTGCCCGCCGACTCCTCCGGCAACCGGCTCTTCGAGGACGACTACAGCGGCGGCTACGACCCCGCTCAGGCCGACATCAGCCACGACTACACCGCGCACGACAACGTCGAGATCCTGGCCGTTCCGGCGCTCGCCCTCGCCACGCTCTGTCTCGTCCGCGCGTTGCGCAGGCGACGCCCCTCGCCCCTCGCGGCGGCCGCCGGGCTGACGCTGGGCGGTCTCGGAGTCGGCTGGCTGGCGCTCGGTTCGGACGAGCAGACCGGGGTGTTCTCGGTGGGCTGGGGCGTGATCGTCGTCGTCGCCGTCGTCCAGGAGATCCGGGCCCGCAGGAACGCCCCGCCCCGAGTCCGCCGCCGTCTGCGGTTCGTCACGGCCGAATAGCGGACCGCGGCCGCCCGCGGGGCCCGGGCCTCCGCGTCCCGCTCAGCGGCCTCTCGTCGCCGCGACACCCGTCTCACGAGGCCGGCGCCACCCGGCCCTCCCGGGCGAACTTCGCGATCGCCGCCGGGGTGACCGGGGTGAAGAAGTTGACGAGATTGCCGTCCGGGTCGCGGAACAGCAGCGACCGGTTGCCCCAGGGCATGGTGGTGGGTTCGTTGACGAAGTCGGTCACGAAGCCGCTCAGGTTGCCGTGCACGCGGTCCACGTCGTCGACGAGGAACTCGAGGATCACGCTGTGGTTGTCGGCGGGACGGGACGAGCCCGGCGCGAACAGCGGGACCGTACGGGTGCCGGCGATGGCGAGGGTGGCGCCGGGCGTGCCGAGTTCGGCGAAGTCCTCGGTGGACCACGCCGCCCGCACCCCGGTGGCCCTCTCGTAGAACGCGACGAGGCGTGCGACGTCACCGGTGATGATCCGGATCGAGACGAAGTCCATGGTGCTCTCCTTGGTTCTGAAGCCGTTGCACCTCGCACGCTAGAACGAATAGTGGACAGAATCGGTCCACTATGCGCGCTAGGGTCGCACCATGTCCCGACCCACCGGCCGCGTGCTCACCCTCCTGGAACTCCTCCAGTCGGGCGGCACCCGGACCATGCGCGAACTCGCCGACCGGCTCGGCGTGGACGGGCGCACCGTGCGGCGGTACGTGGACCAGCTGATCGACCTCGACGTGCCCGTCGAGTCGGTGCGCGGCCGCTACGGCGGCTACCGCCTCGCCCCCGGCTACCGCCTGCCTCCGCTGATGCTCAGCGACGACGAGGCGATCGCCGTACTGCTCGGCCTGGTCGCCGGCCGCCGGACGGGGCTGACGACGGCGACAGCCACCGCGAGCGAGACCGCGGCGGCCAAGATCAGGCGCGTACTGCCGGAGCGCCTCGCCCGCCGGCTCGACACGGTCCTGGCCTCCCTCGCCTTCACGGAACCTCCCGGCGAGTTCGCCGCCCCCGACGGCGGGGTGCTGCTCACCCTCGCCGACGCGGTGCGTCACCGCCGGCCGGTCTCGGTCCGGTACACCGACCGCGGCGGCCGGCGCAGCGACCGCACGCTGCACCCGTACGGGGTGGTGGCCCATGAGGGCCGGTGGTACGTCACCGGCGCGGACCCCGGGATCGGGGAGGAGCGGACCCTGCGACTCGACCGCGTCACCGACGCGCGGACCCTGCCCGGGTCGTTCGAGGCACCCACCGGACCGGACCCGGCGCAGCGTGTCCTGTCCGGGTTCGCCACGGCGGCCTACCGTCACGAGGTGACCCTGCGGATCCACGGGACGGTCGAACAGATCCGCGCCCGGCTTCCCGCGAGCGTCGCGCGCGTGGCGGATCCCGCCTTGGCGGCGGACACGGATCCGGCGACCGAGCGCTGGCTGCTCGTCGAACTGCGGACCGAGCGACTCGACTGGCTGCCTCCGGTACTCGCCTCCCTCGACCGGCCGTTCACCATCGAGCGCCCCGGCGAACTGCGCGACCTCGTGATCGCGCTCGCGGACCGCCTCGCGACCCATGCCCGCGACACGGCGCCGCGCTGACAGGCGCCGTAAGGTGGGCGATGCGGATTCGTCCGCTTGATCCGTTCAGTCCCGCACCAGCCGAACCGGAACGTTCATGCACTCCCCGTCCGCCGGCCCGGACGACGGCTCCGACGCCCTGTTCGGGCTCGCCGCCCTCGGCCCCGAGCCCGCCGCTGCGAGCACCGGCCGGCCGTCCTTCCGTGACTCCGACGCCGCGCGGCGACTGCTGCCCGTACGGGAGATCCACGCCGAACCCGCGGCCGCCGCCTCCCCGCGCGGCCGGCAGATCATCGCCCGGTTTCCCGGGGCGCGACTGGTCGAGGTCGAGTCCCACTGGAACATTGCGGGGTTGCACGGCAACGAGGGCAATGTCGCGCGCTGGGTGCGGGTCAAGGGCGAGACGCTCGTCCTCGGGGAGCGGAAGTCGCCGAGCACGCGTGCCAACGGCCGGTCCGCCGACTGGATCGCACCGGGCGCCTCCAACGGCTGCGCGATGGCCTGTGCGTACTGCTACGTGCCGCGCCGCAAGGGGTACGCCAACCCGGTCACCGTCTTCACCAACATCGACCGGATCATCTCCCACATCGGCCGGCACATCGCCCGGCAGGGCCCGAAGCCCGAGCCGAACCAGTGTGACCCCGAGGCCTGGGTGTACGACATCGGCGAGAACGGCGACTGCTCGGTGGACGCACTGATCTGCGACAACACCGCGGACCTCGTCCACGCGTTCCGGCTGTGGCCGACGGCCAAGGCGTCCTTCGCGACCAAGTTCGTCAACCCGGACCTGCTGACGCTGGACCCGCGCGGCCGGACCCGTGTCCGCTTCTCGGTGATGCCCCCGGAGGACTCCCGGCTGCTGGACGTGCGCACCTCACCGGTCGCCGAGCGGATCGCCGCCGCCGCCGACTTCCTGGACGCCGGCTACGAGGTGCACTTCAACCTCTCGCCCGTCGTCGTCCGCCCGGGCTGGGAGGAGGCCTGGGCGGAACTCCTCGACCATCTCGACGACGTCCTGCCCGACCGGGTGAAGCGGCAGGCCGCCGCCGAGGTGATCATGCTGACGCACAACCGGGAACTGCACGAGGTCAACCTCGGCTGGCATCCCCGGGCCGAGGACGCCCTGTGGCGGCCGGACCTGCAGGAGACCAAACGCTCCGAGAACGGCGCACTGAACGTCCGTTACGCGAGTCCCGTCAAGGGGCGGGCGGTGGACCGGCTTCGCGCGCTGATCGCCTCCCGAGCCCCGTGGCTGCGCGTGCGCTACGCGTTCTGACCCGATTGCCGCCACACCGTCCACCCGCCGTCACCCACCACCGGGATCAGCGCGGCCGAGTCCCGGGCGCACGGGCCCTCAACGCCTCCAGCAGAAGGTCGATCGCCTCCTCGAACGAGCTCTCCCCCATGGCGTGCAGTTCGCGCCGCACCGTGGTCAGCGCGGGATACGACGCGGGGTCCAGCCCTTGGTACACCTCGCTCCACGCCCGGTGGTCGCTCTCGCGCTGCTGCCGCGGGAGCGCCTGGAACGCGGCGTCCATGGCCGCGTGGCCGAGCACGGTGTCGATGAACGTCAGATACAAACGCGTCGCGTCGGCCGGTCCGAAACCGGCGGCGAGCAGGAGACCGACCCCGGTCTCCACGGCCCGGATCTCGTTGCGCCGCCGGGTCACCCGGTACGAGGCGAAGGCTGCCGCGCGGGGATGGGCGAGGTATCCGGCGCGGACCCTCCGGGCCATCTCACGCAGCGCGGCCACCCAGTCGTCCCCGGGGGTGAAGCCTTCCATGGCGTCGCCGATGATGCGGTCGGCGACGGCGAGCACCAGGTCGTCGGTGCCGCGGAAGTAGCGGTACAGGGCACTGGGGTCGCACCCGAGGGCGGTGCCGAGCCGGCGCACGCTGAGCGCCTCCGGGCCGTGCTCGCCGATCAGCCGCAGCGCGGTCTCCACGATCAGCTCCTCCGACAGCAGCACCCCCGAGCGGGTGGGGCGGCGGCGGCTGCGCTCCTGCGGGACACGGGTGGTCATGGTGGGTGCTCCTGTCGGTCGGGGCCGCGTAGCAGCAGTGAAGGGGGCCCGCACCCTTATGTCAACAGGATTGACGCAAGACTCGCACCAGGTGTTCCATCACAGTCCCGCGCGGCTCTTCCCCGTCCTCCCTCCTCGTGAGGAGCCCTTCATGCCCGCCCTGTCTCCCCAGTCGTCCACCCCGCCCCCGCCCCCGTCGGCCGCCCCGGCCGGTGGACCGGGCACCGGACTGCGCCGCTCCCTCGGCGTCGTCGACGGTGTCGCCATCGCGGCCTCCAGCACCGCCGCCACCACCAGCATCGCCATCGGCATGGGCACGGTCGCCACCATCGTGGGCCTCCAGGCCCCGGCGCTGCTGCTCCTCGCCTTCCTGCCCGTGCTCGGTATCGCCACCGCCTACGCCCGTCTCAACCGCTCCGAACCCAACTGCGGCAACGGCTACACCTGGGTCGGCAGAACCCTCGGCCCCTGGCCGGGATTCCTGACCGGATGGGTCACCGTCGTCGGCTCGGTGATCTTCTGCGCCTACACCAGCGCCGTCATGGGCTCGGTCGTCCTCATCTTCGCCAACAAGGCAGGCCTGCACACCCTGGCGGGCATCGCCCTCGATCCGGCGTCCACCGGCGTCAGCACGGCCGTCGGGCTGGTGCTGCTGGTCGGCCTGACCGCCCTCGCCGTCACGGGCACGCGCACCACCACCCGCTTCCAGTTCGCGCTGCTGGTCTTCGAGTACGCCGTGCTGCTGGGGTTCTGCGGCTGGGCCCTGGTCACCGGCGAACAGTCCTTCTCCTTCTCCTGGTTCAACCCCTTCGAGATCGCCGACGGGACGGCGTTCGCCCAGGGCATGGTCCTCGCGGTGTTCTTCTTCTGGGGCTGGGACGCGGCCTTCAGCGTCACCGAGGAGACGAGGAAGCCGGGCGACGCGGCCCGCGGCGGTCTGATCGCCCTGTTCGCGATGCTCGGCCTGTTCCTCTTCGCCTCGGTCGCCTTCCAGCGGGAGATGAGTCTGACCGAACTCATCGAGAACGGTCCGCAGGCCTTGCCGTACCTCGCGCGGAAACTGGCCGCCGAGCCCTGGGCCACCCTGCCCTTGGTGGCCCTCATGTTCTCCGCGGCGGCCTCCGTGCAGTCCACGCTGATCCCCACGGCGCGCGGACTGCTCGCGATGGGCCGGGACCGCACCATGGGCCCGGTGTGGACCCGGGTGCACCCGAGGTACGGCACCCCCGCCGCCGGAACCGTCGTGGTACTGGTCATCGCCTCCGCGATCGCCCTGCTGGCCGTCGCCCTGCCACGGCTCAGTGACATGCTGCTGGCCGCCGTCAACGCCATCGGTCTGCTCGTCGCCCTCTACTACGGACTCACCGCCATCGCGTGCGCCGTCCGCTTCCGTTCCGCCGGACGCGAAGGGCTGCGCACGGCCGTGCTCGCCGTGGGGGTGCCCGCCGTGTCCGGTCTGGTGCTGCTGGGCCTCGGCTGCTATCTCGGATACTCGTACCTGACCATGAGCGACCACTTCGAACTCAGCCCCGACAACGGCTGGTTCATGTTCTCCCTGCCCGCCGTCATCGTCCTCGCCGGACTCTGTATGGCCGCGGTCGCCAAGTACGTCCGCCGTTCGCCGTACTTCACCACCGGACGCGGTACCGACGCCGAGACCCTCGTCCTTCCCATGGACCGCACGGCCGTCTGAGTCCGCCCCCGCCCGAACGCTCCGCCCTCCCTCCGCCCCCGTTCCCCTCCCTGGAGTCCCCACCCATGTCGCAGTCCCAGGTCACGGGCCCCGCCGAAGTCGTGTTCACCGGCGGGCCCGTCCACACCGTCGATCCCGCCCGCAGCCGCGCCACCGCCGTGGCCGTGCGCGGCGGGCGGATCACGGCCGTCGGCCACGACGAGGTGCACGCGCTGATCGGCCCGGACACCGAGGTCGTCGACCTCGCCGGCAAGCTCCTGCTGCCCGGTTTCCAGGACGCCCACGTGCACCCGCAGGGCGCGGGCCTGGAACTCGGCCTGTGTCACCTCGCCGACACCGTCGACCCCGCCGAGTACCTGCGGCGGATCCGGACCTACGCCGACCGGCACCCGGACGCCGCATGGATCACCGGCGGCGGCTGGTCCCTGGAGGCCTTCCCCGGCGGCGCCCCCACCGCCGCGGCACTCGACGCCGTGGTCCCCGACCGGCCGGTCTTCCTGCCCAACCGTGACCACCACGGCGCCTGGGTCAACACCCTGGCGCTGGAGCGGGCCGGCATCGACGCCCGCACCCCCGACCCCGCCGACGGCCGCATCGAACGCGACGCGGACGGCAACCCGACCGGCATGCTCCAGGAAGGAGCCGTCCACCTGGTGGGCCGGCTGGTGCCCGCCCCCACCCCCGGGGAACAGCTGGCCGCCCTGCTGCGCGCCCAGGCCGTGCTGCACTCGTACGGTGTCACCGCCTGGCAGGACGCCATCGTCGGCGCCTACGCCAACATGACCGACCCGGCCCCCTCCTACCGCACGGCCCAGGAGCGGGGGCTGCTCACCGCCCGCGTCGTCGGCGCGCTCTGGTGGGACCGCGCGCGGGGGGCCGAGCAGATCCCTGAACTCGTCGCCCGCAGGCAGGAGTTGAGCGTAGGCCGGTTCCGCGCCGGCGCGGTGAAGATCATGCAGGACGGCATCGCCGAGAACCACACCGCGGCCATGCTCGACCCGTACCTGACCGGTTGCGGCTGCGCCTCGGACACCAGCGGCATCAGCTTCGTCGAACCCGGCGAGCTGAAGAAGTACGTCACCGAACTCGACGCACTCGGTTTCCAGGTCCACTTCCACGCCCTCGGCGACCGGGCCGTGCGGGAGGCGCTCGACGCCGTCGAGGCCGCCCGGACCGCCAACGGTACCCGGGACACCCGTCATCACCTGGCGCACCTCCAGGTCGTCCACCCCGACGACGTACGACGGTTCCGGGCACTCGGCGCCACCGCCAACCTCCAGATGCTGTGGGCCGCCCACGAACCCCAGATGGACGAACTCACGCTGCCGTTCCTGGGCCCCGAACGGGGCGCCCGGCAGTACCCCTTCGGCGACCTGCTGCGCGCGGGGGCGACGCTCGCCGCGGGCAGCGACTGGCCGGTGAGCAGCCCCGACCCACTCCAGGCCGTCCATGTCGCCGTCAACCGTGTCTCCCCGGACGCTCCCGCGGGCACCCCGCGCTTCCTGCCCGGACAACGCCTGGACCTCGGCGCCGCCCTCGCCGCGTACACGGCGGGCAGCGCCCATGTGAACCACCTCGACGTCCTCACCGGCAGCATCACCGTCGGCAAGGCCGCCGACCTGGTCGTCCTCGACCGGGACCCGTTCACCGGCGCGCCCGAGGAGATCGCGGCCACCCGGGTCCTGCAGACCTTCGTGGCGGGGGAACGCGTCCACGCGGCGCCCGACGCCTGAGGAGGCACCGGTACCCGGTACGCGTTCACGCGTGTGCGTTCCCCCGTACGCGTTCACGCGTGTGCGTTCACCCGTATTCCACCGCCGCGTCCAGCAGCCAGTTCGTCAGGTGGTCGGCGAAGGAGGAGCGCACCAGCACCCAGAAGCCCGCCCCGGGCTCGTCGCGGGCCACCAGGACGACCTGGGTGCGGGCCAGCGTCGTCTGGGCGCACCGGCCGGGTCCGAAGGCGCGCGGGTGCAGGTCCAACCGGCAGCCGTGGGACAGCAGGTCGCGGGCGCGCGGTCCGCCGACCAGGACGGTGGTGCGCTGGGCGGACACGTCGGTGACGGAGACGGGCGCGTCCCCCGCCGCCGAGCGGATCCGGCTCTCCAGGTCCCGCCGGGTACCGGGCAGGCCCACCACCAGCCACTCGTCGGGGCCGAGCCACACCGCGCGCAGGTCCCCTCCCCGCACCACGGTGTCGGGTTCCAGGGGCAGCTGCAGCCCCAGGGCGAGCCCGACGGCGTCCGCCGCCGGGCTCTTGGCGTCCAGGCGGACGTTCAGCTGGGCCAGGAACGGGACTTCGGCCAGGCGGACCGCACCCCCGGACGAGCGCGTCGCGGCGGCGAGGCGGTCGGCGGCGTGCGCCAGAGGGCTGCGCTGACGTGCGGTCGAAGCGGTGTCAGCCATCGCGGCGGGCTCCCTCGGGGTCGTAGAGGACGGGGCTTGCGACCGTCACCGGGACCAACCGGTCGCCCACGGGCGCGTAGAGACGTTCGCCGATACGGTCCCGGCCGCCCTTGACCAGGGCGAGCGCGAAGGTGCGGCCGAGGGCGGCGCTGCGGTAGCTGGAGGTGACATGGCCGAGCATCGGGACGGGCGGCGCGGGCAGCACACTGTCGGCCACCAGGTGGGTGCCCTCGGGCAGGAAGGTCCCCGGGTCCTCGGGGAGCAGACCCACCAGGTGTTTGCGGTCGGCGCGGCCGGTGTCGGCGCGGGCGTACGAGCGTTTGCCGATGAAGTCGGGCTTCTTCTTCGACACCGCCCAGCCCATCCCGAGATCCTGCGGGGTGACGGTGCCGTCGCTGTCCTGGCCGATGATCGGGTAGCCCTTCTCGGCCCGCAGGACGTGCATGGTCTCCGTGCCGTAGGGCGTGATCCCGTACGGGGCGCCCGCCTCGTACAGCGCCTCCCACAGGGCGAGGGCCTCCCACGGCGACACGTTGATCTCGTAGGCGAGTTCACCGGAGAAGCTGATCCGGCACACCCGCGCGTCGATGCCCGCGACCGTCGTGTCCCGCCATGCCATGAAGGGGAAGTCGTCGTTGGCGACGGCCAGCCGGGGTGCGAGCGAGCCGAGCACCTCGCGAGAACACGGGCCGACCAGGGCGACGGTGGCCCACTGCTCGGTGACCGAGGTGCAGTGGACACGCAGTTCGGGCCACTCGGTCTGGAGCCACTCCTCCATCCAGTCCAGTACGGCGGCCGCGTTGCCCGTGGTGGTGGTGACCAGGAAGCGGTCCCGGGCGAGGCGGATGACCGTCCCGTCGTCGAAGATCATGCCGTCCAGGCGGCACATGACGCCGTAGCGGATCATGCCGACCTTCAGGGTGCTCATCATGTTGGTGTAGAGCCGGTCGAGGAAGACGGCGGCGTCCGGGCCCTGTACGTCGATCTTGCCGAGGGTGGAGGCGTCCATGAAGGCGACGCTCCCCCGGGCGGCCGCGCACTCGCGCAACACGGCCGCCTCCCTGTCCTCGCCGTCCCGCGGGTAGTACCAGGGCCGCTTCCACTGGCCGACGTTCTCGAACAGGGCGCCGTGCGCGACGTGCCACGCGTGGACGGCGGTGGTACGGATCGGGTCGGACAGCGCGCCGCGGTCGCGGCCGGCGAGCGCGGCGAAGGAGACGGGGACGTACGGCGGCCGGAACGTGGGCAGGCCGAGCGCCGAGATGTCCACGCCGAGGAGTTCGGCGACGATCCCGCTCGCCAGCGCCCCGCCCGTCTTGCCCTGGTCGTTGGCGGTGCCGGCCGTGGTGTAGCGCTTGGTGTGCTCCACCGAGCGCAGACCCGCCCCGGTCGCCCGCGCCAGGTCGTCGACGGTGACATCGCGTTGGAGGTCGACGAACCGGGGCGCTCCGGTGGCGGTGGGGACGGCGAACACCTGCATGGGCGGGGTGTGCGGCGTGGCGACGACGGCCGGGAGGGCCGGCGGCTCGGCGGGGTGGCCCTCCGCCTCGACCGCGCGGGCGCCGGCCGCCGCGCCCTGCGCAAGGGCCGTGGCGAGGTCGAGGACCCCGTTCGCGCCGCCCACGGCCTCCACGGCCTGACGGCAGCTGCCGGGAACGAACGTGCCGAGCACGTCGTCGTGGCGGAGCTTGCCGCCCGCCTGGCTGAACAGATGCGCGACGGGGTTCCAGCCACCGGACACCAGAAGCAGGTCGACGGCGAACTCCCCCTGTGCCGAAGCCAGTTGTTGATCGGGCGCCACTCGGCGTCCCGCGGGCTCACCGAACGGGGCGACCGTGACGGCGGTGAGACGGGTCCCGCCCCGGGTGTCCGTCACCGCGTGGCCGGCCAGTACCTCGATCCCGGCGGACCGGGCGCGCTCGGCCCACTCCCCCGGCTCGGACCGGGTGTCGACGATCGCGGCGACACCCACTCCCGCCGCCGCCAGGTCGAGCGCGGCGGCGTAGGCGCTGTCGTTGGTGGTGAACACCACCGCTCGGCGGCCGGGCAGTACCGCGTACCGGTGGAGGTACGTCCGGGCCGAGGCGGCCAGCATCACACCGGGGCGGTCGTTGTCCCCGAACGCCAGCGAGCGCTCGTGGGCGCCGGTGGCGAGGACCACGCGCCGGGCGCGGATCCGCCAGACCCGCTCGCGGGAGACCTGCTCCGGGGCGGCGGCGCCGAGGTGGTTGGTGCGGCGCTCGACGGCGAGGAGGTGGTTGTCGTCGTAGTGGCCGAAGACGGTGGTGCGCGGCAGGACGCGTACCTCGGGGGCGGCTTCGAGCCGGGCACGCGTCGCCTCCACCCAGTCGAGGTGTTCGCCGGTGCCGAGCAGGCTGCCGCCGGGTTCCGGCTGGTCGTCGGCGAGGATGACGCGGGCGCCGCTGCGTGCCGCCGCGGCCGCGGCCGCGAGACCGGCCGGGCCCGCTCCGACGACCAGCAGGTCGCAGTGGGCGTGTACGGCGTCGTAGCGGGCGGGGTCCGGTTCGGTGGCCAGCCGGCCCTGGCCGGGGAGGCTGCTCGCGACCAGGCCGTCGTGCAGCTCGACCGTCGTCGCGGGGAGCATCGGCTCGGGGAAGGGTTCCTCGATCTGGATGACGGCGTTGGGTTCCTCCACCCCGGCGGAGAAGATGCCGCGGGGGCGGCCGAGCCGGATGCTGGTCGCCGTCGTGATGACGCCGTTGGCGAGGAGGGCGGAGGCGAGGGTGTCGCCCCGGTAGCCCTGGTACCCGGTGCCGTCGAAGGTGAAGGTGAGGGGCTGGTCGCGGTGGATCCGGCCACCGGTGGCCAGGCGGTGCGGTTGGCTCGCGAGCCGTGTCGGGGGCTCTGCCCCCGGGCCCCCGTTCGGCCCTGAAGAGACCTCGTCCTCAATCGCCGGACGGGCTGGAATTGCCCCACCGGGCTCCGAAGTGGGCGGACGGGCCGGGATCGCCGGGGCGGGCTCAAGAGTGGCCGGACGCGCCGGGATCGCCGGACCTGGCTCGATGGTGGCCGGACGGCCCGGGATGGCCGGGGTGGCCGAACGGGGAGCCGAAGCCGCCTGGGCTGCAGCCGAAGGGCCCGGCTCGGCAACCGAAGCTCCTGCCCCGGCAGCCGGAGCGGCCGGGCCGAGGGCCGCAGCGGCCGGGCCGAGAGCCGCAGCGGTCGGGCCGGACTGCGTGAGGGGTGGGCGGGTCTCTCCCGGCCGGTACACCGCGAGCACCTCGTTCGTCGAGGTGTCGCGCACCGCGTTGAACCACTTCCGGCAACCCGCCGCATGGCTCCAGCGTTCGGCGAACGGGCCCTTGGGGTTGTCGCGGAAGAACAGGTAGCGCGCCCACTCCTCGTCGGTGAGGGCGGCGGAGTCCTCCGGGTAGGGCACGTGCGCCTGGCCGCCGTAGTGGAACTCGGCCTCGTCGCGGGGCCCGCACCACGGGCAGGAAATGAGCAGCATGGTTCGGCTCCCTAGTGGGCCACCGCGGCCGCGCCGTGCTCGTCGACGAGCGCGCCGGTGGTGAAACGGTCGAGCGAGAAGGGGGCGTTGAGGGAGTGGGGCGTGTCGTGGGCGATGGTGTGGGCGTAGACCCAGCCGACACCCGGGGTGGCCTTGAAACCGCCCGTTCCCCACCCGCAGTTGAGGTACAGGTTGTCGACCGGGCTGAGGCCGACGATCGGCGAGGCGTCCGGGCTGACGTCGACGATGCCGCCCCAGGTGCGCAGCACATGGGCGCGGGCGAAGACGGGGAAGAGTTCCAGGGCGGCGGACATCTGCTCTTCGATGATGTGGAAGGCGCCGCGCTGGGTGTAGGAGTTGTACGCGTCGATGCCGGCGCCCATCACCAGTTCGCCCTTGTGTGCCTGGCTGACGTACACATGGACGGCGTTGGACATGACCACCGTGGGGTGGACCGGCTCCAGGAGCTCGGAGACCAGGGCCTGCAACGGGTGGCTCTGGAGCGGGAGTTCGATGCCTGCCATGGCGGCGAGGACCGAGGTGTGGCCGGCCGAGCACAGGGCCACCTTGCCCGCGGCGATGGGTCCGCGCGTGGTCTGTACGCCGACCACCCGGCCGCCGACCACGTCCAGGCCGGTGACCTCGCAGTTCTGGATGATGTCGATGCCGGCGGCGTCCGCGGAGCGGGCGAATCCCCAGGCTACGTAGTCGTGTTTGGCGATGCCTGCCCGCGGCTGGTAGGTGCCGCCGAGCACCGGGTAGCGCACGTCGGGTGAGATGTTGACGATCGGGCAGACCTCTTTGACCTGCTCGGCGTCCAGCCATTCGGCGTCGACGCCGTTGAGCCGGTTGGCCTCGACCCGGCGCACGCTGTCGCGGACGTCCTGGAGGCTGTGGGCGAGGTTCAGTACGCCGCGCTGGGAGAAGAGGATCGGGTAGTCCAGCTCCTCCGCCAGCCCTTCCCAGAGCTTGAGGGCGTGCTCGTAGATGCCCGCGCTCTCGTCCCACAGGTAGTTGGAGCGGATGATCGTGGTGTTGCGGGCCATGTTGCCGCCGCCCAGCCAGCCCTTCTCCAGGACCGCGACCTTGGTGATGCCGTGGTTCCTCGCCAGGTAGTGGGCGGTGGCCAGGCCGTGGCCGCCGCCGCCCACGACGATCACGTCGTACGACCGCCTGGGTTCGGGGTTGCGCCAGAGCCGGTCGGGGTGGTCGGGCAGGTCGGCGCCGGGGGTACGGGGGCTCATCGGACAGCTCCGTCGTGCGAGAGGTGCAAAGAGAGCGGCTGCTCGGCCGCGAGGGCCTCGGTGCGGGCGCGCGGTGCGGCGGTGTCCGGCGCGGGCCGGGGGGCCGGCGCGATGACATCGGTGAGTTCATGGCGGATGCCGGCGGCGGTCGCCCCACCGTCAGCCAACTGTGCGGTCATCGACCGTGCTCCTTCCTACGAGCCTGAGCTGCAACGCCTCAAGGGGCGCGGGGAACCGCGCGACCGGCCACGACGCACCCGCGGATGAACAGCCGTCCCGCGCGGGGGCCCCTGCGACCCGCTCAGCCACGGAGGCGGGACATCGTCGGGTCGAACAGCGGCTCCTCGGCCACGACCGCCTCCACCCGCCGGTCGAAGTAGCCGATGCGGACCGGCGTTCCGGGGACGGCGAGTTCCGCGGGGAGCCAGGCGTAGGCGATGCCCTTGCCGATCGTGTAGCCGTAGGCGGCGCTGGTGACGTACCCGACCGCGCGGTCGCCGTCGTAGACCGGCTCCTTGCCGAGGACGACCGACCGCGGGTCGTCGATGGTGAGACAGGTCAGCCTGCGCCGGACGTCCCCCTTGCGGCGTTCCAGGGCGGCCCTGCCGAGGAAGTCGCCCTTGTCGAGCTTGACGGCGAAGCCGACGCCGGCCTCGTAGGGGTCGTGCTCGAAGGTCATGTCGGTACCGAAGGAGCGGTAACCCTTCTCCAGGCGGAGGCTGTTGAAGGCGCCGCGGCCGGCGATGACGCCGCCGAGCGGTTTCGCCGCCCGCCACAGGGTGTCCCACAGTTTCAGGCCCTGGTCGGCGGTGGTGTAGAGCTCCCAGCCGAGTTCACCCACGTAGGACAGCCGCATCGCGGTGACGGGCACCGAGCCGATGTAGGCGCGCTTGGCGCGGAAGTACTTCAGCCCGTCGCTCGAGAAGTCCTCGTCCGTCAGCGGCTGGAGGACCTTGCGGGCCAGGGGGCCCCACAGGCCGACGCAGCAGGTGCCGGGGGTGATGTCGCGGACCTGCACCGTGCCGTCGGCGGGGAGCCGGCGGGTGAACCAGTCGAGGTCCAGGTTGCCGTTGGCGCCGACCTGGAAGAGGTCGGGGGCCAGGCGGGCGACGGTGACATCGCTGCGGATGCCGCCGTCGTGGTCCAGGAGCAGGGTGTACGTCACCGAGCCGACCGACTTGGCGACCTTGCCGGTGGTCAGCCCCTCCAGGAAGGCCGCGGCACCCCGGCCGCCGACCTCGAGCCGCTTGAGCGCGGTCATGTCGTACATCGCGACGGTCTCGCGGGTGGCCTGTGCCTCGGCGCCGACGACGGGCGACCAGTACCGCGCGGCCCAGTCGTCGGGGGTGGGGATGTTGCGGCCCTCGACGAGTCCCGCGTTGGCCTCGTACCACTGCGGGCGCTCCCAGCCGTTCGCCTCCAGGAAGAACGCGCCGTGCTCCTGCTGGCGGGCGTGGAAGGGGCTCGTGCGGATCGGACGCGGGTCGCCCGACGGCTGGAGGGGGTGGAGGATGTCGTAGACCTCGACGAAGTTGCGGCAGTCGCGGGCCAGGACGTACTCCGGGGACAGCTGGTGCGGCTCGAAGCGGTTGACGTCGCACTCGTGCAGGTCGAAGGACGAGCAGAAGCCGTCGACCAGCCACTCGGCCATGGCCCGGCCGACGCCCGCCGAGTGCGTGACCCAGACCGCCTCGGCCACCCAGAAGCCCTTGACGTCCGGGGACTCGCCCAGCAGCGGGAAGTTGTCGGTGGTGAAGGAGAACAGGCCGTTGATGCCCTCCTCGACCTTGGCCTCCTGCGTCGCGGGGAGCAGGGACCGGGTCTCGGTCCAGGCGTCGGCGAAGTCGTCCTCGGTGAACTTCAGGACCGACGGCATGTCGTCGGCCTCGTCGACGGAGAGGATGTCGTCGGCGGAGACGGGCATCGGGCGGTGGCCGTAGTAGCCGATGCCGATGCCGTCGAAGCGGTCGCGGTAGTAGAGGTCGGCGTCCTGGTGGCGCAGGATCGGCCGCACCGCCTCCTCCGTCTGGCCGACGAGCGCCGGGACCGGACCGGTCCAGGCGAGCTGGTGGGCGAGCGGGGTCAGCGGGAGGTTCATGCCGACCATGCGGGCGATCCTCGGGCCCCAGATGCCGGCGCAGCACACCACGATGTCGGCCGCGATCTCGCCGCGGTCGGTGAGGACACCGGTCACCCGGCCCTCGCTCCGCTGTACGTCCAGCACTTCGTGGCGGTCCAGGAAGGTCACGCCGCGCTCGGTGGCCCGGCGGATCTGCGCCTCGACGGCGAGGACGGCCTTGGCGATCCCGTCGGTCGGGATGAGGAGGCCGCCGAGGATCCGGTCCGGGTCGACCAGCGGGTGCCGCTCGACGCACTCGGCGGCGCTGAGCAGGCGCGCCTCGATGCCCCAGGACGTGATCCAGCCGAGGCGGCGGTGCAGTTCGGCGAGGCGTTCGGGGGTGGTGGCCACTTCGAGGCCGCCGACCTGGAGGAAGCAGGGCTTGCCGTCGACGTCGAGGGAGCAGAACTTCTCGACGGTGTAGCGGGCCAGCTCGGTCATGGTCTTGGAGGAGTTCGTCTGGAAGACCAGGCCCGGGGCGTGCGACGTGGAGCCCCCGGTCGCGGGGAGCGGGCCCTGGTCGACCACGGTCACATCGGTCCAGCCGCGCGCGGAGATCTCGTCCGCGAGTGCCGCTCCCACGACGCCCGCTCCGATGATCACCACTCGGGGTCCCGCCATCGCCGCACCTCCGGATCGAAAACCAGTCGAGTTGCTTGCTGCGCAACATAGTTCAGGTTGCGCAACTCAATGTGCCTGTCGCGGACAGGGGGTGTCAAGAGGTCCGGTGACGTCGGGAAACGGCCCGAAACGCGGCGATGCCCGGCGGGCGGCGCGCACAGGTGCGCACCGCCCGCCGGGCATCTCCGACCGTCCTGCCGGCGTGGGTTACTTGATCCAGGCGTCGACCTTGTCCCGGTTGGCCTCCACCCACTTCTTGGCCGCCGCGTCCGGCGACAGCTTGTCCACCGCGATGTACTTGGCCACGGTGTTCTGGTCGTCGTTCGTCCAGTTGAACTTCTTCACCAGGTCGTAGGCCGGGCTGCCGGACTTCGCGAACCTGGCGCTGACGATCTTGTCGAGGTCGTAGACGGGATAGTCACAGGCGATCTTCGCCGCGTCGGCGTCGCACCCCGCCGTGTACGCGGGCAGCTCGACCTTGGCCAACGGCACCTCGGAGAGGAACCACTGCGGCTCGTAGAAGTAGCCGATCACCCATTCCTTGTTCTTCTCGGCCTTGCGGAACGACTGGATGAGCGCGGTCTCGCTGCCCGCGTACACCACCTTGAAGTCCAGCTTCAGGTTCTTCACCAGGGCCTCGTCGTTGGTGACGTACGAGGGGTCCCCGTCCAGCAGTTGGCCCTTGCCGCCGGACTCGGAGGTCTTGAAGTTCGCGGCGTACTTGTTGAGGTTCTTCCAGTCGGTGATGTCCGGGTGCGCCTTGGCCAGCCACGGCGGCACGTACCAGCCGATGATGCCCTTGTTGCCGGTCGAGCCGGCCGCCACGGCGGTCTTCTGGTCGGTGATGTACTTCTTCTTCAGATCGTCGTGGCCCCAGTTCTCCAGCACGGCGTCGACCTCGCCGGTCCCGAAGCCCTGCCAGGCGATCTCCTCCTTCAGGTCCTTCTTGTTGACCGTACAGCCGAGGTCGTGCTGCGCGACGTAGGCGACGACCGCCGCGTCCGCCTCGTAGCCCACCCACGGATTGACGGCGAGATTGAAGGTGCCGCACTTGCCCGAGCTGCCCGAATCCGCCGCGTCGTCACCGACCTTCGCGCCGCCGCAGGCGGTGAGGGTCAGCCCGATGACAGTCGCGACGGCTGTGCCGGCCACGCCGGTTCTCCACTGGCGTACTTGTGTTGCCATGCTGGTGCTCCTTTAAGCGCTCGCGCGTCGCGCCGCTGCCTGGGTGATCCGGTCGAACATGACTCCGAGAAGGACGATGGCGAGCCCCGCCGCGAGGCCCTTCCCGTACAGCTGCCCCTGTGAGAAGCCGGCCACGACGTCGTAGCCGAGGGCGCCCGCTCCCACCAGGCCGCCCACAACAACCATCGACAGCACGTAGATCAGGCCCTGGTTGGTCGCGAGCGTCAGGGCACTGCGTGACATCGGCAGCTGAACCTTGGTGATGATCTGCCAGGTGTTGCACCCGGCGGACGTGGCCGCCTCGACGGTGGTCTCGGGCACGGCCCGCACCCCGTCGGCGATGATCTTGATGGCGACAGGCGCCGCGTAGACGATGGCGGCGACGATGGCCGTGAAACGGGTCGCCCCGAACAGCGCCAGGAACGGCACGAGATAGACGAACGGCGGCATGACCTGCGCCGCGTCCAGCGAGGGCCGCAGCAGCCGGTCCACGAGCGGGCTGCGCCCCATCCACACCCCGAGGACCATGCCGAGCAGCATGACCAGCACCGTCGCCACGAGGGTCGACGCCAGCGTCGTCATGGCGTCCGACCACAGGCCGGTGCCGAGCAGCAGGCCCAGGCAGACGGCCGTGGTGACCCCGGCCCGTCCGCCGCCGAGCACGGCGCCCAGCGCGATCAGCACCGCGGCGACCAGCCACCAGGGGGAGTCGGTGAGCAGCGACTGGAACGGGTTGAGCAGGCCGTTGGTGATGCCGTCGCGGAAGGCGTTGGTGAGGCCCGCCAGGTTGTCCTGCGCCCAACCGGTCGCGGTGTCGGCCGCGCTCGCGATGGAGCTGCCGAGACCGCCCTCGCCGGGGAACTCCGCCGCCCAGAGATAGGTGTGCGACAGATAGACGAGGACGGCCGTGACCGCCGCGCCCGCCCCCAGCAGCGGCCCGCGCCACTTGAGGAAGCGGTTCTTCGAACGCCGGGCCGTCTCCGCGCGGGCGCTGGCCGCGGTGGTGACACGGTCGAGGACGATCGCCATGACGACGATGGCGAGCCCCGCGTTGAAGGCCGTTCCCACGTCGAGCGACTGGAGGGCCTGCACGACGGTCTTGCCGAGGCCGGGCGCGTCGATCAGCGCCGCGATGGTCACCATGGCCAGGGCCGCCATGATCGACTGGTTGACGCCCATCACCACGGTCCGCTTGGACATGGGCAGCAGCACCTTCAGCAGTGCCTGCCTTCGGGTCGCGCCCAGCGATTCGGCGGCCTCGACGGTGGTCTCCGGCACGGAACGGATCGCGTGCGCCGTGATGCGGATCGCGGGCGGTGCCGCGTAGATCACGGTGGCGATCGTCGCGGAGGCCCCGCCGATCAGGAAGAACAGAGTCAGCGGGGCGAGGTAGACGAAGGTCGGCATCGTCTGCATGAAGTCGAGAAAGGGCGTCACGATCCGGTTGACCCGGTCCGAGAGCCCCGCCCACACACCCAGCGGGATCGCGAACAGCAGTGCCACGAAGACGGCGGAGAGCGTGAGCGAGAGGGTGTCCATGCTCTCCTGCCACAGCCCCTGCAGGCCCAGGAAGGTGAAGCCCGCGACGGCCAGCAGCGCGACCCGCCAGTTGCCCACGGCCCAGGAGACGTAGCCCACGATGCCGACGACGCCGAGCCATCCGATCTGCGGAAGCGGGCGGCCGGCGGAGGGCTGTGAGATCAGGTGCCGGATGAAGGTCACCAGGTTGTCGATGACCAGGCGGATCTCGTTGAAGAAGTAGAGGAACAGCGGGTTGGAGTTGCGGTCCGCGCCGATCGAGTCGTTGACGTCGTTGAACCACCGGTGCAGGTCGGTGAGGTCGGCCGCCGCCAGCGTCAGCGTCTGCTTCCCGCGCAGGACGGCGAAGAGGAGCAGCCAGGCCACCAGGATCGCGGCCACCACCGTGCGCCGGCGGACCCTGCGCACCCCGGCCAGGGGTGCGGACTTCTCCAGGGCGACGGCCATCACGCCTCGCCCTCGTGCCCGGCGACCACCGCGAGGATCTCCTCGTCGCCGACGATGCCGAGCAGCTTCCCGCCCTCCACGACCTTGACCGGCCGGTCCGCCGCCAGCACGGCCCGGGTGGCCTCCTTCACCACGACGTCCGGGCCCAGTTCGGGACCGTCCAGGGCGTCGTCGGGCTCGGCCGGGCGCATGATCCACCGCAGGGTGAGCACATCGCCGCGCGGCACGTCCTTGACGAACTCGCGCACGTAGTCGTCGGCCGGTGCGCCCACCAGCTCGTCGCCGGTGCCGCACTGGACCATCTTGCCGTCCCGCATGATCAGGATGCGGTCGCCCAGTTTGAGCGCCTCGGAGAGGTCGTGGGTGATGAACACCATGGTCTTGCCGACCTCGTGGTGCAGCCGGATGACCTCGTTCTGCATGTCACGGCGGATCAGCGGGTCGAGCGCCGAGAAGGGCTCGTCGAAGAAGAGCACGTCCGGGTTGCCGGCCAGCGCCCGGGCGAGGCCGACGCGCTGCTGCATACCGCCCGAGAGCTGGTCGGGGTAGGAGTTCTCGTAGCCGGACAGGCCGACCAGTTCGACGACCTCCAGGGCCCGCTTGGTGCGTTCGGCCCTGCTCATGCCGCGGATCTCCAGGCCGAAGGCCACGTTGTCGACGACCCGGCGGTGCGGCAGCAGCCCGAAGTGCTGGAAGACCATGGAGAACTTGCGGCGCCGCAGGTCGCGCAGGCGTCCGGGGTCCGCTTCGCGGATGTCCTCGCCCTCGAAGACGATCTCACCGGCGGTCGGTTCGATCAGCCGGGTCAGACATCGCACCAGCGTGGACTTGCCCGAGCCGGACAGACCCATGACGACGAACACCTCGCCCTTGCGGACGTCGAAGTGCACGTCGCGTACGGCGGCGGTGCAGCCGGTGCGGTCCATGAGCTCGCGGCGGGTGAGACCGCACAACTCCTGCGAGTCGGGCACCTGGTCGGCCTTCGGCCCGAACACCTTCCACAGCCGGCGCACGGATATGACCGGAGTACCGTCCGAATCCTCGGGCGCGCCGCGCCGCTGCGGCACCTCGGTCTGCGTTGGGGTCATGATCGACCTCTCTTCGGCGTTCAGCCGCGGAACCAGTGCTGCGGCCGGGGTTGGATGTTCTGCCAGATGTGTTTGGGCTCTCGGTACTCGTCCAGGCCGGTCGGTCCCAGCTCCCGTCCCACGCCCGAATGCCCGAAGCCACCCCATTCCGCCTGCGGCACGTAGGGGTGGTAGTCGTTGATCCACACCGTGCCGTGGCGCAGCCGCCGGGCCACCCGCTGGGCCTTGCCCGCGTCCTGCGTCCACACGGCCCCCGCCAGTCCGAACTCGGTGTCGTTGGCGATCCGCACGGCGTCGTCCTCGTCGGTGAAGCGCTCGACGGTGAGCACCGGCCCGAAGGACTCCTCGTGCACGACACGCATGTCCTGCCGGCACTCGTCGAGGACGGTCGGCGGGTAGTAGAAGCCGTCGGCGAGGGCCGGGTCGTCGGGCCGTTCACCGCCGCAGCGCAGCACGGCCCCCTCGGCCAGGCCCGCCGCGACATACGCCTCGACCTTCTCCCGGTGCTGTGCGGAGATCAGCGCCCCGGTCTCGGCCTCGGGGTCGAAGGGCCCGCCGAGGCGGATCCGGCGGGCGCGGCGGACGACCTCGTCGACGAGCCGGTCGTGCAGCGAGTCCTCCACGATCAGCCGCGCGCCGGCCGAGCAGACCTGGCCGGAATGCAGAAAGACGGCCGTGAGAGCGAAGTCCACGGCCGTCTCGAAGTCGGCGTCGGCGAAGATCACGTTGGGGTTCTTGCCACCGAGTTCCAGCGCCACCTTCTTCACGGTCGCCGCGGCGGTGGCCATGATCCGTCTGCCGGTCGCCAGACCGCCGGTGAAGGAGACCATGTCGACGGCGGGATCCTCGCAGAGCGGGGCGCCGGCCTCGGGCCCGGTACCCAGGACGAGGTTGGCGGCACCGGCCGGGAGTCCGGCCTCCGCCAGCGCCCTCATCAGCAGGATCGAGGTGGAGGGGGTGAGCTCGCTGGGTTTGAGGACGATCGTGTTGCCGGCCAGGAGTGCCGGGGCGACCTTCCAACTCGCTTGCAGCAGTGGGTAGTTCCAGGGGGTGATCAGCCCGCACACGCCGATCGGTTCGTAGACGACGCGGCTGACGGCGTCGTCACGGCCGGTGTCGATCACCCGGCCCGCGTCGGTACCGCCGATCCCGCCGTAGTAGCGGAAGCAGGAGACGACGTCGGCGATGTCGTACTCGCTCTCCACCAGCCGTTTGCCGGTGTCCAGCGACTCCGCTCGGGCGAACTCCTTGGCGTCGCGCTCGACGATGTCGGCGGTGCGCAGCAGCAGCGCGCCGCGCTCCCGCTCGGAGGTGCGCGGCCAGGGCCCCTCGTCGAAGGCGCGGCGGGCGGCGGCGATCGCGGCCTCGGTGTCGGGACGCGTCCCTTCCGAGACGGTCGCGGTGAGGGAGCCGTCGGCGGGGCAGCGGATCTCCCGGCGCCCCCCGGCCGACGGGTCCCGCCATTCCCCAGCCACATACAGGTCAGCCACGCGCCAATGCCCTTCAGCCGAAATGCGTTGCGCATCATGCATTCAATTGCTTGTGGTGGAACACCTTGACGAACGCCACAGACCTGCGTCAAGGGGTTGGCCGATGACGATTTCGCCATGCGGGTACTTGTGCGGCCGCCCTTGACCGAAAGCGGAGGGGAGTCGACCATGTTGCGTATCGCTCACCATGTTGTGCAATACGCACCGACGGAGGTCGCTGTGTCCGCTGAGTACCCTGGTCCGCAGCCCGGTCGTGAGTACGTCCTCACCCTCTCCTGTCCCGACAGCGCCGGACTGGTCCACGCGGTGAGCGGCTTCCTCGTCAGGAACTCGGGCAACATCCTGGAAAGTCAGCAGTTCGACGATCGGCTGCAGGGCCGTTTCTTCATGAGGGTTCACTTCGACGTTTCCGACCCGGACGCGCAGATGAAAACACTGCGTTACCGATTCGGTCCCGTCGCCGAGGCGTACGGCATCACCTGGACGCTGAGCGAGGCGTCGACACCGACCCGCACGCTGATCATGGTGTCCCGGTTCGGCCACTGCCTCAACGACCTGCTTTTCCGCCGGCGCACCGGCGCGCTCAACATCGAGATCCCGGCGATCGTCTCCAACCACCGGGACTTCGAGGGCCTGGCGCGGACGTACGGCATCCCGTTCCACCACATCCCCGTCACCAGGGACACCAAGGCCGAGGCCGAGGCGCGCCTGCTGGAGCTGGTGAGGGAGCTGGACGTCGACCTGGTGGTACTGGCCCGTTACATGCAGATCCTCTCCGACGACCTGTGCAAGCAGCTCGAGGGTCGCGCCATCAACATCCACCACTCCTTCCTCCCCAGCTTCAAGGGCGCGCGACCCTACGACCAGGCCTACGACCGTGGCGTGAAGCTCGTCGGCGCGACGGCGCACTATGTGACCCCCGACCTGGACGAGGGGCAGATCATCGAGCAGGACGTGGTCAGGGTGGAACACTCGCTCGGCCCCGGTGACCTGGTGACGGTGGGCCGGGACGTGGAGGCACAGGTGCTCGCGCACGCGGTGAAGTGGCACAGCGAGAGCCGCGTCATGGTGTACGGCAACCGCACGGTGGTCTTCCGCTGAGCGGTACGGCACGAGGGGGGGCGGGCCGGACTTCCGGCCCCGCCCCCCCCTTTGCGTATACGAACGGCGCTCAGCTTCCCAGCCGTTCCAGCAGGGCGCGGCGCCACCGTTCCGTCTCCGCGATCTGGTTGAACGTGAACAGGTGCAGCCCCGCCACGCCCGCCGACGGAGCGGTGAGCGCCCCCTCGGCACGCGCCAGCAGCCTGTCGGGTGAGTAGCCGCCGGGGGCCGCGAACCGCAGGAACCACGAGGCGTGCCCCGTCAGGAATCGGGTCGACTCGCCCACGCCGATCTTCGCCGCCATGGACAGAAGCTTGGCCCGTTGCACCGGCCCCGCGACGCCCAGATGGACGGGCAGGGTGATGTCCCGGCGCCGGATCCGGACGAGCCAGTCCCCCAGCACCCGTGGGTCGAAGCAGAGGTTGCTCACGAGGTAGGTGGCGTGCCGGCGCTTGTCCCACATGGCCTGCACGGTGATGTCGTCGTGGATGAGCGGATGGCTCTCGGGGTAGCCGGCGACGCCGACGCGGGCGAACGGCCTGCCCAGCTCGCTCAGCCGGCGCAGCACCGGCAGGGACCCGTCGTAGGTCCCGGCCGGCGGGTCGGCGTCGCCCGCCGGGACGAACACGTCGTCCACGCCCGCCTCGCGCAGCCGGTCGGCGACCTCCTTCAGGTGCGCCTCGTCGCGCAGCAGCCGCGCGGGCACGTGCGGGACGACGCGGAAACCGTGCGCCGCGAGCCGGGTGGCGAGGTCGAGGGTCGGTTCCAGGCCCTTGACCGGCGACGCCGTCACGGTGACGACGACCTCGCGCGGGACATGGGCGAGGACCTTGTCCTCGGTCGCCTTCGCGGGCAGCACCTCGTAGCGGACGCTCTCCAGCAGCGTCCTCAGTCCTGAGCCGGCCAACGTCTACCCGGCCTGCTGCCGGTCGTCGCGGTGGCGGTAGTACGCGGCCTTCGACGGCGGCTGCGGCTCCTTGCCGAGGATCAGGTCGGCGGCCTTCTCGGCGATCATCATCACCGGCGCGTAGATGTTGCCGTTGGTGACGTACGGCATCACGGAGGCGTCCACCACGCGCAGCCCCTGCACGCCGTGCACCCGCATGCTGGCGGGGTCGACGACGGACATCTCGTCGGTGCCCATCTTGCAGGTGCAGGACGGGTGCAGGGCGGTCTCGCCCTCCTTCGCGACCCAGGCGAGGATCTCCTCGTCCGTCGCCACCTTCCGGCCGGGCGAGATCTCCCCGTCGTTGTAGGGGGCGAGTGCGGGCTGGTCGAGGATGTCGCGGGCCACGCGGATCGCCTCGACCCACTCGCGGCGGTCCTGCTCGGTGGAGAGGTAGTTGAAGCGCAGGGCCGGGTGCTCGCGCGGGTCCCTGCTCTTGATCTTCACCGAGCCGATGGCGTCGGAGTACATGGGGCCCACGTGCACCTGGTAGCCGTGGCCGCCGGCCGGCGAGGAGCCGTCGTAGCGGACCGCGATCGGCAGGAAGTGGAACATCAGGTTGGGGTAGTCCACGTCCTCGTTGCTGCGCGCGAAGCCGCCCGCCTCGAAGTGGTTGGTCGCCGCGGGCCCCTTGCGGAAGAGCCACTGGAGCCCGATGAAGGGGGCGCGCCACTTGGCCATGTACGGCTGCATGGAGACCGGTTGTCTGCAGGCGTACTGGACGTAGACCTCCAGATGGTCCTGCATGTTCTCGCCGACGCCCGGAAGATCGTGGACGACGTCGATGCCGAGGGCGCTCAGCTCCGCCGCGTTGCCGACGCCGGAGAGCTGGAGCAGCTGCGGGGAGTTGATCGCGCCGCCGCACAGGATGACTTCCGCGGCGCGGACCTGCCGGGGAGCGCCCTTGCCGCGCCGGTACTCGACGCCGACGGCCCGCTTGCCCTCGAAGAGCACCCGCGTGACGAGGGTGCGGGTCCTCACCGTGAGGTTGGGCCGCTTCCTGACGGGCTTGAGGTACGCCTTCGAGGCCGACAGGCGGCGTCCGCGGTGGACGTTGCGGTCGAACTTGGCGAACCCCTCCTGCCGGAAGCCGTTGACGTCGTCGGTGGGTGCGTAGCCAGCTTCCCGGGTAGCCTCGAGGAAGGCGCCGAAGAGCGGGTTGGTCGCGGGACCGCGTTCGAGGACGAGGGGGCCGTCGTGGCCGCGGAACTCGTCGTCCGGGTCGGCGGCGAGACAGTTCTCCATGCGCCGGAAGTACGGCAGGCAGTGTGCGTAGTCCCAGGTCTCCATGCCGGGGTCGGCCGCCCAGCGCTCGTAGTCCATCGGGTTGCCGCGCTGGAAGATCATGCCGTTGATGCTGCTGGAGCCGCCGAGCACCTTTCCGCGCGCGTGGTAGACGCGCCGGCCGCCCATGTGGGGCTCGGGCTCGGACTCGTACTTCCAGTCGTAGAACCGGCTGCCGATCGGGTAGGTCAACGCCGCGGGCATATGGATGAAGACATCCCACGGGTAGTCGGAACGACCGGCCTCCAGCACCAGCACGCGGTTCGCCGGGTCCGCGGAGAGTCGGTTCGCCAGTGCGCTGCCGGCCGATCCGCCGCCGACGATGACGAAGTCGTATTGCAGGGGAGCCATGGTGCCTCGTCTCGCTCGCGCCGTAGATACGCGAGGCATGCTAATAGAGGTAGCGTCATGCGCACCAGGTTGCGAACAACGCAACTTGCAAGGTCTTTGTTTCGGCTTCGTTGCTTGCGGTCGAGTTGTTTACTGCGCGTATAGTTGTGCTGTGAGCAACCACAGCCAAGACACCGAAACGACAAGTTCGCAGGCCGGCGGAGTGCAGTCGGTGGACCGCGCCATCAGCGTCCTCGAAATTCTCGCCCAGCGCGGCGAGGCGGGCGTCAGCGAGGTGGCCGCCGAAATCGACGTGCACAAGTCCACCGCGTTTCGTCTGCTCGGCGCCCTGGAGGCGCGCGGTCTGGTGGAGCAGGCGGGCGAGCGCGGCAAGTACCGCCTCGGCTTCGGCATCGTCCGCCTGGCCGGTGCGGTGACCGGACGCATCGACATCACCCAGCAGGGCCGCCCCGTGTGTGAGCGCCTCGCCGAGGAGATCGGCGAGACGGTCAACATCGCCGTCATGCAGGAGCACTACGCGATCAACCTCTACCAGGTGCGCGGCCCCGGGGCCATCACCGCGCACAACTGGGTCGGCCAGCTGACCCCGCTGCACGCCACCTCCAGCGGCAAGATCCTGCTGGCCCACCTCCCCGCCAAGGAGCGCGCCGCGCTGCTGGCCGAGACGGGGCTCGAGAAGGTCACCCCCCGCACCATCACCGCGAAGACGAAGATCGAGAAGAACCTCGCCGAGGCCCGGGAGCGCGGTTACGCCTGGACCCTGGAGGAACTGGAGATCGGCCTGCACGCCATGGCCGCGCCGGTCCGCAACCGCGACGGAGAGGTCATCGCCGCGCTCAGCGCCTCGGGCCCCGCCTACCGCTTCACCGAAGAGCGGCTGCACGAGCTCTCCCCGGTGCTGCTCAAGGGCGCCGAGGAGATCAGCCACCGGATGGGCTACCTGGGCTGACCGGCACGGCCACCGGGTCCGGCGCCCAGGCGCTCGTTCACCCAGTCGTGGAACGCGCCGATGTGGTGCTCGCTCGGCACCAGCACCCCGCCCTTGGCGTACATACGGGAACTCATCCCGGGCTGGGTGCGCTCGCACGCGTCGAAGTCCTGCCGGTTGACCCGGTCGAAGAGTTCCACGGACCGGCTGACGTCCTTGCCGCTCTCGACGACGTGCGGGAGGTAGAGCCAGTCGCACTCGACGATCGTGCGGTCGACGGCCACCGGGTACATCCGGTGGAAGATGACATGGTCGGGGACGAGATTGACGAAGACCTGCGGCCTGACGGTGATCGCGTAGTAGCGGCGGTCCTGCTCCTCCGCCACACCGGGGATGCGGTCCAGCCCCTCGGAACCGTCCACCGTGAACCCCTGGACCTCCTCGCCGAACTCCGCGCCGTGCCCGACGTAGTACTGCGCGGCGTATCCGTCCGCGAACTCGGGCAGCACCTCGGTGAGTTCGGGATGGATGGTGGCGCAGTGGTAGCACTCCATGAAGTTCTCGATGATGAGCTTCCAGTTGGCCTTCACGTCGTAGACGATCCGCCGGCCGACCGAGAGCTGGTCGATGCCGTAGCGCTCGATCGACTCCACGTCACCGAGGCGGGCGACCACATCGCCGATGACGGCCTCCTCGAAGGACGGCGGGTCCTCCGCGAGGCACACCCAGACATAGCCGAGCCATTCGCGCACCGCCACGGCGACCAGACCGTACTCGGTGCGCCCGACGTCGGGCATCTTGGTGAGGTTGGGGGCCGCGACGAGCTTGCCGTTCAGGTCGTACGTCCAGGCGTGGTAGGGGCACTGGAAGGCCCGCTTGACCTCGCCCGTCTCCTCGGTGCAGAGCCTGGCGCCGCGATGCCGGCACACATTGAACCAGGCACGCACCGTGTGGTCACGCGCGCGGGTGACGAGGATGCTCTCGCGGCCCACGTCGACGGTGCGGAAGGCACCGGGCTTCGCCAGCTCCGAGGCGCGCGCGACACAGAACCACATGGTCTCGAATATGCGCTCCTGCTCCTGGGCGAAGACCGCCGGATCCGTGTAGGAGGAGCCGGGGAGGGTGGCGATCAGGCTGTCCGGCAGACCGGTCGAGGTCACAGGGCACTCCTCGGGAAACGTCATGGAGGGGACATTCACGCGCCGGGAAGAGCGACTCCGGACGGCGTTGTGCATGAAGCAACGATGCGTGCCATATGCAACCGCAGCATGGGATGCCACAGGGGCGGTGTCAAGACGTCGCGGCGGCGAGCTGCTTGCGCCAGCGCGTGAACAGCCGCGGCTGGTTCATACCGAGCACCGCGACCGGAGCTCCGGCCCGCCGGTAGACGGCCAGGACGTTGCGTTCGTCCACGGCGCCTTCCTCGACGGTCACGCTGTCCGCGCCGGCCGCGTGTCCGGCGAACTGGATCCTGACGCCGTACTGGTCGGACCAGAAGTACGGCGGCCGGGGCACACCCGGCGCCACCGCGCCTCCCGCCAGCAGCGTGGCGACGGCGGCGTCGGGGCGCTCCCGGGCGCCGGTCCAGTGCTCGACACGGCGATGGGCCCCGGCGCGGGGGTCGTACCAATTGGCGCAGTCGCCGACCGCGACCACCCCGGCCAGGGCGGTACGGCCGTCGGCGCCGCATCTGACGCCGTTGTCGAGTTCGACACCGGATCCCTCGAGCCACTCCACGCACGGGCGAGCGCCCACACCGACGACGACGATGTCGGCCGGGACGCTGCGGCCGTCCTCGAGCAGAACGGCGTCCACACGCCGCTCCCCGCTCAGCCCCTTGACGCCCACACCGCACAGCAGCCGCACGCCGTGGTCCGCGTGCAGGCCGGAGACGATGCCGCCCATGACCGCGCCGAGCGGCCCGGCCAGCGGCGTCGGGGCCACCTCGACGACCGTCACGTCGAGCCCCAGGGCGTAGGCGGTGGAGGCCACCTCGGCGCCGATGAATCCGCCGCCGATGACCACCAGCCGTCCGCCCCGAGACAGTTCGTCACGCAGGGCGCGGGCGTCGTCGAGGGTGCGCAGGACGTGCACGCCGGCCAGGCCGTCGGAGCCGGGGAGCCTGCGCGCGGCGGCGCCGGTCGCGATGACCAGGCCGTCGACGCGGACCTCCCGCCCGTCGGCCAGCCGCACGGCACGGTCGGTGCGGTCCAGGCCGGTGGCGCGGGTGCCGAGCAGCCACTCCGCACCCAGGTCCTCGTCCTGCGCCTCCAGCGCGAGATCGGGCTCGCCGAGGGTGCCGGCCAGGAACTCCTTGGACAGCGGCGGCCGGTCGTACGGGCGATGGAGCTCGTCACCGATGACGACCAGCCGTCCGTCGTAGCCCCGCTTCCGCAGTGAGCGCGCCGCGGACAGTCCGGCGAGCGAGGCGCCCACCACGGCCACGGTCCTCACGCCGTACCCCCGGCGAGCCGGGACGCGACACAGGGCGGCAGGTTGGGGGCGTCCGTCGACACCCGGACGTGGATCACGCCGTCCTCGACCACGACCTCGTGCGTGCGCACCGGGAGCTTGGCCGGTGGAGCGTCGACGGCACCGGTGCGCAGGTCGAACTTCGAGGCATGCAAGGGGCATTCCACCTCGCAGCCCTCCAGCCAGCCGTCGGCGAGCGAGGCGTCCTGATGGGTGCAGGTGTCGTCGATGGCGAAGAGCTCGCCGTCGTCGGTATGGAACACCGAGACCGGCGGATCGATGTCGAGCCGGAAGGCCTCGCCTCGCGGGAGATCCGCGAGACGGCACGCGGGAATCTTCATGACACCTCGGTGCGTATGACGAAACGGATTGCGGTAAGCGCAACATCAGTCTGAAGTCGGCCCGAATCCTTGTCAAGGCATTCACGAGCCGCACAACTCGCCATCCCGGCGTTGCTTGTGACGCAATACAACGCGCGATAGGCAACGCAATGGCTGGCTGTCCCCACCCCGCCGGGGACATGAAGGCGGCCCGTTTCCCCACCCCGTGACGGGTGAGGAAACGGGCGCGTCGCCCTTGGGCCTGCCGGGCGGTCAGAAGCCCCGGTCGAGCCACTCCTGAAGGTGCGGGGCCTCGGCGGCGACCGTGGTCGTCTCGCCGTGCCCGGTGTACACGACGGTGTCCTGGGGCAGCGTGAGCAGCCGGTCCCGGATCGAGTCGACGATGGTGGGGAAGTCGCTGTACGACCGTCCCGTCGCCCCCGGCCCGCCCGCGAAGAGCGTGTCGCCGCCGAAGAGCGCAGTCAGCGCCGGCGCGTGGAGGCAGACCGCGCCGGGGGCGTGGCCGGGGGTGTGGAGCACGGTCAGGGAGACGCCGGCCACCTCGACGACCTGCCCTTCGGCCAGTTCGCCGTCGGGCGCCCGGTCGGGGTGGGTCTGCTTCCACAGCGGCAGGTCGTCGGGGTGGAGCAGGACCGGGGCGCCGGTGCGCGCGGCGAGGGCGGGCGCGGCCTCGATGTGGTCGTTGTGGGCGTGGGTGCACACGATGGCCCGCAGGGTGCGTCCGCCGAGCGCCTCGGCGATGGCTCCGGCGTCGTGCGCGGCGTCGACGACGATCACCTCTTCGTCGTCCCCGATGATCCACACATTGTTCTCGACGTCCCAGGTGCCGCCGTCCAGCGCGAACGTCCCCGACGTCACCAGGCGTTCGATGCGCGCTCCGGCCATCAGAGGACCACCACCGAACGCAGGACCTCGCCACCGTGCATGCGGTCGAAGGCCTTCTCGACCTCGTCCAGCCCGATGGTCTCCGTGACGAAGGCGTCCAGGTCCAGCCGCCCCTGCAGATAGAGGTCGATGAGCAGGGGGAAGTCACGGGAGGGCAGGCAGTCCCCGTACCAGGACGACTTCAGTGTGCCGCCGCGCCCGAAGACGTCCAGCAGGGGCAGCTCGAGCTTCATCTCCGGGGTCGGCACGCCGACCAGGACGACCGTGCCGGCGAGGTCGCGGGCGTAGAAGGCCTGCGTGTAGGTCTCCGGGCGGCCCACCGCCTCGATGACCACGTCCGCGCCGAAACCGCCGGTCAGCTCGCGGATCGCCTCGACCGGGTCGGACCGCCTGGAGTTGACGGTGTGGGTCGCGCCCAGCTTCCTGGCCGTGGCCAGCTTCCGGTCGTCGATGTCCACAGCGATGATCTTCGCGGCGCCCGCCAGTCGCGATCCGACGACCGCAGCGTCCCCGACGCCGCCGCACCCGATGACGGCCACGCTGTCACCGCGTCCGACGTTGCCGGTGTTGATGGCGGCGCCGATGCCCGCCATCACCCCGCAGCCGAGCAGTCCCGCGGCGGCCGCCGAAGCGGCCCGGTCGACCTTGGTGCACTGGCCGGCCGCCACCAGCGTCTTCTCCGCGAACGCGCCGATGCCGAGCGCCGGGGACAGCTCCTGCCCGGTCGAGGCGAGGGTCATCTTCCGCTCGGCGTTGTGGGTGTCGAAGCAGTACCAGGGCCGGCCGCGCCGGCAGGCACGGCACCGGCCGCACACCGCACGCCAGTTGAGGATGACGAAGTCGCCTGGCGCCACCTCGGTGACACCCTCCCCCACCGACTCCACGACACCCGCGGCCTCGTGCCCCAGCAGGAAGGGGAAGTCGTCGTTGATGCCGCCCTCGCGGTAGTGCAGATCGGTGTGACAGACCCCGCAGGCCTCGATCTTCACCAGCGCCTCACCCGGCCCGGGATCCGGCACGATGATCGTTTCCAGGCTGACGGGGGCGCCCTTGCCCCGCGCGACGACAGCACGGACCTGGTGCGTCATGGCCACTCCTCGGCTGGTACGAGACCTCGACTGATGTTGCTCATTACGACACGCATCTCGCGTGTCGCAACGAGCATGGTTGAGCGCCCACCGGAGGTCAAGGCCCCTGCGGCCGGACGGCGCCCGCCCGGCGAACAGGGATCCGGGCAGGTCACCGCTGCTCCACGAAAAGGCCCGTACCGGGGCCGATCCGGCACACGAAAAGCTGCGGGGCCTGTTGAGCGGACACCGCACCCACCGAGGCACTGCCCTCACCCGCTCGGCAGCCGATCACGGCCGGGGTCCGCGACTTCGGGGACGCTCACCGGCCCTGGTCCCCGCGAGGCGGGCCGATGAGTGAACGCAGCACCGGCACCGAGGGACCCGCCGCGGCGAGCCCGGCCAGTACCGCGCCCGCGGCGGGGGCGTCGGCGAGCGCGGTCAGACCGCCGGCCACCAGCCCGATGACGAGCGCGGCGAGGAGGACGACGGCGGTGTGCAGGGACAGGAACGGAGGCTCCGGAACGGAACCGCCCGCGGGGCCGGAGTTCACCGGCGGGTTCGGGGTCATGTCCCCACCGTCCCCGTGCCTGCCGCACCGACCTGCACGGATCGAACAGTTCAGGCGCAACCCGATCAGGACGTGAGTACCGCTGAACACTCTTGGCCACCGTGCCCCGTGTTCAGCGGTGTTCAGGCAAGTTCGACGCTGTCGCGCCCGGCGCGCCCTACTGTGCTGGTCATGGGGCAAACGGGGGACGACATGGCGCACGCGACGGACATCACCTACGTGGACGCGCTCCGGCAGTTGGGGCAGGAGCTCACCCGTCTGCGCTCCGAGCGGGGCGCCCCGTCCTTCGACCGGATCCGCGTGCGTGGACTGAAGGTCTTGCAGGAGGCCGCCGACAGCGCCTGCTCGAAGGGGACCATGAGCAAGGTCTTCGCCGGCGAGCAGTTCATCTCGCTGGACAAGCTGATCTGGCTCGTGCGGGCCGTGATGTCCTGGGACGAGTACGGCGACGAGTGCGTCCCGCCCGAACGCCGCTCCGCGTTGTTGACGCCGTGGCGCAGCCGATGGCAGACCCTCAACGCCTTGCGCGCCACCCGTGCACGGCGTGGTCCGGCGACCGCCGTACAACCGCGGGCACCGAGGCCGATCCCACCGGTGACGGCGGAAACTGCTTCGCCACCCCTCTCGGTTCCCGTCCCACGCACCACCACAACCCCGGCGCCGGCAGATGCTCACTTCACGTCGGCCGGACATTCCCTGGTCGGCCACACGGGGCCCGTCATGTCGGTGGCGTTCTCCCCGGACGGCAGCCTCCTCGCCACCGCCAGCGACGACGGGACCGTGCGGCTGTGGGACCCGTTCACCAGGACCACCATCGGCGAGCCGCTCACCGGCCACGACGGGCCTGTCACGTTGGTGGTCTTCTCCCCCGACGGCCGTTACCTCGCCACCGGCACCCACGGGATCGTCCGCTTGTGGGACCCCGCCACAGGCGCGCCCATCGGCGACCGGCTCACCGGGCATGCCGGATCCGTCTACTCCGTGGCGTTCTCCCCCGACGGCCGGCTCCTGGCCACCGCAGGCAGAGACGGGACCGTACGGTTCTGGAACCCGGCCACCAGTACTCCGGTCGGACGCTCCCTCACCGGCCACGCCGGATCCGTCTACTCCGTTGCGTTCTCCCCCGACGGCCGGCTCCTGGCCACCGGCGGCGAGGACACGACCATGCGCCTGTGGTCCGTGAGCTCCCGTATGCCGCTCGACAGACCCGTCAGAGGCCACACCGCGCCCGTCACCTCGGTGGCGTTCTCCTCCGACGGCTGCCTCCTCGCCACCGCCAGCAACGACGAGACCGTGCGACTGTGGGACCCCCCTACCTGTACACCGGTCGGTGAGCCCCTCACCGGGCACGTCGGATCCGTCTACTCCGTGGCGTTCTCCCCCGACGGCCGGCTCCTCGCCACCAGCGGCAAGGACGGGAGCGTGCGCCTGTGGGACGTGGCTTCCCGCACCCCGCTGCGCAAGTCCCCCCCTGGTCACAGCGGGCGGGTCTGGTCGGTGGCGTTCTCTCCGGACGGTCAGCTGCTCGCCGCCGCCGGCGAGGACCGGACAGCCCGGCTGTGGGGTCGCAGGGAAGACGCGTCCCCACCGAAACGGCCTGCTCCGCTGCCGCTCGCGGCACGCGCCGTGTTGTACGGCATGCACCGCGGCCGGCCCCTGCAGCTGGGGCGACTGCAACTCGTCGGCTCCGTCCACTCGGTGGTGTTCTCCCCGGACGGCCGGCTCCTCGCCACCAGCGGCAGGGACGGGACGGTGCGCCTGTGGAACCCCATCACCCGCAGCTCGACCGGCGACGCGCTCACCGTCCGGTCCGGGGCCGTCGCCCAGGTGGTGTTCTCCCGTGACGGCCGCCTGCTCGCCATCGGCGTCGACGAAGCCGTGCAACTGTGGGACGTGGCATCCCGCGCCCCCGTCGGCGATCCCTTCACCGGCCACGTCGGGCCCGTCACCTCGCTGGCGTTCTCCCCGGACGGCCACACCCTCGCCACGGCCGGCGCCGACTCGACAGTACGACGGTGGGACATGCTGTTCCGCGCCCCCGTCGGCGACCCCCTCACCGGCCATCTCGGGGCCGTCACCTCGCTGGCCTTTTCCCCGGACGGCTCCACACTCACCACCGCCGGCGACGACATGACCGTCCGGCAGTGGGACTTGGGCCGATCGAACCCGGTCAGCGAGGTACTGCACGGCCGCCTTCCCGGTCCTGTCGACTCGGTGGCGTACTCCCCGGACGGCTGCCTCGTCGCCGCCGGCGGCGGGGACGGAACGGTACGCCTGTGGAACTCGGCCACGCGCACCTCGATCCGCGCCTCCTCGATCGGCCATGCGAAGTCCGTGCATTCCGTGGCGTTCTCCCCCGACGGCCGCCTCCTCGCCACCGCCGGCAAGGACAGGACGGTGCGGCTGTGGAACCCGGCCACCTTCAGCCGGATCGGCGATCCTCTCGCCGGTTACAAAGCCCCCGTCCTGTCGGTGGCGTTCGCGCCGGATTCGTCGGTGCTTGCCCTGGCGACGGCGGATCGGGTCGAGCTGTTCGCCTGACGGCTGGGGCAAGAGCGCAGGCACACTGAGACCTGAAGAGAACCGGGGCTGCTCTGAGTCTCGGCGGCCCGGCCCGCACGGACCTCGGAGATCACCGCCTGTCGACACGACCAGCTCACCGCCAAGCTGCGGGCGGCTGTCTCGGGGCGATCGCCGACCTGGGCTTCGTCGGGCTCGACCTGGACCGGCCTGCGGACCCCCGCGGGGCACGGTCCGTCGGCTATTCGGACAGTTCCTCCAGGGCCTCCCCGATCCCGGACCGCAAGGGGAGGTGGTCCGGTGACCCGGCCGGCCACGGCAGGAGGAAGGTCCACAGCTGCGCCACGCGGTCTGCCGAGAGCCAGTCGCGGTCGGTCGCGCCCAGCACCTCGAACCCCGCCGTCGCCGCCACGATCACAGCCGTAACGGCATCGGCCGAGACGTCCTGCCCGAGCTCCCCCTCCTGCTGCGCCTGGACGACGAGATCGTGCACCCACGCCCGCCACCACCGCAGTATCTGCGCCCCGCCCTTTCGGGCCGGATCACCGCCGAGCCGGAACCCCGCCCTGATCACGGGATCACTGACCACGGCCAGGAGCAGGCCGCAGGCCGCGTGGACCAGGGACTGCAACAGCGTGTCCGCCGTGCTGCGACATCGGTGGGCCAGTTCCTCCACGGAGTCCACCGCCGCCCGCTCCACCTCCCGGGCGAGATCGCTCTTGCTCGCGAAGTGGAAATGCAGGGCCCCGGTACTGACACCGGCCCGCTCGCTGATGACGGGAAGAGAGGTCCGCGCGTACCCCTCGGCGGCGAACAGCTCGGCAGCAGCTCGGACAAGAGCCCGACGTGTGCCCACCGCTCGCGCCTGCATGCCCATCAGGGCTCCCTCCCTCAACCGGTACAGGACGACGCGGGACCGGGCCCGCCGACCCGGGACGTGGAGAGCATCCCACCGGGCGACTTCAAGTAAACCGCACGTGTGGTATTTATATACAGAACGATACGTTCCTGATCACTACCGAGCCCGGTCGCGACTGAACGCGACCGATCTCGACCGAAAGGGCACAGCGGGCGCGCGAGGGGCGGTGCGGGTCGAGATATCAGGCGATGCCGCCGTTCACGAAGAGGACCTGCCCGTTGACCCAGCGCCCCGGACCCGCCAGGAAGGCCACGGTCTCGGCGATGTCGTCGGGCGTCCCGAGACGCTCCAGCGGGGGCTGGGCGGCGAGGCGGTCGATCGCCTCCTGGTCCTTGCCCTCCAGGAAGAGCGGGGTGGCGGTCGGGCCGGGCGCGACGGCGTTGACGGTGACGTCCCTGCCGCGCATCTCGCGGGCCAGCACCAGTGTCATGGCCTCGACGGCCCCCTTGCTCGCCGCGTAGGGCGCGTACCCGGGGAAGGCCAGCCGGGTCACCGAGGTGGAGAAGGTGATCACCGCCCCGCCGTCACGGACACGGCGCGCCGCCTCCCGGCCCACGACGAAGGCACCCCGGACATTGGTGCGCATCAGCCGGTCGAACGCGTCGAGATCGAATTCGGCGACCGGCCCCAGGGTCATCACGCCGGCGGTGTGCACCACGACGTCGACCCCGCCGAACGCCGCCTCCACCGCCGAGAAGGCGTCGGCCATGGCTCCCTCGTCGGCGACGTCCCCGGTGACCGCGATCGCCCTGCCGCCGGCGGCCTCGACGGCGGCGACGGTCTCCTCGGCCGCCACCTTGTTGCCCGCGAAATGCACGCCGACCGCCATGCCCTCGGCGGCGAGCCGCCGGGCCACGGCCCGGCCGATCCCTCCGGAAGCGCCGGTGACGAGTGCGACACGTGTGGTCTCGGACATGATGCTGCCTCCAGTTCACTTATGAACGCTGAGTCCATATAACCACGTTGTGAACGGTGCGTCCATATGCCAGGCTGTGGGCCTGTCGGACGATGCCTGGAGGTCGGCGCGATGCAGGAACGGTCGGAACCCGAGGCCGCCCCCGGACCGCGGCGCGGTCGGGGTCGGCGGCCCGCCGCCGAGGTGCGCACGGACGTCCTCGACGCGGCCGGCGCCCTGCTCCTCGACCGGGGCATGGGCACGTTCACCATCGAGGCGGTCGCCGAGCGGGCGGGGGTCAGCAAGACGACGATCTACAAATGGTGGCCGTCCAAGGGCGCGCTCGCCCTCGACGGCTACTTCCACGCCGTGGAGTCCGTCCTGGCCTTCCCGGAGAGCGACGACGTCGAGGCCGACCTCACGGCGCAGCTCCGCGCGTTCGTGCGGATGCTCACCGAGACGCCCGCCGGGCGGGTGGTCGCCGAGCTCATCGGCCAGGCACAGACCGATCCCGAGCTGTCCGCCGCACTGCTGGAACGTTATGCGGGGCCCCGGCGGGAACTGGCGGTCCGGCGGATGCGGCGGGGGCAGGCAGAGGGCCAGCTGCGCCCCGACGCCGATCCCGAGGTCCTCGTGGACCAGCTGTGGGGCGCCTGTTACCACCGCCTGCTGATGCCCAGCCTGCCCGTCACCGAGGACTTCGCGACGAGCCTGATCGCCAACCTGCTGCGCGGTGTCCGCGCCTGACGAGGGGCCCGCCGCGGCCCAGGAACGGAGGAAACGCGCGCGGACCTCCGCTCCGGACGCGGTCCCCCCGCTTCTTCCGGCAACGCGTTCGCTCCCGGCTCTGGCCCCGGTGACCTACCGGACGGTATACAAGCCCAGTCGAACGGTACGCCGACCGTACGGGACGGCGTCGTCGACGGGGCGGGGCTTCAAGGGGGAGGAACTCGATGCAGCGCGACGTTCGCACGGAAGGACCGGCCGGTCACCGCCGAAAGGGCGTCACCTTCCTGGCCGCACTGGGCAGTTGTGCCCTGGTCGCCGCTTCCGCGGCACCGGCCACGGCGCACGGCGGGGGCGGGAAAGGCGGCACCCGTTATGTGGCGCTCGGTGACTCCTACACCTCCGGCCCTCTCATCCCCCGCCAGGTGGACGCCAACTGCGCCCGCTCCGACCACAATTACCCGTCGATCGTGGCCGCGCGGCTTCGTACGACCACGTTCAAGGACGTGAGTTGCGGCGGAGCGACCACCGAGCAGATGTGGAAGGCGCAGGGCACCAACGGCCCCCAACTCGACGCGGTGGGCCGCAACAGCGACCTCGTGACCGTCCAGATCGGCGGCAACGACATGGGCTTCGGCTCCATCATCGGCACCTGCGCCCAGCTGTCCGCGCAGGACCCCACAGGCAACCCCTGCCAGCGCCACTACGGCGCCTCGGGCGTCGACCAGCTCACCGTGGCGATAGCCAGGACCGGCCCCAAGGTGGCCCGGGTGCTCCAGGCCGTGCACGACAGGGCACCGCACGCCCGGATCCTCGTCGTCGGTTACCCGGACCTGCTCCCCGACGACGGCAGCGGCTGTGCGCCCTCGGTGCCGTTCGCCACGCAGGACTTCCCCTACCTGCGGGACACCGGCAAGCGGCTCAACCTGATGCTCCGTCTGGTGGCGCGCTGGAACCACGCCGAGTACGTCGACACCTACGGCCCGACCATCGGCCACGACATGTGCAAGCCCCCGGCGGAGCGGTGGATCGAGCCGTTGCAGCCCGCGTCCCCCGCGGCTCCCGCGCACCCCAACGCCAAGGGTGAGGCGGCCATGGCGGGGGCCGTGTGGCAGCGCCTGACGCACGGCCGCGGCGGCCACTGACCGGCGGAAGACCGACGACGGACGGCGGACGGTGACCCTGGATGTCCGTCGCCGTCCGGCTTCGGGTCGGCCGCTCAGCCGGGCCGCCACCGCGGCCCCGGCTCGCTCGGCCGGCTCACACGTCGGAGTCGATTCCGGTGACCACCGCGGGTCCGAGCGGGGCGCTGGTGTCGTCGAGCCCCGCGGCGTGCAGGGCGGAGTCCGCGAGCCTGCGGGCGTCCTCCTCCGCGTGCGGGCCGCTGTCCGCTTCGACGGCGAGCCGGATGGTGAACGTGTCGTCCTCGTTCACGGTGAGCGGATCCAGGTCCTGCGCGTTGCCCATCCGCGTGTGGTGCGGATCGGCCGGGCGCAGGGCCTGACTCAGCCGCGTTCGCGTCTCGTCCTCGACCCCGCCGGTGAAGGTGCCGGGCACGGTGATCACGTACGTCGTCATGGTGTTTCTGTTCCTTTCCTCGGGTCCCCGGTGCTCGGGTCCTCGGTGCTCGGGCCCTCGGGTGCTCAGGTCCTCAGGTCCTCAGGTCCTCAGGTCCTCAGGCTTCTCTCGCATACCCCGGAGCGGGGCGATCGATCTCCGGTCTCCCCCGTAAGGCCCCCGCCGGCGCGCCCCCGCCTCCTCCGGACGGGCCGAGCACGGCCCGGACCCCGCGCCTGTGCCCCGGTTGTGCCCGCACCACCTGCGCACTTGTCCGGGCAGCCCGCATCGGCCCGGCTGTCGGCACCGATGCGCGCGGCTCCCCCGCGCCCGACTGCGTGACCACCCGACCCGCGCGACACTGAAAGCCGCGGATCATCCTCGGGTGGCGCGCGGAGAGGAGCGCTGATGCCCAAGCGGCCGTCGCTCGCCGAATCCGTCCGGGCCGGCCGGCGCGCGACACGTGTCACGGTCGCCGCGGCGGCCGGGTTCTATCCGGCCGCGTATCTCCTGGACCAGCCCGTGACCGCGGTCTACGCCCTGTTCACGCCCATCGCGTTCGGCATGCTCTCGCCGGTGCCGGGATCCGGGCGCCGACGTGCCATGACCGTGCTGCGTGCCCTGCCGCCCGCCGCCGTCCTCGCCGTCGTCGGCACGGCCCTCGCCGTACAGACCTGGTCGGCCGTGGTCGGCATGCTCTTCGTCGGGTTCGTGCTGATGTTCGGCTCGGTGTGCGGCCCGCGCCTGGCGGGCACCGTCCCCGGGCTTCAGCTGTTCTACATCCTCGCCTGTTTCCCGCCCTTCGCCCCGGAGACACTGCCCCAGCGGTTGACCGGGGTCGCCATCGGCGGGGTCTCCCTCGTCCTGTGCGAGCTGGTGGTGCTCCCCGATCCGCCGGATCCGTCGTACGGGGACCGGATCGCCGACACCCTGGACCTCGCGGCCCACGCGGGCCGCTCCCTGATCCACGCCGAAGGACCGGAGCCCGGTCTGGCCGGACGGCTGAGGGAGGCGGGCCGGGGCCTGCGCTTCTCGCGGCAGGCTGCCGGTGCCCGCCCGACCGGAGCGGGACGGACTGACCGTGCGCTCGCCCAGGCGGGCTCCGCGACCCGGCGGCTCGTCGACCAGCTGGCCGCGCTCACCGAGATGCGCACCGCGCATTCGGACATGGCCTCGCAGAACCTCCTGCACGGCACCGCTGCGGCCTGCGCCGAAACGGCCGGCGCGCTGCGCCGCTCCCGCCCCGCGGCGGGGCCCGAGCTGATCGAGGAGATGATCGACCAGTTCCTGGCCGCACGCGAAGGCGAGCCCGGCAGGCGCGGCTCCCGCCCGCGCCAGGTGCTGCTGCGGCAGTCGACGGTGCTGACGATCGCGGTCTCCGCCGTGACCGTGCGCACGGCCGTCGCCCTGGCGCTCGAAGGCCGTCGGCCGGTGTACGGCCTGCCCCGGGAGCAGTTCTGGTACGCGCGGATGCCGACGGTCCGCCTGTTCGCCATCCGCCTCACCGGCAACCTGACGCGGCGGTCCGTCGTCTTCCAGAACGCGCTGCGCAGCGCCTGCGGTCTCGCACTCGCCCGCCTGGTGGCGGGCTCGCTCGACCTGTCGCACGGCTTCTGGGTGCTGCTGACCGTGCTGACCCTGGGGCGGACCACGGCGGGCGCCACCTGGTCCGCCGTCCGCGCGGCCGTCGTGGGCACACTGGCCGGCGCGCTGGCCGCCGGTCTGCTCCTCATCGGGGCGGGCCAGGCCACCGACGTGTACGCGTACCTGCTCGTTCCGATGATGCTGGTCGCCTTCGCGGTGGGGCCCCTGGAGGGTCCGGCCTGGGCGCAGGGGCTGTTCACCCTGGTCGTCTCCACGGCGTTCGCGCAGATCGCACCCGTGACGTGGCGGCTCGCGGAGATGCGTGTCGTGGACGTGCTGACCGGGAGCGCGGTAGGGCTGCTGTGCGGTGTGGTCGCCTGGCCGTTCGGGGCCCGCGCGGAGACGCGGCGCAGCATGGCGGCGCTGCTCCGGTCCGCTGCGCCCGTGGTGCGGGCCACCACCGCCGCCGTGGCCGGTGACGGCCCGGCGGGCGGTGCGGAGGCCGCCGGCCGGGCCGTCCGGCTGACGCTGCACCGGCTTCGCATCGCGGAGGGCTCGTACGCGCAGTACCGCACCGAGCCCGCCTCCCCTGCCCGCGAGCCCGAGGCCGACTACCTCGCCGCCCTCAACTGCGGCTCCCGTGTCCTGGTCGGCGCCTACTGGCTGCCCCGGACGGACCCTTCGCTCGAGCTGCCGCCCGCAGCCCTGCACTGGGCCCGGCACATCGGCGAGGAGGCGGAGACGGCCATCGTGCGGGCGGCCGACTTCCCCCCGGGCGGCGTCCGTGTGCGGCTGACCCCGCCGCCCTCCCTGCCCTCCGAGGTCCCGCCACGGGTCCAGTCCCTCCTGACCGATGTCGAGGTATGGCTCGACGCGCTCGCAGCGGACCTGCGAACCAGCACCAGCACCACCAGCAGCAGCAGCAGCAGCAGCAGCAGCAGCACCGGACCATCGGTCGTGGCCCGAGCGCCCTAACCCACCAAGGTCGCGACGGTGGGCCCGTCGGGACGCACGGTGATGCCGTACGCCGTCTTGGTGGGGGTGGCGGAGAAGGCCAGGGCGTGGACCGGCAGCAGGTGTTCGAGCAGGACGGTCGACTCACGGAGTGCGAACTGCACACCGAGGCAGGCGCGGGGACCGATACCGAAGGGGAAGTAGGCCCCCGGGTGCGCGGGCCTGCCACCGGGGGTGACGAACCGCCCGGGGACGAAGCGCTCCGGGTCCGGCCACAGGTCGGGATCGCGGTGCGTGAGATACGGGCAGACGAGGAGGTCGGTGCCCGCCTCGACGGTGTAGCCGGCGAGGATGTCGTCCTCGGCGGCGTGGCGGGGCAGGATCCACGCGGACGGGTAGAGCCGGAGCGTTTCGTGGACGAGGGCCTGGATGGCCTGACGGCGCTCCGGCGAGCCGTCGCCGCCGGCGCCCAGCGCCTCTTCGCGCGCGGCCGGGTACCGGTCGAGGAGCAGGTACAGCCAGGTCAGGGTGGTCGCGGTGGTCTCGTGCCCGGCCGTGAGCAGCGTGACCAACTCGTCGCGGATCAACTGATCGGTGTATGCGGGATGTTCGGCGCCGGCGTCGGTCAGGACACGCAGCAGACCCGGCCCCTCCGGGCCGGGCGCCCCGTTTCGGGCGGCCTCGATGGCGTGCCCCGCGACCGCGTCGATCCGGGCGAGATCGGCGGCGACGGCGTCCCGGGCCTCGGAGGGGTCGGCGGGCAGCGTCGGCAGGACGGCCGCCACGGCTGCCACGGAGTCCAGTTCACGCTCGGTGAAGTCATCGAGGGGGTGCCCGGTGAGGGAGCGCCAGATGGCGTCGAGGGCGAAGCGGCGCATCTCCCGCCCGACATCGAGGCTCTGCCCGGTACGGGCGTACCCGGCCCAGCGCGCGGCCGTCGTCCGGGCGGCCTCGGTGATCCGCTGTTCGTAGCGGCGCATCCCGGTGCCGGTGAACTGGGACTGCAACAAGCGGCGTTGACTCTTCCACGCCGTGCCGGTGGCGGCGAGGACCCCGTCGCCGATCAGCAGACGGGCGCGGTGGGAGCGCTTGACGTAGCGCTGCGGGTACCGGGCGAGGACGTGCTGGACCGCCGACGGATCGGTGACGAGCACGGTGGGCGACGGCCCGAGCCGGAACGCGGCGACACCGCCGCACCGCTCACGCACCTGGGCGAGCAACTCGACCAGTTCGCCTCTCTCCGAGCGCCACCGCCGCACGAGTCCGGGCTCGACTTCGGGCACCGGCCGCCCCGTTCCGGTATCGAACGGGAGTGAGCCGGGACCGGCTTCGGATTCCATGATTCTTCTCCTGGTCAACCGCCGTACTGGCCTGCGACGGAGCACTTGCGCTGAGCGGACTGTACGGGATCGGACACCTTCGGTGACAGCACACCGGAGCCGTCCCGGGACTGCGGCTCGACGTTGCGCCTCGTGCCCGGCGCACCGCAACACCGGGACGCCGCCGCCGTCTTGGACGGGTCCGGGTCCGGGTCCGGATCCGGGTCAGCCTAGGATGGCCCCGATGAGGACTCGCGAGCAGCAGCAGCTTGCGCGACCGCCCGTGTGGCGGTGGCGGGCGCTGCTCGTGCTCGGACTGCTCGCCGGGCTGCTGGGCATGCATGCGCTGGCCCCCGGCGGCACCGTCCACGAACACGCCGTGTCCCGGCACATGTCGGCTGTCCCGGTGGACACCGTCTCGGTCGGCGCCGTCTCGGTCGGCGCTCATGACGACTGCGCGGGGGACGGCGGGGACTGCGGTGGAGGACACCTCCATCACGCCGACCCGACCTGCCTTGCCGCCGCGGTGAGCGGTGCGCCGGCTCTGCCCGCGCTCGTTCCCGACCCGGTGCGCGTCCCCGTACGCGCCGAATCCGTGTGCTCGTACGCGGCCGAGGCCCCGGACGGCGCACGCGCGCCACCCTCTCTGGCGGAACTCCAACTCCTGCGGATCTAGACACCGCGCGGCACCACGTCACCACCACGGCGACGCGGTGCGCCTCGACAGGTCCGGATCACTTTTCGCAGAGCACAGCAGGAGTTTCAGCATGCACAACACCCGTACCCTGACCCATCGCGCCGCGCTCACGGCCGCGGCCGTCACGGCCGCGCTCGTCCTCGCCGCCTGCGGCAACGACAGCGGCGGCGGAGACCCGGGCGGTCACAGCTCCGTGCCGTCGTCGACGAGCGCCGACGCGGCGGCCGGAGCGCACAACGCCCAGGACGTGTCCTTCGCCCAGGGCATGATCCTCCACCACCGGCAGGCCCTCGAGATGGCCGAACTCGCCGCCGACCGGGCCTCGTCCGCCGGGGTCAAGGGCCTCGCCTCGCGCATCGAGAAGGCGCAGGGCCCGGAGATCAAGACCCTCGGCGGCTGGCTGACGTCCTGGGGCGAGGACGCACCGACGTCGTCCGACAGCACGACGGGATCCATGCCCGGGATGGACCACTCGGCCGGGTCCGGGATGCCGGGCATGATGGACGGCTCGGACATGGACGAACTGGGCAAGGCGTCCGGCACGGACTTCGACACCATGTTCCTGACCATGATGATCGACCACCACGAAGGCGCCGTGGCCATGGCCACCACCGAGAAGAGCAAGGGCGTCCACGGTCCCGCCACGTCCCTGGCGGACGACATCATCACCGCGCAGACGGCCGAGATCGCCGAGATGAACAAGCTCCTCGGCAGGAGCTGACGAACGGGCGGTGGGGGCCGGTTCGCACACCGGCCCCCTCCGCCCCTGTCGCCGGGTTGCGCGGCCGGGCGGGGCGCGGGGTCGGAGTCCGGCTCGGCCGAGCACACACCCGGGAGGCCCGCGGACGGAGAGATCCTCAGGTGAGGAGGCCTCAGCCCCCTTCCTCGCGGCTCCGGTCGCGGTGCGGCTCCTCCGGCGCACCAGGCGGACCAGGCGCACCAAGCGGACCAGGGCGGACCGGGACGAGATCCCCGGCGGTGGCCCGATGTGACGCCCTACGGACGTCGGCCCCGGACCGCCCAGGCGCGAGCGGTGAGCGCGATCGATCCGTCCGGTCGCGTGGGCACCGTCGCGCGGAGCGCCTCACGCAACCGGTCCCGAGCCGCCGGGGCGAGGGCGGTCACATAGCCTGCCGCGGGACCCTGGCCGCCCAGGAAGGGCTCCCACAGATCCGTGAAGTCGGCGAAGACCGTGGGCACCTCGACCGGGGCGACCCGCACCTCGTCCAGTCCCGCCGCCGTCCACAGCGTGCGCAGCCGTCCCGGCCGGCACAGCGGGAACCTGCGGCCCTCGTCCAGCGCGGCGGCGGAGGGATCCACCGAGATCGCGGCGTCCCAGAAGCGCCGCAGGAACGTCATGCCCTCGGCGTAGTCCCACACGTACGCCGCGACCAGGCCGCCCGGCCGGACCACCCGGGCGGCCTCGGCCACCGCCGCGTCCGGCCCGGGAAGGAAGTTGAGCGCCAGTCCGCTGACGGCCGCGTCGCACGTCCCGTCCCGCAGCGGCAGCGACAGCGCGTCACCCCGCACGCAGCACACCGCCGCGGGAAGGGTGTCACGGGCCGAGGCCACGAACCCCGCCGACCTGTCGAGCGCGACCACGGCCGAGGGCCGGTACCGCGCGGCCACCACCGCCGTCAGGGCTCCCGTCCCGCACCCCGCGTCCAGCCAGCGCAGACCGTCCCCGCAGTTGAGCCAGGCCACGAACTTCTCGGCGACCGCACGACTCCACCGGCCCATGTACCGCTCGTAGGCGTCCCCGGCCGCCCAGATGTCACGTCGCTCCCGCATGCCACCACGATCCCCCGCCGGGTCCGCGACCGCCACGGGCACACCGGCACCGCGCGGTAGGGCGACCGGCTCGGAGGTGGTGCTGCCCACCGTCGGACGCCCGTGGCCCTGACCGTCCCCCTGCGTCCTGCCTCCTGCCTCAGAAGAGGTCGACCGGGCCGGCGCGGTCGATGAAGCGTCCCGTGCCGGCGTCGGGCGTCTCGGTCGCGAGGCGGACGATCGCGTCGGTGCCCTCGGTGACGGACTGCGGGCCGCTGTGGCCGTTGAGATCGGTGGCGGTGTAGCCGGGATCGGCGGCGTTGACGCGGACGTCCTTGAGCCCCTTGGCGTACTGGGTGGTCAACATGGTGAGGGCCGCCTTCGAAGCGGCGTAGAGAGGGGCGACGGCGGAGGACTCGGCCCGCGACGGGTCGTGCGTGCGGGCGAGCGACCCCATGCCGCTGCCGACGTTGATGACGACCGGGTCGGACGACCGGCGCAGCAGCGGGAGGAAGGCGGTGGTCGTCCGGACCACGCCGAAGACGTTGACATCGAAGACGCCCAGCGCGTCCGCGCCGGTCAGTTCGCCGGGATCGCCGTGCGGACCGTGCACGCCGGCGTTGTTGATCAGAACGTCGAGCACGCCTTCGTGGGCGGCGACATCGGCCGCCGCGGCGGCGACGGAGGCATCGTCGGTGACGTCGATACGGACGCATCGCGCGCCCAGTGCGGCCGCGGCCGCGGCGCCCCGCTCCGGGTCCCGGGCTCCCAGGATCACCGTGTGACCGAGTGCGATGAGGCGGCGGGCGGTCTCGTGGCCGAGGCCCTTGTTGGCTCCGGTGATGAACGTGGTGGTCATGCGTCGATCGTGCCCGTCACGGCGGACCCCGGCCAGGGACGCTTCGACCGTAGGAACGGCAGTACTACGATCACCACGATCACGGTTCGGCGAGGCGGTGCGGCAGGATGGACGCCATGGCGACACGAACGGGAGCTGGACTGGGCGCGACGATCCGCGCCTGGCGAGAGCGGTTGTCCCCGTCGGCCGTGGGACTGCCGTCCGCCCGGACCCGTCGCGCGGCGGGGCTGCGCCGCGAGGAACTCGCCGAACGCGCCGGTGTGTCGGTCGACTACGTGGTGCGCCTGGAGCAGGGGCGGGCCACGGCCCCTTCGGCCCAGGTCGTCGCGTCTCTGGCACGCGCTCTGCGACTGACCGTCCCCGAGCGGGACCACCTGTACCGCATGGCCGGGCTGGTCCCTCCGCGCGACGACGTGATCCCCGATGACCTCCCGCCGGGTGTGCACCGTGTGCTGAACCGGCTCGGAGACGTCGCGGTCGCCGTGTTCGCCGCGGACTGGCGGATGATCTGGTGGAACCGCGGGTGGGCGGCGCTGCTCGGTGACCCGTCGGCCACGCCGCCGGAACTGCGCAACTTCGCCCGTGAGCGGTTCCCGGTCGGTTCCGAAGCCGTGCGTATCGCCTCCTGGCCGGTGGTCGTGCGGGACAGCGCCGACTCGGACCTCGCCGTCGTGTCCGACCTGCGCCGCGCCACCGGTCGTTTTCCCGACGACGTGGGCCTGGCCGAGCTGATCCGTGCCCTCACCGTCGGCAATCCGACGTTCGCCCGGCTGTGGGCGAGCGGCGCGGTGGGGGCGCACCGCGAGGACCGCAAGACGGTCGAACACCCCGAGGTCGGTCCCGTCGAGGTGGACTGCGACGTCCTGACCGACGGCGATTCGGACCTCAAGATCGTGATCTTGAGCGCGCTGCCCGGCAGTGCGCACGCGGCCAGGCTGCGGCTCGCGTTGGCCGGCGGCCCCGACAGCGCACCCTCGCGCACCGGCTGACGGTCCTCGACGTGCTCACATGGGTCCGGCAGGTCCCGGTGACATGCCTCCGGCCGTCCGCGGAACGATCCGCGAACGGCCGGAAGTGCCGGAGGGGCCGGAGGGGCCGGAGGGGCCGGAGGGGCCGGAGGGGCCCGCCGTCAGCGCGCGGCGAGGAGCTCGAGGGTGTCGATCACCCGGTGGGAGAAGCCCCACTCGTTGTCGTACCAGGCGACCACCTTGACGTGGCGGCCTTCGACACGGGTGAGGGCCGAGTCGAAGATCGACGAGGCCGGGTTGCCGACGATGTCGGACGACACGAGCGCGTCCTCCGAGTACTCGAGGACGCCGGCGAGCGGGCCCTCGGCCGCGGTGCGGTACGCGGCCAGCACGTCCTCGCGCGTCACGTCGCGGGCCACGGTCGTGTTGAGCTCGACGATCGAACCCACCGGGACCGGTACCCGGATCGAGTCGCCCGACAGCTTGCCGTCGAGGTTCGGCAGCACGAGGCCGATCGCCTTGGCGGCGCCCGTCGTGGTCGGCACGATGTTGACGCCGGCGGCGCGGGCGCGGCGCGGGTCGCGGTGCGGACCGTCCTGGAGGTTCTGCTCCTGCGTGTAGGCGTGCACCGTCGTCATGAAGCCGTGCTCGATGCCGGCGAGGTCGTCGAGCACGGCGGCCAGCGGGGCGAGCGCGTTGGTCGTGCACGAGGCGTTCGAGACGATCGTGTGCAGCTCCGGGTCGTAGGCGTCGGTGTTGACGCCGTACGCGAGCGTCACGTCCGCGCCGTCCGAGGGTGCGCTGACCAGGACCTTCTTCGCGCCCGCGTCGAGGTGGGCGCGGGCGTCCTTGGCCGCGGTGAACCGGCCGGTCGCCTCCAGCACGATGTCGACGTCGAGCTCGGCCCAGGGCAGTCGCGCCGGTTCGCGCTCGGCGAGCACCTTGATGCGACGGCCGTCCACGACCAGGACGTCGCCGTCGACGGCGACCGGGCGACCGAGCCGGCCGGCCGACGAGTCGAAGGCGAGCAGTCGCGCGAGCGCGGCGGGTTCCGTGAGGTCGTTGACGGCGACGATCTCGAGGTCGCTGTCGCGCTGGAGGAGCGCGCGCAGCACGTTGCGTCCGATGCGGCCGAATCCGTTGACGGCGATGCGAGTCATGAGTGGTGTCCCTTCGGTTCGCCACCAGCCTCGCGCGTGGCGCCCGTCGGTGACCTGGGCGTGAGCGCCATGGTTCGAAAGGATCTCGCCACCCGGCCTCCCCGGCCTTTCCGGCCGTGCCTCGCCCCGTCCGGCGGGCCCGCTACTCGCCCTTCGTGAAGGTGCGCCGGTATTCGCTCGGGGTGGTGCCGAGGATCTGCTGGAAATGCGTCCGCAGGTTCGCCCCCGTACCGAGTCCGACGTCGCCGGCGATCTGCTCGACGCCACGCTCGGAGCGTTCGAGCAGCTCACGGGCCCTGTCGATACGGGCGCGCATGACCCACTGCATGGGCGTGTAACCGGTGTCCTCGACGAAGCGCCGCGAGAAGGTGCGTTCCGAGACGGCGGCGTGCCGGGCCATGGTCTCCAGGGTGAGGGGCTCGTCCAGCCGGTGCAGCGCCCACTCGCGGGTGGCGGCGAACCGCTCGCCCAGCGGCTCCGGCACGCTGCGGGGCACGTACTGTGCCTGACCCCCGCTGCGGTACGGCGCGGCGACCAGGCGCCGGGCCGCGTGGTTCGAGGCGGCCACCCCGAGGTCGCGGCGCAGGATGTGCAGGCACAGGTCGATCCCGGAGGCGGCACCGGCCGACGTCAGCACGCTGCCCTCGTCGACGAACAGGACGTTCTCGTCGACCTGGACGAGCGGATGCTTCGCCGCCAGCGCCCGGGTGTAGTGCCAGTGGGTCGTGGCGCGTCTGCCGTCGAGCAGCCCGGTGGCGGCGAGCGCGAAGGCCCCCGTCGAGATGGCCGCCAGCCGGGCGCCCCGGGCGTGGGCGGCGAGCAGCGCGCGCAGAACCGCCCGGGGCGGGTCGTCGACGTCCGGCAGGCGGTAGCCGGGAAGAAAGACGACATCGGCCCATTCGAGCGCGTCCAGACCGTGGGCCACGTGATACGACAGCCCGTCCCCGCCGGTCACCAGCCCGGGCGCCGCGCCGCACACCCGCACCTCGTACGGCATGCTCGCGCGGGTGGTGAACACCTGTGCGGGAATGCCGACGTCGAGCGGCTTGGCCCCCTCGAGCACAAGGACGGCGACACGTTGCAGGCGGGAGGAGGACGACACGCGGAACAGCGTACGGGGGTACGGCCCGCGGTAGCGGCGGGCGGATCCTCGACGCGGCGCCGTCCTGCGGTCCTCCGCGCTATACGCGGGCCCCGGAAACGTGCCGCGGCTCGGCGATCAGCCCGTAGATGACCAGCGCGGACAGGACCATGGTGGCCAGCGACCAGAACGGGTAGACCGGCAGGAAGATCATCTGCCCGACCAGGCAGAACGCGGCCAGACAGATGCCCGTCAGCCGTGCCGCCCTGGAGCCCACGAGCACGCCGATGCCCGCCAGGGCCATCACGAGGCCGATGACGACCCAGATCCAGCCCCAGGCCGTGTAGTTGAGGATGAGCAGGCGGTTGCCCTGGGAGTAGACGGTCGAGTAGTAGCCGTGATTGAAGATCGCCACGAATCCGTTGAGCAGGTTGAACAGAGCGCTGACCAACAACAGGATCCCGGCGAAGGCCACCCAGTGCGAGCGCTCCATCGGAGGTATGGCGTCGTCCGGGAGTGAGGCTTGTCGCTGCATGGGACTCATGAGACGCGGCACCGCGTCCGGTCGCCATCGGTGCTGACCCGTTGGGGTGGCGCGGCCGTCGGCGCGCGCGGCCGTAGGCCCGCGGCGCCGCGGGCCGTCGGACCCGGCCGTCAGACCCGGCCGTCAGGGCCGTACTCCGCTCCGGGAGGCGCCGGTACACGGCCTGTCGGATAGTGGACCGCGTCGGCACCCTTGGGATTGGACGCTCATGGACCGCTATCCCCCCATCGCCAACCACGGTCTGGTCGGCGACCTGCAGACAGCCGCTCTGGTGTCCTCCCAGGGCGTGGTGGACTGGTTCTGCTCGCCGAGGTTCGATTCGCCGAGTGTCTTCGCCGCCCTGCTGGACCACGACCGCGGCGGGTACTTCCGGCTGGCGCCGGAGCACGCCGACGTGACGTGCAAGCAGCTCTACTACCCGGACACCGGCGTGCTGGTCACCAGGTTCATGTCGCCGGAGGGCGTCGGCGAGGTCATCGACTGGATGCCGGTGATCACCAGGCGTGTCCCCACCGACCGTCACGGCCTGACGCGGGTGATCCGCGTGGTGCGCGGCACGCTGCGGTTCCTCCTCGAGTGCAGGCCGCGCTTCGACTACGGCCGGGCGGACCACGAGCTCGATCTGCGGCCCCAGGAGGCGGTGTTCCGGGGTCCCGGAATCGCCGGTCACCTCCAGGCCAGCTTTCCGCTCACGCGGGACGGCCAGGACGTGCGGGGTGCGGTCACCCTGGCGAGCGGCGAGTCGGCTGTCGCCGTGTTCACCACCTGCGCGGCCGACGGTGAAGCGCCACCGCCGCTCTCCGTGGAGGGCGTGACCTCGGGGCTGTGGCGCGAGGTGGACTTCTGGCAGAAGTGGCTCTACACCTCCCATTACCGGGGGCGCTGGGGCGAGATGGTGAACCGCTCCGCCATCACGATCAAACTCCTCACCTACCACCCGACCGGTGCCCCGGTCGCCGCCGCCACCATGGGTCTGCCGGAACAGGTCGGCGGTGAGCGCAACTGGGACTACCGGTACTCGTGGGTGCGGGACGGTTCGCTCTCGGTGCGGGCCCTGCTCGACCTCGGCTTCACCGAGGAGGCGTCGGCGTTCACCAAGTGGCTGGGCGACCGGATGCACGACCGGGCGGAACTGCCCGGCGAACGCCTCCAGATCATGTACCGGGTCGACGGCGACCCGCACCTGACGGAGGAGATCCTCGACCACTGGGAGGGCTACCGGGGATCGAGGCCGGTCCGGGCCGGCAACGCGGCCGCCGACCAGCTTCAGCTCGACATCTACGGTGAGTCGCTCTACGCGATGGCCGAGGGCATGGACGTCGGTGTGGAACTGGGCTACCACGGCTGGAAGGGGCTCGCCCGGACACTGGACTGGCTGTCCGAGAACTGGGACCGTCCGGACGAGGGCGTCTGGGAGACGCGCGGAGGCCGCAACGACTTCACGTTCAGCCGGGTGATGTGCTGGGTCGCCTTCGACCGGGGCATGCGCATGGCGACCGAGCTGAGCCGCCCCGCCGACATCCCGCGCTGGCGCAACGCCCGTGACAGCATCCTCGAACAGGTGATGGACAAGGGCTGGAGCAAGGCGGAGCAGGCCCTGGTGCAGCACTACGGCGGGGACGTGCTCGACGCCTCCCTCCTGCTGATCCCGCGTGTGGGTTTCCTCTCCGCGAAGAGCCCCGGCTGGCTGTCGACCCTGGACGCGATGGAACGCAAGCTGGTCTCGGACAGTCTCGTGTACCGGTACGACCCGGCCGCGTCCCCGGACGGTCTGCGCGGCTCGGAGGGCACCTTCAGCCTCTGCACCTACCTCTACGTCGACGCCCTGGCCCGGGCCGGGCGCATCCGGCCGGCCCGCTACACCTTCGAGAAGATGCACACCTACGCCAACCATGTCGGCCTGTTCGCCGAGGAGATCGGCCCGAGCGGCGAGCAACTCGGCAACTTCCCGCAGGCGTTCACCCATCTGTCCCTCATCATGGCGGCATCGACCCTGGACGAGGCCATCGACCGGCAGCGGAGGTTCGACTGAGGCGGAGCCGGCGAGTTCGCGCGGCGGACTGCGGACCCCACGGGCCGCGACGACCGTGCCCGCCCGCCGCCAGGGGCGAAACCCGGCCGGGGAGAGGTCCTACGGGCCGGGCTCGCCGGGCGGTGAAGCACCCGGGGCGGCGTCCCGGGTCCGCCGTCCCCCGATGCCCTGGGAGTCGGCCGTCCGTGCCTCGGAACGGCGGGGGGCGTCTGCGAACTCCCGCTCGACGGCGTCGTCGAGGAGGTGGAGCTGGGCGTGCACCGCGGGCCCGCACGCGTCCGGCAGGCTCGCGAGGAGACCGTCGAGCAGGGCCCGGAGCCGTCGGCAGATCTGGACGGAGGTCGCGCCGTAGTCGCGGATCTCGGTGACGGCGAGCTCCAGGTAGTCGTCCCAGGGCCGGCCGGAGAGCACGAGGCGCAGCCGGCCGCGGTCGTCGGCGAGTTCGTAGTGACCGCGGGGGCCGGCCCGGCCGACGGTGTGCAGGAACGCCTCGATGTGGTTCAGCACCTGGACGGCGGTGGTGGGGTCGTTGACGGCGGGTGAGAGGGCCCGGATGGCGATGTCGACCAGGATGCGCAGGGCGAAGGCCGGGTCCTGCTCGATCGTCCGCTCCGCCCCGAGGGCGACAAGGTCCGTCACCCGGTCCGGGCCGGGCGGGGACGCGGCGCCGTGGACCTCGACGACCGTGCCGCCGGGCGGCACGAAGTCGCCGACGGCCGCCGCCAGCACGAACACGCAGTCGTGCCGGGCCGCGAGCGAGACCAGGCCGGGTGCGTTCAACGCCTGGACGACGCCGCCGCGTTCGGACCGGATGCGGGTCACCGAGCCGGTCGTCGGTGGCGTCCCGCCGGGCGCCGCGGTGCTCCGCAGGTGTGCCGCCACCCGATGGATGACCTGTTCGCCCGAGCGTCCCACGATGTCCGCGATCGCCACCGGCCGCAGGTTGTGGGTGAAGCGGTTGAGGTAGATCAGCAGGAGCAGGAGGCTGGCGGAGACGGCGACACCGGCCATGGTCACGCCGAGGTTGGGCACGGAGTCGGTCTCGATGCTCCGCAGCAGCGTGTAGGCGAACGCGAAAGTGCCGGTGAACGTGCCCAGTACGGCCTTCTGCAACCGGTCGCGATACCAGAGCCGCATGTAGCGCGGCGAGAGGGTGCCGGTGGCCTGCTGGATGACGAGGACACCGATGGTGACCACGAACCCGAGCAGCGCGATCATCGATCCGACCACGGAACTGAGGACACTGGTCGCGGTCGACGCGGAGTAGTCCCAGCTCGTGGGCAGCCAGGACGCCCCGTCCACGGCGGCTGCCGCCTCGGCGAGGGCGACGCCGAGCACGAGCCCGAACAGCGGGACGATCCAGAGGCTGGCCTTGACGTACTGCCGCAGCCTGAAGCGGGCGGCCCAGGAGGTCATGCGGACCCCATCAGAACGGCGGTGTCGCCCGGCAGTGGTGTGACCGTCTGGGTCCCGGTGACCGGGGCCAGCCGGCCGTCGGCACGGACGACGAACAGGATGTCGTGGTCCGGGGGGATCGGCGTGGACCCCGGCTGCACGTGGAAGCGGGCACCGCGTTCGTAGCGGGCCGCGAGGCGCTGCCGGACGAGCGCGCGGCCGAAGAGGATGTCACCGCCGGTGTAGGGGGCGACCACCCCGTGGCTGTCCTGCGGCGGCCCCACCCGGTAGACGGGCCCCTGCACGTTGTCCTTGACGACCACCGAGGCGAGGGCGTTGAAGTCGTCGTCGTCGGTGAGCAGGAACACCGCCGTCACACCCTCCAGACGGGCCCGGGGGTTCGTCGCGGTCGCCAGCATCTCGCCATGGGCGAGTTCGATCCCGGCCGAGGTGATCCGCTCGCGTTCCTCGTCGAGTCCGGCCCACATGAGCACGTCGAGTCCCGCGGTCTTCAGGGCCTGTCCCAGGCCGATCACCCACGGGGCCCCGCCGACCAGGAGGGGGCGCGTCCGCGCCGACCGGACGACCTCCAGCTTCCGGGCCACGGGCGCGGCGGTCAGAGCGTAGAGCAGGACCGTCCCCACGATCACGAGGAAGGTGATCGGCAGGATCTTGGACGCGCCGGGCAGTCCCTTCTCCACCAGGGTGGCGGCGAAGGCGGACGCCGTCGAGGCGGCGACGATGCCGCGCGGTGCCATCCACCCGATGAAGCCCCATTCGCCCGCGGTGAGATCCGAACCCCGGCACGCCGCCCACGCGACGAGCGGCCGGATCACGAGGACCAGGACGGCGATCAGGATCAGGGAGGGGACCAGCACGGGCACCACGGACGCGGGGGTGACGGAGGAGGAGATGGAGATGAAGAGCAGACCGATGATCATCTGGACGAGTGTCTCGAGGAACGGCCTGCGGGCCGGCATGTCCATCCCGGGCAGGTTGGTGATGGCGAGTCCGGTCACGATGGCGGCGATGAGGCCGGTGTCGTCGCGGACGATGTCGCAGAGCGCGGAGACGAGGATCACCGTCGCCAGCTGGGCGAGGGTGCCGAGCGTCTCACCGAGCCTCAGTTTGTGCAGGGCCAGCCACAGGACGACGGTGGCCACCGCACCGCCCACGAGGCCCACGGCCATGCTGAGGAGGAACTGCCCGATCTGGTAGCCGCGGCCGATGTCGATCTGATGGCTGGTCGCGACCGCGTGGAACACGATGGCTCCGAGAATGCCGCCGATCGGGTCGGTCAGCGTTCCCTCCCAGATGAGGATGCGCCGCAACCTGTCCTTCGGCCTGACGTATTCGAGCAGCGGGCCGACGACCGTGGGGCCGGACACCACGAGGATCACGCCGATCATCGCCGCCACCCGCAGCGGGATGTCGAACAGGGCCGGTCCGATGCCCGCGACGGCGAAGAAGGTGACCAGAATGCCGATGATCAGCAGCCGCACGACGATGCCGCGGGTACGGCCGGTGAGGCTGCGCAGGTTCAGTCCGAGGCCGGCGTCGTAGAGGATCACGGCGACGGACAGCGAGACCAGCGCGGGGAAGTCCGGGCCGACGAGCCGACCGGGGTGAATGATGTCGGTCAGGGCCCCCGCCGCGAAGCCGACCGGCAGAAGAACGATCAGCGCGGGGACCCGCAGCTTGTTCGCCAGGATCTGCGAGCCCGTGGCGAGGGCGACGGTCAGGGCGATACCCAGGAGGATGTCCTCGCCGGTCATAGCGGTCGCCCTCCTTGACTTCCGGACTCCTGTTCTCTCAGGCCGGTGGGATTCAACCGCGTCCGCACGCCCCGCACCCGCCTGTCCGAGCGGGACACGGTTCCCACCACCCCAACGGCCCCGCTGACGACGCCGACGAAGCCCGCCGCCATCTCGCCGGGGCATCACGGAGGTCCCGAGCCGACCGTGTCCTCGGCCGGAGCCCTGGGCGGCCGGAGCCCTGGGCGGAAAAGGGCGCGGCATTGGCCTAGACCTGACAACCGGACGCGGCTAGGCTCTGCCGCGCCACATCTGAGAGCGCTCTCACCCATCCGCTGTTCCACCCCACTTCCTGGAACGACGAAGGGCAACTCCCATGAGACGCACAAGGTTCAAGCACGTCTGCCTGGCCGCGCTCCTCACGCTGGCCGGGCTCGGTGGCGCGGGCACGCTGCCCGCGGCGGCGAGCGGGGGCGGTGCCACGGCCTCCTCCTCCCCGTCGGCCGCCGACGCCGCCCCCGCCTCCGCCGCACTGCTCGACGGCATGCGGCGGGAGTTCGGGCTCACGCGGGAGCAGGCGGTCGCAAGGCTCGAGGCCGAGCGCGACGCCACCGCGCTCGAACCGAGGGCGCGCCGCACGGCGGGGGCGGCGTACGCCGGATCCTGGTTCGACGCCGCCGAGGGCCGCCTCACGGTGGCCGTCACCTCGGCGAGTTCGCAGGCGACGCGCGCGGCGATCCGCGCCCAGGGAGCCGGCGTCCGGGTCGTCGAGCACAGCGCGCGGATGCTGGACGCGGCGAAGTCGCGCATCGACCGGCTCTCCGCCCCCTCCGCGGTGGGCGGTTGGCACGTCGACCCGGCGGCGAACACCGTGGTGGTCACGGTCGTCCGCGGCAAGACCTCCGACAACGATGTCCGGCGGTTCCTGGCACAGGCCCGTACGGCCGGCCCCGTCACCGTCGAGACGGTCGCCGCGGCCCCGCGCACCTTCGCGGCGGGCACCGTCGGCGGCGACCCCTACTACACGGGCAACGTCCGCTGCTCGATCGGCTTCTCGGTGCACGGCGGGTTCGTCACCGCCGGTCACTGCGGCCAGGCCGGTGCGGGTGTCCGGGGCTGGGACGGCTCGTACATCGGCAACTTCCAGGGCTCCTCGTTCCCCGACAACGACTACGCCTGGGTCAACGTGGGCAGCGGCTGGTGGACCGTGCCGGTCGTGCTCGGCTGGGGCACGGTCTCCGACCAGCTGGTGCGCGGCTCTGCCGAGGCGCCGGTGGGCGCCTCCGTCTGCCGGTCCGGGTCGACCACGCACTGGCACTGCGGCGCGGTGCTGGCGAAGAACGAGACCGTCAACTACAGCCAGGGCGCGGTGCACCAGATGACGAAGACCAGTGTCTGCGCCGAAGGCGGCGACTCCGGCGGCTCGTTCATCAGCGGCGACCAGGCACAGGGCGTCACCTCCGGCGGCTGGGGCAACTGCTCCGGCGGCGGCGAGACGTGGTTCCAGCCCGTGAACGAGATCCTCAACCGCTACGGGCTCACCCTCCACACCTACTGACCGCGGAGGACGGCTCGGGGGCCCGCGCTTCCGGCGTACGCCTGGTGTGCACCCGCTGCGCGCCCGGTGTGCACCCGGTGTGCGTCCGGCGTGCGGTGCCCCTCCCGAGTCGCGCGGACAGCGCGAGGACGCCTAGGCCGGGGGCGGTCGCTCCCGTCCCGGGCCGGGACCGACGACCTTCTGGCGTACGGCAGTTGAACACTTGACGTGTGGCCTGCCCCACCGCCTGAGCGTTCATACGCTGACGCGCGTGCGACAACAGCGACAGGCGGGCGACAACCGTCATGGCAGTGCCCTCGAACGGTCCCCGCGGGCGACCCTGACGCCCCGCGTGGCCGGGCGGAGCAGTGGCCCCAACCCGCTTCTGGGGCTCCAGCAGACCGCGGGCAACGCCGCCACCGTCGCCGCGCTGAACGCGGCCGGCCCGTCCACCGCCCGACGCAGGCCCCCGCAGGTGCCGCCCGCCATCGAGGAGGTCGAGCACGACGCCCTCGAACTCCCCTCGTATCTGCGGGACATGGAGGCGGCGGGGCTGTCCACGGCGTACGGGCTCATCGGACACGAGTTCGTCACCACCACGCTGGCCGATGCCGTCGGGCGGCGCGACGGGGTGGTCGCCGAGATCGCCGCGGAACTCGCCGGGCGGCCCGAATCCTTCTTCGGGCGCGGCCGGGCCTTCGCCGTCACCGGGGTGCGGGGTGCGGACCGTTACGACGTCACGGTGAGCGTCTCGCCCGCCGACGACGACCGTCCCGGCGTCTTCTCCGCCGCGGGTCCGGACAGCGAGGGCGCGGCCACCAAGGTCGACGTGCAGCACAACACGGCCGCCACCGTGGCGCAGAGTACGAGCGGGTCCGCGTCCAAGGGCGTGGCGTTCACCGGGTTCGGGCTCGCCCCGGTGGCACCCGGCGTCTGGGTCGGCGGGGCGGCCACCGTCAACGCCCAGCCCTTCCAGTCGTCCCGGGACTCCCGCACCCAGCGGAACACGGCGGAGCCACGGGTACTGCGCAGCGACAAGGGGTCGGTCGAGGTACCGCGCCGGGTCCGCTACCACGTGCGGATCATGAAGGACGGCGAACGGTCGGCCCGGAACGCCACCGGATCCGGCGCCCTGACCATGCGGGTGCCGGTGGAACATCTGGTCCCGACGGCCGCCGGGCCGGTGCCCCGACCTCGTCCGGTGGCGCCCGAGACCGCCCGCGCCGTGTCGCTGGCCGATTCGCTGGCCCCGGTGGCCGTCTCGGACCGGGCCGCGCCGCACCAGGGCGGCGGGGGGCTGTTCGACGCCGTCGCCTCCGCGCTGCATCCGTCCCTGACCTGGCCCGGCGCTCCCGGCCGGGCCCGGCTGTACGAGGCCACCGCCACCGCGACCGTGCTGGAGGACCTGCCCCGGCTGCTGCGTGACGGGGTCGTCGGCGAGGATCTGACCAGCAGGGACGGCAGCACCACCGGCACCTATCGGATGCGGGCCGCGATCACCGAACTGGCCCCCGGGTGGAGCACCGGCAAGACGCAGCTGCGTACCCATCAGCAGTCGCAGCACGCGGTGACGGACACCGCGGGCAAGGGCCGGGGCGGTGCCTTCGGCGCCGGTCCGGCGGCGGGGTTCGGTGTCCTCGGTAACGCGGCCGCCGTCCGCGGCACCGTCATGCCCGTGGCCGGGGCGCGCAAGGCGCGGTTCAGCGTGGCCGAGCAGACCGTGTCCAGCCGGCAGGGCGCGGAGGTCCGCGGCGAGAAGGTGCTCTATCTCGGCACCGTGCTGTTCACCGTCGAGGGCACCGGTCCGACCTCGCCCCTGACCAGGGCGCGGGGCGGGGGCCGTACCGCGCACCACACGATGCGGGTGTGGGTCTCGCTGCGGGCCGACGAGGCCCGGGAGCTGGGGCTGCCGCTGCCCGAGGGGGTGACGGCGGGCGAGTTCGTCAAGCGTCCGGAACGTGCTGCCGGGCAGGACGCCAAGGGCAAGGGGAGGGCCACCGCGACCGAGCGGGACGGGGCGGAGAACGGCGAGCGGGCGGGCGAGGACGGCGCCGCCGAGCGGGACGTGCGACACCTGCCGTTCGGCGCGATGGGATCCAGCGTGGCGATCAGCCGGCTGGACACCGCGCCGATGATGCGGGCGGTGACGCGGCTGTTCGCCACCGATGCGCGGCTCGCCGGGTATCTTCCCGCCTTCGGCGAGGAGGAGCAGCCGCGTGATCCCAGCCCTGAGGAGGCCGAGGTCCAGCGGCGCAACTACCGCGAGCTGGTGACCGTGCTGTCGGAGACCAACCTGCGCGTCAACAAGGACCAGTTGCTGTCCACGGGCGTCCGGGTGCGGTTGCGCCGCAAGTCCCGCTTCCACGCGCACGACGTGCAGCTGAAGGTCACCGGTTCGCTGCGGGAGACCGGTCACCTCGGGGAGACCAAGGACTGGCTCGTCCGCAGCCACGCGGGCGTCACGAGCAACCTCCAGAGCGGGCGGGCGAGTTCACGCACGGTCGGCGGGATGGCACTTGGCCAGTTCCGGCTGATCCCCGGCGCCCTGACCCTGTCGGCACGGGCCGAGAAGGGCCGTACGACGACCCGGCGCGGTCTGGCCGGGCCGACCCTGCGCACCGACGTCCTCACCAACGGTTCGGAGGACGCGAGCGTGTTCGGCGGGGCGTTGAGCCTGAACGTCGACGTCACCATGACGTCCCGGCAGCGCAAGGCGGCCCGCACGCTCACCCCCGGCGCGCCGGGCCGGGACGCGCCCGCCGCCGAGCGGGTCGGGACACTGCCCCTCGACGCGCAGGACGTGCGGCTGCTCACCCCGACCGCGTTCACCCTGGACGGCGATGCCAAGCGGCGGCTGGACGAGACGACCGCCGCCCGCGGGGCGGGCCACCGTGACACGCGGACGGAGTTCGCGGCGGCGGGCATCGGTGACCTGGCCGGTCTGGCGTCACGCCAGCTGGGCGGCAGGCGGGGGGTGCGGGACTGGACGCTGGTGGAGACCGTGGGCGACGGGCAGCCGGTGCGGGACCTGGCCTTCGAGCTGCTGGCGCGGGCCGCCGCCCGCAACAAGGAGGCGCGGGAGGACCGGGCGCTGGAGACGGAGGGGCTCGCGCCACGGCTCGCCATCGAGGACCGGTTCAGCCCGCAGGCGGTGACGGCGGCGCTGCGCCAGGCCGTATCGGCGGGCTGGGTGGTGCAGAACCTGCGGCACGCGCGGCGGCTGGCCGGACTGACCGGCGCGGTCGGCACCCGGTTCGCGCTGACCGGCGGGCGGGTCGTCCACCAGGGCACGGGGGCGGGCACCGAGACCTTCGTGCTGGGCGGGCATCAGGTCACCGGGCAGGAGGGCACCAGTCACAACGTCTCGGTGCAGGGCGGCCTGACGGGCGCGGAGAACGGCGCCGAGTGGCGACTCGCCGAGGGGGTGTCGGCCGGCCGCAGCCTGGGCAGCGGCGACACGACGGCGTCCACGCTGGTCGGCACCGTCGAACGCAACGCGCACACCTCCCGCAAGAGCCCGCTCTATCTGGTGCAGTGCGATCTGGTGGTGCGCATGGTCGCCGAGGTCGCGGTGACGGGCGGGGGTCCGTACGTGGCGCGCGGTGGCCGTACGGTGCCGGGTGCGGTCGCGGTGTGGCTGACCGAGCGTCAGCTGCGGGCGGCGGGGCTGAAGGTGCCGGGCGAACAGGGGCGTGAGGAAGCCGCCTCCGGTGCGGGCACGACGTCGGCCGCGACGTCGGCTCAGTCCGGGAGGACCGGCCAGTCCGGGAGGTCCGGGAAGCCCGCGCGGCCCGTCGGGACGGCACGGGCCGGCCAGGAGGCGGAGACCTCGGAAGCGGCCACGTCGGCCTCGGGCGGTACCGCGAAGAGCGCGCCGCTCGTGCCCCCGGCACCGGTTCCCGCCCTGGCCGAGTCGCTCCCGCTCGGCTTCGGCATGATCGAGGACCTGCCGGACTTCGTGCCGCTGCTGGAGGGGATCCGGGGCCGCCTCGGCGCCTCCCTCGCGGACGAACTGCTGCCGCGCACCCGGCTGACGGACCGCAACGACAACGTGCAGCGGCTGCTGCGGGTGCTCGACCGGGACGGCTCGGCGGGCCTGTTGTCGAGCGCGATGGACGGCGGGGTGGGCGTCGAGCTGCTCGACGGGCGCAGACGGCCCTACCGGGCGCTGTTCCGCATCCGCAGGACCGGGCCCGGCAGCTATGTGGAGACCGCGTCCGACGGCCGGGACATGGAGTACATCACCTCCGCCGCCGCCCAGCGGGCCGGAGCGCACGACGAGAGCGACAGCCGGGGCGTCGAGGCGGTCCTGGCCGGTTCGGGGAAGCCCGACGGGGGCGCGGGCCAGTTGAAGAGTGTCGGCGCCGCCGCGGGACTCGGTCTCGGCACGAGCGACTCGCGCCGCTCGGTGGGTGTCGGGCGTGCCCAGCTGGGCGTGAAGACCGTCGCGGAGGCGGCGTCCGCCCCGTCGGCCCGGATGAACGTGCCGATCGAGGCCACTCTGGAGGTGTTCTCCGGCGACCGCCGGGTGGCCCTCGCGCCGTTGAAGGGCCTGAGCCTGACCCACCGGGTGCTCGCCGCGGATCTGCGTGCGCTGTCTCAACTGGCCCCGGTACCGCCCCGGCAGGCCGGTGTGCACGCGGTGGACGCGGCGGACGCGGGCGCCGACCGGCTCGGTCCCTGGCGGGACTCCGGGGTACGGCTGCCGATGGAGGCGCAGGTCAACGGGTTCCGGGGAACGCCCAGGGTGCGCCAGGCGGTCGACGACGCGGTCCGGCGGGCCGGGGGCGGGGCACGGTTCCGGACCGGCGGCGAGGCCGCGTACCACCTGCTGCGCGAGGCCGTCTCCACGGAGTGGCTGATCGCGGCGCTGCCGCTGCTGACCGCCGCGGGCGTCGACCTTCCGCCGGTGCACGCGACCGGCGCGTCGGGCCAGGACCTGCGCGCCTCGCTGCACGCCCGGCTGCGCGGCGGCCGGGTGCTGGGCGTGGGCGACAAGATGACTTTCGAGACGGTCGCGCAGAGCGGGCTGGACGCGCCGCGCCCGGCGGGTACGGACGGCCAGCAGGCGAACGAGCACGGCCGGTCGGCGCGCGGCCTGCTGGGCGCGGGGGTGCTGAACGCGGACGAGTTCCGGATGAACCAGCTCCTCGGCACCGTGGACGGCTCCGGCAGCGCCACCGCGACCGCCGCCGACGCCGCCGGTTCGATACCGCTGCACAAGCCCAAGGCCGAGTCGGTGCTGGTGCAGTTCACTTTGGACGTGCGGGCGGTGGCGGAGGTGAGCGACCGGGTGCGTTCGGGTCGCCGCGGGACGGCCGTACAGGAGGTCACGCTGCCGGAGCCGGTGGTCGTCCGGATGCCCGCGCCCGCGGTGCGGCGCATGCTGGCCGACGCGGCGAACGCCGGGCGGCTGCGGGATCCGGGAGGCCACCTGGCCTGAGGCGACCGTCGCGGCGGAGCCGACGTGGCGGGGCGGGCGGACGTCGCAGAGGTGGACGACGGTCCTGCCGCCCGCCGCGAGGGCCGCCGGGGGCATCGGCATCCGCGTCCCCGATCGGCCGCTCGGCGGCGGGCGTCTGGCGTCGGACATCGGGCGCCGAGGGGAGCGGGCACCCGGCAGCCCGTGCGCGGGTCAGAGCTTGGCGCCGAAGTTCTGTGTCCACCACGGGCCGCCGGCACCGTCGTGGATTCCGATGCCGATGTTCTTGAAGGAGCAGTTCAGGATGTTGGCCCGGTGGCCCTCGCTGTTCATCCAGGACGTCATCACCGACGAGGCCGTCTGCTGCCCCTTGGCTATGTTCTCGCCGTAGGTGGACCAGCGGTATCCGGCGGCCGTGATGCGCCGACCGGGGTCGGCTCCGTCGGGGTTGGTGTGGTCGAAGAAGTCACGGGCGGCCATGTCGTCGGAGTGGCCCTGTGCGGCGGCGCGCAGCAGGCTGTCGTCCGTGAGGGGGCCGCAGCCCGCCGTCGTCCGCTCCTTGTTGACCAGGGCGATCACCTGGGTCGCGAGATCGGACGAACCCGCCCGCACGGTCGGCGTCGCGGAAGCGGTCCGCTTCGGTTGGGACGATTTCGCCGGGGCCGCCGCGACCACGGTCCTGCTCGGGCGCGGAGACGGCGAGGCGCTCGCACTCGGCGACTTCGACGCGGACGCCGACGCGGACGGGGACGCCGACGGCGAACCGCTGCGGGCGCCGTCCGGCGTCGGGCCGTCCGAGGCCAGTACGTCGTCAACGGGCCGTACGGCGGTGCTCTCCCCCGCCCCGCCGTCCGGCTGGGTGCCGAAGTGGTACAGGCCGCCGCCCGCCACGCAGGCGGCGACGACCGCGCCGCCGACCGCCCGCCGGCGGGTACGCCGCCTGCGGCGGGCGTCCGTACGGGAGGTGGTCCGGTCCTTCGTGGCACGGCGGTTCACCGGCGGGAGGGATCCGCCCGGTGCCTCGCCACCGGCGAGCGGGGACGCGGAGCCGACCACGGCGAGGGTGTCGGTGGCGGGGTTCGTCCGCGCCAGCAGCGCGGAGGACGCCGCGACGAGCGCCAGCCCGGCCAGCAGACCCTCGGCGGGCATCAGCCCGCTCCACAGGCCCGAACAGCGTGCGCAGCCGCGCGCGTGCCGGGCGACGCGCTTGCGCCACAACGCCGAGGGCCGGCCGTCCCAGCCCGCGAGCGCGCCGCGCAGTTCCGGGCACTGCGGCCGCGAGTCCAGCGCCCGCACGACGACCCGGGCCGCCTCCAGCTGCGCCTTCATCCGCTGTACGCGGACCGCCGTGTGCTCCGGCGTCAGGTCCATGGCCGCGGCGATCTCGGCCCGGGTCAGTTCACCGGCGCACTCCAGCCACCACAGGGACAGCAGTCCCCGGTCGTCGGGCTCCAGCCAGCGCGTCGCCCGCGCGGTCTCCTGCCGCTGGCCGGACAGCTGGAGTTGCACGATGGTCAGGTCGACGAAGTCGGCCCCCGGATCGGCGACGTCGTCGGCCTCCTCCATGGCGCCCTGGACGGGCTGCTGCCGGTTCCAGTGCGCCCGGACCTGGTTCATCGCGATGGCCACCAGCCAGGAGCGGAAGCTCGCGGGATCCCGCAGCGAGCCCAGCGAGTCCAGGGCGCGCAACATGGTGTCCTGCACGACGTCGTCGACGTCCACCGAACCGTTCAACGCCCGGCCCACGATGTTGTAGACGAGCGGCAGGTACGCGCCGACGAGCGCGTCCTGGGCCGCCTGATCGCCCGATCGGGCGGCGGTGACGAGAGCCACCGCCTCCACCGTGTGCCGTGTACTCATGGAGACTTCCCTGTCCTAGACGCCGAACGATGCTGTCCGTCCTATGGGTGATCTCTGCGGAAGCAACGGATAACAGTTCCTCGGAAATTCGTGCGAGGAGAGATTCACCGGTTGGGGGCCGTGAGTGCAATGGGACCCGTCACATCGCGCGCGGGACGTCGGCCGTCGTGTCGCCGTTCCAGGGATGCGCGACGGGTCGTCGTCACCTGGCGTCCAAGGGGTGTCGCCCTGATGGCCAGGGCGATTACGGTGACCCGGCCGGCCCGCCGTGTCCCACGCACCCGGCGACCGACGTCCGCACGCCACAAGGAATCCCTATGACTCGAATGCCTGTTACGGCCAGATGTGCCCGCATACTGCTCGTCGTGCTGGGCCTGTCGGGCATCGCCGGCTCGGTACGACTGGCCGCGGCCGCGGCCGTCTTCGAGTCCGGCGCGCTGGGCGGCATGATCGTCGGGCTGCTGCTGCTCGCGGCGACCGCGTGCGCGGCGCTCGCCGTGACGTCGCTGGTCGTGTCGGCGAGGTTCGCCGACGGCGGTGGGGCCGTGCGCAGGGGCGCGGTCGGCGTCGGCTGGGTGATCGCCGTGAGCGGCTCGGTCGCGACTCTGGCCCACCACGTGGCCTGGAGCGCGGGTGCCGTCCTGGGTTCGCTGCTGGTGGCCCTCGCCGGCGGTGCGGCGACCAGGGAGTGGTTCGACCGGGCGCCGCTCTCACCCGCCGAACCGGCCGAACCGGCCGAAGCCTCGAAGCCCGGCCTGTCGCGGTAAGTCACCGCACGGCGACCGGCGTTGATCCCGCCGCCGACCGCGTGGACCCTGCCGTCGGGGAGGTGATGACGGACCCGTGCTCCGGTGCGGCCCGGCACTCACTCGCGGCGCGCCGGATCCTTCTCCCGTACGGGGACACCGCCGCCGGAACAACCGAAGCCGCCCGGAACAACCCGGAATCGCCCGCCGGACGCCTGAGTCGACGGTCGCCCGACCATCGTCGGCTCCCGGGCCGACCGGCGCCCCCGGACGGCTCCGGACGGCTCCGGCGGGCAAGCCGCGCGGCGACGCGCGCGACGGCGGGCACGTCGGGCCTCTGCGGGGTCCCCGCGCGGTTACTGTCGCCGCCATGGACCGTGATCACCGAGGATGGCTCCCCTGTCTGCTCGGCGGAGCCGTCTTCGCCGTGTGCATGGCCGGCACCACGCTGCCGACCCCCCTCTACCCCCTCTATCAGGAGAAGTTCGGGTTCTCCGAGCTGACGGTCACCGTCGTGTACGCGGTGTACGCCTTCGGGGTCATCGGTGTGCTGCTGCTGGCGGGCAACGCCTCGGACACCGTGGGCAGACGACCGGTGCTGGTGGCGGGCCTGGGCTGCGCCGGGGCGAGCGCCGTGTGTTTCCTGGCCGCCACCGGCCTGGGCTGGCTGTACGCGGGACGGCTGCTGTCGGGGCTCTCCGCCGGGCTGTTCACCGGGGCCGCCACGGCGTACGTGATGGACCTGGCACCGCCCGGCGGCGCCTCCCGGGCCACGTTCGTCGCGACGGCCGCCAACATGGGCGGGCTGGGCTGCGGTCCCCTGCTCGCCGGGCTGCTCGCGCAGTACGCCGAATGGCCGCTGTATCTGCCGTTCGTCGTGCATCTCGCCCTGGTGGCCTGTTCGGTCGGCGTCGTGGCGTGGCTCCCGGAGACCGTGCGGCACCGGCGAGCGCTGGGCACCGTACGGCCGCAGCGGCCCGGCCTGCCCCCTGAGGTGCGGGCGGTGTTCGGGCCGGCGGCCATCGCCTCGTTCGCGGGGTTCGCGCTGTTCGGCGTGTTCACCTCGGTGAGCCCGGCGTTCCTCGCCGAGTCCCTCGACGTGAGCAACCACGCGCTGAGCGGCCTCATCGTCGCGCTGGCCTTCTTCGCCTCGACCGCCGGGCAGCTGCTCGTCGGCCGGGTCGGGGTCGGGCGGTCGCTGCCGCTGGGCTGTGCAGCACTGCTCGCCGGGCTGGCGCTGCTCGCGGGCGCGTTGCGGTGGGAGGTGCCGGCCTTGTTGGTACTGAGCGCGATCGTCGGAGGCACCGGTCAGGGGCTGGCGTTTCGCGGGGCACTGTCCGCGGTGGCCGGGGCGTCTCCCGGGGACCGGCGCGCGGCGGTGATCTCGACCCTCTTCGTGGTGGCCTACGCGGGCATCTCGGTGCCGGTGATCGGCGTCGGCGTGCTGGTGGATCCCCTCGGCCTGGAGGGGGCCGGGCTCGTGTTCATCGGGTGCATGGCCGTCCTCGTCTCGACGGCGGGCGCCTATCTGCTGCGGCGGCCGGTACGGACGGAGGACGTCGACGCCTGAGTCCCCGGACGCGGCGTGTCACGCGCCGGGCCACGGCACCGGCGTCGCGGGCCGGGGCGGCACGCACACACGCTTGGCCGCATCCGTACGGGTGGGCTCGGTCCCGGGGCGAAGCGACCGGGGGCCGACCGGCGTTGTGCAGAACCCATCCGTCATCACCGGAAAGGCCCCTCGATGCGACGTACCGCCCTCCTCGCCGTCTGCGCCCTGCTCAGCGCCGCGGCCACGGGATTCTTCACCACCAGCGCCGTTCGCAGCCGCTGAGACCCGGTAGCCGGGCAAGCCTTCCGGCTTTCCCGGCTACCCGCTGTCGGCCACCCGCTGTCGGCCACCGGCCTGTTGCCACCGGCCCTCGTCCCACGCCCCTCGTCCGACGCCCGTCGCCCCTCGTCCGTCCCAGATCACCCATCACCCATCCCCCGTCCCCCATCCCCCATCCCCCGTCGTCAGGACGCCCGGTCGGGAGCGGGCGAACGGTCGTCCGACGGCACGTCGGTCCGCTCCGTGCCGCTCGTGCCGCCGGGGTGGCGGATCGCGCAGAGGTATCCGATACCCAGGGCGATCGCCATCCCGTAGAACACCCACTGGTTGGCCTCGGCGAAGTCCATCCGGATCTCCGGCATCGACTCCTGTACCGTCCGCGCGACCGCCGAGCCGCCGGAGCTGAGCTTCTGGTCGTCGCCGGTGCCGGTGATCGACTCGGCGACGCTCTTAGCCGTGCTCTGCGCGGTCCCGGACGGCATTCCGGCCGACCGCAGGGTGTCGTCGACGTTCTCGGTCATCCGGTGGGTCAGCAGGGATCCGTAGAGTGCCAGGCCGACGCTCGCCGCGTAGTTGCGGATCGTCTGGGTGATGCCGGTGACCTCGCCGTAGGAGGCGTCGATCGCCCGGTTCACTGCGTCGGTGGAGGCGGGCGCCAGGACGAAGCCGATGCCGGCCCCCGCGAGGGCCGCGTAGGGCCACTGGTCGTGCATCGACAGATCGGTCAGCTTCCCGGCCCAGAGCGCGAAGCCCACCGCTCCGACCACACAGCCGATCTTCAGGGTCGGCCGCGCGCCGCGCTTGTCCAGGATCCGCCCGCCCCACTGCGAGGCGAGCGCGAAGCCCGCGAAGACGTACAGCAGATACAGGGCTGCCTGGTTGGGCGAGGCGCTCAGGGACACCTGCGCGTAGACGGAGGCGAAGAAGAACAGCGGGACGAACGCGAGCATGGAGAAGAACAGCACGAGTCCGTCGACCACGAAGGCGCGGTCCCGGAAGACCGCGAGCTGGACCAACGGGTGGGCCGTGCGCCGTTCGTAGCGGCAGAACAGCCACAGCACGGCCAGACCGCCCACGATGCAGACCCAGGTGAGCACGCTGTCCCAGCCCCACGCGGACGCCTGCTGGAAGCCGAGCACGCTCCCGCCCATGCCGATCGCGATCAGCACGGCGCCCCGCACGTCCAGGGGCTCGTCACGGCGGCGGTCGGAGACATGGGCGAGCGCGGTCAGGATCAACGCGACGACGGCCACGGGCACGTTGACCCAGAAGATCGCCCGCCAGGTCCAGCCGGTGAGCCAGCCGCCGAGGAGCGGCCCGATGGCGGTCAGGGCGCCGGTGACACCGAAGAACAGGGCGAGGGCGCGGCCGCGCCGCTCCACCGGGAAGACCGCCACGACCACCGCCAGCGCGGCGGGGAAGAGCAGGGCCGCGCCGAGCCCCTGGGTCGCCCGGAAGACGATGAGCCACGTCAGTGCGAAGTCGCCGCTGGGTACGCAGCCGCACAGGACCGACGAGACCACGAACACCAGGGTGCCCGCCACCACGACGCGCCGCGGACCGAGCAGGTCCGCCAGCCGTCCGCCGAGGGCGAAGAACGCGGCCAGCGCCAGCAGATAGGCGTTGACGACCCACTGCATACCGGAGGCGGACAGGCCGAGTTCGCGGACGATGTCCGGCGTGGCGATCGACACGATGGTCTGGTCGATGAACGTCATCGACACCGCGAACATCATGGCCGCGAGGGCCAGCGACGGCGAAGGCCCGCGCGGGCCCTCCTGCGCACTCCCCGCCTGCTGTTTGGTGTACATGCCAGTCACGCCCTCAGTCTGAACCCGCTCCGCTGACGACGCATCCGGTGCGCATCTCCGCCGGGAAGGGGCGTCGTCACAGAGGGTCAGGCGCGCCCGCCATGGACACACGAGCAGTGCGGGGCGGCCGCGACGGCGGCCATGAGCAGGGCGGGGAGGAGCGGGGAGGCAGGGGGAGCCGGTGGGAACCGCGAGCGAGGACCGGGGCGATGCGGCCGGCCGCGCGGGCGCTCCGGCCGGTCCGGCGGCTGCCCCCGCTCCCGCCGCACCGCCGCTCTCGGGGGCCCGGGAAGCCGGGGGCCCGGGGGTCCGCTACTCCGGTTGAGTCACCGTCAGCGACCACCGGACGGCGTCGGCCGAGGCGTCCACTCCCACGGTGAAGGAGCCCGGCCGCACCACGCCCGCGGCCATGGTCGCCGAGCCGACCCCGGCGCTCCCGACCGGGCAGTCGACCGAGAACGCGGCGACCTCGGCCTCCTCCTGCGACCGCATCGTCACCCGTACGCTGCCACCGCCCTCGCAGGCCACCGTGAGGACGGTCGGCAGGCCCTCCCAGGCACCTCCCGACGCGACGCCGCCGTCCCCCGTCCACTCCTCCACCCACACCAGTCCGTCCGGACCGGGGTGCGGCAGCAGCGGATCCCCGGCCGCGGCGGCGGGCACCGTACCGGCACCCGTCAGGGCACAGGCGGCCAACACCGTCATGACCAGGGATTTTCTCGCTCGGCTCATGCTCGCTCCTCCGTGATGTGTCATGGACCCCACACTCTGCCGGGGTGATCGTCCCCGGACCTGAGTACGCGTACTCAGCGGCGCTCAGGTTGGCCGGAACCCGGCCCCGCACCGGCTCCCCCGCAGTCGGGATGCGCGGGGGCCCGGCCGGGTGGACGCTGCTGATCATGGCGCGAAAGGGTGCACGACCCGCTCGACCCGCTGCGGGGCAGGACGTGGAGCGGCTGCTCGACGAGCTCTACGCCACCCCGCCGTCCGACTTCGTCGCCCGACGGGAGCAGCTGGCCGCCGAGGCCAGGCGCGACGGGCACGGGGACGAGGCCCGTCGGATCCATGCCGCCCGGCGCCCCACGCTCGCGGCCTGGGCGGCGAACCTGCTGCTGCGCTCGCAGCCGCGGGAGAGCGAGCGGTTCCTGGAGCTGGGGCGGGCGCTGCGCGAGGCGTACCGGTCCCTGGACGCCGACGGGATCAGGGAGCTGTCGGAGCAGCGCCGGAGCATCGTCTCCGCGTTGTCGCGGCAGGCCGCCGAGCTGGCTCAGCAGGCCGGGCACGGACTGTCGGGCGCGGCTCGGCAGGACGTCGAATCCACCCTGCGCGCGGTGCTCACCGACGAGGAGGCGGCGGAGCGGTGGGCCGCCGGGCGTCTGGAGAGCGCCCTCACCCCACCGGCCGGCTTCCCGTCCCAGGACGCGGCGGCCGCCGGCCTCGCGCGCAAGCCGGCGGCCGGAGCGGCGCCCGCGGCGCCGGACACGCGGTCCCGGGCGGAGGACGAACTCGCCGAGCGGCGCCGCCTGCGGCAGGGGCAGCTCGGCCGGGCCCGGCGGTCGGCGGAAGCCGCCGAGCGCCGGCTGCGGGAGATGAGCGCCGGACGGGCCGATGCCGACGCGTCGCTCCGGCAGGCCCGCGAGCGGCACGACCGCGCCCGTGCGCACGAGTCCGCGGCGGAGGAGCGGCTGCGCCGGGCGCGCCAGGAGCTCCGGCGGGCCGAGCAGGAGCGGCAGGAGGCCGAGGAACGGCTGCGGACCGCCGCTCGGGCCGTGGACCGGGCCGAGCGCGCGGCCCGGGACGCCGCGCAGGAGGTGGCCCGGCTGGCCGAACCGATCACCTAGGCCCTCCTGGTGCCCGGGCTCCGGGCGGGGTGCGCCGCGGGCCGCGCTTCCCGCCTGGTGAGGGGCGTCCGGTGGTGCGAGGCTGGAGGCAAGGGCGTGCGACACAGGGCAAGCCGGGAGGGCCGATGGGACGTGACGTCCCGGCGCTGGTCTTCACCCGCGAGGACCGCCGCCGGTACCGGATCAAGATGCAGGAGTGCCTCGATGTGTTCGCGCAGATGCTGCGCGAGTCGCGGTTCGAGTCCGAGCGGCCCCGGGTCGGTCTCGAGATCGAGCTGAACCTGGTCGACGACGAGGCCGAGCCGACGATGCGCAACAGCGACGTGCTCGACGCGATCGCGGATCCCGCCTGGTCCACCGAGCTCGGCCGCTTCAACCTCGAGATCAACGTGCCGCCGCGCCGCCTGACGCAGGGCGGTCCCGACGCCTGGGAGGCGGAGATCCGTGCCGCGCTCAACCACGCCGAGCAGCGTGCCCGGACGGTCGGCACGCACCTGATCATGATCGGTATCCTCCCGACGCTGCGGCAGGACGACGTCGGTGAGTCGGCGCTGTCGGAGAACGCCCGCTACCGGCTGCTCAACGACCAGGTGTTCGCCGCGCGCGGCGAGGATCTGCACATCGAGCTGGACGGTGTCGACCGGCTGCGCGCCTACGCGGACACGATCACCCCGGAGGCCGCGTGCACCAGTACGCAGTTCCATCTCCAGGTCTCCCCCGACGAGTTCGCCGCCTACTGGAACGCGGCGCAGGCGATCGCCGGAGTCCAGGTGGCGCTGGCGGCCAACTCACCGTTCCTGTTCGGGAAGGAGTTGTGGCACGAGACCCGTATCCCGCTGTTCGAGCAGGCCACCGACACCCGTCCGCAGGAGATCAAGGTGCAGGGCGTACGGCCCCGGGTGTGGTTCGGGGAACGGTGGATCACCAGCGTCTTCGACCTCTTCGAGGAGAACCTGCGCTACTTCCCCGCGCTGCTCCCCCTGTGCGACGAGCAGGATCCGCGCGAGACGCTGACCGGAGGGGACGTGCCGGAACTGGGCGAGCTGACCCTGCACAACGGCACCATCTACCGCTGGAACCGTCCGGTCTACGCCGTCGCCCACGACCAGCCGCACGTGCGGGTGGAGAACCGCTGTCTGCCGGCCGGTCCGACCGTAGCCGACACCCTCGCCAACGGCGCCTTCTACTACGGCCTCACCCGGGCCCTGGTGGAGGACGAGCGGCCGGTGTGGTCGCGGATGTCCTTCCGGGCCGCCGAGGACAATCTGCACACGGCGGCGCGGGACGGCATCGACGCCCGGCTGTACTGGCCCGGCATGGGTGAGGCCCCGGTGGCCGAGCTCGTCCTGCGGCGTCTGCTGCCGCTGGCACACCGGGGGCTGGAACTCTCGGGGATGGACGCGGCCTGGCGGGAGCCACTGCTCGGAATCATCGAACAGCGGTGCGTCACCGGCCGTAACGGCGCCGTCTGGCAGAAGGAGATGTTCCATCGGATCACCGCCTCCGCCCAGGCCGGCCGCCACGAGGCGCTGCGGCGGATGACACAGCTCTACATCGACTACATGCACCTCAACGCCCCTGCCCACACCTGGCCGGTCGACTGATCGGCGGCCCTCGCCGACCGCCCCGATCGGCGACTGTGAGGGCCGACACGACCCCTCGATTCGGCAGGGCCCGCTCGACCGTGCAGGATAGAACCATGACGTTCAAGATCTACTTCGACATCACCATCAACGACGAGCCCGCCGGGCGGATCAACTTCAACCTGTTCGAAGACGTCGTCCCCAAGACGGCCGAGAACTTCCGCGCGCTGGCCACCGGCGAGAAGGGCTTCGGTTTCGCCGGCTCTTCCTTCCACCGGGTCATCCCGGACTTCATGCTCCAGGGTGGCGACTTCACCCGCGGCAACGGCACGGGCGGCAAGAGCATCTACGGCGAGAAGTTCGCCGACGAGAACTTCACGCTGAAGCACGACCGGCCCGGCCTGCTCTCCATGGCCAACGCCGGCCCCAACAGCAACGGCTCGCAGTTCTTCATCACCACGATCGTCACCGACTGGCTCGACGGCAAGCACGTGGTGTTCGGCGAGGTCGCCGACGAGGCCAGCATGGCCCTCGTCAAGAAGATCGAGTCCTACGGCTCGCGCAGCGGTTCGACCTCCGCGAAGATCACCATCGCGGAGTCCGGCCAGCTCTGAGCGGGACATCGAGCGCGCGCCGGCCGGGGGTCCGCCCCCGGCCGGCGGCGCGAGCGCGGTCGTACCGGGCACGGATCCGCGGGCACGGACCCCCGGGCACGGATCCACGGGCGCGGATGCACGGGCGCGCTGGGCGTGGCCGGACCGGGGCCACCTCGGTGTCGGTCGTCAGCGGTAGTCGGGGTTGGGCGCGTCGAAGCGGCAGCCCGCGTCCCACTCCGAGCGCTGGTTGCCGTGTGCCGGGACGCCGCCGTTGCGCTTGAGCAGGGCCGCGAGGTGCATCAGGTTCCACGTCATGAAGGTCGTGTTGCGGTTGGTGAAGTCGTTCTCCGGACCGCCCGAGCCGGGATCCAGGTACGAGGGCCCGGGGCCCGCCGGACCGATCCAGCCGGCGTCCGCCTGCGGCGGGATCGTGTAGCCGAGGTGCTGGAGGCTGTAGAGCAGGTTCATCGCGCAGTGCTTCACGCCGTCCTCGTTGCCGGTGATCAGACAGCCCCCGACCCGGCCGTAGAAGGCGTACTGACCCTGCGGGTTGAGCAGGCCGGAGCAGCTGTAGAGGCGCTCGACGACCTTCTTCGTCACGGAGCTGTTGTCGCCGAGCCAGATCGGTCCGGCCAGCACCAGGATGTCGGCCGCCATCACCCGCTCGTACAGGTCCGGCCAGGCGTCGGTGGCGAAGCCGTGCGCGGTCATGTCGGGGTAGACGCCGGGGGCGATGTCGTGGTCGACGGCCCGGAACTCGTCGGTACTCACCCCGTGCGCGTCCATGACGGCCCGGCTCTTGTCGACCAGGCCCTGGGTGTGGCTGAGCTGCGGGGACGGTTTCAGGGTGCAGTTGACGAACAGGGCGCTGAGGTCGGCGAAGCGGTAGGTGTCGCCGGAGGGGGGCGAGGCTGCCATGAGGGTCTCCCTTGCTGAAGGCCTGGGAAGCGTCTCGCGAACGCTCCGTTCCGTCCCGGTCCGACGCGCGTGCTGCGTCTTACGGAGTGATGACGCGCCGGGCGGTTCACGGGGTCCGGACCGGCCGCGGCCCTAGCGTGGCGGTATGCGTGTACTGGTCACCGGCGGTGCCGGATTCATCGGGTCCCATGTCGTCGACGCCCTGCGTGCGCGCGGGCACGAGGCGCTCGTGTACGACGTCCGGCAGGACCCCGGCGCCGACGTGCGCGACCCGGTCGCCGTCGCCCGTGCCCTCGACGGCGTCGACGCCGTCTGTCACCAGGCCGCGATGGTCGGGCTCGGCGACGGGGTCGCCGACGCGGCGGAGTACGTCTCGCGCAACGACCTGGGGACGGCCGTCCTGCTCGCCGCCATGGCCGCGGCCGGTGTCGGGCGGCTCGTGCTCGCCGGGTCGATGGTCGTCTACGGGGAGGGGCGCTACGAGTGCCGGGAGCACGGGGTGGTGCGACCGCGGCCACGGGCCGTCGCCGATCTGGACGCGGGACGGTTCGAGCCGCCGTGCCCCGCGTGCGGCAGGGCCCTCGACCCCGGGCTCGTCGCCGAGGACGCCCCCGCCGACCCGCGCAACGTGTACGCCACGACCAAGCTCGCCCAGGAGCATCTGGCCGCCGCCTGGGCCAGGTCGACGGGCGGGACGGCGGTGGCGCTGCGCTACCACAACGTGTACGGGCCCCGGATGCCCCGGGACACCCCGTACGCCGGGGTCGCCTCCTTCTTCCGCTCCGCGCTGGCCCGGGGCGAGGCCCCGCGTGTCTTCGAGGACGGGCGGCAGCGGCGGGACTTCGTGCACGTACGGGACGTGGCCGCCGCCAACCTGGCCGCGCTGGACGCCGACACGCCGAAGGGCGCGCTGACGGCGTACAACGCCGGCAGCGGGGAGCCGCACACGGTGGGCGAGATGGCCCGGAGCCTGGCCGCCGCGTACGGCGGGCCCCAGCCGGTCGTCACCGGCGAATACCGGCTGGGCGACGTCCGCCACATCACGGCGGACTCCGCCCGGCTGCGGGCCGAGCTGGGCTGGAAGCCCCGGGTCGGGTTCCAGGAGGGAATGCGGGAGTTCGCACGAGCCGGACTGCGCGAGGCCTGAACCGACCGGGACGAACGCGGTGAGCGGGGTACGGGGAGCGCCGGCACGGGGAGGGCGGGCCGGGCCCGGGCAGGCGCAGCCGCACGGCCCGGGCGGGGGCTCAGGGGGCTGTCGGCAGGGTTACCTCGAAGCGGCAGCCGCCCGGGATGTTGCGTACCGTGGCCCGTCCCTGGTGGGCCTCCACGATCCCCCGCACGATGGCGAGGCCGAGCCCCGCGCCGGCCGGCGGGGTCCTGGCGTGGGTGCCGCGCCACCCGGTGTCGAAGACGCGCGGCAGGTCCTCCTCGGGAATGCCGCCGCAGCCGTCGGTGACGGAGACGACGACGCCTGCGGGCGAGCGTTCGGCGGCGACGGCGACCGTGCCGTCGGCGGGCGTGCGCCGGATGGCGTTGACGAGCAGGTTGCCCAGCACCCGGCTCATCTCCTTGCCGTCCACCTCGACCGGAAGAGGCTCGACCCGGCCGCCGACGAGCCGCACGCCGTGTTCGCGGGCCAGTGGGTCGGCACCGGCGAGGGCGTCGCCGACCAGGTCGTACACGGACATGCGGGAGGTGGACAGCGCGAGCGCGCCGGCGTGTATGCGGGAGAGCTCGAACAGGTCGCCCACCATGGCGTTGAGCCGCTCCACCTCGGTACGGATCTGGCGCAGATAGCGGTCGGGGTCGGCCGCGACACCGTCCTCCAGCGCCTCCGACATCGCCCGCAGTCCGGCCAGCGGAGTGCGCAGGTCGTGCGAGATCCAGGCGACGAGTTCGCGTCTGGACGCCTCCAGCGCTCGTTCGCGGTCCCGGGACTCGGCGAGCTTCCCGCTGGTCACCGCCAGCTCGCGGCTCAGCGCGTCCAGTTCGGCGGTGGCCGGCCCTGGGGGGGCGGTGAAGGCGCCGCCGTCGCCGAACGAACGGGCGGCGCGGGTGAGTTCACGGCTGCGGGCGACCACCCAGCGGCCGAGCAGCAGGGCGGTGGCCAGCGAGACCACCGCGGCCATGGCCACGACCGTCGTCACGACGCTCAGGTCGTGCCCGGACAGGAACATCGCCTGCGCCACGGCCAGCGTGCCCGCCAGCATCGCGGTCACGGCGACGGCGGCCACCACGGTGAGCGAGGCGGTGAGCGAACGGCGGCGCAGCAGCCACAGCGCCCCCGCGCCGAGCAGCCCGGCGAGCAGGGCGCCGAGAAAGGCGAACACGGCGATGAGCAGGGTGTCGCGCACGGTCACTCCCCCTCTCGGTCGGGTCCGGGTTCGAAGCGGTAGCCCACGCCCCACACCGTCCGGATCAGCCGCGGCCGCGCCGGGTCGTCCTCGACCTTGCCGCGCAGCCGGCGCACATGGACGGTCACGGTGGACAGGTCACCGAACTCCCAGCCCCACACCTCGTGCATCAGGTCCTCCCGGCCGAACGCCCGCCCGGGATGCCGCAGGAAGAACGCGAGCAGGTCGAACTCGCGCAGGGTGAGAGCGAGTTCGGTGCCGTCCTTGGTGGCGCGGCGGGCACCGGGATCGAGGGACAGGCCGGCCGCGCCCAGCACCCGGGTACCGGTGGCGGGCCGGCTGCGGCGCAGCACCGACTCCACCCGCAGTACGAGTTCGCGGGGACTGAAGGGCTTGGTGACGTAGTCGTCGGCGCCGACCTCCAGGCCCATGATGCGGTCGTCCTCGTCGCCGCGCGCGGTCAGCATGATGACCGGCACGGGCCCGTGCCCGCGCATCCGGCGGCACACCTCCAGACCGTCCATGCCGGGCAGCATCAGGTCCAGCACCACCAGGTCGGGCCAGTGCGCGGCGGCCCGGGTCAGCGCGGTCGGGCCGTCGTCGGCCCGGTCGACGACATAGCCGGCCCGGTCCAGGTATCCGGCGACGACCTCCGAGACCGTGGGGTCGTCGTCCACGACCAGGACCCGGGCCGGTGCCGGTGCCGGTGGAGGGGGCGGGGACTCGTACTGCTGCATGCGCCCAGCCTCGCACCGCGGCCCGGTGCGTGCCGCGTCTCGGGCGCCCCGGCGCCCGGACGTCCGCGTTTCGTAAGGAGCCGAAGCCCGGTTTGCCCTCTTTGCGTTCGTAGGGTGAGGACCGTGACCACGGACGTAGAAGTAGATGTCGTGCTCCCCTGTCTCAACGAGGCCGAGGCGCTCCCCTGGGTGCTCGCCCGCGTGCCGAGCGGCTGGCGGGCCCTCGTCGTCGACAACGGATCGACCGACGGCTCGCCGGAGATCGCCCGCGCGCTCGGCGCGAGAGTCGTCCACGAGCCCCGCCGGGGCTTCGGTGCCGCCTGCCATGCCGGACTGACCGCGGCCACCGCCGACGTCGTCTGCTTCTGCGACTGCGACGCCTCCCTGGACCCGGCTCTGCTCGCGCCGTTCGTCCACGAGGTCCGCGCCGGCACGGCCGATCTGGTGCTCGGCCGCCGACGACCGCTGGGCCGGGGGGCGTGGCCCGCGCACGCCCGGGCCGGGAACCTCGCGCTCGCCAGGCTGCTGCGCCGCCGTACCGGGCTGCGCCTGCACGACCTCGGCCCGCTGCGGGCCGCCCGCCGTGAGCCGCTGCTCGCCCTCGGGCTCACCGACCGGCGCAGCGGCTACCCGCTGGAGATGGTCGTGCGCGCGGCCGACGCGGGCTGGCGGATCACCGAGCACGACGTCCCCTACCTGCCCCGTACGGGCGCTTCGAAGGTGACGGGCACCTGGCGTGGCACCTGGCAGGCGGTCCGGGACATGAGCCGCGTCCTCAACGGCGTTCCGGCGCGCGAAGGAGTCGCCCGGTGACCACGCTGCTCGTCATCGCCAAGGAACCGCTGCCCGGCCGGGTGAAGACCCGGCTCACTCCCGCGTTCACGCCACGGGAGGCCGCCGCGCTGGCGGAGGCGGCGCTGTCCGACACCCTGCGGGTGGTGGCGGCCACGCCCGCCTCCCGCCGCGTCCTGGTGCTGGACGGCGCCCCCGGGCCCTGGCTGCCGTCCGGCTTCGACGTCGTACCGCAGTGCGCGGGCGGTCTCGACGAACGGCTCGCGAACGCCTTCGCCCGGTGCGACGGCCCGGCTCTTCTCATCGGGATGGACACTCCGCAGGTGACGCCGGAGCTGCTGACCGCCGACTTCGACGGCTGCGACGCGTACTTCGGGCCCGCGCGGGACGGCGGCTTCTGGGCGCTGGGGCTCGCCGAGCCCGATCCCGCTCTGCTGCGCGGCGTGCCCATGTCGACGCCTTCGACGGGGGCCGTGCAGCGGGCGCGGCTCGTCGGCGCGGGGCTGCGGGTGCGCGACCTGCCGTGTCTGCGGGACGTGGACACGGCCGCGGACGCGACGGCCGTCGCCGCGCTGGCCCCGCACAGCCGCTTCGCCGCCTGTCTCGCCGGGTGCACGGCGGTGGTGAGCCGGTGAGCACCGCGTACGACCTCACGGGGACCGGCCCCGCCGACGCCGGTGTGCCGGAGTCCGTCGCGGAGGTCGCCACCGACTGGGCCGCCGCCGATCCGTACAGCGCCGCCCTGCGCACCGGGCAGGGCCCGCTGTTCCTGCGCCGTGCCGACGGCTGGCTGCTGCCGCTGGAGGTGGAACGGTGGTGCGCCCGCGCCGACCCGGCCGATCTGGCGATCCTGGACCGGTGCGAGGGAGCCGTGCTGGACGTGGGCTGCGGGCCCGGCCGGCTGGTGGCCGAACTCGCCGCCCGGGGAAGGCCCGTGCTGGGCATCGACGTCAGCGAGGCCGCCGTGGCCCACACCCTTCGGCTGGGCGGCCAGGCGCTGCGGCGGTCGGTCTTCGACCCGCTGCCGGGCGAGGGGCGCTGGGCGACCGTGCTGCTCATCGACGGCAATGTCGGCATCGGCGGCGACCCGCTCGCGCTGCTGCGCCGGGCGGCCGCCCTGCTCGTCCCGGGTGGCCTGTTGATCGCCGAGACCGCGCCGGTGGACGTGGACGAGCGGGCGGAGGTCGAGGTCGTCGGCCTGCCCGAGGCGGGCGGCACCGGCCGGGCGTTCCCCTGGGCCCGGGTCGGCACGCCGGCCCTGCTGCGGTACGCGGACCGCGGGGGCTGGCGGACGGCCGGTCAGTGGACGGCCGGCGGCCGCTGCTTCCTCGCCCTGCGCAGCCGCAGCGCGAGGAGCAGCGCCGAACCGCCGAAGAGTGCCGCGGTGATCAGCAGCCAGTGGGCGAGGAACGCGTCCGCCGAGCGGCCGGTGGCCGACCGGTAGCGGGCTTCCACCCTCCCGCTGATCAGCGGGAACCACACGAGCAGCAGCAGCCCGCAGAGCGCGGCCGGTACCCGGACGTACATCGTCCGGTGCCACTGACCGGTCGCGCCGAGCCCGTGTGCGACAGCCCGGTCGGCCCCTGCGTACAGGGGCAGCAGCACGAGGTCGTGCAGCAGCGCCGCCCCCACCCACCACAGCGCCACGCCGAACCAGTCGTCGGCGAGGAGACGCACGCCCGCGTAGGCGGCGAGCGCGAACGAGCAGGCGAGCAGAAGGATCTGGAACGGGCTGCCGATCACCGGCCGTCGTCGCACGGGCGTCATCGCGTCTCTCCGAAGGTCATCCGGGCCACCCATTTGGTGTTGAGCACGCCGGGCGCGGCGGGCACGATGACGCGCGCCGGGTAGCCGTGGTCGGGGGTCAGGGACTCGCCGTTGACGTACAGGGCGAGCAGGGAGCGCGGGTCGGCGACCTGGTTGGCGCGCAGAGCGGCGTGGCGGAAGGCGCCGTGCCGCTGGAGGGACTCGACGAACACGTCCGGCGGGTCGTCGTAGCCGACGAGCGCGGCCAGGTCCCGTAGCCGTACGCCCCGCCACCACTGGTCCGAGGTCGACCAGCCCTCGACGCAGGCGATGGGCAACGCCGCACTGTACAGCGGGAGTTCACGGAGTTCGGCGCGGCTGAGGCGGAGGGTGCGGGTGCGCCCCGTGACGACGAGGCGCCAGGCGTCCTCGTCCGTCTCGGGCGCGGTGATCCCGGCGTACGCGGCCGTCTTGTTGATCTGGAAGCCGTTCGGGCCGCTCCCCGGGTCGGCTCCACCGTGCGGAGCGAGCAGGGCGGTGCGCCGCAGAGGTCCGTCGAAGCTCTGGCCCGCCGTCGTGGCGAACAGCAGCAGCGAGCCGCCTCCGACGAACCACAGCGCTCCGCGCCGGGAGACGGTCGCGGGGTCCGGGCGCGGGGAGACGAGCTCCTGCTCGGGCGCGGGCTCCCCCGGCGAGAGCGGCTCGTCCGCCCGCAGGCGGCGCAGATTGCGTACGGCCGCCGGGACCTTCAGCACGGCGTGGGCGACGAACGCGGCGAAGAAGACCCATGCGCCGTAGAAGTGCAGCGGGTAGAAGGAGCCGGGGAAGACGTAGTCGAGCTGGACGTTGAGCACGCCCGTCGTGAACTCGAACAGCGCTCCGCCGACCAGCAGCAGCAGGGAGATCCGTTCGAGCGCGTGGGCGAGCGAGCGGGCCGGCGGCAGGGTGAACAGCTTCGGCACGACCGACCACAGCTTGGCCAGCAGGACGGGGATCAGGGTGACGCCGAGCGTGACGTGGACGCCCTGGTCGACCCGGTACAGCCAGTGCGGGTCGGTCGGCCAGGAGAAGAGGTAGAAGCCGAGGATCCCCTTGTCCGGGGTCTTGTCGTTCACCGGGGAGAGGTCCGGGTTGTAGGCGGCGTACGAGACCAGGCCCGTCACGAACAGCACCGTGATGCCTACGAGCAGCACCAGGCCGAGCACCGAGGTGAACCAGGGGCCTCGCAGTGGGCTGCGCCAGAAGCCGGGGGAGGTGGGGAGCCGTGAGTCGTCTCGCATGATCCGACCGTAGGCCGCGGCACCCCCGGAAACGGGTGCGCGACCCATGACGAAACGCTGACGTCCGGCCCGGGCGGCGGCCCGCGGCCCGCCGCCCGGCCTAGCGTGCCGGTGTGAACAGCACTCTCCGCTCCGCCGAGCCGCGCGTCCGACGCTCCGGAGGCATCGCCCGCGACCTCCGCCGCGACCTGCACGCGGTGGGCGCCGCCGTCCTGCTCGTGACGGCGGCCGTGCTGATCGGCCACCACATCCAGCACACCCGTCACACCTTGCGCGTCGACTGGCCTCCCCTGCTGGGAAGTTGGGGCCCTCATGGGGGACCGGGCAGCCCGGTGGCCGTCGTGGTGGCGGTCGCGACCGTGGGGTACGGCCCCGCCCTGGCCGCCCGCCTGCCCTGGCGGGCCCTGCTCGTGACGGCCTGGGGCACGGCCACGGCCTGGATCCTTTCCCTCGCCCTGATCGACGGCTGGCAGCGGGGCGTCGCCGGGCGGCTCACCTCCCGCCACGAGTACCTCCAGGTCGTCGGCCGTTTCCACGACGTCCCGGCGGCACTGCGCGACTTCACCCACCACATCCTCCTGGAGTCCCCGGACAACTGGCCCGCACATGTGGCGGGTCATCCCCCGGCGGCCACGCTGACCTTCGTGCTGCTCGACCGGATCGGGCTGCGAGGCGGGGGCTGGGCCGGGCTCTGGTGCGTCGCCGTCGGCGCGACGGCCTGCGTGGCCGTCCTGGTGGCGGTGCGGGCGCTGGCCGACGAGGGGCTCGCGCGGCGGGCGGCGCCCTTCCTGGCGCTGGCTCCGGCCGCGGTGTGGATGGGGACGTCGGCGGACGCGTACTTCGCGGCGGTCGCGGCGTGGTCCGTGGCACTGCTGGCCCTGGCGGTCACGGGACGGCGGGTCAGGAGCGGGGCGCTGGGCTCAGGCCTGCTCCTCGGCCTGACCTGCTATCTCTCCTACGGCCTCACGCTCTTCGCGCTGATCGGCGCGGCGGTGCTGCTGCTCGGCCGGGGGCGCGTCCGGGAGCGTCCGGAACTGCTCGTCCTGGTGCTCGCCGGGGCGGCCGTCGTGCCGACGGCGTTCACCCTCGCCGGATTCGACTGGTGGGAGGCCTACCGGCTGCTGGTCACGCGCTACCGGCAGGGCGCGGGCGGGATCCGCCCCTACGGCTACTGGGTGTGGGCCAACCTCGCGTGCACGGTTCTGATCACGGGCCTGGCGACGGCGGCCGGCCTGCGGCGGACCGGCGCGACGCTCCGGCACCACCGCGGCCTCCCGCGCTGTGACGGCCCGCACCGCTCCGGCGCGGCCGGCCGCCTCGCCCTTCTCGTGGCCGCCGCCCTGCTCGCCCTGCTCGTCGCCGACCTGTCCGGCATGAGCAAGGCGGAGACGGAACGCATCTGGCTCCCCTTCGCCCTGTGGCTCCTCCCGTCCTGCGCGTTCCTCACCCACCCCCGTGCCTGGCTGGCCGCCCAGGCCGTCCTGGCCCTGCTGCTCAACCACCTGTTGCTGACCGGCTGGTGAGCGGGGGCGCGACGGCGCTCACCCGGCGAGTTCTCCGAGGAGTGCCCAGGTGCGGCGGCGTGCGGCGGCCCCGGCGATGCCCGTGCCCGAGAAGACCACCTCCGTCGCCCCGGCCTCGCGGTAGCGGCGCACCTCGGCGGCGACCGCCCGCTCGTCGCCGATCACCGCCACGTCGGCGGCCCGCCGGCCGCCGGAGAGTTCGACGACCCGCGCGTAGGACGGGAACTGTTCGTAGAACGCCAGCTGTTCGGCGGCCTTCTCCCGTACGGCGTCGGCGTCGTCGGTGACCACTCCGTACACCAGGGCGACGATCCGGGGCGCGGGGCGCCCCGCGGCCCGGGCCGCGGCGGTGACCGCCGGGACGATGTGCTCCTCCAGGGCGCGCGGTCCCGCCAGGTAGGGCAGGATCCCGTCCGCCAGCTCGCCGCTGGCCCGGAGCGCCTGGGGACCCATGGCGGCGACGAGCAGCGGCACGCCGGCCTCGGCGCCCGGCACCCGCGCCGGGAGCGGGGTGGTGGCGGTGAGCAGTTCTCCGTGGAAGTCGGCGGTGCCGGTCTCGGTCAACTGCCGCAGGGCGGTGAGGAATTCACGCAGGCGGGCGATGGGCCGTTCGAAGGGGATGCCGAAGCCCGTCTCGGTCAGGAGCCTGGTGCCGAGCGCCAGTCCGAGATGGTAGCGGCCGTGCGTGGCCGCCTGGGCGGTCTGGGCCTGGCTGGACACCAGCAGCGGGTGGCGGCCGAAGACGGGAATCGCGGACGTCCCCACGTGCAGGCCGGGCACCTCGCGCCCGACGATCGCCGCGAGCTGGGGCGAGTCCGCGCCGAAGGTCTGCCCGAACCAGGCCGACCGCAGCCCGGCGGCCCGGGCCTCCTGTGCGAGCCGCACGGTGGCGTCGATCTGGTTGTCGGCGTCGCTCGCGTCGAGTGCTACTCCCAAGGTCATGTCAGCGAGAACCAGGGGCGGCCGGCCGGGCATTCCGGTCCTGTGTGACGGCTCCTTGTCAGTCGTGTGAACGGGCCCCGGCGTGTGTCCCGCGTGCGGCCCGCCGGAGTCCGCGGGCCCGCTCGCGACCAGCCCGGGGCGGCCGGGCACACCGACGCCACATCGAGACGGAAAACAGTGCAACCTATGGGGCAATCAGGTTGTCTCTGTTTTTAACCGACACATCACCACACACGTCCCTAGGGGGAGATCATGGTGCGAAACAGAACACTCTGGGCCACCGCCGCTCTGCTGGCCGCCACCCTGGGTGTGGCGGCGGTCCCGGCCACCGCCGCCCCCGCCACGGCCACGGCCACCCGGGCCGCCACGGCCTGCCCCACCGGCTGGGGCAGCCTGGACAAGACGTACTCCGCCGGCACGGCGACACCGCTGACGAACGTCAGGACGGGCCGCCACGACTGTTACGACCGGTTCGTCGTCGACGTGCCGGGCGCGGGCGCCGCCGAACTCGGCTTCTCGGTCGCCTATGTCGACCGGCTCTACCAGGACGGCTCGGGCCGCCCCATCGCCGTCGGCGGCGGTGCCATCCTGGAGGTGCGGGTCAACGCGCCCTCCTACAACCCCGAGACCGGCACACCCACCTATCCGGGACGGGTGGCGCAGCCGCTGCCGGGCGTGAACCTCACGGGCTACAGCACCTTCCGGGACACCCGCTACGCCGGGAGCTTCGAAGGGGTGACGCAGTTCGGGCTCGGCGTACGTGCGCGCCTGCCGTTCCGGGTGCTGCGCCTCGCCGACCACCTCGTGGTGGATGTCGCGCACACCTGGTGACACCGGCCGTCCGGACGATCCCCGGCGCCCGCCTCCAGGGGCCGGCGCCGGGCGCGGCGCGGGGTACGCCCGTAGCGAGCGCGTGTTCCCGACAGCCCCCGGGACATCCCGGCCGGGATTTCGTAGGCTGTCGGTCGCCGTTCGCCACCCCCACCGCGCCCCGCAGAGGACCGGATGCAGACTCCCAGACTTGTCAAGTACCTGACATCAGCGGCCGTGGTTCTCACGCTGCTGGCCCCGGCACCGGCCGCGGCCGCCGCGACCCCGGCCGCCGCCCGCGACGCCACCGCGCCCGCCACCCAGGCCGCTCCCCCGGCGGAGGACTGGCAGCCACCCCTGTCCACCCGGGGCCGCTACATCGTCGACGCTCAAGGACGACGCTTCCGCCTGAAGTCCGCCAACTGGGACGGCGCCCAGGGCTCGTGGTCGGGAAGCGGCAGCGCCGCCGATCCCGCCGCCCACCACGCCGGCCAGAACTCCTCCGGCATACCCCTCGGCCTGGACCGCGCCCCGCTGTCCGAGCTGCTCGCCGACTTCCACCGGCTCGGCATCAACAGCATCCGGCTGCCCTTCTCCAACGAGATGATCCGCACGACGACCCCGGTGCCGGACACCGCGGTCACGGCCAACCCGCGGCTACGCGGCAGCACACCCCTGCAGATCTTCGACGCCGTCGTGGCCGCCCTGACCGGCGACGGGTTCGCTGTCATCCTCAACAACCACACCAACACCACCCGCTGGTGCTGCGGCGTGGACGGCAACGAACGCTGGAACAGCGCTCAGACCACCCGGCAGTGGACGGACGACTGGGTCTTCATGGCCCGCCGCTACTCCGCCGACTCCCGTGTCGTGGGCGCGGATCTCTACAACGAGGTGCGCCGTGACGTGCTGGACGACCCCAACTGGGGCCTGGGCGACGACCACGACTGGTACGCGGCGGCCCAGCTCGCCGCGGACCGCATCCTCACCGAGGCCGACCCCGACCTCCTCGTCGTCGTCGAAGGCATCAACTGGACCGGGCTGCCCGTGGACGGGCTGCCCCACGAGCGCCCCACCCTCGCGCCCGTCCGCACGCTCTCGCACACGCTCCTGGACGCGCACAAGCTGGTCTACTCCGCCCACTTCTACGGCTACACCGGTCCCCGGCACAGCGGTGCCACCGGGATCGGCGAGACCCACGACCCGCGCTACCAGGACCTGACCCGCGACCAGCTGTCCCAGGTCCTCACCGACCAGGCCTTCTTCGTCACCACGGCGGGACAGCACCACACCGCGCCCGTGTGGATCAGCGAGTTCGGCATCGGCGCCCAGGAGACCGGCGCCGCCGCCCGCACCTGGTTCGGCAACCTCACCGACTACTTCGCCGACCACGACGCCGACTTCGCCTACTGGCCCCTGGTCGGCTGGGAGGGCCACGACGACTGGGCGCTCCTGCGCTACGACACGGCCGGGCGACGGTACGGCATCCTCGACCAGGCCGACTGGCGCGGCGCGGCCTGGGACCACCTCATGACGTCCGCGACCCGCACCGGGACCGTCCCGCCGGTGCCGGTGCGGCGCATGCTCTCCACCGACCACGGCGACGCGGTGCGCTCCCTGCGGGTGCGGGCCGGCGGGGACTGGGACCCCGGGGCCTCCAAGGCCGCCTGCCCGGACGGTCTTCGGCTGATCGGCCTCAGCCACACCGGCGGCCGGGGTCTGTGCACCGACACCACCGGCGGCGACCTGCGGGCCCCGGGCGGCACGCAGACGGTCGTCACCGACGAACGCCACGTGCCCGCCGGCGGCGACTGGGCCGGCGGCTACACCAAACTCCAGTGCCCAGCCGGGCAGTTCCTCATCGGCTACAGCCGCCGGGGGGAACGCGTGTCGGCCGCCCTGTGCGTGTCCACCCGCACCGCGCTGGGCCGGTCCGGACGGACCGTCTGGTTCGACCGGTCCGACAACCGCCCCGCCGACACCGGCGGCGACTTCGCCCAAGGCCGCTACAAGGGCCAGTGCGCCGCCGACGAGTACGCCGCGGGCATCGCCTTCACCACCCGGTTCGGCAGCACACCGGGCCCCGCCGCCCTGCTGTGCGTCCCGCTGGGCCCGTGAACAGCGTGCCCCCAACGGGCTTCACACAGCCGCCCGTTGGGGGCACGGGCGTCCTTGCGTCCCGGAACCCCTGCGAAATTGTCCGTGATCGGTAACAGGCGGATCCCGCCGGGCCCTTTCGCCGTCCTGACAGCTGCACGGGATCACCGGGGCACGGGGTCCACCGACACGACACGAACAGGGCAGACATGGCGCGGCATGGCGGGCGGGGATGGTACGGCCGGGTTATCGCGGCGGCGGTCGGTGTGACGGCGATGGCCGCCGTCACCTCGGTGTGGACCGCGCAGGCCGGACCGGTCAGCGGAGGACAGGCGGGAGCGGGCGCCTCGGCGAGCCCCTCCGCCGCGGGTTCCGTGCCCGCCCGGGTGTCGGTGGACATCGCCCATGCCTCGGACCACGGTGCCCGCGGCGTCAACATCACGATCGACGACGGTCCCGACCCCGACTGGACGCCGCAGGTCCTCCAGGTGCTGCGGGACAACGATGTGAAGGCGACCTTCTGCATGGTGGGCACGCAGGCCCAGGCCCACCCGGACCTGGTCAAGGCCGTGGTGGCGGACGGCCACCGGCTGTGCAACCACACGGTCTCGCACGACACCACCATGGACACCAAGCCCGACTCCTACCAGTCGCAGCAGATCCTGGACGCCGAGCGGATGATCACCGAGGCCTCCGGGGGCGTCCGCCCGGTGTACTACCGGGCGCCGGGCGGTGCCTTCACCCCCTACAGCCGTGATCTCGCCGCCTCGCGCGGGATGCGACCGCTGGGCTGGAACGTCGACACCAAGGACTTCGAACGGCCGGGCCCCGCCGCCATCGTCGCCACCGTCAAGAACGAGGTGTCCAACGGCCCGACGATCCTCTTCCACGACGCGGGCGGGGACCGCTCACAGACCGTGGCGGCCCTGCGCGAGATCCTGCCGTGGCTGAAGCAGCAGGGGTACTCCTTCGGCTTCCCGGTGCGCTGAACGCGCGGTCACTGCGCACCGTGCCTGTCGTCCTCGCTCCAGGCACGGGTGTCCCGGGGCCGGACGTACGGTTCCTCACCCTCGGGCAACCCGCCGGCCACGGCCCGCTGCCGGGCCAGCTCGGCGTCGAACTCCAGGCCGAGCAGGATCGCGATGTTGCTGATCCACAGCCACACCAGGAAGACGATCACGCCGGCAAGCGTGCCGTACGTCTTGTTGTACGAGCCGAAATTGGCCACGTAGAAGGCGAAGCCGGCGGAGGCGATCAGCCAGATCACGAGCGCCAGCACGCTCCCGGGCGTGATCCACCGCAATCCGCGCCCCCGGACGTTCGGCGTCGCCCAGTACAGCAGGGCGATCATGATCGTCACCAGGAGTACCAGCACCGGCCACTTCGCGATGGACCACGCGGTCAGCGCCGTGTCCCCGATGCCCAGCGCGGCACCGGCCTGCCGGGCCAGACCGCCGGTGAACACCACGATCAGCGCGCTGGCGACGGCGAGCACCAGAAGCACCACCGTCACCCCCACGCGCAGCGGCAGCACCTTCCACACCGGCCGCCCCTCGGGCATGTCGTAGACCGCGTTGGCGCTGCGGATGAAGGCCGCCGTGTAGCCGGACGCCGACCACACCGCCAGCACCAGACCGACGATCGCCATGACCGAGCCGACGCCGCCCCGCCCCTGCAACTGCTGCACCGCGTCGCTGATGATGTCGCGGGCCGAACCGGGCGCCACCTTGCGGAGGTTGTCCAGGACCTCGTCGGTCGCCGACTTCCCCGCCAGCCCCAGGAGCGACACCAGCACCAGCAGGGCCGGGAACATCGACAGCACCCCGTAGTACGTCAGTGCCGCGGCCCGGTCCGTGAGTTCGTCGTCCTTGAACTCCCGCAGGGTGCCCTTGAACACGGCCGGCCAGGAGCGCTTCGGCAACTGTCCCGGCCCGTCCGGCGTCCGCCGTTCCACCTGCTCGTCCGGCCCCGGCGTGCCCGCCCGACCGGTCGCCGACGGCGTGGTGTCGTCGTGGTCGGATTTCGATGTGCGTGCCATGACAACGGAGTAACCGCGACCGGCCGTTCCATGCGTCGACCAGGACAGCGGCCGGAACCCGGCACGAATCCGGTCATGGCCCGGCAGGAATCCGGTCGGCGGCGCGAATCCGGTCGGGGCCGGCGGAGCTCCCTTCCTGGCGCGGACTCGCCCTAGGTTCGCGCGGGCCCTTGCGCGACCATGGGGACGGATCAGAAATCGCGCCAGGGGGAGGGGCGGTCGATGAGTGGTGGATGGCGAGGGCCGGGGCGGCGGCGGAAGGCGAGCCCGCAACCCGGGCCGGTGGAGCCGGAGAACGTCGGGAGCGGCGAGCTGGCCGAGGGCATCTCCTACAGCGTCACCCGACGGGACGGGGCCGACGGGATCCCGGAAGTGAACATCACCTACACGATGACGCCGGAGGCCAAGGCACGCTTGACCCTGAGCGCCGCCTACGAGAACAGGGGCGCGACGCATCCCGACACGCTCACGGCGGCGTTCGAGCTGGCCGAGGTGCTGAGGGGGCAGGGCTCCGCGAGCGACGCGGTCGAGCTGTACCGCCATGCGGTGACCGGGCGCCGGACCGTGCTCGGCCACGGCCACCCCGACACCCTGGAAGCCACGTCCTCCCTGGCGCGTGCGCTGGAGGAGCTGGGCGAGCTGACGGAGGCGGAGCAGCTGACCCGGGCGGTGTGGGCCGAACAGGTCCGCGCGTCCGGGGCCGCCGACCCCGAAGCCCTGACCAGCCTGGCCCGGGTCGCTCGCCTCACCCTGCGGATGAGGCGGCCGGCCGAGGCGGAGCGGCTGGTCCGCGAGGTGCTGGCGGTCCGCGAGCGGGTCCTGGGCCAGGAGCACCGGTCCACTCTGGGCAGTCGCAACGACCTGGCCGGCGCCCTGCGTGCGCAGGGGCGGGTCGAGGAGGCCGAGCGGCTGTACGGACAGGTGGCGCGGGACGCCGGACGGCTGTTCGGCGCCGACGACGAGCTGAGTATGAACGCACGGGCCAACCAGGCCGCCGTCCTCTCCGACCAGGGCCGGTGGGCCGAGGCGGAGCGGCAGTACCGGGTGGTGGTCGACTTCCGGGCGCGGAGCCGGGGCGCGGGCCACGTGGACACGCTGTCGGCCCGGCAGAACCTGGCCTCGGTGCTGCACGGAGCGGGCCGGGCGGGTGAGGCCGAGGCGCTGATGCGCACGGTCGTGGACGGCTACTCCGCGATCTACGGCACGGATCACCCCCGCACGGTCGGCGGAATGCGCAACCTGGCCGCGATGGTGCACCGCCGGGGTGGCCGCGCCGAGGCGGAGGCCCTGTGCCGCAAGGTGGTCGCCGTCTACGAGCGCCGGTTCGGTCCCGGCGACCCGCGCACCGCAGAGGCGCGGGCGAACCTGCGCCTAGTCATGGGGGCCGACGGCTGAGCGTCGCCGCCCTCGGCGGCCGCGGCGCCGCTCAGACGCCCACGTGGATGTGCGAGGCCCACAGCGAAGGGAACCATGCGTACCGGGTGTGCAGGTCGGTCACCGTGGCATGCAGGGCGAGGGCCACACGGTCGTCCTCCGCCCGGGGATCCGCCCCGGCCGGCCCTGCCGCCGCTGCCGCCCGCACCGCCCCTGCCGCCCCGGTGTCCGCCGGGGCCTCTCCGGCGAGTGCCGCGTAGAAGGCGGTGGCCATCTCCGGCGCCAGCTCGTCCCCGACCGGCCACAGGGTGCCCACCACGTGCCGGAATCCCGCCAGTTGGAAGGCGCCGGTGATGTGGACGGCCTCGTCCACCAGATCCTGCCGGGTGGCCGACGTGGCGCACGCGGACAGATAGGCCAGGTGCGCGCCGTCGAGGCGCAGCCCGGCGACGTCGGTGACGGTGAGCGGACGGGTCGCGTGGTCATGGGTCAGGATGCGGCACGCCGAGGGGTCCTGTGTGTCGGCCACGGCATGGCAGGCGAAATGCACGGACCGCGCGTGCCGCAACGCCTCCAGCACGCCGTCCCGGGTCGCCCTCTCGTTGACGAGCGAGACGGGTGCTCGTCCGTTCGTCAGGTGCCGGCCCACGGCGCGCGCCTCCGCGTCCGCGTTCGGCAGGTCCCCCGCCCCCGGGGTCCGCGACATGCTGACGATCAGCTGCTCCGAGCCGCCGCCGGCGCTTCCCTCTCGCCGGGTGCGCGCGTGGTGGAGCGCGGCCACGGTGGACGTGTACGAGGAGGCCACCCGCGCCAGCGCACACCGCTCACCGTCGGTGCCGGCCCGGGGGCCGTGGTAGCCGGCCGCGTGCAGGGGCAGGAAGGCCAGCGGTCCCTGGGGGCACCACCACACGCGCGCGGGAGCGCCGCCGGGACCGGACGGCAGGACGGCGGTGAGCCGTTCCAGGACCGGTCCGGTGATCGTGTCCCACAGCCACTCCAGTGTCTCCGCGACGGTCTCCTGCCGGGCCAGCCGCCCGGCGAGGCCGTCGGGGCGGGCGGGACGGGCGGGCCCGTCGGAGCTGTCTGAGCCCTCGGAACCGTCGGCCGAAGCGTCGACCGCGGCGAGGAATCCGGCCACTCTGTCCTGGACCTCCTCGGCGGTGATCCCCAGGGGAACCACGTCGAGCACCCCGTCGGCCACGATCAGGGCGTCGCAGCGGATACTGATGTTGATCACCACGACCGGCCCCGCACCGGCCCGCCGGACGATCTCCTCCGCGGGCGGCGGCCGCAGGAAGTCCGCCATCCCGGGCAGGGACCGTATCTCGTCCACCAGTTCGTCCCACTCCGCCTCGTGGGTCCGCATCCGTTCGGCGGCCGCCCGCTCCCCCGCCGCGGAGGACGCGTCCGTGCCGGGCGGCACCGGATCCTCGGCGTCGCGCAGCCGCACGAAACGTTCGGCGAGCGCCGGTGCGTGCTCGCGCAGCCGCGCCACATCGGTCTCCCGGGACTCCAGGAGACGGCCGAGCAGCACGCCGCGCCCGTGTTCCAGGACCTCCAGGGCCTGTTCGGGCCGGCCGGCCTCCAGGGCGTACGCGGCCGCCTCGGCCGCCAGACCGTGCTCACGGGCCAGCAGGTACTGCTGGTCCGTGCGGTTCAGATCGCGGGCGGCCAGCCGCGGCAGGAGCCGTACCGCCTCCGTCAGCCAGTGACGGGCCGCCTCCCAGTCGTGCCGGGTGCCGCACACCTGCCCGAGCGTGGCGCGGGCGCGCAGCCGGTCGTGGACGGGCGCGGTCCACACCTCGACCGAGCCCCGCGCCACCTCGACGGCCTCCGCCAGGAGCCGTTCGTCGCCCGTCGCCAGGGACAGTTTGTGCAGCGCCTCGGCCAGCGCGGTGCGCGCGGAGATCTGTGCGGGGTGCTCGGCCGGGTAACCGCCGACGAGGGTGCGCAGCAAGTCGACGGATTCCGTGAGGTCGGCCTCGCTCCCCCGGGCCTCGGCGCGCGACCGCAGCGTCTCGGCCAGCTGCAGGAGGGTGATCCGGCCCGCCCCGGAGTGGGCCGGCCGCAGGGCCAGTACCTGGCGGAACAGGCCCACCGCCTCGTCGAGGTCGGCGGCGCCGACCTGGACGGCGTCGTGGCGCAGCCGCAGCAGCAGAGCGAGGTTGCCCAGCAGGAGCGGCCGTTGGACGTCTCCGGCCGGGCAGGCGGCGAGGGCCTCGCGCTGGATGTCGACGGCCTCGTGCAGATGCGGCGGGTGACCGGTGTGCTCGTAGCGGGCGAGATGAGCGCTGCCGAGGGTGGACAGCACGGCGGAGCGGTCCGGCGCGTGCGGTGGCAGGGCGGCCAGGGCCCGGTGCAGATGGTCGGCGCACCGGTCGAGGTCGCCGAGGTCGTTGCGGGTCTGGAAACGCTGGAGCAGGGTCTGGCCGAGGGCCACGTGCAGCGTCGCGTAGTTGGGGCTGTCCCGGGGGACGTGCCGGACCGCGTCCCGCTGGAGGTCGATGGCCCGGTCCAGATCGGCGGAATCGCCGGTGCGGCGGTGGCGGCGGGCGAGTTGGGCGGCGAGATCCGCGGCGGCGGCCCTGGCGTTCTCGGCGGAGCCCTCGTCCGAGCCCAGCAGGTCGAGGGCGGTGCCGAGCGTGCCGATGGCCGCCTCGAGGTCGGCCGGATCGTCCGTGAGGCCGTACCGCCCCGCGTAGGCCTTGCCCAGCTCGGACAGCACCACGCCGTGGTGGGGATCCTCGTGGGGATCCTTGTGGGAAAACGTCCGGGCGGTCTCCCTCAGGGTGCGCACGGCCCAGTCCGCCCACTCCACCGCGCCGGAGTGCTCCGCCCGCCGCAACGCGAGTGCGGCTGCCCGCAGGGTCATCACGAGGCGGTCGAAGTCGTCGAGCGCCAGGTCCGCCTCGATGACGTGCCGCAGGAGGGCGACGGCCTCGTCCAGTTCGTCCAGTCGGCCGTCGAGCCGGAACCGCTCCGTCAGGACCCCGGCGAGATTGGCGGCCAGCTGCCACGGCTCCCCGCCGCCGTTCCCGAGCATCTCGTCTCGGGCCCTGCGCAGGCCGTCCACCGCCTCGTCCAGAGCGGCCCGCTCCCGGGTCAGCTGGTACCAACTGCTGAGGAACGAGGCGAGATTGATCTGCCTGGGCAGGTGTGCCGGACTGTCCGGCGGGGTGTGGGCCAGTGCCCGCCGTTGTACCGCCACGGCCTCCCGCAGCCGCTCGCGGTCGCCGTCGAGGTCGTACAGCTCCCCCAGCGTCTCCGCGAGACCGCCGAGTTGGGCGGCCCGCTCGCCGGGCATCGCGGGCGGCAACGCCACGCAACGGCGCAGCAGTTCGGCCGCCTCCTCCAACGCGGGGAGTTCGCCGGTGTGGTGGTGCAGCAGGCGCAGGGCGCGGCCCAGACCGTACAGATGGATCTCGCGGTACGGGTGCCCGTCGGGGGCCACGTCGACGGCGCGCCGGTAGCAGTGGATCGCGCGCCGCAGGGTCGGCAGATCCCGGGTGTGCTCGTAGAGTTCCGCCTCCGCGTGGGCGAGGTTCCTCAGATGCACATCCCGGCCGGGAGTGGCGTCGGAGGTGGCGTCGACGACCCGCCGGTCGAGATCGCGCGCCCGCAGCAGCGCGCCGACGTCCCCCGTGCGGTGGTAGAGCTCCAACTCCCGTAAGCCCTGGCGGTGCAGCTCGTCGATGGACGGCCCTGCCGGCCGCCCGAAGCGGGGAACATCGTTGCCCATACCCCCACCATAGGGTCGGGGGGGGCGGCGCGGGGCAGGGCGCCGCGGGCGGCTCCTCCGCCGGGTCCGGTCCCTCAAGTCGCGGGCGGGGGCGGTGAGTCGACGGGGTGCAGGTACCGGGAGGGCGGCGGCAGGCCCTGCCGCCAGTGCAGGCACAGCGCCTCCGCCAGGGTCCGCTCCTCCCGGAGGCTGTCGGGCAGCGGCAGGTGCAGGGCCCGGAGCAGGTCGAAGCGGTGCAGTTCGAACGCGGCGAGCACGGCGTCGCCGTAGGTCAGTGCCGCCTGGACGGCCCCGTGATAGGCGAGCAGGGCGACGGCGGCCGGCGCCAGGGCGAGCAGCATCCACCAGCCCGAACGGAACAGCAGCCCGGCGCTGAGGAGGGCGGTCACCGCGGTGGTGACGCACAGCCGTGCCGCCGCGTCGAGGGAGTCGCGGCCGTCGTCGACGACGGCACGCGCACGGTCACCGAGCACCGGGTACAGCCGCGGCCAGGCGACCGTGGCGTCCCAGCCGTGGTCCCGTCCGGCCGTGTCGCGCAGCGCCGCCAGCACGTTGCCCAGGGCCGTCGGCCGCACGAGGTGGTCCGGGAGCGGATACCGGCGTCGCAGCGCGGCCGCGGCGGCGCCCGCCCGCTGCACCTGTGCGGGCGACGACTCCCCGGCCGGCCCGGCGAGTTCGGCCCGGCCCGCGAGCCGGGCTCTGCGCCGGCGCTGGAGCGCGCGGAGCGGACCGGCACCGAGCGCCTCGGGCCAACCGCCCTCCAGCAGGCGCACCACGGCCAGTTGGAAGGGCTGGAACAGCACGGCGACCACGGTCGTCCCGACCACGATCCACACCGCCTGCCCGGCGCCGACCTCGGTGGCGGTGCGCCAGGCCCGTCGCAGGGAGACATCGGCTCCGGGCGCCCCGGCCCAGACCAGGAGCAGGACGAACACCGTCGCCGCGTAGGTCGGCAGATAGGCCACCGAGAAGAACCTGACCGAGCCGTCGAGCGGCTTGGGAACGACGGGCCCGAGGCTCACGCCGGGCTCACCTCAGTTCCATCGGACCGTGGTCGCCGGCTCGGCACACCGGGCGGTACCGGTCGTCGTAGAAGGCGGTGTAGGCGCAACTCCCGCACTGCGCGCAGCGGAACGCGATCACACGGAACCGGGTCGACTCCCCGGGGGCCGCGGCCCGCACCTCGTCGCCGGGTCCGCGCGCCGGCTGCATCTCCAGAACGATGCGCAGATAGGTGCTCGAGGTGGCCCCGATCCGCTCGTCGCCCACGACGAGCAGAAGCCGGTCCGGTCGTTCCTCCTCGTTCAGCCACCGCCGCAGGACCTCGGCGGCGTCGTTCAGGGCGGTCCCGGCGGGCAGCGACAGCCACGGTGCGCCGCCGCCCTCGGCCCTGGGGTCCACCAGCATCGCGTAGCTCATCGGCCGTTCCGCCCTCCGTGTCCGCAGCGCCCGCCGGACCTGCCCGCCCGCGTGACGCCCAGACTCTACCCACGGGCGGGCGGGGGGCGACCGGTGGGCGCCCGTCGCCCGAGGGGTGTGGTGGTCCCCGATGTCCGCCGCGTCTGTCCGGCCGTGACGGGTGGGCCGGTGGGGGTTCGTGCGGTCCTGGGGTGTCTCGGCTGCCGTGTCGGGCCCGGGCGGGCTCAGGGGTCCCGTCCGGAAGGCGGCGTGCGTCCGACGGCGTTCGGGGCGCACGCTCACCGTATGGGGGCCGTCGATCACGAGGGTTCGCGGCGGTGGGGCCGTGGACGGATGTACACGTGCCCGTACTGCGGACTGCCGCAGGACCGGGTGCTGACGCTGGAGCAGGACTGGGTGCTGCTGGAGCCGGGGGTGGACGTCCTCGCCCACCTCGTGCCCGCGGAGCACCGGTGGATCGTTCTGTCCGACGGGCGGGTGACGGTGTACGGGGTGTGCCCGCCGGTTCCGGCCCAGCGCTGCCGCATCGAGCACCGGCTGACCTGCGCGGCGCAGCGGCTGCCCGACCTGTGGCCGTGGCTGACGGCGATGCGGGCGGAGAACGCGCGCCGGGCGGAGCGGTCGGAGAGCAGGCGGGCGCCGGAAGGGCCGCGCGAAGGGCCGGAGGCGGCGCCGGAGGAGATCGGCTTCCCGGACGCGGGGTAGCCGCGCGGAGCCGGTCGGTCCGCTCAGCGCGGGGTGGCGCGCCGGCCGTAGTGGCGGGCCAGGGCGTGGAAGGCCTGCTTCGGTTCCCAGTGCCAGCCGGCTTCCGGGTGACCGGGTCGCCGATGGACGGTTCTGGTGACGGCGTAGGACGCCAGGTCGAGGTCGTATCGGGGGTCGTCGGCGCGGTGCGGGGCGTCCGGGGTGACGAACTCGAAGGCCATCGCCGCGTACAGCCCCATCGACTCGAAGACGTCGAGGAGGGTGCTGACGTAGTCGGCCTGGGTGCGTTCGCTGCGGACCAGGTGGCCCTTGATCTCCTCGGGGTCCTTGTCGTGGTCGACCACGTCCCATCCCATCCCGCCCGTGTCCGGGGCACCCACATAGGCGCAGGTGCCGAACTCGGTGATGGCCAGCGGCTTCCCCCATCGCGTGTGGCGGCGCAGCTCTTTCACATGGTCGGCGGGTCGCGGGAAGGAGGAGTAGTAGTCGATGCCGACGACGTCGAACAGGGACCAGTCGACCCGGTCGTCCTGTGCGGCGGCGTAGGACAGCCGGCCGTCGAAGACCGAGCGGCCCGTCCTTGCGGCCCGCGCCGTGAAGGCGTCCAGACGGCGCTGCATGACCACGGGGTCGTAGGTCCCGTTCATGAGGTTGCGTACGCGCTCCAGCACCGTGTCCCCCGGCACGATGCCGGGCACGAAGAGCCAGAACTCGCAGCCCACGCTGAAGTCCACGCTCGCTCCCTGCCTGCGCAGCCGCTGCGCGACCCGGCCGGTCTCCGCGAGATGTTCGAGGATGTCCCGCGCCGGGACGTCCCCGAGCGTGGGCTGCAGCCAGATGTGCAGGCCGTGTTCGGCGGCCTCGGTCGCGGTCGCGGCGAGACGTTCCACGCCGTCGCCGGTGACGTCGACGGTGTCGGCGTGCAGGTCGTGGCGGACGGCGCGCAGGTCCGCCCGCATCCGCTCGGCGGTCCATCCCGTGGCCGGGGTCTCGCCCTCCCCCACCGTGTAGACGACGCCCCGGTGCCGCAGACCGCGCCCTCGTCCCGTGGCGTGCGCCCGTCCCGCCGGTCCGAGCACGGCCGCCGCGCCGACCGCCGCCGTCCCGGCCAGGAATCCGGCCCGGCTGATCCGATTCGTTCGCTCCATGCCCCCACGGTGCTGGTGGCGGGCGCGGTGCGCAGTCGGCCGATGGTCTGGATCGGCGCGCCGAAGGTCGGTGCGGGGGCCGGGCCGGCGGTCGTTCCGGCGGCCGCGACACGTCCGAAAGGCGTCGCCCGGAGGGTGTCGCGCCCCGGCCCCCGTTCCCTCAGCCGACCGTGCCCTGCCCGTACGGGACGAGTCGTACGGGTCCCACGAGACCGAAGTCCTGCCGGGCGACGGCGCCGAAGACCGCGGGCTGGGCGACCCGGAGCCGGTTGACGAGCGGGATCGCCACCTCGACCTCGATCACGTTGCGGCCGCGCCGGAGCAGGGGGCCCACGTCGACGACCGGGTGCAGACGGTCGAGGGGCGGGGCGCCGGTGCCGTTGACGGTGACACGGGCGGTGTCGGAGACCTGTCCGAGTTCCAGGTGGGCACCGTGCGCGGAGGTCCACCCGGCCGGCAGGTCGATCGTCGTCCGGTAGCGTCCGATGCCCGCGGAGTCGGCCAGTTCCGGGATCCGCGACCAGGGCAGCAGCGTGTCGAGGGTCAGCGTGCGGTGGACGTGGTCGGTCCGGGTCGCGGAGGAGCCGGGGTACCAGTCGTCGACGTCCAGCTGCCATCGGCCCGGGGTGACGGGGGCGGGTACGTACGGGACGGCCGTGGTGACCGTACGGCCCGAGGACAGCCGCGTCGTAAGGGTGCCCGCCTCGGTCGAACGGACCGTCAGGGAGCGTCCGTCGAAGAGGACTTCGCAGGCGTCGGTGTCGACGACGTGCGGCTTGGCCCCGTTCCGGTCGCCGAAGAGGCCCGGACGTCCCAGTGCGACGATCATCACCTGGCCGGGCTGGAGGGCGACCCGCACGGTGACGTCGCCGTCGTCCTCGGTGTACCGGGCGATCCGCGTGGCTTCCCCCGTCCAGGGGTCGAGCAGGTAGGGGATCGTCGTCCCGCCCCGTGTGCGGCGGGTGTGGCGCAGTGTCACCTGGTGGTCGATCGCGGCCACGGGGGGTTTGACCGTCTCCGCGTGCTTGCCGTTGCAGAGGTAGTAGAAGTCGGCGTCCCGGGTGACGCGGTGGGCGTTCAACAGCGTGGAGGCGGTGGCGTGGCGTACGTCCGGGGTGACTCCGAGCCCGGCGAGGGCGTCGCCCACGGCGGTCTTGTCGGTGATCCGGGTGACGTGCGGCAGAGCGAGCAGCCGGGTCAGGAGCTCCCGCAGCCGGTCGGTCTCGCCGTCGTCGGGGACCCCCGGGGTGAGCGGCTGGTCGAAGGCGCCCAGCAGGACGATCGGCAGGCCGGCCTCGGCCAGCGCCAGCAGGCGGCGGGCGTCGGCCGTGGCGAGGGTGGGGGTGGAGGAGTAGAAGAAGTCGCCTTCGACGAACAGGGCTTTGTAGGCGGGTCCGTTCGGGGCGAGCCGGCCGCCCGAGACGGTGGCGTTCGGCAGGTCGAGCAGTGGACCGCTGAGGAACTGGTGCGTCCAGCCGAGCGGGACGCCGGTCGCGGTGAACCAGGACGCGCCGATGCCGGTGGAGGCGTAGCCGGTCTGCCGGAAGACGGCGACGTCGGCGCGGGCGGTGCCGGACTGGAGCACGCCGTGCACCCGGCCGAGGTAGTCCGCGATGTCCGCCACGTGGTGCCAGCTGGGCTGCCGGGGTCCCCACGACTCGCCGTACCCCGGGGTGCCGTTGTACGGGCTGAAGGCGGCGAAGCCGGGCCAGCTCGCGCCGGGGGCGGTGGCGTAGGAGAACCCGTGGACGACGGTCTGGTTGACGCCCGCCGCGTAGGCGCCGCCCATGGTGCGCAGGAAGCGGTCCCAGGTGGTGCCGTACGCGGAGCCGTTGTAGGCGCCCGACTCGCAGGACAGCACCGTGTGGCCCGCCATGTCCCTGCCGCCCGCGAGACAGCGGAAGTCGTCGAGGTTCTTGAAGCCGAGGGATTCGCCCTCGGGGATGTCGAGGATCGCCGCGGACTCGATGGCGTCGGTCTGCAGTCCGTAGGGCTGGGCGCGCAGGGTCATGCCGAGGGAGTGGGCCCAGTCCCTCAGCGCGCGCACGTGGTGCCGGTTGAAGAGTTCCGAGAAGGTCTCCCAGAAGTCGTGTCTGATCTGCCGGGTCAGCTGCGCCTCGAAGGCGAACACCTGGTTGCTGTCGCTGAGGACGAGGGCGGGCAGACAGGGCAGCAGGGGCCGGCCGGTGTGCTCGGCGAAGGCGTCCGGCAGGGCCGGAGTCCAGGTCAGCCCGTCCGTCTCCAGCTCCACGGAGTCCTCGAAGAAGGCGCCGCCGGCCGCCTTCAGCAGGCTCCGCACGGTGGGGGTCAGCAGCTGCTGTTCCCAGAAGCCGGTGACGGCCGCGGTGCCCGCCGGGTCGAGGTGGTCGACGACGTAGGCGGCGGGCGCGGAGTGCGGGCCGGACTCGGGCTGCTGACCGCTGCCGCGCGTCCAGTAGGAGATCAGCGTCCACTCACCGGTGTCGGGAGCCGTCCAGGTCAGGGTGCCGTCCTCGGCGACGGTGGAGGTGAGGTCGCGGACGCTGGCGAGGTCGAGTCCGGTCTCCTTGCGGGTGGAGTACGCGGGTTCGACGCGGGCGGCCTGTACGGCGAGGAGCCGCTGCCGGGTCACCCCGGCGGCGGGCGCGTGCACGGGTGGCGGCACCGGTCCCCGGAAGGTGGCTCCGCCGCTCAACGCGGCCCGGCCGTGCACGAGTTCCTTCGCGGCCGCGTCGTCGTCCGGGGTGATACCGGGGACCGCGACGGGCCAGCTGGGGCCGAGCGTGAGGTCGATGGTGAGGCCCCGTCTCGCGGCCCGGCGCAGCGCGGCCTCGACGCCCTCGCGCCAGGGCCGGCTGCCCCACCCGTGGTGCGCGGTGTCCAGGACCGATTTGTCCTTGATGCTGTGGTGGACGGCGGCGATCTCCGCGCCGCCGAACCCGGCGTCCGCGATCTGGTCGACCTCGCGGGCGATCTCGTCGGCGTTCACCAGACCGTCCGGCCACCACCAGCGGAACCTGGGCCGCACCGAACGGGCGGGAGCGGCGAACCAGTCGGCGGCCGGCCCGGGCGCCCCGGTGACGGACGGCGCCGCCGCGGCCGCCGTCCCGGATCCCAGGGCGGCCACGATCCCGGCCGCGATGCCCACCGTCGCCCCGGCGGCGAGAACCGCCCGCCGTGACATCCCGCCGCCCTGCTCGACCTGCTCGACCGGTTCCCGCATGAGCGCTCCCAGATGATCGTTCTTGGTTTTGAATCGTTTCAATCCGACTCGAACGCGGGAACGCTAAGCCTCGGCCCGGAGCAAGGTCAAGATGTCGGACGGATCAAGTCGCGCAGAGGGCGCGGGGGGTGGCGGCGCGCGGCGGGCACCTCACAGGGGTGTGTGGCGAGCACGGCCGGCTTCGCGGCGCGATCGCGGCGCGGACCGGGACGAGGCGCTCAGCGGGCCGTCGGGTGTCGCGTGACGACGAGGTCCCCTTTGCTGCCGGGAAGTTGCCCGCAGTGGGAGCGGGGACGCGGGACGGGCGCCGCTCGCGAAGTGGGGCGAAGGCCCCTTCCCTCACGGCGAAAGAGGTTCCGTGGGGATCCCCCTCGGCATCGGCCCGGGCGAGCTGGGCGGGGAGTCCCCCTGTTCCGGGCGCCATCGGTGGCCCACTTCCGAAGCCGGTCGCGGACGAGGGGAGTTCGGAGACGGCAGGCCGGCGGGGAAGTGACGCTCCCCCGGGGCGGGCCGCGGGCGGCGTCGGCGAGATCCTCCGGACCGGCCGCACGCGCATTGCGTGAACGGGCGAGGCTTCGGTGGAGTCGACGCCGCGGGCCGTCCCGCATGTGGCGCGGATCACATCGGCAGGAAAACCCGTCGTCCGGCTCGGGCGTCTAGCCGGTGTGAGATCAATCAGCAAGGCACCCCGCGCACCGGACGAGGAGCGTCTCGTCCGGCTGGTGGCCAGAGGTGACCGTGCCGCGTTCGAGGAGCTGTACCGCCGTACGTCGCCCTGGCTGGCGGTGCGGCTGCGCCGCCGGTGCGGGGACGAGCAGATCGTCGCGGAGGTCATGCAGGAGACCTATCTGGCGGTGTGGCGCGCGGCGGGCGCGTTCGCCGGGGCCGCGGTCGGCGGATCGGCGACCGGTTGGCTGTGGACGATCGCGGCGCGCCGCCTCGTCGACGCGTTCCGGCGCAGGGCCCACCACGCGGAGCCGCCGCCGGCCGCCGCCGTCCCCGACGCGGCGCCCGCCGCCGAGGAGGAAGCCCTCGCGGCGACCGTCGGCGGTGATGTCGGGGACGCGCTGCGCCGTCTCGCACCGGAGTTGAGACAGGTACTGCAGGCGATGGTGCTCGACGGACTGTCCGTCCGGGAGACCGCCGTCCTGCTCGGGTTGCCCGAGGGAACGGTCAAGACCCGTGCCCGCCGGGCCCGGATCGCGATGCGGAGGGCGCTGGCATGACCATGGAACACGCGTCGAGGTGGATCATCGACGGTTACGCGCGCGGCGGCACGGGCCTCACCGCCGACGAGGTGTGGGCCGTGGAGGCCCATCTGGAGACGTGCCGGGGGTGCCGGGACCGGCTGTCCGCCACCGTCGAGGCCGAGGTCCCCGCCGTGGCGGCGCTCGTCGACACCGTATGGTCCGGCCTCCAGCCCCGGTTGGCGGTCACCGCCACGATGCCGCGCGGCCGGCGGTGGTCGGCGCCGCTGTCGAGATGGATGACGCCGACGATGGTGCCGTGGCTGGCCATGGTCGTGGGCGTGACGCTGCTGGCCCTGCTGCTCGACCTGGCCGGCACCGGATACGGCGAGGTGTCGCCGGTGCTGCTGCTCGCGCCGGTGCTGCCCGTGCTCGGCGTCGCCGCGTCCTGGTCGCGCGGCCTGGACCCTGCGTACGAACTGACGGCCTCGGTGCCCAGGGCCGGGCTCTATCTGGTGCTGCGACGCACCGCGTCCGTGCTCGCCGTGGTCGTCCCCGCGTTGCTGGTGGGCGGCTGGGTGACGGGGGTGATGGTGGCTCAGTGGCTGCTGCCCTGTCTGGCCTTCACGACGACGACGCTGGCGCTCGGCGGTGTCATCGGGGTGACCCGCGCCGCCGTCGCGCTGACCGCCGTGTGGGCCGCGGTGGTCGTGGCGCCGACCCTGGCCACCAGCCGTACGGCCTTCGCCCTGCAGACGGGGGGTCTGCCCGCGTGGGGGCTGATCCTCGCACTCGGTACCGGTGTCGTGATCGCCCGCAGAGGGGCGTACAGCGTACTGGGGGCCCATCGATGACGATCCGGAAGGAACACCACATGACATCCGCGGTGAGTGCGGCCGACCTCGCACCGACGGCCTACGCCTGGGAGATCCGGGCGACCGGGCTGAAGGTCAGGGTCGGCAGGAGACGGATGGCTGTCAACGGCCTCGACCTGTCGCTGGGCACCGGCGTACACGGCCTTCTCGGCCCCAACGGCGCGGGCAAGACCACCCTCATCCGGACACTGGCCACCGTACTGCGCCCCACCGAGGGCACCCTGGAGATGCTCGGCGAGTCCGCGGGCGGCAGGGGTGAGCACCGTGCGCTGCGCCGCCGGATCGGTTACCTTCCGCAGGAGTTCGGCTACTACAAGCGCTTCACCGTGCGCGAGTTCGTCGAGTACATGGCGTGGCTGAAGGAGGTGCCCAAGGCGGACATCCCGGCCGCCGTGCAGCGCGCGGTGGAACGGGTGGGTCTGGCCGACCGCGCCGACGAGAAGATGAAGGCCCTGTCGGGCGGCATGGTGCGCAGGGTCGGCATCGCCCAGGCGATCGTCAACGACCCGACGATCCTGCTGCTGGACGAGCCGACCGTGGGCCTGGACCCGGTGCAGCGGCTGCGCTTTCGCGAACTGCTCCAGGAGTTGGGCACGGACACCTGCGTGGTCGTCTCGACCCACCTGGTGGAGGACGTCGCCGCCGCCTGTACGAATGTGGTGCTCTTCGACGAGGGCCGGCTGGTCTTCCAGGGCCCTCCGGACGAACTGGCCTCCGTGGGCGGCCCCGAGGACGCGGGTGACAGCCCGCTGGAGCGCGGCTACTCGGCACTGCTGCTCAACCCCGCGCAGGCAAGGGGCACCTGGTGAACGTCCGCGTACTGCGTATCGAGTCGAGACGTTCCGTCGCCCCGTGGGCCGGCGCCGTGATCCTGGTACCGGCACTGGCGTTCCTGTACCTGATTCCCGGAGCGTGGTGGACGGGGACCACGGCGTGGACGGCCCAGTGGACGTCGATGGCCCTGTGGACCCGCGGCCTGCTGTTCTACCTGTGGCCGCTCGCCGTGGGGCTCGGGGCGCTGCAGGGCCTGCGCGACCACCGCTCGAAGATGTCCGAGCTGCTGACGAGCACGCCGCGGCCCGCCCGGCACCGCGCGGCCGCGCTGGCGGGCCCGACGGCGCTCACGCTGGCCTCCGCCTTCGCGCTCCTCGTCCTCGTGGGCGCGGTCCAGGTGGTCGCCCACACCGAGTACACGCACCTCGGGTGGCTGCCGATCTCGCTGGTGGGGGCACTCTCGCTCGTCGCGGGGGCCCTGCTGGGCATGGGGGCCGCGCGGGCCCTGCCGTCCGTGCTCACGCCCCCCGCGCTGGCCATGGGCGCCTTCGTGTTCACGGCGCTCATGCAGATGTCGTGGGGCCGCACGGAGACGACCACGACGAGCGGGATCCCGGGCACGGAGCCGAACCGGGTCTCCCTGCTGTCCCCGGCGGTCCAGGAAGCACACGACGCACTCGTCACCCTCTCCGCCGCCGTGCACGTCGGGCAGACGATCTGGCTGCTCGCCATGGCCGCGACCGGCTTCGCGCTGCTGGTCGCCGCGACGCCGCGTGCCCGGCTGGCCGCCCTGACACCCGTCCTGGCGGGCGCGGCGCTCGCCCTGTTCGTCCTGCCCTCCGACCCGCACCGGATGTACGTCGTCGACGAGGACGCCGCCGAGCTGGTGTGCGACGGCCCGGTATGCGTGACGAGGACACAGCAGGCGCGGCTCGCCGACCTCGCGGGCCCTGGTGAAGAGGCGCTGCGCCTGCTGCGCGCCGCCCTGGGCAGCCGCGCGCCGGTCGACGTCCGGGAGAACGCCGGCCGGCAGCCGGAGGGCTCCACGCCGCAGTGGTCCCGCGGGAGCGTGCTCTTCGACTTCGACGACGACATCATCGCCGCCGCGAAGGGCGAGGAGCTGACCCGGGCCCTGATCGCCAAAGGCATGGTGCCGGGGTGCTCCCCCGTCGGCTGGAGCGGCTTCGGCAACGACGAGTACGCGCAGACCGTCGCGGTGGGCTGGGTCCTCGGGGACCTCGGGCCGCTGCCCGGCACCTTGCCGGCGAGGCTGCGCCGCGAGGTCGACGCCGAGACCCGCCCGGTGTGGAAGGAACTCAGGGCGCTGCCCCGGGCCGAACAGCTCGCGCGGATCGACGCGATGCGCGCCGCCGCGTTCTCCTGCGAGGGCGACGCCTTCGACGCGTTGAGCGGCGGAGCGTCCCGATGAGATGGCTGACCTTGTACGCGCGCTCGCGCCAGGTACCCGCGTCGCTCGCGGCGGTGCTGGTCGGCGCGCTGGCGGTGTGGTCGCTCGCCCGGGACGGCGGCGGGGGGCCCGGTGATCCGCGGCTGCCCGTGCTCGTCCTCGCCACGGGGGCGATGGCGGCCTCGGTCGGGCTCGGCGGGCAGGACCCCGCACTGGACCGGACCGCCGCGATCCGCTGGGTGCCCCGCAGGGCGGCACATGTGCTGCTCTGCGGGGCGGTCATCGGCACAATTGTGCTGGCCACGCAGGCCATGGGCGAGGACCGGGCCACCACCGCGTTCGTCCTCCGCGACAGCGCGGGCCTGATGGGGCTGGCGGCCCTGGGCGCGGCGCTCTCGGGCGGCCGGTACGCCTGGACGCCGCCGTTCGCCTGGCTGTCGTTCTCGTTCTTCGCCCCGCCCCCGGCGAGCGCGCCGATGCGGGTGGCGAGCTGGATGCTGCTGCCGCCCGGCACGGCGGCCGGCACCTGGACGGCCCTGGTCCTCGCGGTCGCCGGCACCGCGGCCTACGCCGTCGCGGGCCCGAGACGGTGACCACCGCGGCGCCGTCGCGGGCGGCGTGCGCGCGCGTCGGAGCACACGCCGGCACCGGGGCCGGACCCGCGGACGTGCCTCCCTCCCACCAGCCGTACGCGGCACCGGCGCACCCGACGGGCCCCGGTCCGCGCTGAGTACGCGTACTCATGCGACCTCACGCTCCCTGCGTCCACAGTGGCCGTGGAGACGGAAAGGAGGGAGCGACAGTGGTGGGGAATCGACGGCACACCAGAGCCCTGCTGGGCACGGTCGGCATGGCGCTGCTTGCGGTGACCGCCTGTTCGCAGGACGGGGCCACCAGCCCGAGAACCGTCCGCGAACTCGCCGGCGGCGCCGAGGCGGTCAGGGCCCGCGAGCAGGTGGAGCAGGAGATCCGGACGACCGTCGACCACTGGGACGTCCACACCGCGCTCACCCTCGGACTGGTCACCGTGGACGACTCGTGCGCGGGCGGACAGGCGAAGGAGTGGTTCTTCCAGGACGGGGACGACCGGTACAAGATCCGCTGCACGATGTACGTGACCGCCTACTTCGGCGCCGACCCGCACCAGGTGCCGGACACGATCGACGGCATCCTCGCCGCGGGCGACCCCGAGACCTCCCCGATTCCCTTCGGCCACGACTTCGACTACGCGACCAAGGTCGTCGACTACTACCGGGGCACCACAGGCGACCCGCAGGGGCCGGGCACCGGTGAGCCGCACCAGCTGTTCAGCGCGGGTACGGCCACGCTCGACTGGGACCAGGTCCGGCAGCAGGGAACGCGTCAACTGGTCGAGGAACCACGGGCGTGCGCCCCCGGCGTTCCGCCCGTCCAGCGGTGCCTGCGTGAGCCGGCCTCCACCGGCGTCACGACCCTGCGCCGCGAGTACGGCATGGTGTTCAGGCTCGAGTTCCCCTCCAGGAACTACTTCACGGTGTACAAGGACGGCTGAGAGCAGTCGCCCGGTGACGGGAGAGGGGCGGCGTGCCGTCCGGGACCGCGCCGCGCTGCACCAGGGTTCACGGCGAGGGCTGCGGGCAGCCTTGTGGCGTCGTCCCGCGAATTCTGCACGCAAGGAGACCTACGTCGTGTTGCGCCGATCCGCTCCCACCCTCTTCACCGCGGCGGGCCTGGTCCTGTCCGCGGCACTGACCGCGACGCCGGTCGCGGCGGCTCCGGCCACGGCCGCCGCCTACCCCACCACCCCGGTCTACGTGGCCGACGGCGCCGGCAGTTACATCTCGGGCACCCTGACCTGGTACAACCGGTCGGTGGCCTTCACGGGGACGCTGAAGTCCGTGGGCTGCCGCAGGGCTTGGTACAGCGTGTTCGACGCCTATGCCAACCCGCTGGGTCCCCGGAGCAGCAGCACGCACTGCAACACGGTGACCTCGGTGCCCGCGACCCTGCCCGCCGATGTCGTCGGCGGCGGCTCGTACGCCGGGGTCTGCCTCGACGACGCGAACGGCAAGCCGGTCACGTCGTGCGGCGTCTACCCCCGTCCCTGACCGCTCACCAGGCGTGGGGGCGGAGGACCATGAGGGAGCCTTCCGAAGTCGCCACCATGGCGAAGGGGAACCGGTCGACCTCGAGGCAGAGCGCGACGTCGTCGGGATGGACTCCTTGGCGCACCCCCTCCGCCAGTTCGGCGGCGGCGCGCGACTCGGCAGCACGGCGGAGGAAACCGGCAGCGTCCGTCTCGGCCTCGGTGACCCGCGCGGCGATGTACTGAGCACAGGCCAGATCTTCGTCGGCCCGCCCGTCCTCGCCGGTGACCACGAACGTGACACGGGCGCTCCCGCGGGTCCGCAGGAGCCGAGCCGTCGCCTCCGCCACCACGAACCCGGCGCACAGCACCAGCGACGCTTCCTTGACCGCCAGGGCGCCGACCGTCCCTGCCGTGGTCTTCTGCACGACGGTCCGTCCACCGAGGTCGACGGACCGCAGCAGGCCCGGGGAGTTGACGGCGTCGAACCCGGGCGCGGGCGGACCGTCTTTGAGTGCCACCCAATCCGGGTGGCGGGCCTTGAGCGCCAGGGCCTCGTCCAGTGACCCGGCGAGAACGATCTTTTCCGCGCCCTGGGCGAAGGCCCAGGCGGCCACGGTGTAAGCGCGCATGACGTCGACCACGACCGCCACGGACGGAGTCTCGACCAGATCAGGGATACCGAGGAAACGAGCGTCCATTCCCATCATCATCGCCCATGCCCCACCCGAGGCAGCCGCAGGGTGTCACGCGTCATATCGAAGGTCTCCGGGAACGCGACGCCTCCCGCTGCGATGCTCCTGAACCGTGGCAGCGACACCGGCGCGACGTCGGGCGCGACGTCGACGCGGCCCCGTATGGAGCCGACTTGTGTCCCGCCGCAGGTCCGCCGCCGGTGGGCGCTCGGGCCGGGCACGACCCGGCCCCCGGCGGGTTCCCGCCGGGGGCCGATCTCCTGACCGCGATCCGAAAGGGTCAGATCCGACCGCCGGTGAGCCGGGTGAGAGGGCCCTGCGGGGAGCGGCCGGAGCGCCGGCCCACGGCGTACGAGGCCGCGGTCAGCGCGGAGAGGCCGGCGCCCACTCCGGCGGCGATCAGCTTCCGGTGCGCGATGACCGTCCACGCCGTCTTGGCCGTCGCGGCGACCTGGCCCGACGTCGCGACGATCGCCTGACGGCCCGCCTCGACACCGCGTGAGGCACTGTGCGCCGCGCTCTGCACGGCACCGGTCGTCGCCTCGGCCGAGCGCTGGACTCCGGACCTGGTGGCCGACGCGGCGTCGTCCGTCTTCGTCGCGGCGCTCTTCGCGGCCCGGGCCGCCGGAGCGGTCGCCTTGTCCGCGGTGCGCCGGGCCTTGGACGCGGTCACCCGCTCGGCTGCGGACTGTTCACTCGTCTTCCTGTTCGGTTCACTCATGGACATCGCGTTGCCGCTCACCGCGAAGGCAAACCCGTACGGTCGCGCGACATGGACGGCGAGGTCCCCTGAACGGGATCGGCGATCGACCGCTCACCGTGTTCCGGTCCGGCCGGCGGGGTGTCCGGCAGCATCCGCCGGGCCGGGTCGAGCAGGTCGCCCGGTCATGCGCTCGGGACTCACCGCGTCGGCGTCCACGCGGACACCCCGGAGACCGATCCGTCCTCCGCACCGCGCCTGACGATGGGTCACGGCTCATACACCGCCCGGAACCGTGCCGCCCTTGAGGCGCTCCAGGTCCGAGGGGCGGACCTGGATCACGATGATCGCGATCAGAGCGGCGAGGACCGTGAAGATCGCCGCCATGACGAAGGCGGCCGAGACACCGGCCGTGAGGACCTCGTGGGACCAGGGGGCGGGGAGTTGGCCGGTCCGCCGGAAGTTCAGGCGTTCGGCGGGGGTCGCCTGGGCCAGGAAGTCGGGGACCTGCTTGTCCGCCTCGTTGCGGCTGGCCGTGCCGTACATCGTGACCAGGATGGACAGGCCCAGCGAACCGCCCACCTGCTGGGTGGCGTTGAGCAGCCCGGAGGCCGCACCGGTCTCCAGGGGGGACACGTCGGAGAGCGCCATCAGTGTGAGCGAGACGAACTCCATGCCCATGCCCAGGCTGAAGACGAGCATCGGGCCGAGGACACTGCCCGCGTACGTGGAGTGGACGTCGGTCAGGGTCAGCCAGGACAGGCCTCCGGCCGCGAGGATCGCGCCCACCACCATGAACGGCTTGGGGCCGTACGTCGGCAGGAACCGTGAGGCGAGGCCGGCGCCGACCGCGATGACCGCGCTGACCGGCAGGAAGGCGAACCCGGCCGCGAGCGGGCTGAAGCCGAGCACGTTCTGCACGAAGAGCGTGAGGAAGAAGAACATGCCGAAGATCGCGGCGGCGAGGCACAGCATGATGCCGTAGGTGCCCGCCCTGTTGCGGTCGGCGAACATGTGCAGGGGTGTGATCGGCTGCCGGGAGCGCCGCTCGATCAGGATGAACACCGCGAGGACCACGACGGCCGCGACGAACGAGGCGATCGTGAGCGTGTCCCGCCACCCTTCCTGCGCGGCTCTGATGAAGCCGTACACCAGCAACACCATGCCCACGGTGGAGGTCAGCGCGCCGGCGACGTCGAAGTGGCCGGGGTGGCGTTCGGATTCCTTGATGAAGCGGGGTGTGGCGAGGGCTATGAGCAGTCCGATGGGAACGTTGACGAACAGCACCCACCGCCAGTTCAGCCACTCGACGAGGATGCCGCCCGCGAGCAGGCCGATCGCGCCACCGCCCGCCGAGACCGCGGCGAAGACCCCGAACGCCCGGTTGCGCTCGGGTCCTTCCGGGAACGTCGTGCTGACCAGGGACAGGGCGGTCGGGGACGCGATGGCGCCACCGACGCCCTGGAGGGCGCGCGCGGCGAGGAGTTGGGCCTCGTTCTGGGCGAGTCCGCCGAGCAGGGAGGCGAGGACGAAGAGCAGCACTCCGAAGATGAACACCCTCCGTCTGCCCAGGATGTCGCCGACCCGGCCGCCGAGCAGCAGCAGGCCGCCGAAGGTGAGGGTGTAGGCGTTGACCACCCAGGCCAGGCTGGTGGTGGAGAAGTCCAGGGAGCGCTGGATGTCCGGCAGCGCGATGTTCACGATGGTGATGTCGAGCACCACCATCAACTGGCACGACGCGATCACCAACAGCGCCATCGCGTTGCCCCCGCCACCCTGTCGGGCGGTGGTACCGGTTGCTGAGGTCGGCTGAGGGAGGCTGCTCATGACGTGTCGCCCGCTCGGGAGCGGGCCCTGGGAGAGGTCAGCGGACGGAGGCGTCCGCTGTCGGGTCCACCGTTAGACGGTACGCCCGTGGCCGGACCGTCACCACTCGATCATCCGTGGCCCGTCCACGGCCCGTTCGTGGGCCGTGCGGGCGGTGTGCGTGGGCGGGCGGGTCCGTGCCGTGCCAGGACTCCCCCGTCGTCCTGGCACGGCCCCCGTTGTCGCGGCGGTGTGCCGCGGTGATCACCAGGATGCGGGAGGGACGGGTGGTGTGTCGTTGGCGGACAGTCCACAACTGCTTGGCGGAGCGTCCACCGGTGGTACCGGGGAAGGCCGACAAGCGGCGGGAGGCCGGCAGGCGCCGGGAGGCCGGCGCGGGGATCCCGGGAAGCGAGCCGTCCTACGCCTGTCCCAGCGCCTGTTCGCGCAGTTCGCTGGGCGGGAGCCCGTAGGCGGTGCGGAAGGCCCGGGTGAACTCGGCGGCCCGGGGGTAGCCCCAGCGGGCGGCCACGGCGCGGATGGGCAGGGCGCGCAGCCGGGGGTCGGCGAGGTCGCGGCGGGCATGCTCCAGCCGCTGGTCGCGGATGTAGGAGGCCACGGTGAGGCCTTCGGCCTGGAAGAGGCGGTACAGACGGCTGCGGGAGACGTGGTGTGCGGCGGCGATTCCGGCGGGGGTCAGGTCCGGGTCGTCCAGGTGCCGGTGGATGAACGTCTTGACGTGAAGGACGAGGGTGCGGTCACGGGTCTCCGGCGGGAGCCGGAGGTCGGCGTCCGCGGTGTGCGCGAAGAGGGCCGTGACCAGGTCGGTGACGACCGTGCCCAGCCGGGGTGCGTCCGAGGGCTGGTACGAGGAGGTGTCCGCGACCAGTTGGCGCAGGAACTGCGAGAGCAGCGCGCCGATCCCCTCGCGGCCCGACAGGAGGCTCCCCGGGACCTGGTCGGCCCGGCGTTCGGGCACGGCCACCAGGGCGCGCGGCACCTCGACGCCGAGGACGGTGACGGGCTCGGCGCCGGTGAGCACCTCCCAGGACCGCGAGGAGGAGTTGATGTGGAAGTCGTTCATCCGGTAGGCCGCCTGCTGTCTGCCCCAGTCGGCCGCCCCCTCGCCCTTCAGCAGGAGGGACAGGTGGTACGTCTCGGGGTCGGACTCGCGGATGAGTTTCGGCGTACGGCGGAAGACCAGTTGGTCGAAGGTGGCCGGCCACACGATGACGTCGCCCAGCGCTATCACGCGTTGGGAGCCGCGGTAGTCCGCGTGGCGGTCGCTGCTGAGCCGCATGGGCGCGTGGGTGCGGCCCATGCGCTCCGCCCACGCATCGAACCGGTCGCCCACTGGCAGGTCCGTGGTGCGGAAGACCGACTCGTGCAGCACGAGCGTAGTCAACCACACCGGTGTCGAAGGCCTGTTGACGGCGGTGGGGTCAGCGCAGGTGGGCGGTGTCGACGGTGACGGAGGCGGTGTCGGAGGCGGTGACGGTGATGTAGCCGGGATCGCCGTTGCGGTCGAGATAGCACATCGCGTAGCCGACGGAGACGGACGTCTTCCGCACCGGGTCCTCGGAGACGGCCTTGCGGCAGCCCTCCGCCGTGGGCACCTCGGACGAACCCCACGAGGCCAGCCTGCCGTTGGTGGACATCAGGAAGCCGCCCTGCACGTAGAGAGCGTCCGTACCGGCGTCGGCGACCACGGGCGGCGTGGAGGTGAAGTCGTAACCCGTGGGGGCTTTCTGACCGTCCGACTGCTCCATGACGAAGCCGCGCACCAGCGCGGTCGAGGGCGAGGACGTCGCGTCGGGCAGAGCCGCCGTGACCGCCGCGCCTCCTCCCCCGACCACCGCCACGGCGGTGAGCCCGGCGATCAGCGGATGGGCGTACGCCATGGTGAGCAGGGGTCCGATCACCGGGATCGAGAACTTCATCTGGGTGTTCTTCTGCGTGATCCTGGCGCTGCCGCTCGCGGTCGCCGTCTGCGTCGAGGAGTGGTGGGTGCCGGGCTGGGGTGGCACGAAGGCGTCGTCACGGGAGGCGTGGTCGCCGAGCTGCGCGCCGCGTGTGCGGTCGGTGTTCATGGCTCGGGACGCTAGCGACAGGCGAGCCGGAGGTCTTGTTTTGTCCGAGATTGCCGCGAAGGGGCCGCTTGTGGTCGCTCGTTGTGATGCGAGTGATCGGCGGGGCGACGGCTTCGAACTTGCTACTCGGCAGTCATATTACTGAAACGTAACCTACCGACCGCTACCCGAGGTAACCCTGCTCTCGCTACGGTCCTGACAGTTCGTCTAAGAGCGGTACGTGGCAACGGTGGACGACCGGGGCCCGTACCGCTCGGTCGTCACGGTCCGCACCCCACCGGCCCGTCCGCCACCCGAGCCGCAGACGAAGGCTCGGCCTCCCCCTCACCGGAGGTCCGCCATGCCCGCCCCCACCCGCCTGCTGGCCGCAGCCGTCACCGCTGCCGCCTGCCTGGGCGTCACCGCCGTACCAGCCGACGCGACCACGCAGTCGGACGCCGTGGTCTCGCGCGGCGTCACCATCCCCACGTTCTACAACCCGCCCGCCGCCCTTCCGGCCGCCGACGGCGCCCTGATCCGGTCCGAACCGCTCCCGCTGGCGTTGAGCCTGCCGGGTGTCGACGGACCGCTGCCCGGCACGGCGACCCGCCTCATGTACAAGTCCACGGACTCGGCCGGCCGCCCCATGGCCGTCACCGGCGCGTACATCGAACCCACGGCCCGCTGGACGGGCAGCGGACCACGGCCCCTGGTCGTCGTGGCGCCCGGCACGATGGGCCAGGGCGACCAGTGCGCCGCCTCCCTGGGTCTCGAACACCCGCTCGTCGTCAACGGCCAGACCCTGTCGGTCGGTTACGAGGACCTGGCGATCTACCGTCTCCTCGCCCGGGGCATCGCCGTCGTGGTCACGGACTACACGGGGCTGGGCGCGACCGACCGGCTGCACACCTACGTCAACCGGGTCGACGAGGCCCACGCCGTCCTGGACGCCGTCCGCGCCGTCCGTTCCCTCGACGCCACGTCGCTGACGTCCGGCTCCCGGGTCGCGCTGTTCGGCTACAGCCAGGGCGGCGGGGCCACGGCCGCCGCCGCCGAACTCCAGCCCTCGTACGCGCCCGACGTCACCCTCGCCGGGACCTACACCGGGGCTCCGCCCGCCGACCTGGTCGCCGTCACCAAGGCCATCGACGGCAGCGACCTGGCCGGCGCGCTGGGATGGTCGGTGAACGGCTTCCTGGAGTCCGATCCCGCTCTCGTACCGATCGCCGAAGCGCACCTGAACACGGCCGGCCGCGCCGCGCTCAAGGACCTGTCGACGATGTGCGTGGGCGACGCGCTCCTCTCCTACAACTCGGCCAGCAGCACCGACTGGACCACGGACGGGCGCTCACTCAGCGACATCGTCCAGTCCGAGCCGGCCCTCAAGGCGTTCCTGGCCGACCAGCGCATCGGCACCCTGAAGCCCGCGTCGCCGGTCCGGGTGGCGACCGGCACCGCCGACGACCTGGTGCCGCACGCACAGGCGCGCGCCCTGGCCGTCGCATGGTGCGCCAAGGGCGCCGACGTCACCTACAAACCCGTGATCCTGCCCGGCCTCGGCCGGTCCCTGATCAACCACTTCACACCGTTGCTCGCCGACCAGGGCGACGCGATCTCCTGGCTGAACGACCGGCTCAACGGCAAACCGGTCATGTCCAACTGCGCCACTCTTCCTCTGCAGCCCTGAGTCTGTGGCCCTGAGTCCCAGGCCCTGACACGAGTCACCCGGCGGTGGCCGGTACGCGCAGCCGCGACGTACCGGCCACCGCCGCGTCACGCACACGGACCGGGCGCGGCGCAGGCCGTCCGTCCGTCCATCCATCCGTCCGTCCGTCCGTCCGTCGGATTCGACCGAGCCGGTCTGCTCCGGCCGGCCCCGGCCCGCGTCAGCCCGACAGACCGAGCCGGGCGACGATCCGCTTGCCGACCGGCTCCCGCGCCACGACGAAGTCCTGGGCCACCGCCCTCACGATCTCCAGCCCGTGCTGCCCCACCCGCGTCGGATCAGGCGCCTGGGGAACCGGCGGCACCGGATCGCTGTCCCAGACGACGATCTCCACCGCGGCCCCGGCGATGCGCAGCTGGAGCAGGACCGGACCGGGCGCGTATCTGAGCGCGTTCGTGACCAGTTCGCTCACCACGAGCTGGGACAGATCCATGGCGCGGTCCGACACGGCGAGGCCGTCCCGGCTCTGCACGCGCCGCAGGAAGTCGCCCGTGAGGCGACGCGCCCGGGCGATACAGCCGTCCTTGCCGTCCAGTGCCACCGTCGTCTCGGCAGGGTTCCCGCCGGGGGCGGAAGAACCCTGGTCGGGCGGGACAGGTTCCATCCGGACCGCCTTCAGTACCCCGTTCATATCGGCGCGACTACCCGCGAACCCACCCCCTACGCCCCAGCCTCACCACTCACTCGGTCACCGTGCAGCTCGTCGTCCGAGGTGTCACCCGCAGACGCGGCCGGGTCACCGTCCGCACGCGGTACGGCCCCCGCCCGGTCCCGGTCCCGGCGGGCCGCCGCGAACCCGGCCGCCGCCGCGAGGGCACCGGCGCCGCCCGCGAAGACGACGACACACGTGTTCAGCGTGCCGTAGACGCCGCTGCTCCCGTAGGTGGTCCCGTCGTCGAGTACGCAGTCGAAGGCGGGCGGGAAGTAGGAGGCCCGGTGGCTCACGAGGTGCAGGCGGGTCTCCCGCGGGACCTCGTCCCCCCGGCAGGCGGGCGCGGGGGACGAGTCGGCGCCCGACCGGGACTCGTGCTCGGCGAACGCCACCGCTCCGCTCGACAGCAGGTAGCAGCCGACGGCCGCCGCGACCGCCATCCCGGCCGACCAGCGCAGAAGGTGCACGGCCCGGTCCGGCCGCCGCCCCGGCAGCGCGACGGAGACGAGCTTGACGAGGACGGCCACGCACCAGAGCGGGCTCGCCAGCAGGGCCGCCAGTCCCCCCAGGGCCACCATGTCCGAGAGCTCCCCCTTCCTGCGCGTACCGCGCCCGGCAGGTGTCGCAGAAATCGCTTCTGTCATGTACCGAGTGATCGGTTGCGGGCGCAACACTGCCACGTCTTCGCCCGGACCCTCCGCCTCCGAGCCGGGTCCGGGTTCTTTCTGTAACGCTTTTCGCACCTCGTTCCAAGAACGGGTGTAGCGCCTTTGAAGGAATCCCGAGAAGGAGACGCCTGTGGACGACGCGGAACGGTTACGGGGTGGGCCCGCCGCGGCGGTACGTGACCCGCGGCTCTTCGAGGAGTTCTACCGCCGCCACCTGGACGCGGTGATGCGGTTCGTGGCGCGGCGCGTCGACGACCCGCACACCGCGGCCGACCTGACGGCCGAGATCTTCCTCGCCGTCCTGCGTTCCGCGGACTCCTACCGGCCGGACCTCGGCAGCGAGACGGCCTGGCTGTTCGGCATCGCCCGCAACGTGGTGTCGTCGGAGCGGCGCCGGGTCGCCCGGGAGACGGAACGCGACCTGCGGTTCTCCGGGCGGCGGCTGCTGGAGGCCGACGACATCGTCCGTATCGAGGACAGACTCGACGCGGAGAGCCCGGGGCGGCGCGCCCTGGCCGCGCTGGCGCGGCTTCCCGAGGGCGAGCGGGCCGTCATGGAGCTGATCGCGGTGGACCAGCTCACGGTCACGGAGGCGGCGGCCGCACTGGGGGTACGCCAGGTCACCGCCCGCGTACGACTGCACAGGGCGCGCAAGGCGCTGCGGCGGGAGGCGGAGGCCCAGGCCGCGGAGACGCCCCCGGCCACCCACACGGGTTCCGCGGCGGCCACGACACCGGACACACCGCTGCTGTACATCGCGAGGGGGGAAGCATGAGCACGAGGCGGACGTTCGAGGACCGGCTCCTGGACGAGCTCAAGAGGGAGATCGAGCTGCGCGAGGCAGGGGTCCGCCGGACCGGTCCCGCCACGGCCGGACCCGGTGGCGGCGGGGCGCGGGCGGCCGTGCGTCGGCTGTTCACCCCGCCCCGGATCGCCGTCGTCGCGGTGGCCTGCGCGGTGGCCTGGTTCGGCGCGGCGGTGGTGCCCGGTTCCTCGGCCTACTCCACGGCGTACGCGGTGGAGCGCCATGGGGACGGCACGGTCACGCTGACCGTGAAGGACCGGACGATCGGTGTGGCGGCCCAGCGCGAACTCGCGACGAGGGTGCGTCCGTGGGGCATCGAGGTGACCATCGACGTGCTGGCCCCGGGCTATGTCTGCGAGCGCAGCTTCACCCCGTTCTCGGCCTGGGCCGTCGACGGGAACGGCGACCGTGCCCCCGTCGTCCCGATCAAGGCCGGCTGGGACTTCACCCTGCGCCGGGGCAACGTACTGACCTTCGAGAACATGGAGGGCATGTCCCGGCCCCGGGCGGTCGAGTTGTACTCCACCAGGAGCCAGGCCGAGCCCTGCGTTCCCTTGAAGGTCACCCTTCCGGACGACTAGTGCTGTGGCCGGAAAGGTCTACCGGAAAGCTCGCGGCGTCCGGTGCGGTGCATCGCAAGGCGGAGCACCACCCGCGTACCGGATGTACTCGGGTGGTGCGACAACGCCGCGAGGTGCCGTGCCGGGCGTCGCGAGCCGGTGAATCTTTCCGGTCGCAGCACTAGCTAGAGCCCGCCCCCGCCCTAAGAACCTCTCACCCGCACGGAGTTCGGTCCACCCATGCAACCCCCGCCCTTGGTTCCTCCACGCCCGGACAAGTCACCCTCGGTAGCCACGTCGTCACCCACCACCCGCTCCGCGGCGCGGTTGTGCTGGCTCGACGCGTTGCGCGCCGTCGCGGCCCTCGCCGTGGTCCTCGACCATTCGTCGTACGCGTTCCTGGCGGAGTTCCGGCGGGAGCTGGTGCCGCAGTTCAACATCGGACGGTACGGCGTCATGCTGTTCTTCCTGGTGAGCGGGTACATCGTCCCCGCGTCACTGGAGCGCCGGGGGTGCGTCCGGTCGTTCTGGATCGGACGGGTGTTCCGCATGTATCCGCTGTGGGCGGCCGCCGTCACGGCGGTGCTCGTGCTCGACCTCCTGGGCGTCGCCGAGTCGCGCGCCGGTCTGGGCCGGCAGGGCCTCACCACGGTCGCCGTCGCCCATGTCACCCTGCTCCAGGAGCTGCTGGGGACGCCGAGTCTCCTTCTGGTCCTGTGGACCCTCTCCTACGAGATGGCCTTCTATCTGCTGACCGTGGCGCTCTTCACGGTCCGTCTGCACCGTCGTCCGGCGGCGGTCGCCTGCGTCCTCGCCGCGCTCGCCGCCGTGAGCGCGGCGGTGGGGGGCTCGCTGCCGGTCTCCGCGCTCTCCGGCGCCGTCGGCACCGGCCCGCTGGTCGCACTCGCCGCGGCCGCCCTGGTGCTCGCCGTCTGCTGTGCGAGCGCCGGGGCACCCGTGCTGCGTGTGGCGGGCGGCGTACTGGGCGGGGTGTCGGCGCTCGTCCTGGTCGCTTTCAACGGCACGGTCGCGATGTGGGAGGGGCTGGTGATTCTCGCCGTGATGTTCCTGGGCACCGCGGTCCACCGGGCCGCGAACGGCGGGGGCGGCCGGTGGCGCGTGGCCGGCACGACGGCCGTGGTGCTCGTCTGCGCCGTGGGGAGCGCGTACGGACACGGCGACGGCGCGCACTTCACCCGGCGCGGCTGGATCCTGGCGTTCCTGATGGCCGCGCTCACCTTCGGCGCCGGACTGGCGGCGCGCCACCGTCGCGTCCCGAGATCGCTGACCGGGCTGGGAGCGATCAGCTATTCGGTGTACCTGGTCCATCCGGTGCTGCTGACGGTGACCGACGGCACGGTCGGCCGGTGGCGGCAGGACGCTCCCGCGCTGGAGGCGGCGTTTCTCGCCGTACTGCTGCCGCTGTGCGCACTGACCCACCGGTACGTCGAGGTACCGGGGCAGGCGTGGGGCCGCAGACTGGCGCGCCGCGTCCAGCCGGGATCACGCGGAGGCGGTCAGCCGATGTGGTAGCTGTCGCCGTAGACCTTCCAGTCCAGGGGCGGGTCGAGGTCGAGGTTGCCGTTGCGCAGGAAGACGCGCTGGGCGGTGTCGACCCGGCTGGTGTCGCTGTGCGCCTCCTCCTGCTTCATGGCCCAGACCCGGGCGTCGAGGAAGGCGTGCAGATATGCCGTCTCGTCGCCGCCCTGGGCCGGCGGCTTCGCCTTCGTCAGCGCCCGCTTGCGGATGTTGCGGAAGCTGGTGGGGTCGGTTCCGTCGCCGTGCATGACGATGGCGTCGTAGTAGGCGAACTGGCCGAGGGCCCGCAGGCCGTCCGTCTTGCCCTGCCGGACGGCGGGGTTGAAGTAGACGCGGTCGCGCTCGTCGTTCTGGGCCTGCTGGAAGGCCGTGTCCTGGGCGGCCTTGCGCCAGTCCTTCGGGTAGTTCGGGTCGAGACCGGAATGCGAGTCGGTGCCGTCGACCTCGCGCAGGGCGGGCAGGTACTTGGCCAGGACGTTGCCGGGCCTGCGGTCGCTGTAGAGCTGTACGAGGTCGAGCATGTCGCCGGTGCCGGAGCAGAACCCGATGATGCCGGCGGTGTAGCCCCGGCCGTCGCCGATGTCCTCGATGTACCGGTACTGGGCCTTCCAGTCGAGCGAGGAGTTCTCCGCGCTCGACACCAGCTTCATGGCGATCTCCTTCTTCGCCGGGTCGTCGAGGCTCTTCGCCGCGGTTGCCGCGGTGGCCGCGGTCGCCCGGCGGGCGTCGAGAAGCGGGGCGGCGACCAGGGCGCCGGTGAGGGCGAGGAAGAGGCGGCGGGAGGTGGAGGTGGGGCCGTCGACCGGCCGGGATATGTGCACCACAGTGGCTCCAGGTGAGGAGTGGGGGGTGGGGTGACGCTGCACTGCGACTGACAGGAAAGTTTCCTATCAAGGCTCGGCGACAGAAGTAACCCATCGAAGCCATGTTCGTGCGATCGAACAAACGGCCCCACTGCCACTGACCCGCCGTCACACGGGCCGGGAACTAGAACAGTTGGAGCACCTGAGAGGCCAGGAAACCGAGCAGGCCGACATGGAAGACGACCATGCAGATCCACTGCGTCACGGACATCCGCCAGGACGCCGCCCGGAGGATCTCCCACTCACTCACCGCGAAGGCGGCCAGCACCAGGGCGAGCACCTCCCACACCACATGCCACCAGCCCGAAGGGGTCGCCCCCGTCGTGGCGTCCAGGGCCGCCGGGACACGCGCGAGACGCCCCAGCAGAAAAAGGCCGATAAGCAGCTTGTGCCAGCCGTGACGGACCGTCGGCGCGGCGGTCGCCGCCCGGGAGGCGGGCGTGAATCCTGTGGACATTCGCACATTTGATCACCCTCCCGGGCGGGAAGCCATCGCTCCGTTTGCCCCGGGGCAGGTGCACCACCCCTTCTCCCGCACCGCGCGATCCCTTTACGGAGGTGTCATGCCCCTGTAACTTCCGTGCGCAACTCCTTTCAGGAAGTTGCCGGTTGCTCTTTCAAGGCGACTCCCTCCATCCGCTGCCCGTACCGGGAGAGGCCATGAGGCGCGCACCGACAACGTCCCGCAGACACGGACCACCCCGTCCGCTCGCCGCCGCCATGGCCGCGGCCGGGCTGTTCGCAGTGCTCGCGGGCCCGTCCGAACCCGATCCCGCCCCCTTGCGCACCACGGCGGCCGCCTCCAACACGGCGACCGTCTTCTCCTACACGAAGACGAAGAACTGGTCCGCCACCTATCTGCACTACGCCCCCGACGGCGGCACCTGGACCACGGTCCCCGGCGTACGCATGGAGGCAGCCTGCGCCGACTGGGTGAAGCAGACCGTCGACCTCGGCTCGGCCGCCGGGCTCCAGGCCACCTTCAACAACGGCAGCGGCACCTGGGACAACAACGGCGGCGGCAACTACGCACTGGGCACCGGCGCCGTGGCCGTCAAGGACGGAGTGATCGCCCACAGCGATCCGTGCGCCGGCACCGACACGGGCAGCGGCAACGAGGCCACCGTCTACTACTCGACCGCCACCTCCGGATGGACCACCGCCAACATCCACTACGCGCCCACCGGCGGCTCCTGGACGACGGCCCCCGGTGCCGGCATGGAGACCGCCTGCACGGGCTGGTGGAAGAAGACCCTGGCCATCGGTACGGCGACGTCGCTCAAGGCCGCCTTCAACAACGGCAACGGCGTCTGGGACAACAACAACAGCGCGGACTACACGATCCCGCTCGGCACCACGACCGTGAAGGACCGGACGGTCACCTCCGGCGCTGCGGACCCCTGCGCGGCCGAGGCACCCGACACGGAGCCGCCGACCGCCCCGGCAAGGGTCACGGCGAGCGCCACCGACACCTCGGTGGTGGTGGGCTGGGACGCGGCCACCGACAACAAGGGGGTGACGAAATACCAGGTCACGCGCACCGGAGGCACCTTGGGCACGGTGGTCACCGATGCCGGCTCGACGGTCTTCTCCGACACGGGGCTCGAGGAGAAGACCACGTACACCTATACCGTGAAGGCCGTCGACGCGGCCGGGAACACCTCGCCCGCCTCCGCCGCGGCGACCGCGACGACCGGTGAGCGCGCGCCGGCCCCGGCGGCCGGCACCCCGCTGGGCACCGACCCGCGCAAGGACCCCATCTACTTCGTGCTCACCGCCCGCTTCTACGACGGCGACACCGCGAACGACCGCGGCGGCAGCCAGCACGTAAAGTCCGGGAACTCGGCGAACGACGACCCCATGTTCCGCGGGGACTTCAAGGGCCTGGTCGAGAAGCTCGACTACATCAAGGCACTCGGCTTCTCGGCGGTCTGGATCACCCCGGTGGTCCTGAACCGGTCGGACTACGACTACCACGGCTATCACGGCTACGACTTCTACAAGGTCGACCCGCGCCTGGAGTCGGCCGGTGCCTCCTACCAGGACCTGATCAACGCCGCCCACGCCAAGGGCATGAAGATCTACCAGGACGTCGTCTACAACCACAGCTCACGCTGGGGGGCCAAGGGCCTGTTCACGCCGACCGTGTACGGCGTCCGCGACTCCCAGTGGAGCTGGTACTACGACGAGAAGGCCGAGGGCTTCGAGTACGACGGCCTGACCGTGGAGCCCAAGTCCGGGAAGTCCTACTACAACGGCGACCTGTGGTCGACCGCCGAACCGACCGGCAACACCTGTCTGAACTGGGGCAAGCCCACCGGCGGCAAGAGCGCCGAGGGCTACACCCTCTACAACTGCCAGTGGCCCAGCCCCACTTCGGGCATGTTCCCGAAGGCCTACTACCACCAGTGCTGGATCGGCAACTGGGAGGGCGAGGACTCCCGGTCCTGCTGGCTGCACGAGGACCTGGCCGACTTCGACACCGAGTCGACGCCCGTGCAGAACTACCTGATCGGCGCCTACGACAAGTACATCGACATGGGTGTCGACGGCTTCCGGATCGACACGGCCGTCCACATCCCGCGCGTCACCTGGAACCGCCGTTTCCTGCCCGCCATCCACGACCGGGTCAGCCAGAAGTTCGGCACGGAGGCGGCCGCCAACTTCTTCGTCTTCGGCGAGGTCGGCGCGTTCGTCAACGACAAGTGGAACCGCGGCTCCGTGAACCACTCCGCGCAGTTCTTCACCTGGAAGGAGCGCAAGGAGTACAGCGGGGACGACGAGACGGCGGCCCTCGAACAGTTCACCTACGAGAACAACCTCGGCACCGGGAACCAGCCGACGTCGACCAACGCCTTCCTGAGCGGCAACGCCTACCACACGCCCGACCGCAGCCAGTTCTCCGGCATGAACATCATCGACATGCGCATGCACATGAACTTCGGGGACGCGCAGAACGCCTTCGGCAACGGCAAGGACTCCGACGACAGCGTCAACGACGCCACCTACAACGTGGTCTACGTGGACAGCCACGACTACGGGCCGAACAAGTCGAGCACGCGCTACAGCGGCGGCACCGACGCCTGGGCCGAGAACATGGCGCTCATGTGGACCTTCCGCGGCATCCCGACGCTGTACTACGGCTCGGAGATCGAGTTCCAGAAGGGCAAGCAGATCGACTGCGGGCCGAGCTGCCCGCTGGCGTCCACCGGGCGCGCCTACTTCGGCGACCACCTGGCCGGCTCCGTCACGGCCTCGGACTTCGGCACGGTCGCGAGTGCGAGCGGCACGGTCGCCACCACCCTGGCCCAGCCATTGGTCAAGCACCTCCAGCGGCTGAACCAGATCCGCCGGGCGGTCCCGGCACTGCAGTCGGGCCAGTACTCGACCGACGGGATCAGCGGCGGAATGGCCTTCAAACGCCGCTACACCAGCGGCGGCACGGACAGTTTCGCAGTGGTGACGGTCACCGGCGGGGCGAGCTTCACCGGCATCCCGAACGGCACCTACAGGGACGCCGTCACGGGTGACGTGCAGAGCGTCTCGAACGGCACCCTGACGGTGGCCGCCCCGGGCAAGGGCAACCTGCGGGTGTACGTACTGAACGGCCCCGGGAAGATCGGCGCCGACGGGCCGTATCTGAAGTGACCCCGCCGCGGGACGCGGGCTCGTCAGGGGGCGCCCGGCGCGTCGCCCAGCCAGTCGAGACGGCGGTCGTCGCCGGTGCGTCGCCCGTACAGGGCGCGGCCGCCGGGCCCGTAACGGCCTATCTCCGTGATCAGCGCCACCTCGCGCAGCTCGTGCCGGGTCCGGTCCGTGACGTCCAGCAGCAGGCCGTCCAGCGGGCCGCCCACGAGTTGCGCGTAGGCGCGGTCCGGGCGGGGTCCCGCGTCGTCGTGGTCGGCGCCGTAGACCCGGCCCCGCAAGAACTCAACCTCGTCCATGACCAGCAGCTTGTCACCCACCACTGACAACGGCCCGTTGAGCACTCTTCGGCCAAGGACATGGCGGAAAAGTGGCATCCGGGCGCGATCCCCGACCCGGCCGGGTAACCACCCCGTACGCATCGTTGTGTATGGGGTGGGGGGGCCGGCCCTGATGGCACGCAGGCGGGAGCGGGAGCGGAGCGGCGATTCGGCGCGGGCCCGGCGTCGGCGGACCGTGCGCGAACTGCGCGCGTCGGGCCGCTACGGACCAAGGCTGCGCGAGGTGCTGCCCGCCCTCACCGCCACGGTCGTCCTCGTGGGCGCCGCCCTCGGCGGAATCGCTCTGGTCTACCGCGAGTTCGGCGGTCCGGCCTGCGCGCTGCTGCTCGCGCCGTCGGCGGTGGTCGCCGCCGTGGTGCGCCGTCTGTCCAGGCGGCCCGCCCGGCGCCGGGGCGGGTACTACAGCGCCCGGGAGCTGGCCGAGCTGGACATGCCGGAGCTGGTGCTCGCCGTGGCCCGGATGCTCCGTCGGGACGGCTGGCGGGTGCTCCCGCCCCCTCGGCACGACACCCACCATCTCGCCGCCCGCGACGGCCGCGGACGACTGCTCGACGTGGCGTTCCGTCCCGTGGCCGAGCCGCTGCCCGACGAGGAGTCGGCCTGTTCCTGCCGGGCGCGATTACGGGGTCGGGGGCAGGCCGGGCCCCCGCTGCGGCTCGTCGTGCACCGGGGGACGTTCACCCACCGGGACGAGGTGTGGGCCGCACGCGAGCCCCACACGTATCTGATCGACGGTCCCCGTCTTCAACTGTGGGCGTGCGGAACACCGTTGGGCCAGCTGGCGGGCGGGCTCGTCCCCGCCCCCCGGCGCGCGTGATCCGCGCTCGCCGCCCGGCCGCGGCACCCGTGCCGGTCCGGCGCCCAGGGGCCGGCCCGGTCGGTGCCGTCGGTGGACCACCGGCGCGTCCTCGGGAGTCACGCGCTGCGCGGGCTCATGCGCGGGTCGCGTGTCACGCGGACCCGCCACACGCGCGTTACGAGACGGCGGCCTTCTTGGCGCCGGAGAACGCGGCGAACGCGCCGATGGCGAGGAACAGGAAGGTCATCGCGTCGGCCGTCTCGCTCCAGCCCTCGGTCAGCAGGTCGAAGTGCTCGGTGAACAGCGAGGTCGCGGAGACGTCGAGCTCGTCGGCGCCGATCATCGCGATGCCGATGAGCTGGCCGAGGTAGACCGCGCCCAGCGACAGCAGGGCACTGACCACGGGCAGGACCGGGTTGGTGCCACCGATCTTGCCCGCCGCGAAGCCGATGAGGAAGCCGACGCCGACGGCGGCGTAGCCGATCTCGTACTCGGTCGCGCCGACGATCCCGCCGTAGACACCGGCGGTGGCCAGGGCCACGACGACGGCGACGACCAGGCCCAGGGCGAGGTTGTTGCGGGCCGGAGCGGCAGGGGGCGCGAACGGGGCGGAGGAAGGCGGGGCGCCACCGGGCTGCTGGGCATAGGGGTTGCCCTCGGCGGGCTGCGGTGCGGCGGGCTGCGGGGCGCCCGGTGCGGCCGGCGGCTGGGCGAACGGGTTGCCCTCGGAAGGCGGCGGAGCTGACTGGGTCATGACAGGTTCCCCCCACGGGAATGATGCGACGAGTGGTGTGGTGTGCGCGCACGAGTGTGCGACAGGACGCCGAACACTAGCAGGCGCGGTGACCCTCTTCACCAGGGATTACACGGGGCATTTCGAGCGGGAACCGCCCGGCCGTTCCGCGCGGGAGGGCGCGGGAATCCGTGGGGAATCCGCCGGGAGTCCGAGCGGCACCGACGCCTTCCCTGCCGGGGATCGCCTGCGCCCGCGCGACCCCCGCAGCCCCTCTCGTGCTCCGTCCACGAATCGTCCTGCGTCCACGAGCCGAGACCGTGCAGGTCACGTCTCGCGGGCCGAAAGCACCGGGCCTCAGGGGAACACGGGCGTCACCACCGGTTCGCAGTCGGCGCCACAACCGGAATCGGTCCACAGCGCCAGGCCGATCACCAGGAAGAGCACGGCGAGGACCGACAGGTAGAGGAGGCGCCAGGGCCATTCCAGCGCCTCAGGGCCCCAGAGCCACCGTCTGCCGACGATCAGCATGAGGACGGCGACGGGCAGGAGCAGTCCTCCCACGACAGCCAGCAGCGCCGAACCCATGGACGGCCTCCCTCGGGGAGCGCGTGAACGACCGGAGGTCGAGCACGGCGACACCAACGCGACATCAAAGATGTCGATTTCGACGGCGGCACGGTTCCCTGTGTCAGTGATGTCCCGCAGCCGGCCGGCCACGGCCACCACGGGCCGGGCGGACGCATCGCCCGTCTCGCGCGCGGTGCCCGCCGTGGGAGCCTGGCCGGCCACCGCCGGCCGGGTGGCGCCACACTCGACGATCACACCGGCCGGTGTGATCCCGCATCGCCGACCCCTACCACAAAGCAGACATATAAGCCTAAGATGCTCGGAACCTCTGCCGGAGCCGCGGCACAGGCGTGTGCCGCGGCCGTCGCTCGCCCTGCCCTCGGGCAGCCCTGAGAGGTGCACCATGACCGGCTCATGCTGCGAACACCCGGCAACCACCGACTGGCGCGATCAGGCCGCGTGCGTCGGCGAAGACCCCGAGATCTTCTTCCCGCTCTCGGACCTCGCGGCCCCCGGCACGGAAGCCTCGCTGGCCCGAGCGGTATGCCGCCGCTGCGCCGTACTCGTCGCCTGCCGCGACTGGGCACTCGAACACGGCGAGGACGACGGGATCTGGGGCGCCACGACGGCCGCCCAGCGCCGCGCCATACGACGGGCAACGACAGAGCCGACTCCCGCGGTCGGACGCCACCGCGACGAGCAGGAGTAGGCCGACGGCCGTCGGTCGGCGCACGCGGGCGAATTCCTCCGAGGTCAGCACGCACACCCCACGAGTGACGGGGCAGAAGGGCGGGGATGCGCGCTTTCCGCAGGCTGCCGTCCCGGTAGGGGGAAGGCGCCTGGAGGCCGCATACTCGGTGATCGTTGCGGACTGTGGAGCTCTGCCCGCCGAGCGGGTCGAAGGGTGTGGGGGGATATGACCGACGTGAACGAGCTGGCCGCGGTGGACGTGGTGGAGGGTTCCGCCGCACCGGAGCGTCAAGGCGGCGCTCTGGCGCGGTGGTTGCTGCGCCACCGGGTGCAGGCGGTCAATCCCGCGGCGGAGGCGGGCTCCGGCGAGTCCCACGCCTGGTGGAAGGTGATGTGCCTGACCGGCGTCGACTACTTCTCCAGCCTGGCCTACGTACCGGCCATCGCCGCCCTCGCGGCCGGTGCGGTCTCACCGCTGGCCACTCTTCTGCTCGTGTTGCTCACCCTGGTGGGCATGCTGCCGATGTACCGGCGGGTGGCCGGCGAGAGTCCGCACGGGGCCGGATCGGTGGCGATGCTCGAAGACCTGCTGCCGTTCTGGCGGGGCAAACTGTTCGTCCTGGTCCTGCTCGGGTTCGTGGTGACCTCGTGGATCATCACGATCACCCTGTCCGCGGCCGACGCCTCCGTGCATCTGGTGGAGAGCTCCTACGCGCCGCATGCTCTGCAAGGACATGAGGTCGTCATCACCGTGGCGCTCCTCGTGCTCCTCGGCGGGGTCTTCCTGCTCGGGTTCAGCGAAGCGGTGAGCGTGGCCATCCCCCTGGTCGCCGTCTTCCTCGCGCTCAACGCGGTGACCATCGGCGTCGGCCTGGTGGATGTGTTCACCAGCCCGGACGCCTTCTCGGCCTGGACCGGCGCACTCACCCGAGGCCGCGGATTCGGCGACCTGGCCGAGCCCGCGCTGCTGGCCTTCCCGCTGCTGGTGCTGGGCCTGTCCGGATTCGAGACCGGGGTGAGCATGATGCCGCTCATCACCGCCGAGGGCGAGAGCACCGAGCAGCGGCTGAAGTCCCGCGTCCGCAACGCCCGCAGACTGCTCACGACGGCCGCACTCGTCATGAGTGTCTACCTGCTCGCCGCCAGTCTCGTGACCACCGTCCTCATCCCGCACAAGGAGTTCGAGGCGGGCGGGGCGGCCAACGGCCGGGCCCTGGCCTGGCTGGCCCACGAACACGTCGGTGAAGCCTTCGGCACCGCCTACGACATCAGCACCATCCTGATCCTCTGGTTCGCGGGCGCCTCCGCCATGGCCGGACTGGTCAACATCGTCCCGCGCTATCTTCCCGCCTACGGCATGGCCCCCGAATGGGGCCGCGCGGTACGCCCCGTCGTACTCGTCTACACAGCCCTGTGCGTCATCATCACCATCGCCTTCGACGCCGACATCGACGCCCAGGCCGGGGCCTACGCCACCGGCATCCTCGCCATGATGGTCTCCGGTGCCTTCGCCGTCACCGTCTCCGCACTGCGTCGCCGCCAACGCGCCCTGTCCGTGGGATTCGCCGCGCTCACCGCGGTGCTGCTCTACGCGCTGGGGGCCAACATCATCGACAAGCCCGACGGCATCACCATCTCCGCGATGTTCATCGTCGGCATCATCACCATCTCGCTGATCTCCCGCATCTCACGCACCACCGAACTGCGCGCGGACAAGATCGTGTTCGACGAGGCCGCCCGCCGGTTCATCGCCGACACCCTCGCCCACGACAACGCCATCAACATCATCACCAACCGCCGCCAGGCCGGAGACGGCGCCGAGTACGCCGACAAGGAACGCGAGCAGCGGGCCACCAACCCCGTGCCCGGCCTCGCCGACATCCTGTTCCTGGAGATCGACGTCGTCGACCCCTCCGACTTCAGCGAAACCCTCACCGTCCACGGCGTCGAGATCGACGGACATCGCATCCTGCGAGCCGAAGCCCCCGCCGCGCCGAACGCCATCGCCGCGATCCTTCTCACCCTGCACGACACCACCGGCGTCCAGCCGCACTGCTACTTCGCCTGGGCCGAAGGCAGCCCCCTGACCCACATGTTCCGCTACTTCCTCCTCGGCCGCGGCGACACCGCCCCCGTCACCCGCGAGATCATCCGCCGGCACCAGCCCGACCCCGCCCGCCGCCCCGGCATCCACGTCGCGGGCTGACACCGCGAGGCGAGTCCGGGCGGGTCGGCTCGGGACACGACGACGGCCCGCGCCCGTGACCGGGGCCGTGCGCCGACCTGCCCCGCGTCCGGCATTTTCGTCCTCGGCGTGCGGGATCGGCTCGTCCTCGGCGTGCGGGATCGCCGGGAACACCCCTCGCCCCCGTCCGGTCTCAGTGGTGCTGCGGTCGAGCCCGGCCTCGGGTCACCAGGCGTACGAGGAGGTGCGCGCGCCCCGCGGCCACGGGACCGAGCACGGCCAGCACGAGGACGTACCCGGCGATGAAGGGGGCGAGCCGGTCGTCGAGTCCCGCGCTCGCGGCCATGGCGGCGAGGATCAGCGCGAACTCGCCGCGGGCCAGGAGCGTGGCGGCGATGTTCGCGGCGGGTTCGGGACCGTAGCCGTAGAGGCGGGCCACGATCAGGCCCGCCGCCACGTTCATGCACAGGGTCAGGGCGGCCGCGAGGACGACCGGGGCGAGGACGGCCGCGAAGTCACCGGGGTCGATGGCCAGTCCGAACGCGAAGAAGAAGATCGCGGCGAAGGCGTCCCGCAGGGGATGCACCAGGCGGCGGATCCTGGCGGCCGACGGGGTCTGGGCGAGGATCAGACCGACCATGAACGCCCCGATGGCGTCCGCGACGCCGAGAAGCTCGGAGACTCCGGCGACGAGTACGGCGGCACCCAGAAAACTGATGACGAGGAGTTCGTCGTCGCGGACATGGATGAGCCGGCCGATGAGCCGCGTGCCCCAGCGGGCGGTGGCGGCCAGGACCAGCAGGAACCCGAACGCCTTCGACACCTGGAGCAGCACCTCGGCGGCGCCGTGCGCGCCACCGATGACGGGCTGGAGCGCCGCGAGGTACAGGGCGAGGAAGACGTCCTCCACCACGATGACGCCCAGGATCAGACGGGTCTCCGGACGGCCGAGACGCCCCAGGTCGATGAGGATCTTGGTGACGATGGCGGAGGAGGATATCCCGAGGACGCCCGCGAGGACGAGCGCCTCCCGCGTGCCCCAGCCCAGCGCGAGGCCGAAGCCGAGTCCGGCGCCGACGTTCAGCAGCAGATAGCTTCCCCCGGCCAGGGCCAGGCGTCTGCCGCCGGTCTTCAGGTCGTCGAGGTGGAACTCCAGACCGAGGTAGAACAGCAGCAGCACCAGGCCGAGTGCCGACAGCATCTCGAAGTCGTGGGCGTCCTCGACCAGGACGAAGCCCGGGGTGTGCGGTCCGAGCAGCATGCCGGCGAGGGTGAACAGGGGGATGGTCGGCAGCCCGATGCGGTTGCCGAGACGGGCGAGGAAGGCCGCGGCGAGGAAGGCGCCGCCCATGGCCAGCAGGGCGTCAGCGTGTCCCATGCGTCACCTCCCTTCCGGGGAGGCGGAGTCGGACTCGTCGCTCGGCACGGGAGAGGATGGGCGGTTCTCCTTCGCGGGTGGTGACAGGCGGACGGACGCGCCGACGGCCGCGATCGGCCCGTCTCGACGCCACCCGGTGTTCCGGGCCTCCTCCACGATCACGCGCCGGTGGGGGTCGGCACCATCGGGGTCAACACCCATTTGTCCCGAGGCGATCCCCTCCCTGCCCCCCTGGATCTCCCGGGCTCCCCCCCCTGCCCCCCCTGGACCCCCTGGACCCCCACCCTGGGCCCCGGCCTTCCCCCCCCCGCCTCGTCGGCACGAGTTGACGGGCCTTCTGGGCCGCTGGTGCTGTCAGGCGTCGTGGTCGGCGTCATGGTCGGCGTCGACGACGCCCGCGGCGCCCGGGGCCGGTCGCCCCCTCTCGCACGCCCGCACCACGGCAAGGCTCACTGGCTCAGTGGGCGGCGATCCAGCGCCGGACGGCCTCGTTGACGGTGTCGTCGAGGGCGCTCAGCGCTTCCACGGCATGCAGGTCGCCCGGCACGGGCGCGACTCCCGCCCGGGTGAGTGCCGCGTGCAGTTCCAGGCGGCGCCGGTCGGCCGGGGCCATCACCAGGGGCAGTCGCCGACCCGGGTCGGGAGCAGGCCACGGTGCCTCCTCCTCGACCGGCCGCGCCTGCGGCGGCACACGCCAGTCCTCGTCCCCCCACTGCTCTGCGGAGTCCGCCCCGCTCAGAGTCGTCTGCGCGTCGAATCCGCAGCGGTAGGGGTCCAGGATCAGCTCGGGCACCGTCACGGCGGTCGGTGAGTACTGCCACTCCTGCATACAACCTCCAGCATTCGGCGTTCACTTGGTGTCCAGGAGGCGGCCTGCCCGGTCGACGGTTGCGGCACCGGAGACGAACCACCCGAACGCCCCCAAACCCATCTCGTCACACGAGCGGTTTTCCCGCTTCTCCTCCACCAGGCGCTCCGCGTCGTACGGAGACCCGCTCAGGAGCGTCCCGCGGCATCGGGACTGCGTGCGTCCCGACGCAGGGTGCCCGTCCCGTGGTGCCAGGGTTCCCCCGAGGCCTCGGGGCGGTCGCGGCCGATGAGACCGAGCAGGAAGCCCACGGGGATGGTGATCAGCCCCGGGGTCTGGAGCGGGAACCAGTGGAAGTCGTGGTCGGGGAAGAGCGCGATGGGCGTGCCCGAGACGGCGGGGGATCCCGCCATGAGCAGCGCGATCAGCGGCAGGGTCCCGTAGACGGTCCAGCGCGCCCCGGTGGCGGTGTGGCCGGGCAGGAAGAGCGCGTACAGCAGGACCGGGGCGAGCACCGAGGCGGCGACGGTGAACGACAGCGAGATCAGTGTCAGTCGGCCGCGGTCCTCGACGATCACGGCCAGCAGGACGGCGGCCGCCCCGACCAGGACGATGCCGATCCGGGCCCGGCGGATCTCGCCGCCGGGCGAGCGGCGCGCGGTTCCGTGGACGGGCCGGCCGCCGAAGTCGCGGACGAGACTGGAGGCGGCCGCCAGGGTGATACCGGCGACGGCCGCGAGCGTGGTCACGAAGACGGCGCAGGCGACGGTGGCGAACAGCATGCTGTGCCGGACTCCCCCGGCGACCGGGTCGAGCGCGCCCGTGAGCATGAGCAGCGCGGTCGCTCCCCCGGGGTCGGCGGCCCGCAGCAGATCCCGGCCGATCAGCGCGCAGGCGCCGAGTCCGGCCACCACCACCGCGGCGCACACCACCGTGACGGGGCCCACCGCCCAGCCGACGGCACGGCGAGCGGTACGGGCGTCGCGCAGGGGGTGCAGCCGCATGGTGAGGTGCGGGAGACACGCGGCGCCGAGCAGGAGGGTGGTCTCGAAGCTGATCAGGTCGAGGCGGCCGGCGAGGGAGTGGCCGAAGTGGAGTCCGGGGTACGCGTAGTCGGCGCCCGCCTCGGAGCGGTCCCGGGCGGCGTCGAAGAGACCCGCCGGTGACCATCCGTACCGGGCCAGGACGAGCCCGGCCACCAGCAGCATCGCGGTCAGCACGACACCGACCTTGAGGACCTGTACGTAACCGATGCCGCGCATCCCGCCGAAGGCGGAGTAACAGACCATCAGCGTCCCGGCGGCGACGGTGCAGCCGGTGAGGGCGCCCCCCGGGAGGCCGAACATGGCCACCATGATGTGGCCCGCGGTGGAGAGCTGCACCAGCAGCAGCGGGGTGAGGACGACGAGGGTGGCGACGCCGAGCGCGCGGCGCACGGAGAGGTCGCCGAGCCGGTCGGCGAAGAAGTCCCCCAGAGTGAACACGCCGCCGTGGCGCAGGGGTTCGGCCAGGATCCGCAAGACCAGGTAGAGCGAGACGACGGTGGCGCAGGCGAAGAGCATGCCGTCGGCGCCGTCGAGGGCGACCGAGCCCGTCGTGCTGAGCAGGGTGGCCGCGGAGATGTAGTCGCCGGCGATGGCGAGTCCGCTGCCGGCCGGGCCGAACGCGGCGCTGCCACCCGCGTAGAAGTGCTCGGGGTCGTCCAGGTCGGCCGCCGCCAGCCCGCACATCAGCAGGGACACCGCGACGAAGACGAGGAAGACCACGACGGCGAACGAGTGTCCGTCACCGTTGCTCATGCCCGGCCCTCCGGCCTCGGCGCCGGGTACGAAGTCGTCCCGGCGGTCGGGGCTTTCGGCGCGTACAGGCCGTTCAGCGCGCAGGGGCCGCCGTTCGGCCCGTACCGGTCGTGCGGGCTGTCCAGGCCGTTCGGTGTGTACAGGCCGTGCGGGCCGTTCGGTGCGTACGGGCCTGGCGGTGGAGGGGATGCGGGAGACATGGCGGTCATGCCATCAGCCGGCCGGGGTCGCGTACAGCGGACGGGGCAGGCAGGAGGCGGTGGCACAGCGGGGCCACGGCGGGGCTGTGCGAGGGCACAGGCGCGCCTCGACGGCCCTCCCCGCGTCCGCACGCAGTCCCTTCCCGGCCAACTTCGGCGGGTGCCGCACCGTTCGTGCCCGCCGTCCGGACCGGGTCAGAACAGTTCGTCCTGCTCCATGGGGCCGGTCCGGCCCGCTGTGCGCCGGAGCGGTTGCCGGGCGGGCGGTTCCTTGCCGAAGAGGGGAACTGTGCCGTACTCGTCGGGTTCGGCCGGCACAGGGGTGGGTCCCGTCCCCACGTTCAGACGCAGCGGGACGTCCCGGTCGAAGTCCGCCGGCGTCATCGCCGACCACTCGCGGTCCTCGCGTTCACTCATCAGTGCTCCTCCACCCTCGGAGCTTCTCCTACCCCTGCCCCTCGGCCCGCACGCCCGGGCGATGATCAAGAACCCGTACGGCCGGACGCCCGGCGAGGTCACCCGGTCATGTCGTCCCGCCCTCGTCGGCAGCGCCGAACCGAGGCCCGCGCGGCAGCCTCCGGGAGGAGGTGGCGAGGGCCCGATCGGCTCGGCGCCGCGTCATGTCCTGCCGCGGCGGTCGACGAGGAGATAGCCGCGGCAGAGGGCAGTTGACCGGGTGTCAGCCGCCGATGTCCGACTGCTCGGCGGCGGTGACGACCGTGGTCGCGTCCTGCGGCAGGAGGTATCCGGCGGTCGCGGAGGCCTGCGCGGCCGCCCGCACCTTGCTCACATAGTCCTCGTGCGTCGGGTACAGCCGGCTGAGCACCGGTTCTGCGCGGGGCGGGAACGCCGGGTCGGACGGGTCGGCCGCGTCATGCCGGTCCCACGGGTCGGTGTCGCCGTTCCACGGGTCCCTGGCGCCGTAGAGACCGCAGAAGACTCCGCTGCCGCCGGTGTCCCGGGCTCCGGTGAGCGTCCGGGTGGGCACCGCCACGTCGGGGAGCCGGATGCCACCGACGGCCAGGCCGGTGGCGGGGTCGCGCAGGTCGGCGTTGAGCTGTGGCCCGCTCGCGGGCCGGGGGCCGCCCTGCGCCCAGCGGGTCAGGTGGTGCAGCGCCGCGTTCATCGCGTAGTGGCCGGGGCCGTCGTTGTACGGGGCCGATCCGGCGGCGCAGTCGGGCTGCGGTGCGGCGGTACCCGCGGACCTGGTCACGGTCGGCCCGCCGAGGTCGTAGGCCCATTGATCGCCATGGGCGGTGCCGGCCACCTCCCAGCGGACGAGGCGGTCGGTGTCGGGCTGCCGTGCCGCGGACGCCCCCGGCACATCGGTCTCCGTCAGCACGACGAACGTCGGTACGGACAGGTCGGTACGGAACCGCGACGGGTACGGCATCAGCAGGATGTCGCCCAGGTCGCCGCTGATGGGCGCGGCGAGGGCGCTGTTGCTGTGCACCATGAAGCCGTCGTAGACGCCGGAGACGGGCTGGACGGCGTTGGCGTACGTCGTCATGAGACCGGCCGACTGCGATTCGCCGTCGCCGAGCAGCGTTTTGATCGTGAGGCCGCCGAGCGGATCGGGCCCGTCGGGGGTGCGCAGTGCCTGCCCCGCCTGGCTGAAGATGTCGTAGGCGAAGGCGTCACCGGGGTGGACCAGGCTGCCGTACCGGGCCGGATCCCAGCCCTTCAGCCCCTTGATCTCACCGAGACCGCCGTTGACGCCGACCGCCTGGGCCGAGACACCGACCCAGGCGTATCCCTCGCGCAGCAGCTCGTCCCGCTCGAACCAGTAGTCCGGGGAGAGTTCGAGCTGCCCGCTGACGTTGAGCCACTCCACGACGACGGTGCCGTTGAACCTCGCCGCGTCGACGGGCCGGCGGACGAGAAGGCGGCTCTTGTAGGCGGCCCGGCCGGACGCGCGTACGTTCCAGCGGCCGTCGGAGCCCCACAGCCCCGACTTGGAGTACGAGGTGGCCGTGCCCGCGATGAAGTACTCGCTCTCGGTGTAGCCGAACGAGCCGAGGTCCTCCGCCGCCGCCAGGAAGGGGAAGCCGCGGCTGCCGGCCGGCGGGACGGTGACGGTGGGGTTCGCGGCCTCGGCCCGGGCAGGACCGGCTTGGACGGGATCGCCTTGGACGGGACCGGCCTGGGCGGCAGACGTGCCGAGGAGCGTGGTGACGAGCACCGCTCCGAGGGCGGTGGCGGTGGCCCACCGCCGGGGTAACCGGACGGACATGCTCACGGTTGCCTCCGTGAATTCCGTGTCGAATGGTCAGGGCGACGCAGTCTCGTCCTGCCGCACCGGGCGGCCAACGGCGAATTCACCGGTGTCGCGCAACGGCGGTCCCTGCCACGGTGGTTCTCGGGGCACGGGGGTTCTGAAGGCACGGTGGTTCTGGAGGCACGGGGGTTCTGGGGGCAGGTGTTTTTGGGGGCGCCGGCTCACGGGAGCACCCAGCGAGCGGGCCGCCATGCCCACTTACGTGGTGTCCAGGTCGGCCTGCACCAGATCGTGGTCCGAGTGCGGGGTCGGATGCACACCGTGCTTGAGCGAGACGACACCCCGCAGGAAGATGTAGTCGAACTTGCTCTGCCAGTCGGTGGTCGTCTTGCAGTCGCCGTTGAGCGAGGGACGGCACCGGGGGTCCGCATCCGTGGCCAGTTCCCACATCCCGGCCAGTTCGGGGGCGTCCGGCACGGCGTTGAAGTCGCCGAGAACGACCGCGCGCCTGTGCCGGGCCACGGCAGCGGCGAGCACGTCGGTCTGACCTGCTCGGACCGCCTCCTGGCGTCGTTCGGCAAGGTGTGTGTTGAAGACCCGCAACTGCCGGCCGCCCACAGTGGTGGTGACCGCCATGTACCCACGGTCCTCGGATCCGCCGTCGGGATATTCCACGGTGACCGGGTCGCTCATCGGCGCCGCGGAGAGAATCGCCTGGCCGTAGGCCCCCGGACTCCACAGCGCTCCCCCGCAACGGCCCCAGTTCCGAAGAACCGTGCCGTACTCGACGTGGTACACGAGCCCGTGGCGGCTCTCCAGATAGTCCCGGATCCTCTCGACGTCCCGCACGCACGCCTCCTGCAGGCCGATGACCTGGGGTGCGTACGTGGCGATCTCCGCCGCCCGGTCGGCGTTGCTTTCCTCGCAGGGGTTGCAGATGTTCCACGTCATGACCCGGTTCGGGACGACATCCCTGACGGCTTCGACGGGCAGCGACCTGGCCGAGGGGGCACCACTGCGTGCGTTGTGGCCCACGAGCAGCACGCAGGCCACGATCAAGGCGCCGGTGAGCAGACGCACTCCCCTAGCGGGCACCAGCATCGCCTCCTCAGGCCGGGAATCCAGGGCGTCCGACGTCCCCACGCACGAGGTTATGGGACAGGGCCGTCAGATGTGCCGGGTAGGGGCGATACCTTGCCGTCATGTGCATTTCGACAGGTGAGGCCGTGTTCTCCGGCACGATCGTGTACTGCGGACGGCAGCACCACCCCGTGCACGGCCTCATCCACGTCCTGGGCTATCAGAACACCGCCGTCAACCTGACGGACGGCCCGAACGCCATGCTGCTGCACCTGCCCACCGGACAGCTCACCCCCCGGCAGTTCCTCTCGGCCGGACGCACCGGCGACGTCCTGCACCGCATGGTCGCCGCCGCCGAGTCCGCGGCCGCGGCGACCGACGGCATCGCGTGGATGGGCGCGGAACCCCAGCCCGTCCAGGTCTTCGAGCACGACATCTACACGGTGCTCCTGGCCGCCGACCCCACCGCGGTCCCTGCCGCGCTGCGCTGGGTGCGGGACCCGATTGCAGGTGCCGCCGCACCGGCGCCCCGACCTCGACCCGGGCCTCCTGCGCTTCTACGCGGACCACTTCCCCGACCACACCATCGCCGTGTGCTGCTTCGGCAACGCCGACGCGCGACGCGCCAAGCCCCTGCTGCTGTGGTACTCGCCCCTCGACCCCGACCGGCTGACCGTGCCGGCCCTGGACAGCCACACCGGCGCCGCGCCGGATCCCGACGCCGCCGTGCCGGTCGACCACTGGGTTCTGTTCTCCACCGACCGAGCCCCCTCCGGCTGGGGCGCACCCGTCGTGTACCCCGGGGACATGCGCCACAGCCTGCGTGACTTCCTCCCCACCGCCGTCGCGGGCCGGCACTACGGCCGCGGGCAGGCCCTGCCCAACGGAGACTTCACCATCAGCCACCGCGACCTGCTCGCGGGCGACCTGGACCGCATCGAGCGTCTGCGACCCGCCCGCCGCTGAAGGACCGGACGCCGTTTTGCCGGACCGGCAACAACAGTGGCGTGACCGGGACCCGGTGGGCGACGGTGGGCCCGTGACCGACGACATCTCAGCGGGACCGCCCGCCTCCGACGCCCCTTTGTCCGCCGACGGATACGCCGGAGATCCCGCGGTGCGGGCGGAGTGGGACAACCGATACGCCGACCGGCGGCAGCTGTGGAGCGGCCGGCCCAACGGTGCGCTCGTGGCCGAGGTCGCCGGGCTCACCCCCGGGCGGGTGCTCGACGTCGGCTGCGGCGAGGGCGCGGACGCCGTCTGGCTCGCGCGTACCGGCTGGGACGTGACCGCGGTCGAGGTCTCGGGCGTGGCGCTGGAGCGGGCCACCGGGCACGCACGGGACGCCAGCCTCACCGTCCGCTGGGTACACGCCGCACTGACGGAAGCCGCCCTCCCGCCGGCCTCCTTCGACCTCGTCTCCGCGCAGTACCCGGCCCTGCTGCGCACCCCCGAGGCCGCGGCCGAGCGAGCGCTGCTCGCGGCCGTCGCGCCCGGCGGCGTGCTGCTGCTCGTACACCACGCGGGGATGGACACCCAGCAGGCGCACGAGGGCGGCTTCGACCCGGCTGACTACGTCTGGCCCTCGATGGTGACCGCTCTGCTCGACGACGACTGGGAGGTGGAGGTGGACGAGCAGCGGCCACGGGTGGCGCCCGACGGCGGCGCCGGCGCGCACCATACCGACGACCTGGTGCTGCGGGCGCGTCGGCTGCGCTGAGCGCTACTCCATCCGCAGCGGGCCTCGGTTGGGGCACGAGCCTGCCGCGCATCGCTCACGCCCCCATGGTTGCGTCCCAACTCGGCCAACCGCGCCGCCAGTTATGTCTGAAAACACGGGTAACTCCGGCACAACCATCCGAAGGTTCCACCCGTCACATAAGACAGGAGCAACCAACTCCTAAGCACTCAAGGGGGAAATATGCGCTTCACTCACTCCATACTGGGCGCCGCCGCACTGGCCGCTCTGTCGGTGGGGGCCACCACCGCCCTGGCGGCACCCGCCTCCGCCGCACCCAACACCACCCCGCAGAAGGTCTGCGGAACCGGCTACAAGACCGTGAACTCCGCGCCCGTCGGCTCACTGGGCACCGTCTACCTCGCCTACAACTCCACCAACGGCAACAACTGCGTCGTCACCATCCGCAACAACCCCGGCACCGCCGTGGACATGTCCGCCTGGATCTACGTCCCCGACACCAACGAAGGCGACGACGACTACGGGTCCTACACCTCGTACGCAGGGCCGTCCTACGTCATCGGCAAGGGCCACTGCGTCGACTGGGGCGGCGGCATCGCCAACACCTACGTCCAGGTGACCGGCTCCAACTGCGGCTCCCTGAAGGAACACCGGACCACCTACACCCGGTGATCCACCCCCTCCACCCGCCCACCGCACCCGGCGATCCGCCGCCTCCCGCTTCGCCACCGACGGCCGGAACGACCGCCGACCGTCGGACCGGAGAGCGCCGGGGCCGGCCCGAGGGCACCGTGGCGGCGTGGCGCGGGACGCGCACGAGGCCGTGACCGTCCGGCCCGCCCTGGCGGAACCCACCCGGCTCCGCCAGGGCGACCACGCAGGTCCCGTGTCGTCGGGGGGCCGGCCGATGCCCGGTCCCTCGACGAGCGACAGCCGCGATCTCCGGGAGGGTCCGCCGCCCGCACCGGACCGGTGCGGCTAGCGTGGCGTGTTGTCGTCGGCCCTGAACGGGCCGCCGTGGCCGGGCACGATCAGGTCCGCGGCGGTCAGCACCCGGAGCCGGGAGGCCCGCAGGACTTCACGGTCGGGGGCCACCGGGTCGTCCGCCGGACCCTCCGCGTGCCACCACAGGTCACCGGCGAAGGCGACCACGCCCGACTCCGTTCCCGCCAGCAGGGTGATGTCCTCGGCGCTGTGGCCCGGAGTACGGATCAGCCGTAGCGACGGGGTGAGTTCGTAGCCCTCGGCGTCCCGGTTTCTCCACTGGTCGCCCAGGTACTCCACCTTGTGGTCGTGCACCCGGGCCCGTCCGAACAGGCCCACGTTCATGGTGTTGTCCGGGTGGTGATGGCTGAGCACCACGTCGGTGATGTCGTCGGGGCCGAGCCCCAACTCCGCGAGCGGAGCGAGGATTCGGTCGGGACTCGCCACCATGCCCGGGTCGAAGATCACATGCCGGCCGGCGTCGGATATGTAGGAGACGGTGGCGGCGACTCCGGGGCCGGTGGAGCCGACGTATCCGGTGGTCAGGATCGTGTACACGGCGCTGCGGCCGAGCGGTGCGTCTGTCATGGCCTCAATCCTTCCGGGCGGGACGGTCGTTCACGAGTGGCACAGGTGCCGGTGATCGCAGGATTACTGCCACACTGCACGGGTGCCTCGTTTCATGACCGTCGCCGCGTACACCCCTCCCGGAGTCGGCATGCTCGCCGTCGGCATCGTCTCCGAGGTCTTCGGTCCGCACGGGGAGACGCTGCCGGGCTTCGACTTCGCCCTGTGCACGGACCGGCCCGGGCCGGTTCCCACCGACCTCGGCGTGCCGCTCACCATCACGCACGGCCTGGACAAGCTCGCCTCCGCCGATCTGGTGATCGCCCTGCCGTGGGCCGGCTTCCGCACACCGCCCGCGCCGGCCGTGCTCGATGCGCTGTCGGCCGCGCACGGACGAGGCTCACTGGTCGCGGCCCACTGCGTCGGCGCTTTCGCGCTCGCCGCCGCCGGACTGCTCGACGGCCGGCGGGCCACCACCCACTGGCGGTTCGCCCAACTGCTCGCCCGCCGCCACCCGAACGTCACGGTCGAACCCGACGCCCTCTACGTCGACGAAGGGCGCGTCATCACCGGCGCGGGAGCCGCCGCGGGCTTCGATCTCTGTCTGCACCTGCTGAGGCGGGAGTACGGAGCCGCCATGGCCAACGCCGTCGCCCGGGACATGGTGTTGCCCTCCCATCGCGACGGCGGGCAGGCGCAGTACCTGACCGCCCCCGTCCCCGAGGACGGCCACGACGAGCGGCTCGCCGAGGTGCTCGCGTGGGCCCGCGAGAACCTCCACCAGCCGCTTCCCGTCGCGGAACTGGCCCGGCGTGCCGTGATGAGCCGACGCACCTTCGCCCGCCGCTTCACCGCCGCGACCGGCACCACCCCCCACGCCTGGCTGCGGAACCTGCGGCTGAGCAGCGCCGAGGAGCTCCTGGAGACCACGGACCTGCCGGTCGAGGAGATCGCCCGCCGAGTCGGCTACGGAAGCGCGGCCGTCCTGCGCGAACAGTTCGTGCGCCGCCGGGGAGTGCCGCCCCGTGCCTACCGCCGCTCCTTCACCAACACGCCGTGACGGACAACGCGGGGCAGCCGGACCGGAGCGGGGCGCCCTCGACGAAGCGCTCTAGCGGTACGCGTCGCGATATGTGTCGCGATATGCGCGCAACCGGGGAGCACGTACGGCGGGCAACCCGACCAGGGTGTGATCGAAGGCGTGGTGGTGAGGTGTCAGCGGGCACCAGGGACCCGGCGGCAGGGGGTAGTCGTCGCGCAGCACACCCTCCGGGAGCACCCCGGTCGCGGGCATCGGCGAGGTCTCGCCCGGATGGGCCAGGTACGCCCAGACCCCGCTGCCCAGCGGCACCACGGCCCCGTCGTCGCCGGGCGGGCGCCAGGGCGCGCCGGTGAGCGGGTGGCGGGGGACGAGCAGGACGTCGGGACGGGGTCGGGGCATGCGGATCCCCGGACCGGCCAGCTCCACGGAACGGGCATCGGGTCCGGCGGGGAGGTACCGGCCGACGGCGTGGCCGAGCAACGCGGCGACGGGGCCCGCGGGGAGGGTCGCAGGGCGGTTCCCGGTGACCGCCACCAGGTGGGCCAGCGCGACCCCGACCGCCGCCTCCCAGCGGCGGCTCCACGACCCGTCGGGTTCGACGGGTGGGACACGATGGCCGGCGCGCTCCAGGTCGTCCCAGCCAGGAGGGGGAACGGGCGGGAGCCCCGAGGGGCGCCGTACGACCGCTGGGGGCTCGAGCCACACCGTCTGCCACGATCCGCAGTCGTCGATACGGGTCGCCACGGCCCGCCCGCACCCCTCGCACGCCAGGTTGGGGCCGGCCCGGCCGTCCACACCCCGGCAGTAGCCCTCGCACTTCTCGGGGATCAGGGTCATGGACCGGGAGTCGCCGGGGGCGATGACGATCCTGTTCCGCGCGCCGAAGGAGACGGAGTACACGGGCGCGTACACGCCCTGCCGGGCGGCCGCGTCCTCTCCCACCTCTTCCCACAGCCGCCAGGGCGGCCCGGTGGGCCGGGGATCGACGGCGTACGTCGCGGACTCCATCAGCGGAGGATGGAGTTCCTCCCATCCTCCGTGGTGGGTGTGGACGGGGAGGGCGACCCGCGACACCGGCGCGGTCAGCTCCGTGCCGCACCCGGCACACGCGAACACGTCCAACCAAGCTCCCCCTCGCCCCGGTTCCCGGGGATTGTGCCTGCCCCTCGACGCCTGATCCACCGGATTTCGCGGCGGCTGCGACGTGAACGCCCCCGACATAGCGTTCACTACCCATTCATTGCAACGAAGGAGAGAGGTTTGTTGCATTAACACTTAAGCCATTGCAACGATTTCACCCCTACCAGCTGGCCATATACAGGATTTTCGCCTTTAACTCGTTGCTCACTTGGTGAATGCAACGTAGCGTTTCCATATCAGGAAACAGCGAGCCGGGCCTGGCAGGTGGTGACGCGCGCGTTTCGCGAAGGGCGATCCCAGGGGGGCGGATCATGGAAACAGCACAGGACCTGCGCCGGGCGGCACCCGGCGCCCTCAGCGCCTTCACCCGCTTCGTACTCTGCGGCGGCGGAGTAGGGATCGCCTCCAGCTTCGCTGTGGCGGCCCTGGCCTCCTGGATTCCCTGGATCCTGGCCAACGCCCTGATCACCGTGGGCTCCACACTCCTCGCCACCGAGCTGCACGCCCGCTTCACCTTCGGTACCGGCGGGCGCGCGACCTTGCGCCAGCATGCGCAGTCGGCCGGGTCGGCGGCGGCCGCGTATGTGGTGACCTGCGTGGCGATGCTCGTCCTGCAGCGGCTGGCGGCGGCACCCGGCGCGGTGCTCGAACAGGTCGTCTACCTGTCCGCCTCCGCACTCGCCGGGGCCGCGCGGTTCGCGGTGCTGCGCCTCGTCGTCTTCGCACGCAACCGCTCGCAGGCCCCGGTCGCCGTCCGCGCCGCCCGTCCCCTGCACGCGCCCGTCGTCCGCGCGGCGGCACCCCTCGACCCCGCGGCGCTCTGCCGCACCGCATGACCGCTCCGCACCCTCCTCTCCGGCCCGACCACGGCCCCACCGCAGGCACCGCGTCGCGGGCGCCGGGCCGGCGTAGCCCCCGGGCCCGCACGCACCGTCCCGCCGCCCGGGTCCGAGGAGACCCGGGCGGCGGTGTCGGTCGGTCTGCGGTCAGGGCGTGAGCTGCCAGCGCTGGATGTACCCCACGTCGATGGACGCGCGGTCCTGGACCCGCAGTTTCCAGGTGCCGGTGAGGGGCTGGGCCGAGGCGTCGACGGTGAAGGTCTGGTCGACGTTGTCGGCGGAGCCGCCGGTGCGGTTGAGGAGCGAGTAGACGGTGCCGTCGGGGCCGACGAGGTCGACGGTCAGGTCACCGCGGTAGGTGTGGACGATGTTGACGTAGACCGAGGTGGTGGCCGAGGCGTTGCCGTCGCGGCCCGCGATGGTGATCGGGGACTCCACGGCGGCACCGTTGTCGGGGATGTCGACGCGGGTGGCCGTGGCGTAGATGTACGCGATCCGCCAGGTGAAGGTGTCCGTGACGGACGCGCCCGTGCTGTCGGTGACCGTGACGGCGACGTCGCCGGTGCCGAGCGTGGTCGGCGTCCCGGAGATCAGGCCGCTCGCGCTGAGGGTCAGTCCGTCGGGCAGGCCGGTGGCCTCATAGGTCAGGCCCGCACCGGTGTTGGTGGTGTAGGCGTCCACCTGAAGGCTGACCGCCTGGCCGACGCCGCTGGTCTGGTCGGCGATCGGGGCGACGTTGACACCGAGGGCTATGCGGCTGCCGACGTTGATGGCGGCCCAGGCGTCGGCGACGGCGAGGTAGGTGGGGCTGTACGCGCCGAACAGGTCGGCCGACGCCTGGAGGGTGGCGGTGCGGGCGCCCGCGTAGTTGGTCGACGAGGTCATGTACGTCGTCAGCGCGCGGTACCAGATGGCGGCGGCGTTGTCGATGCCGATGCCCGTGACGGCCTGACCGTCGTAGGTCGGGCTGTCGTAGGCGACGCCGTTGACGGTCTTGGCCCCGCTGCCCTCGGAGAGCAGGTAGAAGAAGTGGTTCGCGGGGCCCGAGGAGTAGTGGACGTCGACGCTGCCCAGGGTGGAGGTCCAGCTGTCGCGGGAGGAACCGTCCTTGGAGGGCTTGTCCATGTAACGCAGCGGGGTGCCGTTGCCGTTGATGTCGATCTTCTCGCCGACGAGGTAGTCGCCGGGGTCGGCGGCGAGGTTCGAGTGGAACTCGACGGCCGCGGCGAAGATGTCGGAGGTCGCCTCGTTGAGACCGCCGGACTCGCCGGAGTAGGTCAGGTTGGCGGTGGCGGCGGTGACGCCGTGGCTCATCTCGTGGGCGGCCACGTCGAGCGACGTCAGCGGGTGGGTGTTGCCCGAGCCGTCGCCGTAGGTCATGCAGAAGCAGCTGTCCTGCCAGAAGGCGTTGACGTAGCTGCTGCCGTAGTGCGCCCGGCTGTAGGCGGCGACGCCGTCGTTGCGGATGCCGTTGCGGCCGTACACGTCCTTGTAGTAGTCCCAGGTGGCGGCGGCGCCGAAGGCCACGTCGACACCGGCGGTCTGGCGGTTGGACGGCAGGCCGGTGCCCCAGACATCGTTGTCGTCCGTGAAGAGGGTGCCGGTGCCGGAGGTGCCCTGGTTCAGGTCGTACGTCTTGTGCCCGGCGCGGTCGCCGTCGGTGAGCTGGTACGTCGATCCCGACAGGGTGCTCCCTACGGGAACCGTGCCGACGTACTGGCCGGTGCCGGTGCCGGTGTGCACCTTCTCGGCGGCGAGGATCTGTTTGCCCGTGGTCGCGTCGGTGACCACCTGGAGTTCGCTGGGCGTGCCGTCCCGCTGGACGCCCTCGACGACCGTCTCCCAGGCCAGGACGGGCTTGGCTGCGCCGGCCCAGACGACGAGACGGGACGCGCGACCGGTCGCGGCGCCGGTGACGTCGGCGCTCTTAGCGGCCGTGAGGGCCTTGCCGCCGGCCTTCGCCGCGGACAGCTTCGGGCTGAGGGACGGCAGCGTGAGCGTGGCTCCGCTCGCCCTGGACACGGTGGTCCGGCCGCTCTCGAGGTGGACGACCAGGTCACCGCCGAGGACGGGCAGCCCGGCGTAGGTGCGCTCGTAACGGGTGTGCGTGGCGCCGTCGGCGTCCTGGACGACGTCCCTGACGACGAGCTTCTCCTGCGCGCCCAGGGCGAGCCGCTGGGCCGTGGCGCCGGCCGCGCTCTGCGCGCTCTTGATCAGCGAGGCGCGGCGGGCCGGGGACAGGGTGGTCGCCGCCGCACCGGCGCGGGGTGTGGCGGTGATCTTGGCGGGACCGGGACCGGGGTCGGCGGGCGCGGCGCCGGCGGTACCGGCGGGGGCTCCCAGGGCGAGCAGGGTCCCGATGGTCGTCAGCGCGAGGGCGGTGGCGCGTCTGCGCCGGAGGATGGGGTGGTGTCGCCGGGGCAACGGGTTCTCCTTCTGTGCGACGGTCGGCCCGTGATGGGGGGCCGAGGTGGGGCGGACCGACGGGATGGGGCCGGTCCGGAGCGCTGCACGGCTGGCGGGTGGAAGGAGGTGGGGGGTGGGTTGGGATGCCCCGCATGATGCGGGTGTGAAGGAACGGTGAACTTCGGCAGCAGCGTGGCACTGCGTGCACAGGTTTGTCATGGGAATGCCAAAACAACGGCTGGAAATGACCATGTCCTGCTGGGGATCCGCCCTGCTCGGCGCACGTTTTCAGCCGCCGGAGCGACCACCGTTCCCGAAAGGGTGAATACGAGGACCCGCACGGCGTGTCGCGGCACTGCGGGCAGCACGCTGCGAGTTCAGGTGGCGACGGGAGTCGGCGGGAGGCGGGGGGCGCGGTGGAAGGGCAGCGGCGAGGGCCGGTCTCGTTACGGGAGCGGATGCGCTACCGGTTCGACAACACGCTGGCCCGTAGCACCGGCAGGCTGGTCGGATGGCTGGCCGTGACCTGCCTGGGCATCGTCGTCCCGGCGAGTGCGCTGCTGGTGTGGACGGATCCGTCCTCGCCCCGGTCGCTGTCGGGCCGGCTGACCGCGGTGTGGCGGGTGAGCGCCGAGACCCTGCGGCTGGGCGCGGTGACCGGCGCCCCGCTGCGGATGCTGCTGTCCGTGCTGCTGGGCCTGATGGCCCTGCTGTACGTGTCGACCCTGATCGGCGTGATCACCACCGGCCTCACCGACCGCCTCACCGAACTGCGCCGAGGCCGCTCCACGGTGGTGGAGACGGGCCACTCGGTGGTGCTCGGCTGGTCGGAGCAGGTGTTCACGGTGGTCGGCGAGCTGGTCGCGGCACGCGCCGATCAACGTGATCAGCGCTGGAGCGCCGTCGTGGTGCTCGCCGACCGGGACAAGACGGAGATGGAGGAGGCGCTGGCGACCGTGCTCGGCCCCACCGGCACCACCAGACTGATCTGCCGCAGCGGCTCCACGGCCGATCCCGAAGCGCTCGGACTGGTCAGTCCGGGTTCGGCGCACGCGGTGCTGGTCCTGCCCGGAGCGGAGGCCGCCGGAGACGCCGAGACGGTCCGGACCCTGCTGGCCCTGCGCGCCGTCCTCGGCGGGCACGCGGGCCCGCCCGTCGTCGCCTGCGTACGGGACGAGCGGTACCGGACCGCGGCCCGGCTCGCCGCGGGTCCGCGGGGCATCGTGCTGGAGTCCGACCGCACGGCGGCCGGGCTGATCGCGCACTCCGCGCTCCACCCGGGCCTGACGCCCGTGCTGCGGGAGCTCCTCGACTTCGCGGGCGACGAGTTCTACCTCGCCGCCGCTTCCGAGCTCGGGGGACGTCGTTTCGGTGATGTCGTGCTCGACTGCGCGACGGCCGCCGTGGCCGGGCTGGTGCGGGCCGACGGCACTCCCCTGCTCAACCCGCCGCCGGAGACCGTCGTCGCGCCGGGAGACCGCCTCGTGGTCGTGGCACCGGCCGAGGACAGCGCGCGATGGGAGGACTGCCGGGAGCTCGTGGAGCCGTCGGCCCTCGCCGAGCACGGTGCCGGCCCGCTCGGACCGTCGCGTTTCCTGCTGCTGGGCTGGAACCGCCGGGCGCCGCATCTGGTCGATCAGCTGAGCCGCTGTGCTCGGCCGGGCTCGGTCCTGCACGTCGTCACCGACGCGACGGAGCAGGCGCCCCCGACGCCGGCGTCACCGCTCCCCCTGCCGGAACCGCGCAGGGATCACCCGCCCGTCGACGGGCTCACCGTGACCCGTGGAACCGCCGATCCGACCGACCCCTCGTCCCTGCGCGGTCTCGACCCGGGCTCCTACGACCGGATCATCGTGCTCGGCCCGGACACCGGAGCCGACGCCGACCGGCCGGACCACCGCACGCTGGTCGTCCTGCTGATCCTGCGGTCGCTGGCCCAGGAGAGGGGGCACACCGTGCCGGTGATCGCGGAACTCACCGACGAACGCAACCGGGCGCTGGCCCCGCTCGGACCGGGCTCCGAGGCGGTCGTCGGGGGACAGCTGACGGGGCTGCTGATGGCACAGGTCTCGCAGAACGGGCACCTGGCCGGGGTGTTCGAGGAGCTGTTCGCCGCCGGCGGCAGCGCGCTGCGGCTGCGTCCAGCACCTCACTATGTGCTTCCTGACCGTCCGGCCTCGTTCGCCACGGTCGTGGCGGCGGCGCGCGACCGTGGCGAGTGCGCGATCGGGTACCGCTGTCACGACAGCGTCGGCGCGCCCGACGGCCACGGGGTCCGGCTCAATCCCGCCAAGTCCGGCAGACGGGTCTGGAGCCGCACGGACGAGATCGTCGTGATCGTACGGGACGGCGCGGCCGAGGACGGCGCCGGTGGGGCGGGTGGGTCGGACGGAAGCCACGTGGCGCGGGTGGACGCCTCCTAGCGCGACCGCCCCGGCCGTCGCCGCGCCTCGCGGGGCTGGGCCGTTCGAGTGGTCCCCTTCCGCTCGCCGTCGTAGCGTCGGTAGAGAACTTCATCCGGGCGCGGACACAGGCGGCTCCCGGTTCGGTCGGGCGGGAGCGGACATGCGACACACGACGAGAACAGCGGTCATGCTCTGTGCGGCGCTGGGGCTCACGGCGGCCGTCGGCTCGGCCTCGGCGGTGCCGGCCTCGTCGCCGAGCGCGGCGCGCACGGCCGCGGTGCGGCAGGCCAAGCCGCCCGTCCTGGTCGACTGCCTCTGGCACGCCAAGGTGCGGCCCGGCGACTTCATCCTCGCGTGCGGCGACGGCAACAGCCGTCTGGTCTCGCTGCACTGGGACAGCTGGGGATCGAACTCGGCGCGGGCCACCGGGGTCAACGTCGTCAACGACTGCGATCCGTACTGCGCGGCGGGCGCCTTCCACCCGTACGCCGTCGTCGTGAAGCTGGACCGGCCGCAGCCGTGGAAGAAGAACCCGCGGGTGCAGCACTACAGCCGGATCACGCTCACCTACCTCGGGGACAGGCCGGAGCAGTTCGGGCGCGTGGTGACGTACCCGCTCTGGAACTGAGCCCGTCGCGGGCCCCCATGACCCGGCGGCTCGCGCCCACACCCGGGTGTCGTGCCCGCCTGCCATGATCGAGGCATGACACGGATACGGCCACGGGGGCGGCTCGGCGCCCCGGTTGTGCTCGCCCTGCTCGTCCTCACCGCCGGATGTGCCGATCCGGCGAGCGACCCCCGGGCGGCAGGCTCGGCCGCTTCCCCGCCCGCCGCCTCGGCGAAGGGCTTCTGCCCGCCGCCCGAGGACACCCTGGCGTCGCCCTCTCCGTGCATCAGCTACGGCTGGGACCAGCGGGTCGCCGAGAACCATGCCTACCGTGAGGCCCAGCCCATCACCGCCGGGCAACGGCAGGAAGCACAACCCCGGGCGACGGCGCTGGCCGCCGCGCTCCGGGAACTCGCCGCCGAGGGGACGACCCTGGACGGGCTGCGGACGGCCGCCGCCGAGGCGCTCGGCCTGGAGGCGCGGCAGATCGAGGTGCAGGGCGACTTCCTGGCTCCCCTGCACGACATGCGCGTGGGCGGCGGCGAGGGCCGGGTGTGCGTCAACGGGACCGTCGACAGCAGCGGTCACGCGATGGCGGAGGTCGTCGGGCGCACCGTCGAGGGGACGTGTCTGCCCGGGCTGGGCGGGCACTGACGCACGGGCGGCCCGGCGCCCGTCAGTCCATCAGGCCGGCCGCGACCGTGGCGCCCAGCTCCCAGCAGGCCGCCACGTCCGCCTTGTCGGGTTCTCCGGTGACGGTGACCGGCTCGGCCGCGCGTCGCCAGCCCAGGCCCGTGGTGATGGTGTCGATGCCGCGCACGGCGCCGGTGACGTCGTTGCCGCCGTGCACGTAGTAGCCGAAGGGGCGGCCACGGGTGGTGTCGAGGCAGGGGTAGTACACCTGGTCGAAGAAGTGCTTGAGCGCACCGGACATATAGCCGAGGTTGGCCGGCGTGCCCAGCAGGTAGGCGTCGGCGGCCAGGACGTCGGAGGCGGTCGCGGCCAGGGCGGCCCGGCGTTCGACGCGGACGCCCTCGATCTCCGGCGCCGTCGCGCCCGAGACGACGGCTTCGAACAGCGCCTGGCAGTTGGGCGAGGGGGTGTGATGGACGATCAGCAAAGTGGCCACGCCATGGAACCCTGCCCGCTCCCCCGGCCCGTTCGCAAGCGACGCCGCGGCCAAGGGGGCCGGGGCCCGCATCCGCCATCCCCGGCGCTCACGGCGGCCCGCGCTCTCCGGTACCGCTGCGGCTACCGGTGCCGCTGCCGGTAGCGGCACCGGTAGCCGCAGCGGTACCGGCATGACGGTCTCGGTCGTGCCGTGCGGGAAGCGGACCTCCAGGGCGCCGTCGGAGACGAGGACCGCACCCGCTCCCGTCCATGGGCCCGCCGCGCCGACCGGCTCGGCGGTGAGGACCACCAGGGTCGTCGGCGGCTGCGCACCACCCGGGTGCGCTGCGGTGAGGACGGGAGCAACCCTGGTGGACGGGGGGCTCCGTCGGATCCGAAGAAGCACTGGTGGCTGTCGAGCGTTTTCAGAACGCGGTCGACACTTCTGACGCAGGCGGCCGGGCGTACCCCGGCCGGTGCCAACCCGCGGCATGGCACCCTGACATGACGGGTACTCGGCGACAGAAGTGCTCGGGGACATGACACACGGACGTGACAGACAGGGGAGGGAACGGTGCTCACTCGGAGTTCGGTGATGGTGTGCGCGGCCGCGGCGCTGGCGCTGGCCGGCTGCTCGTCCGGGGACGACGGGACGGCGGCGGAGCCGACGGACGAGACCGTCGTCACCGCGACCGTCTCCGATGCGGCACCGTCATCCGCCGCACCTTCCGCCTCGCCCTCCGTCTCCGCTTCCCCCGACGCCTCCGCCTCGCCCTCCGTGTCGGCTCCGGCGTCGGCGAGCCCGTCGCCGGTGCCCGTCACCGGCCCGGACCAGAAGCTGGTGACGATGACCGTCAGCGGCGGCTTCGCCGGCGTGAACCGGCAGGTGGTCCTCCGGGGCGACGGCACGGTCCGGACCATCGACAGCGGCGAGTCCGCGGTGCGCCGCACCACCGCGGCACAGTTCACGACGCTGCGGACGCTGCTCGGGGATCCGGCGCTCGACGACGTGCCCGCGTTCGCGATCGACATGGGGTCGGCGGACAAGTTCCAGTACACGCTTCAGTTCGACGGCCGTACGGTGATGACGGACCGCTCCACCGACGCACCCGCGCTGGACCGTCTCATCGGCGCCCTGGAGAAGTGGCTGCCCGCGAACTGAGGACACGTCCGTCGGTGAACGGCAGGTCCTTGTGTACGGCGCACGCGAGTGACGGGAGCAAGCGTCCCGCGAGCGTGGCCGTTCCGCTCAACTCCCGTACGCGCACGTTCAAAAGAGTGCAGGGATCTTGCCGATCCGAAGTTCCTCAGGCCAGTCCCGAAGCGCGTCACTCCGTCGGGGGACGCGCTCCGTACGTTCGGGGAACCAGCGGGGCCGGAGGAGCCCGGGCCCGCGCGAGCGGCAGGAGAAGCGCCGTGGCCAATCTGGAGATCTCGATGAAGGAGACGATGACCGCCATCGAGGGAGCGGTGGGGGTCGCCGTCGTGGACTACACGAGCGGCATGGCACTCGGCACGCTCGGCGGAGGAAAAGACCTCGATCTGAACGTCGCCGCGGCCGGAAACACCGATGTGATCCGTGCCAAGGTCCGCACCATGGAGCACCTGGGGCTGAAGGGTGAGATCGAGGACATCCTGATCACGCTCGCCAGCCAGTACCACCTCATCCGGCTGCTCAAGGGCCGTGGCGGGAGCGGGCTGTTCATGTATCTCGTCCTGGACCGCGGCCGGTCCAACCTGGCCATGGCCCGCCACCAGCTCAAGCGGATCGAGGCCGAGCTCGAGGTGTAGGCGACCCGGACGGCCGGGGCTTCGCACACCCTCGAATTGAAGATTTCTTCATCTCGACACATCCAGATCAGCGCATCACACGGGTGTGCGGAGCCCGCAGCCACCAGGATCGGGACGCAGCACGTGGCGCGCGGCGGCGTAGGCCGGCCGGGCGGGCCGCCCCGCCATCGCGCACCACGCACCGTACGCGGCAGGGAGCGAGCGATCGATCATGCAGGTTCCCCTCTACCAGGCCAAGGCCGAGTTCTTCCGCATGCTCGGACACCCGGTCCGTATCAGGGTCCTCGAACTCCTCCAGGGCGGCCCCGTGGCCGTACGGGACCTGCTCACCGAGATCGAGATCGAACCGTCCAGCCTGTCCCAGCAGCTGGCGGTGCTGAGGCGCGCCGGGATCGTGGTGTCGATCCGGGAGGGCTCGACGGTCAGTTACGCGCTCGCGGGCGGCGACGTGGCCGAACTGCTGCGGGCCGCCCGTCGCATCCTCACCGAACTCCTCGCGGGACAGAACGAGTTGCTGGCGGAGCTGCGCCAGGCCGATCTGCCGCTGCCGGTTCCGCAGGGCGGCACCGGACGGCCGTGACAGGGGCGGGGCACGGACGTGGACGGGGCGGGCACAGGAACGGGGGCGGAAACAGGGGCGGTTGCGAGCACGGGAACGGAGGCGGAAACAGGGGCGGTTGCGAGCACGGGAACGGGGGGGCGAACCGGGACGAGAACGGCGGGGCCGGTTTCAGGTTTCCTTCAGGTACCTCCTGAAGTTTGGGTCCCATGCACGGACACCGACCACGTACCCCCGCATCCGAACGCAGCCGTCGCTGGTTCATGAACAAGGCGCTGCTCGCCGGCGGTGTCGCCGCGATGGCGACCATGACCGGCTGCTCCTCCGGCTCCTCCGACACCGCGGGCGCCGCCACCTCGTCCTACGGCGGTCCGGGCGGGATGCCTTCCGGGGGACCCGGCGGCGGCGCCGGCGGCATGGGCCCCGGAGCGAGCGAGGTCAAGTACGCGGACTTCGTCGGCGTCACCACCGACGGCAAGGTCGCGGACGACCTGTACGCGATCCACGCGACGGACGTCTCCACCGACAAGGTCGTCAAGGCCGCCCAGGCCTTCCTGGACGGGCTGACCACCAAGGAGCGCAAGGCCTCCGTCTTCGAGGTGGACGACGACGAGTGGCTGGCCTGGAGCAACGTCGACGGCTATCAGCGTGAGGGCGCCCGGATGGGCGACCTGACCGACAGGCAGCGTGACCTCGGTTACGCGCTGCTCGGGGCAGCGCTCTCCGCCGAGGGACTCACCCAGACCCGCAACATCATGAAGCTCAACGCCTTCCTCGGCGACTACAGCGGCGGCAACCGGGACACGCTCACCGAGGGCGCCTACTTCTTCACCTTCATGGGCACCCCGTCGACCACCGCGCCATGGGGCTTCCAGTACGAGGGCCACCATGTGGCCATCAACTACTTCGTGCTCGGCGACCAGGTGGTCATGACGCCCACCTTCATGGGCTCCGAGCCGACCTCGGCCACCTACGACGGCGAGAAGATCACCCTCTTCAAGAAGGAGACGACGGCCGGCCTCACCCTGCTGCGGTCGCTCACGGACGCCCAACGCAAGAAGGTGATCTCCTCGGAGACGAAGGCCGGGGACAACCTGAAGGCGGGCGCAGGCCAGGACAACCTCGAACTCGCCTACCAGGGCCTCGTGGCCTCAGGCTTCACCGCCGCCCAGAGGAGTGCTCTGCTGGATCTGGTGCGCGTCTACGTCGGCAACATGGACGACGGGCACGCCGAGGTGAAGATGAGGGAGGTGGAGGAGCACCTTGACGACACGTACTTCCACTGGATCGGCGAGACCAAGGACTCCTCGGCCTTCTACTACCGCGTGCACAGCCCGGTCGTCCTCATCGAGTACGACGCCCAGTCGCCGCTCGCCTACGGCACCAAGGACGGCAACGGTGGCGGCGGCATGGGCGGACCGGGCGGAACCCCGACCCAGCAGCACATCCACACCGTCATCCGCACCCCCAACGGCGGCGACTACGGCGTGGATCTGCTCAGACTGCACCTGGAGAACGACCACTAGGGTCCGGGCGGGCGCCTCGGGGTCCGGGCGGGCGCCTCGGGGTCCGAACAGCGGCCCGGGTCCGAACGGCTGCTCGGATATCGAACGAAACACACCAAAACGCCACGGTTCGCCACCCCTTCCGCCAGGTAGAAATATCTACGAGCATGCATATGCCCGCTCGGCATGCGGCCGGGGGTGAACGTCACACGGAGCCGACATGAGCGATGCGATGTGGACGCGCGGCGTGGAATGGCTCGCCGCCGCCGCGACGGACCCGCGACTGTGCAAGCGGGAATGGGACCAGGGCGACGGGATCGCCCTGCTGCAGGCGGGCCGCTACTGGGACGTCCTCAGCGTGCCCGACCGGCTGGGCCTGCTCACCCTCGATCTGCTGTGGCAGGCGTCCCGCCCCGTCCCGGGGCCCACACTCGTGGACACCGCGTCCCACCGGGTCGGGTTCTTCCTCCCGCCGGATCCCGGAACCCGGTGGATCGGCGCGGGGCTGAGACGCGCGGGCCGCGGCTCCTGGGTGGCGGTTCCCCCGCCCTACCGGGCCGCGCGGTTCCTGGAGTGGCTGGTCCCGCCGGACGGGACCGGGGCGCTGCACGCGCCGGTGACGCTGGAACTCGCCCTGCGGCAGGCGAACGGGACGCTGGCCGTGCTGGCCCCGATGCACGGCGGGTAGCGCCTCACGGGCGGAACGTGCCGTCCTCGTCGCGGCGGAGCCGCCGAACCGAGGGCGAGGCCGAGGGCAAGGGCGAGGCCAAGGGCGAGGGCGAGGGCAGCCACTGCAGGTCCGAGCGGGCGGGCACGGTCCGCCCGTGGGCCCGCCACTCCGCGACGAGCCGGGCGTAGATCGGCACCCGGCACCCGGGCCGGTCCGCCCACAGGGCGGCACTGAGGAGGCCGGACGGGCAGTCGGCTCGGGGCGGCGCGGGCGGAGGTCGGTCCATGCCCCGGCGAACGGGCAGGGGCACGCCGGTGGTACGCGCGGGCGCCGCGCGCTCACCGGCACGGGTGAGCGCGACCCCCGTTCGGAGGCCCGCCCCCGCCCGATCGCAGGACCGGACCGACACGACCCTCCCCGCCGGGTGACGCCGGTGACACCGCGCCGGTGTGCCGGTGCACCGGCGCACCCCGTACGCACCGCCGCTTCATCGAGACACCGCTGCTGGAAGGCATCGACCGGGACGCCTACGACGGTCTCGTCGCCCTGCACCCGGCCGGCCGGCTCGGCGGACCCGCCGAGGTGGCCGAGCTGATCGTCTTCCTGTTGTCGGACCGGGCCTCGTTCGTGGCGGGCAGCTACCACCTGGTCGACGGCGGCTATACGGCCGTCCAACTCGCTTGTGGCGTAAGGCAATCCAGACAGTCGACGCAGAAGTGAACAGATACCGGGCACTTTGGGAGGCAAGTCTCGCTCAACCGTGCGGGATCGATCGATGACGGTGTGTACTGTGCTGCGAGTGCCCGGTCCGAGCGCATCGGATCCACCCCTGCCCTGAGCACCGAGACGACGCCCGACCCCCCTGGAACCGAATCGATGATGGAATTACCGGACCTGGTGGCCGGTGGCCTGGCCGCCGGCACACTGTCCGCGTTCGCCCTCGGCGGCGGCCTGCTGCGACTACGGCGGCAACACACCCGGCAGCGAGCCGAGATCGCGGCACTGCGCACTCAACTGGACGGTTCCGCACGGGCGTTCACGGCGGAGGTCGAGCATCTGGCCGGCCGCCGGGTGCCCGCGGCCGCCCGCCAGGTGGCCCATCCGCACGTGGCCGAACCGGGCCCGCTCCAGCCGTTGACCACCGGCACCCCGCTCGGCATCGCCCTGGAGAAAGTGGTGCTGGCGCTCCAGTCCGAGGTGGCCGCCCAGCGCACCCGGGTCGACGCGGCCGCCCAGGCCGGGATGCGCGGCGCCACCCGGGAGATCCAGGCGGCCCTGTACCGGCTCCAGGACGCGCTGCGCGGACTCCAGCAGCGTTACGACGACCCGGAGTTGGCGCAGACCCTGTTCCGGCTGGACCACGAGAACGAACAGTCGCTGCGCCGCGCGCAGATCACGGCCGTGGTGTGCGGGGCGTGGGTCGGGCTGGCGCGCGAGGAGTCGCACCTGGTGGACGCGGTCACCGGCGGTCAGGCCCGGCTCGCGGGCTACCACCGGGTCCGGGTCCACAACCACCTCGAGGCCGGTACGGCCCTGGTCTCGCACGCCGTCGAACCGGTCGCCATCATCGTCGCCGAGCTGCTGGACAACGCGCTCAGGCACTCCGCCCCGGACACCGACGTCGTGGTGAGCCTGGAGCACGTCCACCACGGCGTGTGCGTCACCATCGACGACGCCGGTCTCGGCATGACGCGGGACGAACGCGACCGTGCCCAGCGGATGGTGGCCGGCGACGACCTCATCCTGCTGACCGACCTGGGCGATCCGCCGCGCATGGGGCTGGCCGCGATCGGCCGTCTCACCCGGCAGTTCGACCTGGGCGTCGATGTCTCCTCGGCCTCCCCGTACGGCGGGGTGCGCGCCGTGCTGCGGGTCGACAGTCACCTCCTGAGCCGTCTCGACCCGGTCGACCGGCCGCCGGCCGCCAGCGCGCCGCGCACGACCCGGAAGGCCGCGGCCGACCGGCCCGCGCCCTCCCACGCGTACGGCACGGAGTCCGGCGCCGCCGAGGCGGCACCGGGCCATCACGAGCCCTCGGACACCGACGGCCTGCCGCAGCGCCGTCGCCGCACCCGGGCCGCCGCACCCGAGGAGAGCCCGGCCCGGAGACCCGCGCACAGACCGGCGCGGCGACCGGAGGAGGCCGCGGCCGCGCTCGGCGCGCTGCAGTCCGGCACGGCGGCGGCCCGCGCTGCGGCCGAGAACACCGGACCCGACGGCCGCGCCGACACCCCGGCCGACCGGACCGGCGAGACCGATCGCACGGACCACACCGACCACACCGACATCGAGGGGGAAGCGGCGAGATGACCAGCCGTAATACGGGCGACACGGCATGGGTGCTGGAGCCGATCCTGCAGGTGCCGCACGTGCTGGCCGCCGTCATGCTGACCCGGGACGGACTGGTGACGGGCTACACCGACGCCCTGTCGCAGCCGTCGGCCGAGCGGGTGGCCGCCATCACCAGCACCGTGCAGGGGGCCTGCCGGACGGCGGCGGCCGCGTTCGCCGACCGGGAGCGGGCCGAGGTACGCCAGATCGTCATCGAGTCCGACCACGGCTATGTGCTGATCGTGCCGACCGACCACGGCACCTGCGTGGCCGCGTACGGCGACGGCGAGATGCGGCTTGACCTGCTGGCACACCGGGTCCACTCCCAGGTGGCGCGACTGGGCGAGAAGGCCATGGCGGCCGCGCCCCGAGGAGCCGACGACAACGCGCCGGCATGACCCGCCGCCCGGCCGGCCGTCCCCTCGTCCCCGCGTACCTGTCGACCGGCGGTGTGGCCCGGCCCAGCCGGCCCCAACTGGAGCGGCTGTCGGTGCTCGCCCGCACCGAGGAGCCGCTGCCGGCCGGCCTGCCGGCCGCCGAACTGGCCCTGCTGGACACGCTGGCGGGCGGCTCACTGGCGGTGGTGGAGGCGGCGGCGCTGCTCCGACTGCCCGTGTCCGCGGTACGGGTGCTGGCGGCCGACCTCGTCGACCGGGACCTCGTTCTCGCCCGCGCGCCGATTCCGCCCGCCGAACGGTTCGACCCCGACCTGCTGAAGAGAGTGGCCGATGGCCTCCGCGCCCTCAAACACCACGCCTAGCGCCGGTGCGCCCGGCGCCGTCCACCGCCCCGACACCGCCCGCGCCCTGGTGAAGATCCTGGTCGCGGGGCCGTTCGGGGTCGGCAAGACGACCCTGATCGACTCGGTGTCCGAGATCCGCCCGCTGCACACCGAGGAACACCTCTCCGAGGCGTCCGCCGAGGTGGACGACCTGGCCGGGGTGCGGGAGAAGTCGACGACGACCGTCGCCATCGACTTCGGCCGGATCAGCCTCCCCGGCGATGTCGTGCTGTACCTGTTCGGCACGCCCGGGCAGGAGCGCTTCCGCGCGCTGTGGGACGACATCGCCTACGGGGCGCTGGGCGCGCTCGTCCTCGTCGACAGCCGGCGTCTCGACGCGTCGTTCGACGTGCTGGGCCTGGTGGAGGAGAGCGGGCTGCCGTACGCGGTGGCCTTCAACGCCTTTCCCGACGCGCCCCGGCACCACGGTACGGAGCGGCTGCGCCAGGCGCTGGACCTGGAGCCCGGGACGCCCATGGTGACCTGCGACGCGCGGGACCCCGACTCCTCGATCGACGCGCTGCTCGCGCTCGTCGACCATCTGATCGGACGTGACCCCGTGGAGGCACGGTGACCATCCATCCCCCGGATCGGCGCGACTTCGCGCGCTCCGCGCCGGTGCGGCTGTGGGACGAGAGCTTCGCGGCCGACCCGCTCCGCCACTATCAGGCACTGCGCCATCAAGGGCCTGTCGGCTGGGGCGAGTTGGCGCCCGGAGTACCGGCGTACGTGGTCACCGACCGGCGCGCCGCGCTGGACGTGCTGCACGACGAGGAGACGTTCTCGCACGACCCGCGCGCATGGGAGTCGACCGTCCCCGAGGACTCGCCGGTGCTCGGCATGATGCGGTGGCGGCCCAACGCCCTGTTCGCCGACGGGGCCGCGCACGTCCGCTACCGCACCACCCTCATCGACGTCTTCGACCTGGTGGAACCGCACGACCTGCGGGGGCGGGTGCACCGGGCGGTGCGGCTGCTGGTGGGGCGGATCGGGCCGAGGGGCGAGGCCGACCTGGTCGGCGACTTCGCCGAGCCGCTGATGGCGCTGGTGTTCAACGACCTGTTCGGCCTGCCGGAGAGCCAGGGCGACCGGCTGCACTCGGGCGTGGGCAAGATGATGGAGGGCGGCGACCGGGCGACCGTGGGCGAGGCGGAGTACGCCCAGTACGTCCTGGACCTCATCGCCGCCAAGACCGAACGGCGCGGCGACGATCTGCCGAGCCGGCTGCTCGACCACCCGGCGGGGCTGACCCGGGAGGAGGTCACCTGGCAGGTGTTCCTCACGCTCGGCGCCGGTTACGGGCCGACCGCGAACCTGCTGTCCAACACGCTGTCGCGGATCCTCGGCAACCCGCTCTACTACTCGACCCTCACCAACGGCGCCCGCCCCGTCATGGACGCGGTGGTCGAGGTGCTGCACCACGAGACGCCGCTCGCGAACTACGGCATCTACTACGTCCGGCGGCCCGTGGCCTTCCACGGGGTGTGGCTGCGCGAGGCGGTGCCGGTGGTGGTGTCGTACGGGGCGCTGGGGATCCTCGCCGAGCGGGATGCCACCGGGAGCCGGCATCCCCATGACGCCTCGCACCTGTCGTGGGGAGCGGGAGCGCACGCCTGTCCGGTGAAGCAGCACACGCTGCTGCTGGTCACCGAGGCGATCGAACGGCTGACCCAGTGGCTGCCCGACCTCGATCCCGTCGTGCCCCGCGAGCGGCTGACCTGGCGGCCCGGGCCGTTCCACCGTTCGCTGACCGCGCTGCCCGTCCGCTTCAGCCCCCGCTCCCCCGCTTCCGAACCCTCAGGAGTCCGTTCGTGACCGTGACCGACCGCATCGTCCTCGACCCGTTCGGCACCGATGTGCACGCCGAGAGCGCCCGGCTGCGCGCCCTCGGCCCGATCGTGCCCGTGGAGCTGCCCGGCGGCATTCCGGCCTGGGCGCCCACCGGGTACGACACCCTCAAGTCGCTGATCCTGGACCCGCGGGTCAGCAAGGATCCCCGGCGGCACTGGCGGCAGTGGGCGGAACTCGGCGAACACCCTTCCTGGGGCTGGATCCTGGGCTGGGTCGGCGTGATCAACATGCTCTCCACCTACGGCACCGACCACGCGCGGCTGCGCAAACTGGTGGCGCCGAGCTTCACCCACCGGCGCACCGAGGCGCTGCGCACCCGGGTGGAGGCGATCACCGCGGAGCTGCTGGACGCGCTGGACAAGGGCGACGACGCGGTCGACCTCAAGGCGACGTTCGCGCATCCGCTGCCGATGCAGATCGTCTGTGAGCTGTTCGGGGTGCCGGACGACCTGCGGGAGGCCAATGTCCGGCTGGTGGCGGCCATCATGGACACCACCGACCCGACGCCGGAGCACGCCGCGTACGTGCAGGAGCAGATCGGCACGGTGCTGGGCGGGCTGATCGCGTACAAGCGCGAGCACCCCGGCGACGACATGACGACCGAGCTGATCCGGGTGCGCGACGAGGAGGGCGACCGGCTCGGCGACGAGGAACTGCTCTACACGCTGCTGCTGGTCATCGGCGCCGGTTTCGAGACGACCGTGAACCTCATCGGGAACGCGGCGGTGGCGCTGCTGCGGCGGCCCGAGCAGCTGGCGGCCGTCCGCGCGGGCGAGATCGGCTGGGACGCGGTCGTCGACGAGACGCTGCGGCTGCACCCGCCGATCGCCACGCTGCCGCTGCGGTTCGCCGTCGAGGACATCACGGTGGGTGAGGTGACGATCCCGGCCGGGGACGCGATCATCACGACGTACGCGGCGGCGAACGTGGATCCGGCCCACTTCGGGGCGGACGCGGACGTGTTCGACGCGGCACGCGCGGCGGACGACCATCTGGCCTTCGGGATCGGTGTGCACCGGTGCATCGGGGCGCCGCTGGCCCGGATGGAGGCGCTGACGGCGCTGCCCGCGCTGTTCGACCGGTTCCCCGGACTGAGTCTGGACACCGGGGCCGCGGAGCTGCGGCAGGTGTCCTCGTTCATCGCGAGCGGCTGGCAGGAGATCCCGGTCCGTCTGCGGGACTGAGGACCGAAGCGCGGGGGTGCGACCGGTCCCCCGTTCCGGTCGTACCCCCGCCGCTCCTCGAAAGTACGTGCCCGGCGAGCGGCTGGGAATCGTGTCGGTGCCCGCTCCGGCCGCCGCGGGACTCACCTGTGCACAGGTGAGTCCGGATGGCCCGATTCCGTCCAGGGGGCGGATTCGTGCAGGTCGGGCTGGTCCAGGTCGCCCGCCGCCACATGGGCCAGGACGACCTCGTACAGGTCGCTGCCGGCCGCGAGGAGCTGGCGTTCGAGTACGGGTTCCGCGCTGCGGACGTGCTCGCGGACGGTCTGCGCGTGCACGCCGAGCAGGTGGGCGGCGCGTTCGGCGTTGCCGCCGGCGGCGATCCAGGCGCGCAGCGTCCCGCGCAGGTCCCGGCCGTCGGAGTCGAGGCGGGCCAGCAGGTCCTGCGCCCAGACGCGCAGGGCGGGGCCGCCGAGCAGTTCGCCGAGCCGGGCGGGCGCCGCCGGGGTCCCCGTCAGGTGCTCGGCGGTGGCGACCTGGGTGTGCAGCGCGAGGTGGACCGCGGCCCGGACGGTGAGGTCGGAGAAGTCGGCGCGCAGCAGGTTCTCGACGCGTTCCATGCGGGCGCGGACGGTGTTGCGGCTGACGCCGAGCACCTTCGCGGCGTTGACGGCGGTGAACTCCAGGCCGAGCCGGGTGGTGGCGAGGAGTTCGGCGCGGGTGTGGTGCGGGAGCGTGTCGAGGGGGCGCAGCAGCCGGGTCGTCCAGGTGCGCAGGACCTCGGGGTCCATCAGGCGTTCGGGGTGGGTGCGTTCGGCGTAGACGGCGGTCTTGTCGGGGCGGAAGCGGGCCACCGCGAGGGCGCTGACGGCCTGTCCGTAGGCGATGGCGGTGCGGGCGAGGCTCTGCAGGGCGCTGCCGCCGAGGAACGCGCCGGCATGCCGGTCGCACAGGGCGCGCAGGGCACCGCCCGCGGTGTCGTCCGGGACGACGACGATGACGTGACCGTCCATGGCCGGACAGCGCACGACGAGGGCCTCGTCGTGGGTCGCCGCCACGCAGGCCGCGGCGAGCCGGTCGCGTTCCTCGGGGCTGGTCTCGACCACGTAGACGCAGGCCGTGTCGGTGTCGAGGAGGCCGGGCCACAGGCCCGCGGCGACGCGGCGGGCGGCGACGGTGTCCTCGACCATGAGCAGCTGGAGGATGGCGAGGCGCAGGTCGGCGGTGGCACGGGCAAGGCGGTGTCCGGTCGCGGCGGTCTCCCGCGCGCGCAGCAGGAGTTCGAGGACGCTCACGGTGTGCGTGACGATGGCGGAGGCGCGCCGGTCGAAGGGGCTCGTCCGGGTCACGGCGAGGACGCCCGAGGCGGCGGGGCGCGGGAGTTCGACCCTGATCAGGCGCACGGACCTGCCCTCGTCCTCCCAGGCGGCGGAGGCCAGCCGGCCGCCGGCGACGGCGGCGACGAGGCTCTCGTCCAGGGGGGTGAGGGGTCCGGCGAGCGTGGTGCCCGTGTCGTCGCGCAGGGAGACGGTCGCGTCGAGCGTGTCCGCCAGCCAGTCGAGGACTCTGTGGAGGTCGCCGCCGGTGGGACGCAGATGTCCGAGGAGTTCCTGCGCCCACGCCGAGCCGGCGTCGTCCGCCGCGTCGGTGTGGGGCTTACCGTCGTCCCGGCCGGCCATCTCGGCGCTCTCCTCGTCCCTCACGGCCCCTGCGGGCCGAACCAGTCATATCGGTCGGGGACGTTACCTCACGCGGACCGGAACGTCCGCCCGCGGAACGGGGGTACCGCGGGCGGACGGGTGGAGGTCAGACGGAGGCCGGGGACTTCCTGATGCCGACGGCGGCCAGGACGGCTCCCGCGACGCACAGCAGGCCGGTGACCACGGAGGCGGTGTGCAGGCCGTTCATGAAGGCCTGGCCGCTGCCCTCGACGACGGCCGCCCGCAGCTGCGCGGGCATGGCGTCCGAGACGGGTGCCACGCCCATCGCGACGGCGTCCGTGGCCTCCTTCAGTCCGTCGGCCGCGGTGGCGGGGACACCGGCGTCGGTGAGTTCGCCGCCGAGGGTGGAGCCGACCTCGGCGCTGATCACGGAGACCAGGACGGAGGTGCCGAGGGCGCCGCCGATCTGGAGGGTGGTGGCCTGGAGTCCGCCCGCCACCCCGCCGTCCTGCACGGGGGCGTTGCCGACGATGGCGTCGGAGGAGGCCGCCATCACCATGCCGACACCGAGGCCGAGCGCGACGAAGGGCGGCCACATCGTGGCGTAGGAGGAGTCCGTGGACCAGGTGAGCAGGCCGAAGCAGGCCGCGGCCTGGAGCGCCATGCCGATCGGCATGGTGACCCGGGCGCCGAACCGGCCGGTGAGCGCGGCGCCGAGCGGCGAGGCGACCAGCGAGGCGAGGCTCAGCGGGAGGGTGCGGACACCCGCTTCGACGGGTGTGTAGCCGCGGACGTTCTGGAGGTACAGCATGACGAAGAAGACCGCGCCGAGCAGGACGAAGAAGTTGAGCGCGGTGATGATCGTGCCGACCGTGAGCGCGGAGCTGCGGAAGAGCCGCATCGGCAGCAGCGGGTGCGCGATCCGGTTCTCGTACCAGCCGAAGAGGACGAGCAGGACCACGCCGGCCAGGATGGCGCCCCAGGTGCCGGCGGACGTCCAGCCCCAGGTCTCGCCCTTGACGACGCCGAAGACGACGCTGAGCAGACCGAGGGCGAGCAGGACCACGCCGGGCACGTCGAAGCGGTGGTGTCCGGTGGGGTTCCTGGACTGCGGGAGGACGACGGCGCTGAACACGAACGCGACGACACCGATGGGCAGGTTGATGTAGAACACCGACTCCCAGCTGACGTTCTCCACCAGCAGGCCGCCGACGATGGGGCCGAGGGCCGTGGACACGGCGGACACCATGGCCCAGATGCCGACGGCCATGCCGAACCTCTTCGGCGGGAACACCGCGCGCAGCAGGCCCAGGGTGTTCGGCATCAGCAGGCCGCCGAAGATCCCCTGGACGGCGCGGAACGCGATGACGCCCCCGACGGAGCCGGACAGTCCGATGGCGACCGAGGAGAGCGCGAAGCCGGCCACGCCGGCCACGTAGAAGGTGCGCCGGCCGAAGCGGTCGCCGAGCTTGCCGCCGAGGATGAGGCTGGCGGCGAGGGCGAGCAGGTAGGAGTTGGTCACCCACTGGAGCTGGGCGGTGGAGGCGTTCAGGTCGCGGCCGATCGCCGGGTTGGCGATGGCGACGACGGACCCGTCGAGCTGCACCATGAACAGCCCGAAGGCGACCGCGCAGAGCGTGAGCCAGGGGTTGGAGCGCAGACGGCCGGGGGCCGGGGCCGGCGCGGCGGTGCGCGCGGGCACGCCGGAGTGATCCACGGAGGTGGACGGCATGGAGGAGCCTTGTCTGTGTACGGGGTGGTGTGACGGAGGTGGCGGCGCCCCGGGCGCACGCGAAGCTCCCCGGGCGGAGAACCGCCGGGGAGTGCGGAGCCCGCGGGCAACGGGCCGGGGAGGGAACCGGGGGCGGTCAGTGGGCCGCTGTGTGCAGGTGGCGCGTCAGTGAGCCGAGCGCGTCCAGCGCCGCGCCGAGCGCGCCCAGCTCACCCTCGGTGAGGGACCGCAGCGCCTCGGCGAGATAGGCCGTCTCCAGGTCGCCGACCTCGGTGAGGCGCCGACGCGAGGTCGCCGTCAGGTGCAGGTGGGCCACCCGCTTGTCGGCGCCGTCCTGTCGGCGCTCCAGCAGGCCGAGCGCGGTGAGCTGGGAGACCAGGGCGCTGACGTTGTTGGGCTTCATCAGCAGGGCCTCGGCGGCCTCGCGCACGGTGGCGCCTTCCTGCCGCGCGACGAACTTCAGCAGCAGGAGCTGGCCCTCGGGGGGCTTGGGATGCGGGTAGGTGGACGCGACCCGGCGGTCCAGTGCCCGGTGCAGCGCGGGGAGCCGGGCCGCGAGCTCGAAGGCCACGCGGTCGATGCTCCCGGAGGGTGCGCTGGTGTCGGACATGACACGGAGAATAGGTATCTCGTCATAGCTATGTCAACCGAGGTACCGGGCCCCCGCTCCTGCCGTCACGCGCCGCCCCTCGCTGCCGCCCCATGGCCGAAAAGGACCGGTGCCGTACCATGTGAGCGTCCACCGCAGGGCGCGACCTCGCAGGTCGGCGGCCCCTTCGCAGTCGACCGGGAGGCAGTCTGACGTGGCCGGTCTGCGCGCCGCCCAGAAGGAGATGACCCGTCGGCTGTTGTTGTCGACGGCGTTGGACCTGTTCGAGTCGCGGGGCTATTCGGGCACGACCGTGGACGACATCGCGAAGGCCGCGGGCACCACCCGGGTGACGTTCTACGCCTATTTCCCCTCGCGGGCGGCGCTGGTGAAGGCCCTCGTCGCGGAGCTCGACGAACTGCTGGGGCGCGGGAGTCCGCAGGAGCCGGGTCCGGCCGCACCGGTCCTCGTCGCCGTCGTCCGGGCAGGCGAGCGGGCGGGATTCGAGGCGTGGCTGCGCGACGCCGCCCACCGGTGGCCGCGGATCCGTCCCTACGTACTGGCCGTGCACGAGGCCGCGGTGGTCGAGCCGGAGCTGCGCGACCTGGTCGACCGGTGGTTCGACGAGGTCGTCTCGGCCGTCGAGGCGGGGCTCGAGCAGGCAGGCCGGTTCGAGCCGGACTCCCGGCGGCTGCGTGGCTTCCTGGCGCTGACCCAGCTCGACCAGCTCGCCCGGCGCTGGATGCGCCACGGCTGGGAGACCGACCCCGCGACGGCACTGGGGCTGCTCGCCGACAGCTGGCAGTTCCTGCTGGGCGAGCCGCACGGCGGTCCTGCGGGACCGCCGCCCCGCGGCACGGCATAAGCTCGGCCAATGGCGAAGTACTACGACGTGCACCCCGACAACCCTCAGCCGCGCACCATCACCCAGGTCGCGGCCGCCATCCGGGCGGACGCGTTGATCGCGTACCCGACGGATTCCTGCTACGCGCTGGGCTGCCGGCTGGGCAGCAAGAACGGCATCGACCGGATCCGGGCCATCCGCGACCTGGACGACCGGCACCACTTCACCCTCGTGTGCCAGGACTTCGCGCAGCTCGGCCAGTTCGTCCGCGTGGACAAGGACGTGTTCCGCGCGATCAAGGCGTCGACGCCGGGCAGCTACACGTTCATCCTCCCGGCGACCAAGGAGGTGCCGCGCATGCTCCAGCACCCGAAGAAGAAGACGGTGGGCGTGCGCATCCCGGACCATGTGGTCACCCAGGCCCTGCTCGCCGAACTCGGTGAACCCCTGCTGTCCAGCACCCTGTTGCTGCCCGGCGAGGACGAGCCGATGACCCAGGGCTGGGAGATCAAGGACCAGCTCGACCATGTGGTGGACGCCGTGCTGGACTCCGGGGACTGCGGCACCGAGCCGACCACGGTCATCGACTTCTCGGAGGGCGAGGCGGAGATCGTGCGGCACGGGGCGGGCGACACCTCTCGTTTCGAGTAGGCCCTCGGCACCCCGCCGCCCTGGGCCGGGGGTCCCGGGGAGCAGGTGGATGGTGCATGCAACGATGGTCGCCGCCCGGCCCCACCGGGCCGGTCGACGATCCGCCGCAGAGCATCGCGCAGAGAGGCACCCCCATGACCTCCGTACAGGGAACAGCCGTGGACATCCGCACCGAGGACGGCGTCGCCGACGCCTATCTCGCGCATCCGGGTGACGGGACGCCCCGGCCCGGCGTGCTGCTCTACCAGGACGCCTTCGGGCTGCGTCCGCACCTGCGGGCGATGGCCGACCGGCTCGCCGAGGCCGGCTACACGGTGCTGGTCCCGAACGTGTTCTACCGGCACGGGCGCGCGCCCGTCGTGGAGCTGCCCGAGTTCATCGACCCGGGCGCCCGTCCGGAGATCTTCGCCGCCCTGGGCCCGCTCATCCAGTCCCTCACCGCCGAGGCGGCCGTCCGGGACGCCGGCGCCTATCTGCGGTGGCTGGCGGAGAGCCCGCTCGTCACGGACGGCCCGGTGGCGCTGACCGGGTACTGCATGGGTGCCCGGCTCGTCCTGTGGACGGCCGGGGCCCATCCGGACCGGGTCGCGGCGGCGGCCGGTTTCCACGGCGGGCGGCTCGCGACCGACGCGCCGGACAGCCCCCACCTGGCGGCCGAGCACATCACGGCCGAGCTGTACTTCGGCCACGCCGACAACGACCACTCCCTGCCGCCCGAGCAGATCGAGCGCTTCGAGCAGGCCCTCACGGCCGCGGGCGTGCGCCACACGTGCGAGGTCTACGCCGGCGCCGAGCACGGCTACACACAGGCCGACACCGCCGCGTACGACGAGAAGGGCGCCGAGCGGCACTGGGCCGCGCTGCTGGAGCTGCTGGACCGGACCTTCTGACGGACCGAGGGGGCGCCCTCCGGCACGGCTCGTGCCGGAGGGCGCCCTCTCTTTTCCCCGATCCGCCTCTGTCCAGATTGTTGACATGGGCACAACCCTGATGCGACGTTGAGAGCGCTCTCAACATGGTACGGACCAACCCCACAGGCCTACCCGCACGGAGGTGGAGAGTGCTCTCCAGGATCACGCACGCTCTCAGGATCGCCGGAGCAGCCGCACTCGTCGGCGCGCTGTTCTCGCTCGGCCCCCCGGCCCAGGCGGCCGTCCCCGACACCATCCCGCTGAAGATCACCAACAACTCGGGGCGCACCGAACGCCTCTACGTCTACAACCTCGGCACCCAGCTGTCGACGGGCCGGCAGGGCTGGGCGGACGCGAACGGCGCCTTCCACGCCTGGCCCGCCGGCGGCAACCCGCCCACTCCCGCACCCGACGCCTCGATCGCGGGCCCGGCCGCCGGGCAGTCCGTCACCATCCGGATGCCGAAGTTCTCCGGCCGGGTCTACTTCTCCTACGGACAGAAGCTCGACTTCAGACTGACCACCGGCGGACTGGTGCAGCCGGCTGTGCAGAACCCGACCGACCCGAACCGGAACATCCTGTTCAACTGGTCGGAGTACACGCTGAACGACTCCGGGCTGTGGCTGAACAGCACGCAGGTCGACATGTTCTCCGCGCCGTACGCGGTCGGCGTGCAGCGCGCCGACGGGACCACCGTCAGCACCGGGCACCTCAAGGCGGGCGGCTACAACGGCTTCTTCAACGCCCTGCGCGGACAGCCCGGCGGCTGGGCGAACCTCGTCCAGACCCGGTCCGACGGCACCGTGCTGCGGGCTCTCGCCCCGCTGTACGGGGTGGAGACGGGCGCCCTCCCGGCGAACGTCATGGACGACTACGTCAACCGTGTCTGGCAGAAGTACACGACGAGCACGCTGACCGTCACCCCCTTCGCCGACCAGCCGGGCACCAAGTACTACGGGCGGGTCTCGGGCGGGGTCATGAACTTCACCAACTCCTCCGGCGCGGTCGTGACCAGCTTCCAGAAGCCGGACGCGGCCAGCATCTTCGGCTGTCACCGGCTGCTGGACGCACCGAACGACGCCGTCCGCGGACCGATCTCGCGCACCCTGTGCGCGGGCTTCAACCGCTCCACGCTCCTGGTCAACCCCAACCAGCCGGACACCACGACGGCGAACTTCTACCAGGACTCGGTGACCAACCACTACGCCCGCAAGATCCACGCGCAGATGGCGGACGGCAAGGCGTACGCGTTCGCCTTCGACGACGTCGGGCAGCAGGAGTCCCTCGTCCACGACGGCTCGCCGAGCCAGGCGTACCTGACGCTCGACCCGCTGAACTGAGGTGCCCTGAGGGGAACTGAAGCGAGCGCGCACGACGACGTCCCGCACGCGGAGGGAGCCCGCGTGCGGGACGTCGTCGACGGGGAGCGGATCAGCCGGTCGTGACGGCGGTGTCGTCCACGACGAAGCTGGTCTGGAGCGAGGAGTCCTCGACGCCCGAGAACTTCAGCGCCACGGTGGAGCCCGCGAAGGAGCCGAGGCTGAAGGACTTCTGGACGTACCCGGTGGCCTTGTTGAGGTTGGAGTAGGTGGCCAGGGTGGTGGATCCGGCGGTGACCGTCAGCTTGTCGTACGCGGTGCTGGTGCTGGTCTCGGCCGAGTCGACGTGCAGGTAGAAGGTGAACGTGGTGTTGGTGCAGCCGCTCGGGATCGTCACCGACTGCGTCAGCGTGTCGGTGTGGGTCGATCCGTAGCCGTCGAGCCAGGCCTTGTAGGAGCCGGTGCGGGCCGCCTGGCTGCTGGAGTTGGTGATCACTCCGCTGCTCGCCGTCCAGGTGGTGTTGCCCGACTCGAAGCCCGCGTTGCCCAGCAGCTGCGTGGCGGTGCAGGAGCCGCCGCCGGTGGAGCTGACCGTCCAGGTGAACGAGGCGGTGGCGCTCGCGCCGGTGCTGTCGGTCACCGTGACGGTGGTGCTGGAGGAGCCGGCCGTGGTCGGCGTGCCGGAGATCAGACCGGTCGAGCTGCTGATCGACAGGCCGGCGGGCAGGCCGGTCGCGGCGTACGTCAGCGAGCCGCTGTTGGTGCTGCTGGCGGAGATCTGCAGGCTCACCGCGGTGCCGACCGTGGCGGACTGGCTGCCCGGGTTGGTCACCGAGACGCCCGTCGACGGGACCGTGATGTGGCTGCCGACGTTGATGCCGGCGAAGGCGTTGCCGACCCCGGCGTACTGGGTGGAGCTGGAGCCGTACAGCGCCGTGGCCGCGCTGAGGGCGGCGGTGCGGGCACCCGCGTAGTTGGTGCTGGACGTCATGTACGTCGTCAGCGCCTTGTACCAGATCTGCAGGGCCGCGGCCCGGCCGATGCCCGCGACGGCGACGCCGTCGGAGGTCGGGCTGTTGTACGTGACACCGTTGATGGTCTTGCTGCCGCTGCCCTCGGAGAGCAGGTAGAACATGTGGTTCGCCGGGCCCGAGGAGTAGTGGACGTCGAGGTTGCCGACACCGGAGTACCAGCTGTCGGCGGAGCCGCCGTCCTTGTCGGGCTCGTCCATGTACCGCAGCGGGGTGCCGTCCCCGTTGATGTCGATCTTCTCGCCGATGAGGTAGTCACCGACGTCGGAGGAGTTGTTCGCGTAGAACTCCACGCCCGTGCCGAAGATGTCGGAGGTGGCCTCGTTCAGACCGCCCGACTCACCCGTGTAGTTGAGATTCGCGGTGTTGGAGGTGACACCGTGGCTCATCTCGTGGCCGGCGACGTCCAGCGAGGTCAGCGCGTGGGTGCTGCTGGTGCCGTCGCCGTAGGTCATGCAGAAGCAGTCGTCGTCCCAGAAGGCGTTGACGTACGCCGTGCTGTAGTGGACGCGGGAGTAGGCGGCGACGCCGTCGTTCTTGATGCCGCTGCGGCCGAAGGTGTTCTTGTAGAAGTCCCAGGTCGTCTGGGCACCGAAGTGCGCGTCGACGCCGGCGGTCTGCGTGTTGGAACCGGAGCCGGTGCCCCACGTGTCGTCGGCGTCCGTCATCAGGGTGCCGGTGCCGGACGTGCCGTTGTTGAGGCTGTACGTCTTGTGCGTGCCGCGCGTGGTGTCGTTCAGCTGGTACGTCGAGCCGGACAGCGTGGTGCCGATGGTGACGGTTCCGCTGTACTGGCTGTTGCCCGTGCCGGTCTCGATGCCCTCGAACCGGGAGAGCTCCGCGCCCGTGGCGGCGTCGGTGACGACGTGCAGCTTGCTCGGCGTGCCGTCGTCCTGGAGACCGCTCACCACGGTCTCCCAGGCGAGCTTGGGCGTGCCCTCGCCGGCCCAGATCACCTTGCGCGCGCTCTGGGCGGCGGGGTTCTGCGCGTCGAGCGCCTTGGCCGCCGTCAGGGCCTTGGACTCGGCGGCCGCCTTTCCGTACGTGGCGGTCGTGGACCTGACCGAGACGGTGCGGCGGTTGTTGTTGAAGGTCGTGCTGACCGTGCCGGCGGCCAGCGAGGCCGGGGGCGTGTGCACGACGAGGTCGCCGCCGAGGACGGGCAGACCGGCGTAGGTCCGCTCGTAACGGGTGTGCAGGGTGCCGTCGTTGTCCTTCACGACGTCCTTGACGACCAGCTTCTCCTGGGCGCCCAGGCCGAGGGACTCGGCCGTGTCCGTCGTCCTCGCCTCGGCGCTCCTGATCAGCGTCGTGCGCTGCGCGGGTGTGAGGTCGGCGGGCAGGCCACCGGTGCGCACGGGGCTGGGGTGGGGGGCTGCGGGCAGCGCGGTGGCCGGAACCGTCTGGACACCGAGGGCCATGAGTGCGGCGGTGGAGAGCAGGGCCGCTCCGACCGTGGTCCGCTTGCGGGGGTTGGGTCTCACTCGTTCTCCTACTGCGGCGGCCGTGGGGAACGGCCGGTGACAGACCGGGCAGACGGGTGTGCTGTCCGGGACGAGCTGAGTTGTGCGGGACCGTGAGCACGGGAAGGCAACTTGCCGCTGGTGCGCGGTAGTTGGGTGGGAGAATGACAGGCTTGACAGTGGCATGTCAGCGAAAGCCGGACGCTTCAAGGGTTATCCCTCGGTTCCGGGCCGGGGGTGGCGCCCCCACCCCCGGCCCCGCTGTGAGAACCCTGTGCGTCCGCTGTCCCGGCGACCGAGGGGCAGCGGGCGGCTCGGGCAGGGACGCACCGCCCCGGCCGTGGAATGATCGGCAACCGGACAAGGGGGATCTGCGCGAGGACGGTGGGCGGACGTGACGGCCGGGTGGGAATGGGACGAGACGTTGTTCGCGGGTACCGCCGCGCACTACCGGCGCGGACGCCTCCCCTACGCCCCCGGACTGGCGGACGTGCTCGCCGAGGCGCTGTGTCTCGACGGACGCGGGCGGCTCCTCGACGTGGGATGCGGGCCGGGGATCCTCGCCCTGACCCTGGCCCACCTCTTCGGCGAGGTCGTCGGCCTGGACCCGGACGCGGGGATGATCGCCGAGGCGAGGCGGGAGGCCGCCGCGACGGGAGTGGCCGGGAAGGCCCGGTGGGTGCGCGCCCGGGCCGAGGAACTGCCCGCGGGACTGGGGCGGTTCACCGTCGCCGCCTTCGGCCAGTCCTTCCACTGGACGGACCGCGAACTGGTGGCCGCGACCACCAGGGACATGCTCCGGCCCGGCGGTGCGCTGGTGCACGTCTCCGACCTCAAGACCGAGACGCTCAGCGTCGACGGTCTCCCCCGTCCCGCGGTGCCCGGTGCGGCGATCGAGGAACTCGTCAGGCACTACCTCGGGCCGGTCCGGCGGGCCGGCCGGGGCGTGCTGCCGCAGGGCACGCCCGGCGGTGAGGCCGCGGTGCTCGCCCGGGCCGGGTTCACCGGTCCGCGGCGCCATGTGGTGCCCGGCGGACAACCGCTCGAACGCACGGCCGACGACGTCGTGGCGGGGGTGTTCTCGATGTCGTTCTCGGCCCCGCACCTGTTCGGCGCGCGCCGCGACGCATTCGAGGCGGACCTGCGCCGACTGCTGCGGGAGGCCTCGGCGTCGGGCCGGTTCTCCGCACGCGGGCCGAGCACCGAGGTCTTCGTGTGGGGAACGGACACCACGCCGCGCTGACCTGGGCCGGACCCGGCGCAGGGGGGCGCCGCCGCGGCGGGCGGGACGTCGCCGGGTCGGCCTCCCCGCGCCGGGCGCCGCCGAGTTCGGCGGGCACGCCGCGGTGCGCCGTCACCGGCGGGAACGACCCGGCGACGCCCGGGATCAAGGACGTCGTCCCCCGAAAGGCCGCGTCCGGCGACAAGGGCCGCGCGTACGGCGCGACCCCGCCCTCGCGGCCGGTCGCCGGGACCAACCCTCGTGACCGGTCCTCGGGACCCGGTCCTCCGGCGGCGAACCGGCCCGGTCGGGACGGCGGCAGGCACTCCCCCGCCGGCGTTCACACGGACATGACCGTCGACTCTCAGGAAACGCTTGCTTTCACCACTCCCTTACCCGTAGACACGTTCTTCTCGAACAATCGTCAATTCGGGGGGAGTTGATGATGGAAGGCACGATAGACGGATTCCGGTACGGGGTGGTGACCCCGGTGGCGGCCTTCGTGATGGCCTGTATGGGAGGGGCGCTGGGGCTGCGCTGCATCGTGCGGACGCTGCTCAACGGCGGTTCGTGGAAGCCTGGCTGGCTGGCGCTGGGGGCCGCGTCGATCGGCTGTGGCATCTGGACGATGCACTTCATCGCCATGATCGGCTTCCAGGTGGAGGAGACCCGGATCGGCTACCACGTCGGCCTGACCGTGCTCAGCCTCGCGGTCGCGGTCGTGGTGGTCGGCATCGGTGTGTTCATCGTGGGCTACCGGGGCGCCGGCCGGGTGTCGCTGTCGCTCGCGGGGGTCGTCACGGGCATCGGGGTCGCCGCCATGCACTACCTGGGCATGGCGGCCCTCCAGCTCAACGGCGCCATCGAGTACGCGCCGAGCACGGTGGCGCTCTCGGTGCTGATCGCCGTGGTGGCCGCGACCGCCGCGCTGTGGGCGGCCGTCACGATCCGGGGGTTCCTGACGAGCCTGGGCGCCAGCCTGGTGATGGGCGTCGCCGTGTCCGGGATGCACTACACGGCGATGGCCGCGGTCAGCGTCCATGTGCACGGCACGACGCCGTACTGGGCGGGTGACAGCCCCACCTCGCTGCTGCTGCCGATGCTGATCGGGCCGGTGATCTTCCTGCTGCTGGCCGGGGTGGTGGTGATGTTCGATCCGCTGCTCGTGCTCGGCGACGGCGAGTGGAACCGGCCCGCCCGGACGGGGCGGGCCGGTACGGCGGAGGAGGCGGTCAGCCCGCCCGCCGTCCGCCGGTCGTGGAGCGGTGGGTGAGGGGCTCGCGCAGGCCCAGGTGGTCACGGAGCGTCCTGCCCGTGTACGCGGTGGGGTAGACACCGCGTTCCTGGAGTTCCGGCACGAGCAGGTCGACGATGTCGTCGAGGCCGTCCGGAATCAGGTACGGCGTCACGTTGAAACCGTCGACGGCGCCGTGCCGCACCCAGTGGGCGAACCGGTCGGCGAGTCCGGCCGGGGTGCCGACGTGCCCGCGCTGAGGTCCCAGGGCGATGACGGTCTCGCGCAGCGACCAGCCGTGCGCCTCCGCCTTCTCACGCCACTCGGCGACCACCGTGCGCGGGTCGGTGACGCGCCGGGCGCCGAAGGAGCCGTCGTTCTCGGCGACTACCGGGTCCTCCTTCGGCAACGGCCCGTCGGCGTCCCGGTCCGAGAGGTCGAGACCCCACAGCAGACCGGCGACACCCAACGCCGTGGCCGGGGTGACCTGTTGGAGCCGGATCCAGCGCTTCTTCTCCAGCGCCTCCGCCTCCGTCGCCCCGATGATGATCTCCGTGCCGGGCAGGATGCGCAGGTCGTCCTCGGGCCGGCCGACGGCGAGCAGCCGCCGCCGCAGGTCCTCGGCGAACGCGAGCGCGTCGTCGAAGTCGTTGCCGTGCGCGGAGAAGACGACGTCGGCGTTGCGGGCGGCGAAGTCGCGTCCCTCGCCGGAGTCCCCGGCCTGGAAGATCACCGGGTGGCCCTGGCCGCTGCGGGGCAGGGTGGGCGCGAGGTCGACGTCGAACTGCGCACCCCGGTGCCGGACCCGGCCCACGGCTCCCGGCGCCGCCCAGGCGGGGGCGCCCGCGGCGCCGGAGACGGCCCCGTCGGCCCAGCCGTCCCACAGGGCACGGGCCACGGTGAGGAACTCCTCGGCGCGCCGGTAGCGGTCGGCGTGGTCGAGGTAGCCGCCGCGCCGGAAGTTGGCGCCGGTCCAGGCGTTGTCGGTGGTCACCACGTTCCAGCCGGCCCGGCCCTCGGAGAGCAGGTCGAGGCCGGAGAGCCGGCGGGCCAGGTCGGCGGGTTCGTTGAAGGTGGTGTTGGAGGTGCTCACCAGGCCGATCCGGTCGGTGACGGCGGCCAGCGCGGCGAGCTGGGTGATGGCGTCGGGCCGTCCGGCGACGTCGAGTTCGTGGATCAGTCCGTCGACCTCGCGCAGCCGCAGCCCCTCCCCCAGGAAGAACGCGTCGAACAATCCCCGTTCGGCGGTCTGCGCGACCCGGCGGAAGTTCGCGGGGTCGATCTGGGAGCCGCTGGCCGGGTCGGACCAGATGGTCCAGTGGTTGACGCCCTGGAAGAAGACACCGAAGTGCAGCTTCGCGTCCGGCCGGGGGACGTCGAGGGGGTCGGTGCGGGTCATCGGCTCTCCTGAAGGGCCTCGAGGTCCGGGCCGGCGGCGTAGCGGTTGGCGGGGCGCTCCAGGCCCAGATGGGTGCGTAGCGACGCGCCGGGCAGCGGACGCACGGCGAGGCGCCGCTCGAAGAGGTGCGGCAGGACGAGCCGGGACAGCTCCGGCAGATCCTCGTCCAGCACGAGAGGGTGCAGACGTACGCCGTCCACGACGCCCCGCAACCGCCCGAGCAGGACGGCGAGTCCGGAGGCGGAGCCGACGTGGCGCAGCCGTCCCCGGTCGGTCCAGGGCGCGTGCTGTTCGAGGTCGGTGACGCGTTCCTCGGCGGTGGCGTGGGCCGTGTCGAGGGCGACCTCGACCTCGGCGAAGACGCGGGGCGTTCCCGCGCCGGCGGCGGCCGCGGCGACCTCGGCGGGATCGCGGCCCTCGACGAGGGCGACGTCGAGCTGCCCGGCCGGGACGCGGTCGGGCCGGCCGAGGACGACGAGCTGTCCCTGGGGCGGGCGCGGCACGATGGCCGGGCCCTTCACCGCGTAGGTGTCGCCGGTGAAGTCGACGTAGTGCAGCCGGTCGCGGTCGAGGTATCTGCTGGTGGCGACGGAACGGATGACCGCGTCGTCCTCCCAGGAGTCCCACAGGGCGCGGACGACCTCGACTCCGTCGCGGGACTCCCGGGCGCGGGCGGCCTCGCCGTCGACGAGCGGACGGCCCCAGACCCGGGCCGCGTCGGGGTGTTCCTCCTCGCCGGCCACCCAGCCCCCGCGCCCGGCGGAGATGTGGTCGAGGGACGCCAACTGGCTGGAGACGTGGAAGGGTTCGGCGTAGGTGACCGGTACGACGGGCGCGACGCCGATGACGCTGGTCGACGCGGCGAGGAACGCGGCCCGCTCGACCGCTCCGATGCGGCCGACGACGTCGGGGGCGCCGCCGGGCGGCAGCGCGCCGTCCGCCAGGGTGATCAGGGTGAACCCGGAGTTCTCCGCGGCGGCGGCGACGCGGGCCACCCGGCGTGGGGTGAGCAGATGGTCGGGCGAGTGGGCGGCGCGGCGCCAGGCCGCGGGGTGGGCGCCGTCACCGTCGAGTTCGACGGCGAGCCGCAGGGCGGGACCGGACAACGGGAGTTCCTTCCGGAGGCACGACGAGTCGACCGGCCCGACGGGCCGGCGGGGGTCAGCGGCGTGCGGAAGGACAGACGGCGGAGGCGGTACGGCAGTAGTCGACATGCCGTCGGGTGATCAGCCGCGTGCCCGTGCCGACACCGTGCGGTGTCGTGCCGGGTGCGCGCATCGAGGCCTCCGCCCTTCGTGACAGATCGCCTCAACCTACGTGGTCGGCCCCGGAAAGTGTCAAGGGCATTAGATGTCGGTGCATGAACTCTGCCGGGTGGACTCCTGCCGTGGTGTGGATCATTGCTACGGTGCACCGGTGTCAGACTCCTCACGCGATACCGCCGAAGGCGCCGGCTGGGTCGGCGCCGACCGAGGCGCGTACCGGCAGCTCATGCCGGACCGGACCGAGAAGATCTCCTGGCTCGATCCCAGGATGCTGTGGGCCGCCCGCAACGGCGTGCTGGCCTCGTGGTTCGGGGACCCGACGGGCCGTACCCGAGGCCGTCTGGTGGCGCAGCGGGCTGCCGCGGGCGCACCCGGGGACAAGGTGATCCGGCGCACGGACCCGGACAGCTTCTCCTTCATGGTCATCGGCGACACGGGCGAGGGCGACGATCCCCAGTACGCCGTCGTTCCCGGCTTTCTGAGGGCGAGTCAGGGCACGTCCTTCGCCGTGCTCGCCAGTGACGTGATCTATCCGGTGGGCAGCGCCGACGACTACGGCACCAAGTTCTTCCGCCCGTACCGGGATTACCCGGCGCCCATATACGCGATACCGGGCAACCACGACTGGTACGAGGACCTGGGCGCGTTCATGCGGGTCTTCTGCGGCGACGCCCCGCCCCTGCCCGCCGAGCCCGCGCCGAGCCTGTTCAGCCGCGCCCGGCTGCGCGCCCTGCTGTGGCACCGGCCGCGCCCGCACGACGGCCGGCGCCTGGCCGAGGCACGCGCGTTGAGGTCCGCGACCGGCCAGCGGGCGGTGCAGCCCGGACCGTACTGGGCGATCGACACCGGCCCGGTGCGGATCATCGGCATCGACACCGGGCTGCTGGGCACACTGGACGCCGAACAGGGCGCGTGGCTGCGCGCGGTGTCGCAGGGACCGCGCCCCAAGATCCTCGTGACGGGCTCACCCCTCTACGTCGACGGCGAGCACCACCCGTGCCCCATCGAGGGCGGCGGCACGGTCGACGACATCGTCAGCGCGCCCGAGCACCGCTTCGTGGCGGCCATCGGCGGCGACATCCACAACTACCAGCGCTACCCGGTGCGGCTGGCCGACGGGCGGACGCTGCAGTACGTGGTCGCGGGTGGCGGGGGCGCTTTCATGCACGCCACGCACACCATCCCCCGGGTGTCCGTCGCCGGCGTCACCGAGCGGGACTTCCGCTGCTATCCGCTGCGCGGTGACTCCCTCGCCTTCTACAGCCGGCTCTACGGCCGCCGGCTGCGGCTGCGCCGCTTCTTCGCCCTCACCGAGGCCGAGGCCCAGGCGGTGGTCGCCGAACGGCTGGGCATCCCGCCGACCCGCACCCCGGGCCCGGAGGTCAGGGTGACGCGGCGGATCCGCCTGCTGGCCGGTCTGCTGGGCACCGGGAGCCGCCCGGAGCACCGCAAGCGGTTCCGGCTGCCGGTGCGGAAGATCTACACCCAGCTCTTCTCGCCCAGCTCGGCGACGTACAGCCCGCCGTTCTTCAAGTGTTTCCTGCGGCTGGACGTCACGCCGGAGTCCGTCCGGCTGCGCTGCTTCGCGGCCACCGGGAACCGCGCCCAGGAGCTGAACCCGCCGGTCGAGGACGAGGTCACGATCCCGCTGGTCTGAAACGCCCGCTCGCGACACCTCACGAGCGACCGCCGACAACCACCGACAACCGCCGTACGGCCGTACGCGCCGCACAACGATGGAGGAGCCCCCGTGCCTTCGACCTCACGCCCCTTGCGCAGGCTGGGCTTCCTCACCATCGGACTGTTCGACGCGGACGATCCGGGCCGGGGACACGAGACCACGCTGGAGATCATCGAGCTGGGTGAACGGCTCGGTTTCGACAGCGCCTGGGTGCGCCACCGGCACCTCCAGTACGGCATATCCTCCCCCGTCGCCGTCCTCGCGGCCGCCTCGCAGCGCACCCGGCGCATCGAGCTCGGCACCGCGGTCATCCCGCTGGGCTGGGAGAACCCGCTGCGCCTCGCGGAGGACCTGGCCACCGTCGACGTCCTCTCCGGAGGCCGGCTCAACCCGGGGGTGAGCGTCGGTCCGCCGATGCACTACGAGCAGGTGAAGGAGGCCCTGTACCCGGACACCGCCGACGCGGAGGACTTCGGCTACGACCGGGTGCGGCGGCTGCTGGACCTGGTACGCGGCAAGTCCGCCACCGACTTCAGCGGGGTCGAGGGCTTCGAGGTGTTCTCCGATGTGGTGCAGCCGCACTCCCCCGGTCTCGGCCGCCGCCTGTGGTACGGCGGGGGCAGCCTCGGTTCGGCGCGGTGGGCCGGCGAACACGGCATGAACTTCCTGACCAGCAGCGTCGTCAAGGCCGAAGGCCCGGACGACACCAGGGACTTCGCCGAGATCCAGCTCTCGCACGTCCGCGCCTTCCGCGCCGCCCACCCCGACGGCGAGGCGGCCCGTGTCTCGCAGGGTCTCGTGGTCATCCCCACCGACTCCGCCTCACCCCGACAGCGCGCGAGGTACGAGGAGTTCGCGGCGAAGCGGCTCCCCCGTACGGCCTCGCCGCAGGGGCCGGCCCGGCTGCTGTTCGCCCCGGACCTGGTCGGCACCTCGGCCGAGATCGCCGAACGCCTGCACGCGCACGCCGCGTTCCGTGAGATCGACGAGGTCGCCTTCGCCCTGCCGTTCACCTTCGGGCACGAGGACTACGTACAGATCCTCACCGACATGGCGACGAAGCTGGGTCCGGCGCTGGGATGGCGGCCCGGCGCCGGAGCGTGAGGACTTTCACCAGCGGCCCGGCTCGGTTCCCGTCACCGGCTCGGACGGCTTGCCGTCCACGCCGACGGGGATCTCGCCGGTGAGCATCACCCGGTGCATCGTGCGGGGGAAGCCCAGATGCGCGTTGTCGCTCGGCGCGAGGTGAATGGTCGCGCGGTTGTCCCAGAACGCCACGCTGCCCGGTTCCCAGCGGAAGCGGACCGTGTACTCCGGGCGGGTCGCCTCCTCCAGCAGCATGTCCAGGATCGCCCGGCTCTCCGCGCGGGAGAGGTCGGTGATCTGCTCGACGTAGTAGCCGTTGACGTACAGCACGCGCTCCCCCGTCTCGGGGTGGACGCGTACCAGGGGGTGCACCGAGGCGACCTGGTGATCGAGCAGGTGGCGGACGTAGGCGTCGTCGCCGGGACGTGGCTGGTAGCCGACGCCGAGCCGGTGCTCGGCGCGCAGAGCGGCCAGGAACTCCCGCAGCGGCGCGGAGAGTCCGGCGTAGGCGGCGGCCAGGTTGGACCAGGTCGTGTCACCGCCGTAGGGCGGTACGGTCTCGGCGCGCAGGATCGTCGCGGCCGGCGGGTCGACGCGGGCGCCGTGGTCGCAGTGCCACCCGCGCAGGAGGGTGTGCCGGCGGCGCCGGAGCCACTCCTCGTGCTCCATCCCGAACTTCCCGCCCAGTTCCAGGCGGTCGGCGGTCGTCTCGATCTCCGGGAAGTCCGCCGGTGACGCGCCGCCGCGCCTGCGCAGAACGACGGGTTCGCCGAACCGCCGCGCGAACGCCACATGTCCGGCGTGGTCGAGGCGCTGGCCGCGGAAGAACACCACCTTCCAGCGCAGCAGCGCCGCCCTGACCACGGCAACCTGCGCGTCGTCGAGTCCCGCGGCCAGGTCGACGCCCTCGATCTCGGCGCCGATGTGTCCGGCGACCGGCTTCACCGCCACTCCGGCCGCCCGCGCGGCCTCCTCGGCCGTCGGGCCGTCGAAGGGGGTGGCCCGGCTGTCCGTCGTCATGCGTGCTCCGCTCGTCCTCGCTCGTCCGTCACGGTTCCGGGAAGATCGTGACAGCGAATCGACGGCCTGGCGACAGCGCCTCGGACGCCCCCGCCCGCGTCGGACGGTCCGCCCCGCGGCCTCCGGTTGATCGATCCCCGTGTCATCGGTGAGGCTGGTGGCACGACACGGACGACACAGCCGAGGAAAGGTCCCCTGGTGAGCACCATCCCGGAGCACACGCTCAACGACGGTACGAAGCTCCCGGCCCTGGGTCTGGGCACCTGGCCGATGGACGACGCGGAGGCGGAGCGGTCGGTGGCCGAGGCGCTCGGCCTGGGGTACCGGCTCGTCGACACTGCGACGAACTATCGCAACGAGAGCGGGGTCGGGCGGGGCGTGGCACGGGGCGGGGTGCCGCGCGAGGAGATCGTCGTGACCACGAAGCTGCCCGGCCGCCACCACGGCTACGAGGAGACCCTCGCCTCCTTCGAGGAATCCCGGCAACGGCTCGGCCTCGACTACGTGGACCTGTACCTGATCCACTGGCCGCTTCCCAGGGTGGACAAATTCGTCGACTCCTGGCGGGCCATGATCAAGCTCCGCGAGGACGGCCTGGTCCGGTCCATCGGTGTCTCCAACTTCACCGCCGGACACATCGAGCGGCTGGAGAAGGAGACCGGCGTGCTGCCGTCGGTCAACCAGATCGAGCTGCACCCGCTCTTCCCGCAGGACGAGCTGCGCGCCTTCCACGAGGCCAAGGGCGTCCGTACGGAGAGCTGGAGCCCGCTGGGCCGCGGTTCGACGCTCCTGGAGGACCCGGCCGTCGTCTCCGTCGCCGAGTCGCTCGGCGTGACGCCCGGCCAGGTCGTCCTGCGCTGGCACCTCCAGCTCGGCGCGGTCCCCATCCCGAAGTCGTCCAGTCCCGAACGGCAGCGCGCCAACCTCGACGTCTTCGGCTTCGAACTCGGGCCGGCGCAGCTGGCGGCGGTCGGGGACCGGCCGCACCGGCGCCTGGGCGGCGACCCCGAGGTGCACGAGGAGTTCTGAGCGGTGCCGGCGGGAGGCCGGTCGGGCGGTGCCGCTCCCCGGGGCGGCACCGGCCAGGAGGGATCACCCGGGCTCCAGCGACTGCTCCGCCCAGATCGTCTTGCCCCGGTCCGTCTGCCGGCTGCCCCAGCGCTGGGTGAGCTGGGCGACCAGCAGCAGGCCGCGCCCGCCCTCGTCGAAGGCGTGGGCGCGACGCAGGTGGGGAGAGGTGGAACTGCCGTCGGACACCTCGCAGATGAGGCTGCGGTCGCGGATCAGGCGGAGCCGGATGGGGGGTGCGCCGTAGCGGATGGCGTTGGTGACGAGTTCGCTGACGACGAGTTCGGTGACGAACGCGGCCTCCTCCAGGCCCCACGCGGTCAGTTGCTCGGTCGCCGCCTGGCGGGTGGTGGCGACCCGGGCGGGGTCCGGCTCGACGTCCCAGGTGGCGACCTGGTCCGCGCCGAGCGCCCGGGTACGGGCGAGCAGCAGCGCGACGTCGTCGTCGGGCTCCTCCGGCAGCACCGCCTTGAGCACGGTGTCGCAGAGGGCGTCGAGCGTGTCGGCCGGCGCGGTCAGGGCGCTGCACAGCTCGCCGGTGGCGCGGTCCACGTCCCGGTCGCGGTCCTCGATCAGGCCGTCGGTGTAGAGGGCGACGACCGCGCCCTCGGGCAGCTCCAGCTCGACCGCCTCGAAGGGCAGTCCGCCGACCCCCAGCGGGGGCCCGGGGGTCATCCGGACCAGCTGTGCGGTGCCGTCGGGCAGGACGACGGCGGGGGCCGGGTGTCCCGCGGCGGCGAGGGTGAGACGGCGGCTGACCGGGTCGTAGACGGCGTAGAGGCAGGTGGCGCCGAGCTCCGCGACCTCCTCGCCCGCGTCGTCGTAGGCGGCGAGGTGGGTGACGAGGTCGTCGAGGTGGGTGAGGAGTTCGTCGGGAGGCAGATCCACGTCGGCCAGCGTGCGCACGGCCATGCAGAGCCGGCCCATGGTCGCCGTCGACGGGATGCCGTGTCCGACGACGTCGCCGACGACGAGGGCGACCCGGCTGCCGGAGAGCGGGATGACGTCGAACCAGTCACCGCCGATGCCGGCCGTGGAGCCGCTGGGCAGATAGCGGTGGGCGACCTCGACGGCGACCTGTCCGGGCAGGCCGCGGGGCAGCAGACTGTGCTGGAGGGTGAGAGCGGTGGTGCGTTCGCGGGCGAAACGGCGGGCGTTGTCGATGCAGACGGCCGCCCGGCTGGCGAGTTCCTCGGCGAAGACGGCGTCGTCGTCCTCGTAGTCGTCGGGATGGGCGATACGGACGCCGACCAGGACGCCCAGGGTGGTGCCGCGGGCCCGCAGCGGCACCGAGATCACCGAGTGGACCCCGCTGCGAAAGCGACGGCCCTCCGGGGCGCGCGCGTTGCGTTCGGCGAGCCAGCTCATGAAATCGGGCTCGCCCGCCTGGAGACGGACGGCACGCCCCTGCCGCAGGGCGCGGGCGGGCGGGCTGAAGGGCGGATGGACATCGGTCTCCCCGAGGCGGACCGCCGCCTCGGGGGTGCCCTCGTGCCCGGAGCCGTGGGCGACGCGGCGCAGCAGGATCTCGCCGTCGGGCACCGGGGGCGGTTCGTCCGCGCCCAGGACCCACTCGAGCAGGTCCACGCTGGCGAAGTCGGCGAACTGCGGCACGAGGAGCTCGATCACCTCCTCGGCGGTGCGCACCACGTCCAGGGTGGTGCCGATGGAGGCCGCGGCCTCGTTCAGCAGCACCAGGCGTCGGCGGGCCAGATACTGCTCCGTGCTGTCGAAGGCGGCGAGCGCCACGCCGGCCACCGCTCCGGATTCGTCGCGCACCGGCCACATCTCGGTGCTCCAGGCGTGCTCCCGGTTGAGGGCGGGGGCTCCGGTGAAGCTCTCGTAGCGCACCGGGCGGCCGGTCTCGGCGACGTGGCGCAGGTGCCGGTCGAAGCCCCGGCTGTGCTCGGCGTCCTCGACGGTCTCGGGGAAGTGGCGGCCGAGCAGGGCCTCCTCCGGCACGCCCATGACCTTGCACGCGGTCTCGTTCAGGCGCAGGTAGCGCTGCGCGGGGTCGAAGACGGACATCGACATGGAGGCCTGCTGGAAGGCCCGCCCCGCCAGCGTCGGTTCCGGGGCGGCGGGCCGCTGGGCGGTGAGGGTGAACCCGGCGGGGCGGGCGTCGGCGCCGAGTACCGGGCAGGCCGTCACGACGAGCGTCACGGGGTGGCCGTCGCGGTGGCGCACGACGACGGGGCCGGTCCACTCGCCGTCCGGGCGGCGCGGAAGGGCCTCGGCGAGCAGGTCGGCGACGGCCCGGCCCACGGCCTCCTCGGCCGCGTGGCCCGTCAGCAGACGGGCACCCTCGCTCCAGCCCGTCACGATGCCGTGAGCATCGATGACCGCCGCAGCGACGACATGCTCCATGTCGTCCAGAATGGTCCCTTTGTCCCGACGCATCAACCGCGACGGGCCGACGGGGCCGACGACGACGGGCCGGGCGACGCATCGAACGCGACGGTCGGGCCGGGGCGCACGGCACCCCCGGCCCGACCGGGCCTTCCGGGCCTTCCGGGCCCGCTTCCTTCTCTGGCGCGGGTTCCTCCGCGGCCGAGGTTCCCTCCGCGGCTCAGGCGCGGTGGGCGCGCAGTGCGTCGAGGGCGCGGTCGGCGTGGGTGTTCATCCGCAGCTCGCTGCGCACGACCTCCAGGACGGTGCGGTCCTCCGCGATGACGAAGGTGACCCGCTTGGTGGGGGCGAGGGAGAAGCCGCGCTTCACGCCGAACCGTTCCCGCACGGCCCCGTCGGCGTCGGAAAGCAGCGGCATGCCGAGCGAGTGCCGGCCCGCGAACTCCTGCTGGCGGTCGACGGAGTCCCCACTGATCCCGACGGGCCGGGCGCCCACGGCGGCGAACTCGGCGGCCAGATCACGGAAGTGGCAGGCCTCGGCGGTGCAGCCCGCGGTGAGGGCGGCGGGGTAGAAGAAGAGGACCACCGGTCCGTCGGCGAGCAGGTCGGTCAGGCTGCGCACCGTGCCGGTCTCGTCCGGCAGCGCGAAGTCCTCGACGAGGTCGCCGGTCCCCAGGGCCTTGGTCATGACCGTCCCTCCGTGATCTTCGCGGCGCCGTCGGCGACGTTGCGGGCCCACAGCACCAGGGGCACCTGGAAGGGCAGACGGGCCACTGCTGCGGCCTTGAGCGGGGTGGGGCGGTGCCGCCAGTCCCAGGCCATCTTGACGTTGGCGGGGAAGACGCCGACGAAGAGGCCGGCCGCGGCCAGCGCGGCCGTCCTGCGGGTCCGCGGCAGGGCCACTCCCGCCGCCAGTACCAGCTCGGCCACACCGCTGGCGTGCGTCCAGGCCCTGGGCGAGCCCGGGAGCGTGCGCGGAACGATCGCGTCGAACGGGCGCGGAACGGCGAAGTGGGCCACGCCCATGCCGGCCAGCAGGCCCGCCAGGAGCAGGGGTGAGCGTTCGGACCGGGACACGGTTCCTCCTCTGATGACCTGGCGCCCGACATTACTGGAGGGTAGGCGTGAGTACGGAGGCGGGGTCGCGAGGCGGGACCCGGGAACGGGGCTCCCCCAACTCGGCCGGGACGCATCGTGGTTGCCCGCGGTCGGCGATAGCCTGCCGGGATGACCGTCTATCTGCTGTGGCACATCGGGCACCGGAACGAAGCCGGTGAAGGCGGGTCGACCCTGCACCTCGACGGGGAGACGGTGCACGTCGACGAGGAGGACGGCGACGACGCCAAGCTGCTCGGCGTGTACTCCACGGCCGAGAAGGCGGCGGAGCGCAGGCGCCGCGCCCGGCTGCTGCCGGGCTTCGCCGACGAGCCGGACTGTTTCGTCATCGACGAGCACACCCTCGACGAGGACGAGTGGACCGGCGGTTTCGTGCGCGTCTAGGACGGTTCCCGGGCCCGCCCGTGGTACCGGCCGGGGGTGTACCCGTACGCCCTGCGGAACACGTCGATGAAGGCGCTGGCGGAGGACCAGCCGCAGCGGTGGGCGACCGTCGTGACGGGCGTGCCCTCGGCCAGCAGACGCAGCGCGTGGTAGAGCCGGGACTGGGTGCGCCACTGGGGGAAGGTCATGCCGAACTCGCGGCGGAAGAGGCGGCTCAGGGTGCGTTCGCCGGTACCGGTGGCGGCGCCCAGGGCGGCGAGGGTGCGCTGGTCGGAGGGGTCGGCGTGGACGAGGGCGCAGACCTCGGCCAGCCGGGGGTCGGAAGGGGTGGGCAGTCGGGCCGGCTGCTGCGGGGAGGCGCGCAACTGGTCGCGCAGCACGGCGAGCAGGCGGACGCGTTCGGGGCCCGGGTCGTCCGGGGCCCGGGTGTAGGCGAGGATCAGCTCCCGCAGCAGCGGACCGACGGCGAGGACGGTCGGCGCGTCCAACCCGAGCGGGTTGTCGTCGGCCGGCAGGCCCACCAGGTGCAGGTCGAGCGGGCCGTACGCCCGGTGCGCATGCGTCGTTCCGGCGGGCACCCACAGCGCGCGGGTGCCGGGGGCGAACCAGGTGCCGGCGTCGGTCGTGACGGCCACGACACCCGAGCCCGCGTAGACGATCTGGTGGTCGTCGTGCCGGTGCGCGTCGATACGCCGGCCCGCGGCCAGCGGCTGGACCCGGGTGGGCGCGGTCGGTGTGTGGCGGATGTGCGGCACAAGGCGGCAGATTATCGGAAGCGCGACAGGCATCCGGGCCGTGACGATCGCAGCGTGCCGAAAAACCGATCCATCACCCTGATGTCCCTGGGACACGCCTGCGTGGACGTGTACCAGGGGGCCGTGGCCGCGCTGGTCCCCTTCTTCGTCGCCGAGCGTGCCTACTCCTACGCCGCCGCCTCGGGGATCGTCCTGGCGGCCTCCCTGCTGTCGTCGGTGGCGCAGCCGCTGTTCGGCGTGCTGACCGACCGCTTCGCGATGCCGTGGCTGCTGCCCCTCGCGGCGGCGGCCTCCGGCGCGGGGGTCGCCGTCAGCGGGATCGGCGGCTCGTACCCGCTCACGCTGGCGGCGATGGCCGTGTCCGGGATCGGGGTCGCCGCGTTCCACCCCGAGGCCGCGCGGGCGGCGCGGGCCGCCTCGGACGGCCGCCACACGGCGATGGGCTGGTTCGCGCTCGGCGGCAACGTCGGCTTCGCGCTCGCCCCGCCGCTGGTCGCGGCCGTCGTCGCGAGCTGGGGTCTGCGCGCCTCGCCGCTGCTGGGACTGCCGGCGCTGGCGGGCGTGGCCCTGTGTACGGCCGCGGTGCGCTCGGCGGCGGACCGGGCGGGGTCCGCTCCACCGGCGACCGAGGGGGCGCAGCCGTCGGAGGGGTCGGAGTCGGCGGAGGGGGCGCCGGAGGCGGCGCCGGGCCGGGACGACTGGGCGGCGTTCCTGCGTCTTTCGGGTGCCGTGGTGTGCCGCTCGATCGTCTTCGTCGGTCTGAGCACGTTCGTCTCGCTGTACGTCCGCGAGCGCACCGGAGGCGGGGCGGCGGCGGGGACGGCCGCGTTGTGCGTGCTCTACGCGGGCGGCGCGGTGGGGACGCTGGCCGGGAGCCGGCTGGCCGGGCGGTGGGGGCGGCTCCGGGTCGTACGGCATTCGTACGCCGTGACGGTGCTCGCGGTGGGCGGTGTGGTCCTGGTCCCGGGTCCGCCCCTGTACCTGTTCGTCGCGCTCGCCTCGGCCGGCCTGTATGTACCGTTCTCGCTGCACGTGACGCTGGGCCAGGACTGTCTGCCCCGCCGCATGGGCACCGCCGGCGGCGTCACCCTGGGGCTGACGGTCAGCATCGGGGGTGCGGCCGCTCCGGCCCTGGGCGCGCTCGCGGACGCCACGTCCCTGCGGACGGGTCTGCTCCCCCTGCTGGTACCACCGGTGGTGGCCTGGTTCCTGCTGCGCGGGCTGCGCGAGCCGGTCCCCGCCACCGCCCTGTCGCCCGTGACCGGCTCCCGCGCCTGAGGGTCGGCGTCCTGAGGGTCCGGCGCGAACCGCCGGTCGAGCGTCCTGACGGTCCGGCGCGCGTCCTGAGGGTCGGTTGCTTGTCAGGCGCGTGGGGCCGCGGCCGGCTGCTCGGTCTCGTCCTCGATGGAGTGCGAGAGGAAGTCGTCGACCATGCGGTGGAAGAGCGCGGCGAGCTGCCCGAGCTCCTCCGGGGACCAGTCGGCCAGCGCCAGCTGCATCCCCCTGGCGCCCGCGTCCCGGACCCGGCCGACGGCCGCGCGGCCGGCCTCGGTGAGCTGGATCCGCTGGGCCCGGCCGTCGTCGGGGTCGGGGACCCGGGTGACGTACCCGGACTTCTGGAGCTGCTGCACGGTGCGGGTCACATGGGAGGCCTCCACGCCCAGCCGCTGCGCCAGCTCCCCCGGCCGCAGCGGCTCGGAGTCGGCGACCTGCCGCAGCAGCGCCACGGCGGCGCGGTCCAGGGGCACGCCGGCCAGGGTCATCAGCCGGTCGTGCTGGCGGGCGCGGGTGCTCAGGTAGGTGATGCGAGTGAGCGCGCGCTCGATCTCGATCACTTCCGGAGACGCGGTGGAGGGCAACGGCAAAGGTTCGGTGGACATGGGACCCACTTTACCATCTTGTTGCGTAACTCAAGTAAGTTACCGCCTTCGCACACCCCACGCTCCGCGGGGGCGACACGCGGACGACACCCCTGCCATGGCCGGATGACACGCGATCACCCCTACCCACCGGCACACACTGGGGTCACATCCGGCCCGCGCCCCATGCACACCCCGCCCCCCTGCCACCTGCGGCAGGGCCAGGCCCCCTCCGAACGCCCGACTCGCGCACATCAAGTAATTTGCTTGACTCAAGTAATCCAGATGTGTTTGCCTAACTCAAGCAATCCGGGGCTCGCCTTGAGCGGAGGCGGCCCCGGCCGCCGAACCCGTGGGGACGGGGATCGGCGCGGTCCCGGGGCCCGGCAGCCGGCACCCCGCCCGGCGCCGGGCCCCGGGACGCTTCCGAGCCTGCCAACACCTGCCTCCAGCAACCGAGTCACCCCAGCGAGAAAGGCCCCCTCATGAGCACGATGAAGTCCGTACGGACCGGCGGCTCCGGCAAGATCGCCGTCGTCGACGTCGAGCGCCCGGTACCCGGCCCCAAGGACGCGCTCGTACGGATCCGCGCCTGCGGCATCTGCGGCACCGACGTCACCTTCCTGCACATGGGCGGCATGCCCGCCCGGGCCCACCTGGGCGGCGAGCTGATCCCCGTGCCGCTCGGCCATGAGCCCGCCGGTGAGGTCGTGGAGGTCGGCGCCGAGGTGGACGGCCTGAAGGCGGGCGACCGGGTGGTCGTCAACCCGCAGGACGCGCCCACCGGCATCATCGGCTGCGGCGGGAAGTTCGGCGGGATGAGCGAGTACCTGCTGATCGAGAACGCCGAGGTCGGAAAGAGCGTCGCGGTCTTCCCCGACACGATGCCGTTCGACGTGGCCTCGCTCAACGAGCCGATGGCCGTGTCACGGCACGCCGTCAACCGCTCCGGGGCGGGGCCGGGCGACAAGGTCGTCGTGTTCGGCGCCGGTCCGATCGGCCTGGGCGCGGCGATCTGGCTGAAGCTGCGCGGTGTGGAGCACGTGGTGGTCGCCGACGTCATCCCCTCCCGGTTGGAGAAGGCAATGGCCGTCGGGGCGGACGCGGTCATCGACTCGGCCGAGGAGGACGTGGCCGCGCGGCTGACCGAGCTGCACGGGCAGAGCGCCAACGCCCTCGGCCAGCCCCGGCCGGGCACCGACATCTTCATCGACGCGGCCGGGGCCCCAGCCGTCTTCGACACCGTGGTGCAGGCGGCGAAGTGGCACGCGAAGCTGGTCATGGTGGCCGTGCAGAAGAAGGGCGAGATCGACCTCGGCGGCATGCTCCGCAGCGAGCTCACCCTCATCGCCTCCCAGGGCTACCCGACCGAGATCTTCGAGGTGACCCCGGAACTGGTCGAGCACCAGGAGCGGTTCGCCAAGCTGATCAGCCACCGCGTCCCGTTCTCCGAGGCCGCCCGCGCCTTCGAACTGGCCCTGACGCCGGGCGCGGCGGAGAAGGTCGTCGTCACGCTGGACGACTAGGACCGCCGCACACGGGTCCGCCGGTCCGCGCGTCCCACGGCCGGCGGGCCGCCCACTTCCCTCCCTCCACGCCCCGCTCCCCAGGCCCGCTCCCCCTTCCCTCTCCCCCGCATCGCTCTCCCTTCTCCTCCCCTCTTCTCTTCAAGAGAGGAACGGCACTGCATGCGCGCGACCCTGCGACAGGCTGCGCGGGCCACGGTCCACCTCTTCCTGGCCGCCGCCATGGCCTTCGGGTCGTACCTGTTCATCACCGTCCTGCTGATCGCCGCCACCGGTGCGGTCACGGGGGTCGGGCTCTGGATGCTGCCCGAGACCGTGCTGCTGATCCGCCGCATCGCCGGGGCCAAGCGGCGCTTGACGGCGTCCTGGACCGGCCGGGAGATACCGGAGGCGTACCGCACGGTCACCGGTCCGCTGCGCGAGCGGCTGCGGACGGCGGTCGGGGACCCCGGCACCCTCACCGATCTGCGCTGGACGGGGGCGTACTACGCCTACGGCTGGCTGACGGTGCTGATGCTGCCACTGTGGCCGGCCGGCCTCCTCGTCGACGGCGTGCGGTGCGGGCTGCTGCGGCGCGAGGCGCTGGTCCTGCCGTTGCTCGTCCGGCTCGCCGACCTGGAGGCGGGCTGGTCGGCCGCCCTGCTCAGCCCCTCCCCGAAGGCGCTGCTGGCCCGTCGGGTCGAGCAGCTCACCGCGACCCGGGCGGACGCGGTCTCCGCGCACGGCGCCGAACTGCGCCGGATCGAACGGGACCTGCACGACGGCGCCCAGGCGCGGCTGGTCGCCCTGTCGATGCGGATCGGACTGGCCCAGCGGGCGTACCGGGCCGACCCCGACACCGCGCGGAAGCTGCTGTCCGACGCGCAGGACCAGGCCGAGGAGGCTCTGACCGAACTGCGGCACGTCGTACGCGGCATCCATCCGCCGATCCTCACCGACCGGGGACTCGAGGGGGCCGTACGGGCACTGGCGGGCGGCAGCGGACTCGGAGTGAGCGTGCGGGCCGACCGCTTCCCCGACGGCCCCCGGGCGCCGGCCGCGGTGGAGGCGGCCGCCTACTTCGTGATCGCCGAGGCACTGACCAACGCCGCGAAGCACAGCGGGTCGGACCGCGCCGAGGTCCTGCTGGCCCGCTCCAGGACCGGGCTGAGCGTGCGGGTGCGCGACGAGGGGTGCGGCGGCGTCGACGAGAGCGCCGGCTCGGGGCTGCTGGGCATGCGGCGCCGGGTCGCCGCACTCGACGGGACCGTGCGGGTCAGCAGCCCGGTGGGCGGGCCGACGGTGATCGAGGTGGAGCTTCCGTGCGTGTGGTGAACACCGATGTCGCCCACCGGCCGGGGCCGGTCCGGGCGCCCGAGCCGCGGCCCGGCGGCCACTGAGCGCGCGGCCGGTCCGGCGCCGCCGTTCAGGCGAAACCGCGGCCTGTTCCGCGTGGTCCGGCCCGGCCACGTCCACAACTCACCCGTGACCCTCCCTCTGATCGCCCCCATGCTCGCCACCCCCGGGCGGCTGCCGCCCGTCGCCCAGGACGCGCGCTGGGCCTACGAGACGAAGCAGGACGGGCAGCGGACCGTGGTGTACCTCGCCGGAGACGGGAGCGTCACCCTGCGCGCCCGTTCGGGGGAGGACATCACCGGCGCCTACCCCGAGCTGCGGACGCTGGCCGAGGCGCTCGGCCCCACACCCGCCGTACTGGACGGCGAGGTCCTCGCCCTGGACGGACAGGGCCGGGCCGACTTCCAGTTGCTCCAGGCCCGGATGGGCCTGGTCCGGGCGCCGGGCAAGGCCGCACGGCTGGCGGCGACCGCACCCGTGCACCTCGTGCTGTTCGACGTGCTGCACCTCGGCGGGCGGTCCCTCCTCCCGCTGTCGTACACGCGGCGCAGGGCCCGGCTGGAGGCGCTGGCGCTGGACGGGCCGTTCTGGTCGACGCCGAGCGCCCTGGTCGGACACGGGCGGGAGGCCCTGGAGGCGACCCGCGCGCACGGCCTGGAGGGGCTGGTCTGCAAGCGTCTGGACTCGGTGTACGAGCCGGGGGTGCGCTCCCGCGCCTGGATCAAGATCCGGAACATGCGCGTCGCGGACGTCCTGGTCGGCGGCTGGCTGCCGGGCAAGGGACGGCTGACCGGGCTGCCCGGCGCCGTCCTGGTGGGGCAGCGGGCCGCGACGGGACTGCGGTACGTCGGCGGGGTGGGCACCGGCTGGAGCGAGTCCGAGCGGATCGAACTCGCGGCCCTGCTGCGGGCCGCCGCGACCGACGAGTGCCCCTTCGACGCCGTACCCCAGGCGCCGGGCGCGCGATGGGTCGTGCCCCGGCTGGTCGGCGAGGTGCGGTACAGCACGCGGACCCGGGCGGGTCTGCTGCGCCAGCCGTCCTGGCTGCGGTTGCGGCCGGACCTGACCCCCGAGGAGTCGGCGGCGGATCTGCCGGACATTTCCGCCTGACCTCACCTCAGCGGCCAAGTATTGGGCTGTACTTCACCACGGATACCCCTGCGACCTCTTGGCGTGGAAGGGAAAACCGGGGAAGCTGAGCTGCTTTTCAACTCCCTCTCCCCACACAGCCGTTCGGCTGCGCCCGAACCCCGAGGAGGACGCAGTGTCGTCATCGAAGTCCAAGGTCCACCGCCGGAGGTGGCTCACCGGGTTCGCCGGTGCCGCCGCGCTCGTCATCGCCTTCCCCACCGCGGCCTTCGCGGCCCCGCCGACGGCCCTGCCGTCCAACGCCGAAGCCGCCGAACTGACGTATCAGCCCGCCTTCGACTACGACACGGACGGCTGCTACTCGACCCCCGCCATCGGCCCCGACGGCACGATCAACGGCGGGCTGAACCCGACCGGCGCCCTCAACGGCAGCTGCCGGGACGCCTCGGACCTGGACAACACCAACAGCTACTCGCGCTACAAGTGCAACAACGGCTGGTGCGCGTACCTGTACGGCCTCTACTTCGAGAAGGACCAGGCCATAGCGGGCAGCAGCATCGGCGGGCACCGGCACGACTGGGAGCACGTCGTGATCTGGGTGCAGAACGGCCAGGTCCAGTACGTCTCGACGTCCAACCACGGCTCGTTCACCGTGACCGCGGCCTCCGGCGTCCGCTTCGACGGCTCGCACGCGAAGATCGTCTACCACAAGGACGGCATCAGCACGCACTGCTTCCGGCTCGCGAACTCCAACGACGAGCCGCCGGAGAACCACAAGGGCACCTGGCAGTACCCGCCGCTGGTGGGCTGGAACGGCTACCCGGCGGGCCTGCGGGACAAGCTGAGCGCGTACAACTTCGGCAGCGCCAACTTCGGTCTGAAGGACGCCAACTTCGCCAACCACCTCTCCTCGGCGAAGCCGTCCGGGATCGCCTTCGATCCTGCCGCGTGAGCCCCGGCCGCCGTCCGCGGGCCGGGGCTGCGCGCTCCCGGACCGTGGACGGCGGCGCACGCACGGCCCATGATGTCCGGATGGATCTTCACGACGAACTGCCGCCGGCCGTGCCGGCGAAGGAGCTGCTCGCCCTCGCCGAGGATCACCACGCCCGCGCCGCCCGGCCGTTGGGCGTCCGGGAGGCCGCCGGGCACCTGGTCAAGGTGTACGCGCTCGAGGCGCCGGGGCGGACCGTGACGGAGTCCGCCGCCGGGGAGGCGCTGCGGGTCGCCGCCGGCCACCTGGCGCTCGGGGCGCTGCGGGGATCGCTCGGCCTCGCCGTCGTCCTGGTGCACGCGGGCGGCGACGGGGACTATCTGCTGGTCCACACCTGGATCGAGGGCCACATGTCGGATCTCGCGGTGTTCACGGGTCCGGCCGGCCGGCCGCAGGAGCTGCGGCCGGGTCGCGCGGGGCTGGCGCCGTGCGTGTGGGAGGCGGCCGTGCTGGCCCATGAGCGCGACGCCTACGCCCGGCACGTCCTGGACGGCACCGGCCCGCTCGGCGAGCGGCTGGCCGCCTGGGGCGCGGACACCGTCGAGGGGAACGTCCGGTGAGCGCCGCAGCACGGGTCCGGCACGCCGACCGGTCCGATCTGCCGCGCGTGGCCGAACTCGCCGCCCAGCACGCGGAGTACGAGCGTGCCGCCCCGCCGGTGCCCGACCTCGCGAAGCGGCTGGCCGGGCTCCTCTTCGACGCCCCGGCGCCCCGGCTGTACTGCCTGGTCGCGGAACTGCCCGACGGCGAGGTCGTCGGCTACGCGACCTGCGCGCCCGAACTCTCCACCTGGGAGGGCCGCGAGTACCTCCACATGGACTGTCTGTTCCTCACCCCCGGCCACCGCGGCCTGGGTCTGGGCGCCCTGCTGGTGGCGGCCGTGGCGGCCCAGGCCCGGAGTCTGGGCATGAGCGAGGTGCAGTGGCAGACCCCGGCCTGGAACGACGGGGCGATCCGCTTCTACGCCCGGCTCGGCGCCCTCGGCACCGACAAGCGGCGCTTCGTTCTCGACGTGACCTCCTGACGGCGCGAAAGACGTGATCCGCTGACGGTGGAAAAGCGGTCGCCCGCCACCCTTGCGCGGGCCCGTGGAACCGCCGCCGACGGGCCGTTCACCCGCGACCGAAACCGGCCACCGGCACGGGGCACGGCCCGCGAGGGTCTATCGTGTCCCGCATGTCCGTTCCGGAAATGATCCGTATCGTCTCCCGTGACTCGCCCATGGCGCTGGCCCAAGTGGAGTGCGTGCGCTCGGAGTTGGCCGCCCTGCATCCCGATGTGCGCACCGAGGTCGTCCCCGTGAAGACGACCGGCGACAAGTGGATGGGCGACCTGTCGCAGGTCGACGGCAAGGGTGCCTTCACCAAGGAGGTCGACGCCGCGCTGCTGGCCGGTGAGGCGGATCTCGCGGTGCACTGTGTCAAGGACGTGCCGGCGGACCGGCCGCTGCCCGCGGGCACGGTGTTCGCCGCGTTCCTGAAGCGCGACGACATCCGTGACGCCCTCGTGCACCCGGGCGGCCGCACCCTGGACGGTCTTCCGGCCGGGACGCGTATCGGCACCTCGTCGGTGCGCCGGGTCGCCCAGCTCGCCACCACCCACCCCCACCTTCAGTGCGTGCCGTTCCGGGGCAACGCCAACCGGCGGCTGGAGAAGCTGGCGGCGGGCGAGGCGGACGCGCTGCTGCTCGCCGTGTCCGGTCTGGAGCGCATCGGGCGGCAGGACGTGATCAGCGAGGTGCTGTCGCCGGAGACGATGATGCCGCCGATCGGCGCGGGCATCCTCGCCCTCCAGTGCCGCGAGGGGGACTCCGACGTCATCGACGTCGTCAGCGGGCTGGGCGATCCGGCCACCCATCGGGAGGCCGTGGCGGAACGTATGTTCCTGCATGTGCTCCAGGGGCACTGCAACAGCCCGATCGCCGGCTTCGCGCGAGTGGACCGCAGCGGGGAACTGTCCCTGCGGGCCTGCGTGTTCACCCCGGACGGGAAGACCAGGCTGAACGCCCACGAGTGGGCCGGCCGGCTGGACCCGGCCACGCTCGGCACCTCGGTGGCGGTGTCACTGCTGCGTCAGGGCGCGCGCGAGATCATCGACGGCATCCCGCACTGACCGTCCGCGGACCGGGCGGAGGGCGCGGCACCCCTCAGGCGCTGCCCTCTTCGGCCTGGTCGCGCAGGAAGTTGCTGATCTGGCGGGCCAGGCTGTCGCGTCCCGCGCCGGCCGGGGCCCCGCCGGATCCCTCGGCCAGGCCGATGCCGCCCGTCCACAGCCGGCGGTCGGCCCAGTCGTCGTCGACCCGCAGCTGGATCTGGACGTCCACCTGGGCGAGCGACGCCTCGGGGCCCGCCGCGTACAGCACCGCGGTGGCCCGGCGCAGCGGATAGACGTCGAAGCCCTCGATGAACTGCGAGTTGCGCCAGTCGATGAACGCGCTCTCCCCGTCGGGCCCGAGCCGTACGTCGATCTGCCCGTCCTCGAGGTGGATCGTGGAGTTCTTGTCGCCCCGGTTCTCGACGGTCACCCGCAGGCAGAAGTACGTCAGCCCTTCTGCGGCGTCGTCGCGTCCCCTGGGCGGCTCACTCTGCTCCAGGCGGTGGACGCGGACCCGCAGACCGGCATGCTCGTCGTACTCCTGCCAGTCCCCGACCACGTTCGGCTCGTACACAGTCCACCTCTCGACTTCTACCGGCTGCTTCCTATCCGTGCGCCGATCGCACTGTCAAATGAGCGGAATGCGCTGTGGCCAGGGAATTCATCCCTTTTGATCGCTGATCAAGCCGTGCGCAGGCAGAATCCGCCGACAGGCCGCGACAGGGCCCGCCGCGGGCGTGCCGCACATCACGTTCCCGGGCGGGATCAGCTGGCCAGCCGTCCCAGGAGCGAGGAGGCCGCGGCGACGCCGAGCGCGGCGGCCACGATCAGCACCCCGAAGTCGAGGACGAGGTGCGCGGGCGTGCCGAGGAGCAGCCCGCGCAGCGCGTCCACCTCGTAGCTGAGGGGGTTGACCTTGCTGACGGCCTGGAGCCAGCCCGGCATGATGCCGATCGGGTACAGCGCGTTGGAGCCGAAGAACAGCGGCATGGTGATCGCCTGCCCGAAGCCCATGAGGCGGTCGCGGCTGAGGACGATGCCCGCGATGGTCATCGACAGGCAGGAGAAGAAGGCCGAGCCGAGGACGACGATCGCGGCGACGCCGAGCAGCTTCAGCGGGTTCCAGGTCAGGGCTACCCCGAGCAGGGCGGCGATGGCGACCACGACGACCGCCTGGATCACCGACTTCACTCCCGCCGCGAACGCCTTGCCGGTGATCAGCGCGGAGCGCGGGGTCGGCGTGACGAGCAGCTTGTCGAGTACGCCGGCGTCCCGCTCCCAGATGATCTGGATGCCGTAGAAGATGGCGATGAACATCGCGGACTGGGCGATGATGCCGGGCGCCAGATAGTCGATGTAGGGGATGCCGCCGGTCGGGATCGCCTTGATCCGGGTGAAGGTCTGACCGAAGATCAGCAGCCACAGGGCGGGCTGGACCGCCCGCGTGTACAGCTCGGTGCGGTCGTGGCGCAGCTTCTGCAGTTCGACGGCGCACAGGGCGGCGACCCTGGCCGGCAGCACCCGCCGGCCGACGCGGGGCCGGGGCGGCCGCAGCAGCAGGTCGATGGCGTGCGGACGGGCGCGGTCAGCCGACGCGCTGAGCGGTACGGCGGGTGCTTCGGACATCGCGGAAATCTCCTGCCTGCTCGTCGAGGCCGCTGCCGGCGACGTCCCGGAAGACGTCCTCCAGGGTCGGCAGCGGGGCGTCGGCCGGGGCACCCTCGGCGCGTCGGCGTTCGCCGAGCCCCCGCCGGAGCTCGGCGGGGGTGCCGAGCGCGCGGATCCGGCCGCGGTGCATCAGGCCGACCCGGTCGCAGTACTGGTCGGCCTCGTCCATGTAGTGCGTGGTCACCAGGACGGTCATGCCGGTGGCCTCGCGTACGGCGGTGATGTGCTCCCAGACACCCGTTCGGGCGATCGGGTCGAGGCCGATCGTCGGCTCGTCGAGGATCAGCAGCCGGGGCGCGCTGACCAGGGCCTGGGCGAGTTCGAGACGACGGACCATGCCGCCGGAGTAGGTGCCGGCGAGCCGGTCCGCGGCGTCCGTGAGACCGACGGCGCCCAGCGCCTGGCCGACGCGTTCGGCACGCTCGCGCCGGGGCACGTCGAAGACGCGGGCGAACAGGGAGACGTTCTCCCGGCCGGTGAGCCCCGAGTCGGCGGACAGCTGCTGCGGGACGTAGCCGAGCAGCCTGCGTACGGCCATGCGGTCGCCGGCGGTGTCGTGGCCGAAGACGCGCACCATGCCGGACGGGACCGGCAGCAGGGTCGTGATGCAGCGGATGGCGGTGGTCTTCCCGGCTCCGTTGGGCCCGAGCAGGCCGAAGACCTCGCCCTCCCGGACGGTCAGGTCGAGCCCGTCGACCGCCTTCGAGTCACCGAAGGCGTAGGCGAGCCCGGTGCAGGCGACGGCGTCCGTGGCGCTGTCGGTCGTCATGACTCCTCGGCCTCCTCGTGCAGGTTGACGGCGAGCGCCCGCAGGGCGGGGAGCGCCGCGCGCAGGGCTTCTCGGTCGGCGGCGTCGAGGCGGGCGACCTGCCGGCCGACGAGCGCGGCGCGCCGCTCCCGCCACGCCCGCAGCCGGGCCTCGGCCGCCTCGGTGAGCAGCAGCCGGGCGGCGCGCCGGTCGGCGGGGTCGGTCTCACGGACCAGGTAGCCGTCCTTGACCAGCTGGTTGACGAGGGTCGAGACGGAGTTGCCCGCCAGGTACAGCTCCCTGGCCGCGTCCGAGACGCCGATGCCGGGCCGCGCCTCGACCATGCGCAGCAGCTCGACCTCGGCGCCGCGCAGCCGCGGCACGGTCAGCCCGGCCCGCAGCCGCCGCCTGAGCAGCCGCTGGACGCCGACGAGCGCGTCGGCGAGCTCCTCCGGGAACGTCTCCTGGTCCCTCCGCTCCTGATCCACGCGGACGAGATTACCTCTGTGTCAGAGGCAATCGACAGACGTGGTCGACCCAAGGAAGGGTCAAGGGTGCGAGTCAAGGAGCGACATGGAACAAAAAGGGAGAAAATGGTTCAAGAAGCTCAATGACGGGAATCCGGACAAGAGTGCTTCGGACAGGAGGCACGTCCGTGGGATCCCGCCGCGCGGCCGGTCCCGGTGTTCTCCCGTTCGGCCCGAATGCGCGGTTCCCACGGTGCCCGATCTCCATCGGCATCCTTCTGGGGAAGGCGCGCGTGATGCGTAGCACCGTCAGATCGAAGCAGCACCCCCACGACGACGCTCCCGACACCGACGAATCCTTCGCACGGCTCGCCAAGCTGCCCGACGGACCGGAGCGCCAGGCGCTCAAGGACGAGCTGGTCCGTCTCTGGCTGCCCATGGCCGAACGGATCGCCGTCCGGTTCCGGGGGCGCGGCGAGAACCTCGAGGACCTGTATCAGGTCGCCGCCCTGGGGCTCGTCAAGGCCGTCGACCACTACGACCCGGATCGCGGCCGCGCCTTCGAGGCGTACGCGGTACCGACGATCACCGGTGAGATCAAGCGGCACTTCCGGGACCACATGTGGACGCTGCACGTACCTCGCCGGGTCCAGGACCTGCGCAACCGAGTACGGAGCGCCGCCAAGGAGCTGTCGCAGACGACTCCGGGGCGCCCGCCCACCGTCGCCGAGATCGCCGCATACGCGCAGCTCACCGAGGACGAGGTGCGCACCGGCGCGGAGGCGCTGGAGTGCTTCTCCGCGCTGTCGCTGGAGGCCGAACTGCCCGGCACGGACGGCTACGCGCTCGAGGACGCCCTCGGCGACCCCGATCCCGGTTACGACGCCGTCGTCGACCGGGTGGCCGTGGCGCCCTGTCTGCGGGCGCTGCCGGAGCGCGAACGGACGATCCTGTACATGCGGTTCTTCGCCGGCATGACACAGAGCCGGATAGCCGAGCAGCTGGGCATCTCGCAGATGCATGTGTCCCGCCTGCTCAGCGGCTGCTTCGCCCGGCTGCGCGAGGAGATCGCCGCCGAGTCGGACTGACCCTCGCTCCCCGGGGGGCCAGGCATGGCACGCCAGGGATCCGGGTGGGCCGCGCCGGTCCCGGGGGCCTCCGGCCGCGCCCCGATCTCGTCGGGCATCTCTCCGGCGCGCCCGTGGGCGAGGCCGGCCCGGCGACGCGGCACCGCTGGGTGCCGGTGTCCGGAAGACCTCCTTCCGCGCGATCCATGCCTGGTCGGGCGTCATCCGCCCCGACGGCGACCCGCACTCCGACGGCCTGGCCGACCACGGCCCGGGAGGCGACCGCCGCCTTCGGCCGGACGGCCTCCTCCTGGAGCGCGAAGATCCGGGCCGTTTCGTCGGCCGTCGCACGCGGTACTCGTGCCACCGCTTCGTCGTGCCACCGGGTCACTCGGCAGGCGCCCGGGACGGTTCCGGCCGGACACTGGTGGTAGCCCAGCCCGGCGGCCCAGCCCGCCGGCCGAGAGACCAGGAACGCGAGTGCCATGAACCGTCGCCCGACATCCGCCCCCGGCAAGCGGGGATCCGTCTCCACGCACTCCGTGTTCGGCGCGCCCTGCTGGGTGAGTCTGACCAGCCGCGACCTGGACGCCACCCAGGGGTTCTACGGGGCCGTCCTGGGCTGGGAGTGGCGCCGGGGCGTGCTGGGCGACCACTTCCGTACGGCCCTGGTCGGCAGCGTGCCGGTCGCCGGGGTCGCAGCCGTCGCCTCGATGTGGCAGATGGCGGTCGCCTGGACGCCGTACTTCGCCGTGCCGAGCGCGGACGACGCCGCGTCCCGGACCCGGGAGCGCGGCGGCACCGTGGCCGTGGGCCCGATCTCGCTGCCGCCGGGCCGGGCGGCGTTGCTGGCCGACCGGGACGGCGCGACCTTCGGCGTGTGGGAGGGCGAGCTGATCGGCAACTGGGAGGCGTGGCGGCAGGACGCGCCCGCCTTCATCAGGCTGCACACCCGCGACGCCTTCGACTCCGCCATCTTCTACGGCGAGATCCTCGACTGGGCCACGGACCGCCCCGGCTGCGTCGAGGTCCACTACGAGCGCGGCGAGGTCGTGCTGCGCAGCCGGGGCGATGCGGTCGCCCGGATCGAGTCGGGCGCGCTGGAGGCGGCGCCCGACCCCACGATCCGTCCGCACTGGCAGGTGCACTTCGCCGTCGCGGACGTGACGGCCTGTGCGCGGGCGGCCGAGAAGCACGGCGGCAGTGTGCTGGTCGAGACCGCCCACGAGGCCGTGCTGCGCGACCCGGACGGCGCCCAGTTCACGGTGACGTCGAGCCGGGGGCGCTGAGCGCCCCCGGCCTCAGACGGAACGACGCGGGGCTCAGCGCCCCCGGCCTCAGACGGAACGGCGCGGGGGCCGGGCCAGCACGATCAGGCTGCGTGCCTCCAGCGTCACCTCCGCGCCCGCCTTGTACTCCGTCTCGTCCGGGCCGCCGTCGGGCTCGGTGGTGTCGGCGCACACCGTCCAGCGCTCGCCGTACGCGGCGTCGGGCAGCCGGAAGACGACCGGTTCCCAGTAGCTGTTGAACAGCAGCAGGAACGAGTCGTCAACGACCGGCCGGCCACGGGGGTCGGGCTCGGCGATGGCGTCGCCGTTGAGGAAGACACCGACGCTGTGCGCGTCCGGGCGCTGCCAGTCGCGGTCCGTCATCTCGCGCGCGTCCGGCAGCAGCCAGACGAGATCGGGCAGCGGCTGCCCGGCGTGCCGGACGGTCTCGCCCCGGAAGAACCGGCGTCGGCGCAGCACGGGGTGGGCGGCGCGCAGGGCGACGAGGCGTCGGCAGAAGTCCGCCAGGGCCCGCTGCTCGTCGGTCAACCGCCAGTCGACCCAGGAGACTTCGCTGTCCTGGCAGTAGGCGTTGTTGTTGCCGCCCTGGGTCCGGCCGAGTTCGTCGCCGTGCCCGATCATCGGGATGCCCTGCGACAGCAGCAGCGTGGCGAGCAGGTTGCGCTGCTGCCTGGCGCGCAGTTCCAGGACCGCCGGTCGGTCGGTGGGGCCCTCGGTCCCGCAGTTCCAGGAGCGGTTGGTGCTCTCGCCGTCCTGGTTGCCCTCGCCGTTGGCCTCGTTGTGCTTGTCGTTGTACGAGACGAGGTCACGCAGGGTGAAACCGTCGTGCGCGGTGACGAAGTTGACGCCGGCGCGCGGGCGGCGCCTGCTGTGGGCGTACAGGTCCGAGGAGCCGGTCAGGCGGGAGGCGAACTCGCCCAGCGAGCCGGGTTCCGCGCGCCAGAAGTCGCGTACGGCGTCGCGGTAGGGGCCGTTCCACTCCGACCACAGCGGCGGGAAGTTGCCCACCTGGTAGCCGCCCTCGCCGACGTCCCAGGGCTCGGCGATGAGTTTGACGCGGCTGATCACCGGGTCCTGCTGGATGAGGTCGAAGAACGCGGACAGTCGGTCCACCTCGTGGAACTGGCGGGCCAGGGTGGCCGCGAGGTCGAAACGGAAGCCGTCGACATGCATCTCCGTCACCCAGTACCGCAGCGAGTCCATGATCAGCTGCAGGACGTACGGGTGCCGCATGAGCAGGCTGTTGCCGGTGCCGGTGGTGTCGTAGTAGTGCGCCCAGTCGCCGTCCACGAGCCGGTAGTAGGAAGCGTTGTCGATGCCGCGGAAGGAGAGGGTGGGGCCCTTCTCGTTGCCCTCGGCGGTGTGGTTGTAGACGACGTCGAGGATCACTTCCAGGCCGGCCGCGTGCAGCGCCTTCACCATGGATTTGAACTCGGTGACCTGCTCGCCGCGGGTGCCGTGGGCGGCGTAGGCGTTGTGCGGGGCGAAGAAGCCGATGGTGTTGTAGCCCCAGTAGTTGGACAGCCCCCTGTCCGTCAGCACGCCGTCCTGCACGTACTGATGCACGGGCATCAGCTCGATCGCCGTCACGCCCAGCGAGGTGAGGTGCTCGGTCACCGCCGGGTGCGCGAGACCGGCGTAGGTGCCCCGCAGGGCGGCCGGAACCTCGGGATGGGTGCGGGTCAGACCGCGCACATGGGCCTCGTAGATCACCGTGTCGGCGTAAGGGCGCCGCAGCGGCTCGTCGTCGCCCCAGTCGAAGGCGGCGTCGGTGACCACGCCGAGCAGGGTGTGCCCGGCGCTGTCCGCCGGGTCGGGGCGGTCGCCGGCCCGCTCGAACAGGGAGGCGTGGTTGTCGATCTGGCCGTCGACGGCGCGCGCGTAGGGGTCGAGGAGCAACTTCGCCGGGTTGCACCGGTGACCGGAGCCGGGGTTCCACGGCCCGTGCACCCGGAAGCCGTAGCGCTGCCCGGGACCGATCCCGGGCAGGTAGCCGTGCCAGACGAAGCCGTCGACCTCGGTCAGCGGGACACCGCGGGTGGTGCCGTCGTCGTCGACGAGGACGAGGTCGACGCGTTCGGCGACTTCGCTGAACAACGCGAAGTTGGTGCCCTGGCCGTCGAAGTCGGCGCCCAGCGGGAAGGGGTGCCCGCTCCAGGCGGGCACCCCGGCACTCGGGTCCATCCGGTCCGTCCGGTTCCCGCGGTCCTTGCGGTCCTTGCGGTCCTTCCGGTTCGGCCGTGAGGTCACCGGGCGACCTCGCGGACGCCGTGCGCCTCGTCCGTCGGGGCGGGGGCGGCCAGGACCGCCACCGGCAGTTCGCGGGGCACTTGACGCACCGCGCGCAGGCTCGGCGAGGGCCCGGTCCGCACCAGCGGGACACGTTCGCCGGAGCGGGCCCGCTGGGAGAACCAGATGACCTGGCTTCCGGTGCCGGTGTCGCAGCACCCCCAGCCGTCACTCATCACGGCGATGCGCTGCAGACAGGCGCGCAGATCCTGGTCGGGACGCAGCCGACGGTCACGGCCCCCGATGGCCGTGATCAGGTGTTGTCCGTTCCACCACATCTCGATGGAGGTGTGCTTGTCCGTGGCGTGCTCGTCGATCGCGGTCAGCAGCATCTCGGCGCCGCGGCAGACGGTCTCGACGTGGGTCTCGAGCTCCCAGTAGGACAGGTGAGCGGCCAGGATGCGCCTGACCTGTCCGACCCGTTCCGGACAGACGTCCACATCGAGGTGGTAGTAGCAGGGGACTGCTGTCTTCATCGTCGTTCGCTCCTCACCGGCGAGGCTCCCACTCCTGCTCGGCCCGACGGGCCAGAGTTCCCCAATACGAAGCGTGAGCGGTTATCGCTCCAGAGTCACAACCACAGTGGGGCTGCTACGCCATTCGTGCAACACGAGCACACCACAACCAAGATCCAACAGGACGTTGGGTGATGCGCCGTGCACCATAAGTGAAGGCCTCACAAGGTCGGACACTTCGCGCCTCCGCGCAACGGGCCGACCCGGCCGTCTCGAGCGACCTCCCCCTTGCTTGAACTCCCGGAAGGTGCACAGCGCGATGCTGCAACCAGCGAAGACAGAAGTCGCCAGGACCTTGCGCAGTTACCGGGCCTGGGAGCGGGACATGCTGGCGCGACCCGAGGATCGCACGGCGCGGGCCGCGTTCGAGGACTGCGGCTACACCCTCTGCGTGCTGATGGGCAAGCGCTGCGCACGGGAGGCCGCGGACGCCGCCGAGCAGTATCTGCGGGCCGGCGTGGACGCCCTCCACCGGGAGCGCTGGGGCCTGAGCCGGAGAGGCGGCGTCGCACGGCTCTCCGCGACGCGACCGCTCCCCTGCCTGCCCGCGGAGACGTAGCGCTCCGCGCAGGTGCAGTCCGTTCGCCCAACACCGGGAGGACGAAGCCATTTTCGAGCTAGCGGAGGTGCAAGGGTGAAGTCCACCAGGGCGATCGGCCGTATCCCGGTGCGGGACGTCGAACCGCGCGTGGAGTGCGGCAGGCGGCCGGCGAAAGCCGTGACCGGGGAGACGGTGCGGATCTCCGCGACGGTGTTTCGCGAGGGCCACGACGCCATCGGCGCCAACGTGGTCCTCAAGAACCCGGACGGCGGCCGCGGGCCCTGGACCCCGATGCGCGAGCTCACCCCCGGCAGCGACCGCTGGGCAGCCGATGTGACCCTGGAGGCCATGGGCCGCTGGACCTACACCGTGGAGGCCTGGAGCGACCCGATCACCACCTGGCGCCGCCACGCGGAGATCAAGATCCCGGCCGGGATCGACCCGGGTCTGGTTCTGGAGGAGGGCGGTCAGCTCTACGAGCGGGCGGCCGCCCGGGCCCCGCGCGGACCGGAGCGCACCCTGTTGCGGGACACGGCGAAGAAGCTGCTCGACGACTCGGCTCCGGTGGCCGAACGCTACGCGGCGGCGCTGGCACCGGAGGTCGGCGCCGTGCTCGGCCGCCATCCGCTGCGGGAGCTGGTGACCGCGTCCGAGCCGCTGCCGCTGCTGGTCGAGCGGGAACGCGCCCTGTACGGCGCCTGGCCCTCGCCTTCATTCCGCGCAACGCCACCCACC
>NZ_LMEQ01000028.1:0-2043 GCF_001426425.1 Streptomyces sp. Root1310 | reverse complement strand
CTGTCCTGGAAGGAGCGGACGAGGACCTCGTAGAACACGGCGCGTTTGAACCACTCGGGGTCGCGGTCCTTGGCGGGCGTGTCCTCGAAGGTGTCCGGAACGGGCTCGTTGACGATCATGGTGTGGGTGACCCTCCGATCTGCGGGTTGGACGGTCGCAGGACGGTGAGTACGTGCGCGGGCCTGGTGCCCGGTTCGAGGCGCACGTAGTTGGCCCTGCCCCAGTGGTAGGTCTCGCCGGTGAGCTCGTCGCGCACCGGCACCGACTCGTGCCAGTCCAGGCCGAGTTGCGGCATGTCCAACGAGACCGTCGCCTCCTGGGTGTGGTGGGGGTCGAGGTTGACGACCACCAGAACCGTGTTCGAACCGCTCTTCTTCGAGCTCCTCTTCGAGTAGGCGATCACCGCTTCCTTGTCGGTCGGATGGAAGTGCAGATCGCGGAGTTGGTGCAGTGCCGGGTTCGCCCGCCGGATCTCGTTGAGCCGGGTGAGYAGCGGGGCGATGCTGCGCCCCTCCCGCTCGGCGGCCGCCCAGTCACGGGGTTTGAGCTGGTACTTCTCCGAGTCGAGGTACTCCTCTCCGCCCTCGCGCAGGGGGGTGTTCTCGCAGAGTTCGTAGCCGCTGTAGACGCCCCAGGTCGGCGAGAGGGTGGCGGCGAGGACGGCGCGGATCTCGAAGGCGGGACGGNGCAGGGGGGTGTTCTCGCAGAGTTCGTAGCCGCTGTAGACGCCCCAGGTCGGCGAGAGGGTGGCGGCGAGGACGGCGCGGATCTCGAAGGCGGGACGGCCGCCGTGCTGCAGATAGGCGTGCAGGATGTCGGGGGTGTTGGCGAACAGGTTGGGCCGCATGTAGGAGGCGGCGTCCCCCGAGAGYTCGGTGAGGTACTCSGTSAGYTCSTSCTTGGTGTTGCGCCAGGTGAAGTAGGTGTACGACTGCTGGAASCCGAYCTGSSCGAGSGTGTGCATCATCGCGGGGCGGGTGAAGGCCTCGGCGAGGAAGATCACGTCGGGGTCGGTGCGGTTGATGTCAGAGATGACCCGCTCCCAGAACACGACCGGTTTGGTGTGCGGAGAGATGACCCGCTCCCAGAACACGACCGGTTTGGTGTGCGGGTTGTCGACCCGGAAGATCCGCACCCCGTACGACATCCAGTGCCGCAGGACCCGCACGGTCTCCGCGACGAGACCGTCCAGGTCGGCGTCGAAGGCGATCGGATAGATGTCCTGGTACTTCTTCGGCGGGTTCTCGGCGTAGGCGATGGTCCCGTCGGGCCGGTGATGGAACCACTCGGGGTGTTTCTGCACCCAGGGGTGGTCSGGGGAGCACTGCAGGGCGAAGTCGAGGGCGATCTCCAGGCCCAGCTCGGACGCCCGCTCCACGAACCGGGCGAAGTCCTCCAGCGTGCCCAGGTCCGGGTGGACGGCGTCGTGACCGCCCTCCGGCGAGCCGATCGCCCAGGGCACGCCGACGTCGTCCGGACCGGGGTCGAGGGTGTTGTTGCGGCCCTTGCGGAAGGTCGTGCCGATGGGATGGATGGGCGGGAGGTAGACGACGTCGAAGCCCATCGCGGCGATCGCGGGGAGCCGGCGCGCGGCGGTGTCGAACGTGCCGTGCGGGCGTTCGGCGGTTNCCAGGCCCAGCTCGGACGCCCGCTCCACGAAGCGGCCGAAGTCCTCCAGCGTGCCCAGGTCCGGGTGGACGGCGTCGTGACCGCCCTCCGGCGAGCCGATCGCCCAGGGCACGCCGACGTCGTCCGGACCGGGGTCGAGGGTGTTGTTGCGGCCCTTGCGGAAGGTCGTGCCGATCGGGTGGATGGGCGGGAGGTAGACGACGTCGAAGCCCATCGCGGCGATCGCGGGGAGCCGGCGCGCGGCGGTGTCGAACGTGCCGTGCGGGCGTTCGGCGGTTCCCTCGGAGCGCGGGAAGAACTCGTACCAGGCGCCGTACAGGGCGCGTTCCCGCTCGACCAGCAGCGGCAGCGGCTCGGACGCGGTCACCAGCTCCCGCAGCGGATGGCGGCCGAGCACGGCGCCGACCTCCGGTG
>NZ_LMEQ01000027.1:0-2771 GCF_001426425.1 Streptomyces sp. Root1310 | reverse complement strand
GTCTCCGCGATCCTGGAAGCCGCCGAGGAACACCGGGCCGACGTCATCGGCATGTCCGGCCTGCTGGTCAAATCCACGGTGATCATGAAGGAGAACCTGCAGGAGCTCAACTCCCGCGGCCTGGCCGCCGACTACCCCGTCATCCTCGGCGGCGCCGCCCTCACCCGCGCCTACGTCGAACAGGACCTGCACGAGATCTACCAGGGCGAGGTCCGCTACGCCCGCGACGCCTTCGAGGGCCTGCACCTCATGGACGCCCTCATCGCCGTCAAGCGGGGCGTGCCCGGCGCGACCCTGCCCGACCTCAGACAGCGCCGGGTCAGGGCCACCGCACCCGCCCCGCCCGCACCGCAGCGCCCCGAAGAAGGCGCACGCTCCGACGTCGCCACCGACAACCGCGTCCCGACGCCGCCCTTCTGGGGCACCCGCGTCAGCAAGGGCATCCCGCTCAAGGAGTACGCCTCCTGGCTCGACGAGAGCGCCCTGCCAGTGGGGCCTCAAGCAGGCCCGCACCGGCGACGGCCCGACCTACGAGGAACTCGTCGAGACCGAGGGCCGGCCCCGGCTGCGCGGCCTGCTCGACCGCCTGCAGACCGACAACCTCCTCGAAGCGGCCGTCGTCCACGGCTACTTCCGCGCCGCCTCCAAGGGCGACGACCTGATCCTGCTGGACGACACCGGCTCCGAACTGACCCGCTTCACCTTCCCGCGCCAGCACCGCGGCCGCCGCCTGTGCCTGGCCGACTTCTTCCGCCCCCAGGAATCGGGGGAGAACGACGTCGTCGGCCTCCAGATCGTCACCGTCGGCTCCCGCATCGGCGAGGAGACCGCCAAGCTGTTCGAGGCCGGCGCCTACCGCGACTACCTCGAACTGCACGGCCTGTCCGTGCAGCTGGCCGAAGCCCTCGCCGAGTACTGGCACGCACGCGTGCGCGCCGAACTCGCCATCGCCTCGGCCGACCCGGACTCCCTGGACGCCGTGCTGCGCACCGAGTACCAGGGCTGCCGTTACTCCCTGGGCTACCCGGCCTGCCCAGACCTGGAGGACCGCGCCAAGATCGCCGGCCTGCTCCGCCCGGAGCGCATCGGCGTCCACCTGTCCGAGGAGTTCCAGCTGCACCCCGAACAGTCCACGGACGCGATCGTGGTGCACCACCCCGAGGCCGGCTACTTCAACGCCGGAGGCCGGCCATGACCACCCTGCGCGACACCCTCGGCCGGGGAACCCCGTCGTTCTCCTTCGAGTTCTTCCCGCCGAAGACCGCCAAGGGCGAGCGGACGCTGTGGGAGGCGATCCGCCGGATCGAACCCCTCGCACCGGCCTTCGTCTCCGTCACCTACGGCGCCGGCGGCTCCTCCCGGGAGCGCACCGTCGAGGTCACCAAACGGATCGCCACCGACACCACCCTGCGCCCCGTCGCCCACCTGACCGCGGTCGGCCACTCGGTGGCGGAACTGCGCCACATCATCGGCCAGTACGCCGACGCCGGCGTGCGGGACGTCCTCGCCCTGCGCGGCGACCCGCCCGGCGACCCCAACGCCCCCTGGACGCGGCACCCCGACGGCTTCACCCACGCCCATGAACTGGTGTCCCTGATCAAGGAGTCGGGCGACTTCAGCGTCGGCGTGGCGGCCTTTCCCGAACGTCATCCGCGCTCGCCGGACTGGGACAGCGAGATCCGCCACTTCGTCGCCAAGTGCAGGGCGGGCGCCGACTACGCCATCACCCAGATGTTCTTCCGCGTCGAGGACTACCTGCGGCTGCGCGACCGGGTGGCCGCCGCGGGCTGCGACACCCCGATCATCCCGGAGATCATGCCGGCCACCGACGTACGCCAGATCGCCCGCTTCGCCGCCCTCAGCGGCGCCGCCTTCCCCGAGGACCTCGCCCACCGCCTGGACGCCGTGCGCGACGAGCCCGCCGAAGGCCACCGCATCGGCGTCGAGCACGCCACCGCGATGGCCGAGCGGCTCCTCGCCGAAGGCGCCCCCGGACTGCACTACATCACGCTCAACCGCTCCACGGCGACGCTCGAAATCCACCGCAACACAGCGAACTCAAGGAGCACCCGGCATGCCCTCGCAGCCCAGCACTGACTTCACTGACTTCGCGGACTTCACGGTCGCCCGGCTCCGCCTGGACGCACCCGGCGTCACGCCCACCATCCTGCGCCCCGAGCAGGCCTCCTGCCCCGGCCCCCTGCACGGCGGACCCGTGCCGCCACCGAGCCCACCCGAGGAGGAGCACATGTACGACACCCCGCAGGAGAACAGCAGACAGGCCCAGGACGCCCAGGCCCTCGCCCCGCCGCTGCGGCTCGCCGGCATCGACGAGGACGACCCCCTGGAACCCCACGTCGTACGCGGCATCGACTGACGCCCCGGCGCGCCCGGATCCGCCCACGCCTGCGACGCCCCGGCCCCTTCCACCGATCCGCGAGTGAGCCTTGGCAGTCTCTGCAGGTGATGACGAGCGCGGAAACGCGGGTGCGGACATGAACAGCTTGCTGCGCGGCTGCCCGACGGCACTGCGGCGGTGCAGGAACTACTGCCTCAGGCAGCTCTGGCGGTCCCTGGTGGCCTTCGGAGCCGGCCGTGCCCAGCCGGCTCCCGGCGCCGCCGCCGTGGCCGGACAGCGCGTCCGCCACGCCGGCCGGCCCTCGCAGGACTCCCTCACCATTCGATGAGGGCGAGGCCTGCGGCCATGCCGCCGCCGAAGCCGGCGAGGAGGACGAGGTCGCCGGGGTGCAGGGCGTGGTTGCGGTGGGCGG
>NZ_LMEQ01000026.1:0-4136 GCF_001426425.1 Streptomyces sp. Root1310 | reverse complement strand
GGCAAGTTCGGCACCCATCCCGACCCGCTGCGCCCCCTGCCCCGAGAACCCGAACGCCACCCGCGCCCGTCCCCGAGCCACCCCGGACACCACACCCGTCGCTGACCCGTCCGAGGCAAGCGATGCGAGGCCGGCCACCAGATCGTCCCGGCCCTTGCCGAGCACCACCGCCCGGTGCTCCAGCAACGACCGCGACCCGACCAGCGAGAACCCGATGTCCACCGGGTCCTGGTCGGAGCGCTCTCCCACGAATCGAGCCAACCGCTCGGCCTGGGCGGCCAGCCCCTCCGCACTGCGCGCCGACACCACCCACGGCACCACCGGGACCGGGACACGGACACCGGACTCGGCAACGGTCCCGAGAGAGGACTCGGGCGCCTGCTCCACGATCACGTGCGCGTTCGTGCCACTGACTCCGAACGACGAAACGCCGGCCCGCCAGGGCCGGTCCACCTCCGGCCACTCCCGTGCGACGGTCAGCAGCTCCACGGCACCGGCCGACCAGTCGACGTTCGTCGACGGCGCGTCCACGTGCAGGCTCTTGGGCAGTAACCCGTGCCGCATCGCGAGGACCATCTTGATCACACCCGCGGCGCCGGCGGTGGCCTGCGTGTGCGCGATGTTCGACTTGACCGAGCCGAGCCACAACGGGCGCCCTTCCGGACGCCCCTGGCCATAGGTGGCCAGCAACGCCTGCGCCTCGATGGGGTCCCCGAGGGAGGTGCCCGTGCCATGGGCCTCCACGGCGTCGACGTCGCTCGCCGTGAGCCCGGCGTTCGCCAACGCGGCCCTGATCACGCGCTGTTGGGACGGCCCGTTGGGAGCCGTCAGGCCGCTGCTCGCACCGTCCTGGTTGACGGCGCTGCCCCGCAGTACCGCCAGCACCTCGTGCCCGTTGCGGCGGGCGTCCGACAGGCGCTCCAGCAGGAGCATCCCGACGCCCTCACCCCAGCCGGTGCCGTCCGCCCTGTCCGCGAACGGCTTGCAGCGGCCGTCCGGTGCGAGGCCGCGTTGGCGGCTGAACCCTACGAAGGGGTAGGGGCTGACCAGCACGGACACTCCGCCCGCGAGTGCCATGGAGCACTCGCCGCTGCGCAGGGCCTGGCTCGCGAGGTGCATCGCCACCAGGGACGACGAGCACGCCGTGTCCACCGTCACCGCAGGCCCCTCGAGGCCGAAGGTGTAGGCGACCCGGCCGGAGAGGACGCTGGAGGATCCGCCCGTGATGGCGTAGCCCTCGGCGCTGTCGGGGACCTTGCGGCTGCCGGAGACGTAGTCGGACCAGGCGGCGCCCGCGAACACGCCGATGTCGCGTCCCTTGAGCGCGCCGGGGTCCAGCCCGGCCCGCTCGAACGCCTCCCAGGCCGCCTCCAGCAGCAGCCGCTGCTGCGGGTCCATCGAGAGTGCCTCGCGCGGTGAGATGCCGAACAGTTCGGCGTCGAACTCGGAGGCGCCGTGGACGAACGCTCCCTCCCGCGCATAGCTCTTGCCGGGTGCGTCCGGGTCGGGGTCGAAGAGGTTGTCGAGGTCCCAGCCCCGGTCGTCCGGGAATCCGGCCACGGCGTCCCGGCCCTCGGCGAGCAACCGCCAGTAGTCCTGGGGGGATTCGATGCCTCCGGGGAACCGGCAGGCCATGCTGACGATGGCTATGGGCTCCCGTGACTCGGCCTCCGCCTCCTTGAGGCGCTGCCTGGTCTCCGACAGTTCCCCGGTGACGCGCCTGAGGTAGTCCCGGAGCTTTTCTTCCACGCCGACCATGTGCATCCCGTCTTTCACGTGTTTGGTTGCCGATCAGGGGCGAAGACTCGTCGGGCGAGTCAGTCGAGCCCGAGTTCCTTGTCGATCAGCGCGAACATTTCGTCGTCGGATGCCGACTCGAGGGTCGTCCGGTCCAAGCCGCCGTCGGCCTGCGACTCGGCGCCGGCGTCCATCGTCCTGAGCAGGTCCCGCAGCCGTTTGGCTACGCGGTCGCGTACACCGCCGTCCGCCGGTGCCGCCAGCACGGCCGCTTCGATCCGCTGGAGGCCTTCGAGGGCGTCCACTTCGCCGCCGTCCTCTCCCGGCTGGAGCTGTGCGTGCAGATGCCGGGCGAGGGCCGCGGGCGTGGGGTGGTCGTAGACCGTGGACGCGGGCAGGCGCAGCCCGGTCGCCTCGTTGAGCCGGTTGCGCAGTTCCACCGCAGTGAGGGAGCCGAACCCCGATTCGAGGAATCCGCGCCCCGGTTCGACCTCGTCGGGCTTCGCGTGGCCGAGGACGGTGGCGGCCTGTGCCTGGACCAGCTCCGTCAGCGCGCGGTGCCGTTCGGCGACGGGCAGGCCGGCCAGTTGCCGTTCGAGGGCCGACCGTGACCCGGATTCCTCCTCCGCCGTCTCAGGGGCCTTCGACAGCTCCCGGACCTCGGGCAGTTCGTCCAGGAACGGGCTGGGACGGGTGACCGTGAACAGGGACACGAAGCGCTCCCAGTCCATGTCGGTGACGGAGAGGGTGGTCTCGTCCCGGTCGAGGGCCTGGTGCAGTGCCGTGATCGCCAGTGCCGGGTCCATGGCCCGCAGCCCGCGCAGGCTCAGCGCCTCCCCCATGCCCTGTTCGTTGGCCAGACCGTCGCCGTCCCACATGCCCCAGGCGACGGAGGTGGCGGCGGCGCCGCGGGCTCGGCGCCGTTCGGCCAGCGCGTCCAGGTGGGCGTTGGCGGCGGCGTACGCGCCCTGCCCGCTGCCGCCCCAGATGCCGGCGTTCGACGAGAAGAGCACGAAGGCGTCCACCTCGTCGTCCTGTCCGAGCAGTTCGTCGAGGGTCTCGGCCCCGGTCGCCTTGGCGCCCAACGTCTCTGCGAGGTCGGAGAGTTGTGCGTCGGCGAGGCTGACGAACCGGCCGGGGACGCCGGCGGCGTGCACGACCGTCCGTACCGGAGAGCCCTCGCGCCTGAGCCGGTCCAGCAGCTCGGACACGCTCTCACGGTCCGCCATGTCGCACGCCGCGATGGTCACCCGGGCACCCGACGCCTCCAGTTGCGAGCGCAGTTCGTCCGCGCCTTCGGCCTCGGGGCCGCGCCTGCTGGTCAGTACGACGTGTTCGGCGCCCTGTGCGGCCAGCCAGCGCGCGACATGCGCACCGAGGCCGCCGGTGCCCCCCGTGACCAGTGCGGTGCCGGTCGGGCTCCACTGCCGTGTCGTCGTACGGTCGTCCAGGGGTGCGCGCACCAGGCGTCGTACGAACACGCCCGAACCGCGCAGGGCGAGCTGGTCCTCGTCACCCGAGTCGGCCACAGCGGTGCACAGCCGGCCCGCGGACCTGGAGTCGGGGGTCTCGGGCAGGTCGAGGAGTCCGCCCCAGCGCTGGGGCGTCTCGAGCCCGGCCACGCGTCCGAGCCCCCATACCTGCGCCTGGAGCGGATGCGGTCCCGGGTCGATGCTGTTGACGGACACGGCGCCCTGGGTGGCGCACCACAGGGGTGCCTCGATGCCCGCGTCGCCCAGCGCCTGGAGCAGTGTGAGGGTCGCGCCGAGCCCGGCCGCGACACCGGGATGCCGGGGCAACGGCGTCTCGTCCAGGGCGAGCAGCGACAGGACGCCGCTCGCCGCCGGAGCGGCTGTCGCACTCAACTCTTGTGTCCACGCCCCGCGTTCGGCCTCCGCTGCGTCCAGTACGACCGTCCGGACCTCGGCGCCGCCGTCGCGCAGCGCGTCGGTCGCCGCCGTCACCCACGGGTGCTCCCGGTGCGCGGCGGGAGCGACTACCAGCCACGTCCCCGACAGCGCGGCGGCACCGGCCGTGGCCGGCCGCAGGGGGCGCCAGGCGACGCGGTAGCGCCAGGAGTCGACGACCGAGTGTTCCCGGCGTTGCCTGCGCCAGGAGGCCAGGGCCGGAAGCACCGTCTCCAGCGACGAACGCACCTTTGCGGCGGCACCGTTGGCGCCGGGTTCGAGAGTGCGGGCGAGTTCCTCCAGATTCTGGCTCTCGACCGCCTCCCAGAACTGCGAGTCGACGGCGTTCCGCGCGATGTCGCCGCCGTCGGCGTGCCGCGGCTTGTCGAGGGGTTCGAGCCAGTAGTGCTTGCGCTGGAAGGCGTAGGTCGGCAGATCCACCCGACGACCCCCGGGCAGCACACTCGCCCAGTCCACCTCCACACCCCTGAC
>NZ_LMEQ01000025.1:0-5682 GCF_001426425.1 Streptomyces sp. Root1310 | reverse complement strand
GCCGCATCCCCCAGCGAGAACACCCCCGCCACATACGCAGCCGCGATCTCCCCGATCGAATGCCCGATCAACACATCAGGCCGCACCCCGAAACTCTCCAACAACCGCACCACCGCCACCTCAAAAGCGAACAGCGCAGCCTGCGTCACCTCCGTCCGGCCCAACCGCTCACCGTCCCCGAACACGCCGGGATCCAGACCCAGCGCGTTACCCACCTCACCCAGCACCTCGCCGAACAAGGGATACGCAGACGCCAGTTCGGCACCCATACCGTTTCGCTGCGCCCCCTGGCCCGAGAAGGCGAACGCCACCCGCATGCCCTCACCGGCCACACCCCGCACCGGCAACTCCCGCAACCCACCCAGCAATGCGTCCCGATCGCGCCCCAGCACCACCGCCCGGTGCTCCCACACCGAACGCGACCCGACCAGCGAGAACCCCACATCCACCAAGTCCGTCTCGGGACGATCCTCGATGAACGCGGCCAACCGCTCAGCCTGCCCGGCCAGCCCCCACGGCACCACCGGAACCGGGACACGGACACCCGACTCGGCAACCGCCCCGACAGCGGACTCGGGCGCCTGCTCCACGATCACGTGCGCGTTCGTCCCACTGATCCCGAACGACGACACACCAGCCCGCCGCGGACGATCGACCTCCGGCCACTCCCGCGCCTCGGCCAGCAACTCCACCGCGCCCGACGACCAGTCCACATGCGGCGACGCCTCATCGACGTGCAGTGTCTTCGGCAGTACTCCGTGCCGCATCGCCTGGACCATCTTGATGACCCCGGCGACACCCGCCGCCGCCTGCGTGTGCGCGATGTTCGACTTGATGGACCCGAGCCACAACGGGCGTCCTTGCGGGCGTCCTTGGCCATAGGTGGCCAGCAGTGCCTGCGCCTCGATCGGGTCGCCCAGCGGTGTGCCGGTGCCGTGGGCCTCGACGACGTCGACGTCTTCCGGGTTCAGCCGCGCGTTGGCCAACGCGGCGCGGATCACCCTCTGTTGGGAAGGGCCGTTGGGGGCGGTGAGTCCGCTGCTGGCGCCGTCCTGGTTGACGGCGCTGCCCCGCAGTACGGCCAGCACCTCGTGCCCGTTGCGGCGGGCGTCCGACAGGCGCTCCAGCAGGAGGACGCCGACCCCCTCGGCCGGGCCGAAACCGTCGGCGGATGCCGAGAAGGCCTTGCAGCGGCCGTCCTCGGCGAGTCCGCGCAGACGGCTGAACTCGGTGAAGACCTTGGGGCTGGCCATCACGGTCACACCGCCCGCGAGGGCGAGCGAGCATTCGCCCGCGCGCAGCGCCTGGCCGGCGAGGTGGAGGGAGACCAGGGACGACGAGCAGGCCGTGTCCACGGTGACAGCCGGGCCCTCCAGTCCGAAGACGTAGGAGATGCGGCCCGCGATGACGCTGTGGGTGCTGCCGGTGACGAAGTATCCTTCGACCTCCGCGGGGGGCTGGTGCAGTCGGGTGACGTAGTCGGACCAGCCGGTGCCGTAGTAGACGCCGACGTGTTTGCCGCGCAGTGACCTGGGGGTGATGCCGGCACGCTCGATCGCTTCCCAGGAGGTCTCCAGCAGCAGGCGCTGCTGGGGGTCCATGGCGAGTGCCTCGCGCGGGGGGACGGCGAAGAAGTCCGCGTCGAAGTCTCCGGCGTCGCTCAGGAATCCGCCTTCGCGGACGTAGGTCCTGCCGGGCGCGTCCGGGTCGGGGTCATAGAGGGTGTCCATGTCCCAGCCGCGGTCCTCGGGGACGCCGGAGACCGCGTCCCGTCCCTCGTCGACGAGTCGCCACAGGTCCTCGGGGGATCGGACGCCGCCCGCGTAGCGGCAGGCCATGCCGACGATGGCGATGGGCTCCCGGGCCGCGTCCTCCAGCTTCCGGTTCTGCAGCCGGAGCCGTTCGGTCTCCTTCAACGACGCCCGGAGGGCTCCAACAACCTTGTCGGTCGACGCGTCAGTCACGAGCTCTGCCCTTCGGATCGTCCCGGCCCGCCGTTGTGGCCGGGCGCTTCGAACTGTGGTGATGCATCGGCCTGTTGCTGTTCGGTGGTGCCGAGTTCGCCGTGTGCCATGCGGATCAGGTCGGCGATGTCCATGTCGTCGACGGCGAGGGTCGTCTCCTCGGCACTCCGGCCTTCGTCGCCCGCTCCGCTGTCCGAGGTGAAGCGAGGGGCGTCGCCGGTTGCCTCGCCCTCGTCGGGAACGAGTTCCGTGCGCAGGTGGTGGGCGAGGGCGGCGGGGGTCGGATGGTCGAAGATGAGGGTGGCGGGGAGGCGCAGACCGACGGCCGTGTTGAGGCGGTTGCGCAGTTCCACCGCGGTCAGGGAGTCGAAGCCCAGGTCGAGGAAGCCCCGTTCGGCTTCCACGGCGTCGGGCTTGGCGTGGCCGAGCGTGGTTGCCGCGTGGCTGCGTACGAGGTCCAGCAGGGCGCGCGTCCGGTCCTCGTGGGAGAGCTGTACGAGGCGCTGGAGCAGGGCCGATACCTCCTGGCCGGAGGATCGGCCGGCCTTGCTGGTGGCGACGCGGCGACCGGGTGTGCGCACGAGACCCCGGAGCAGGGACGGCACGGTGCCCGCGCCGGCTTGCGCGCGCAGTCCGGCGGGGTCGAGACGGACGGGAACGAGCAGTGCCTCGTCCAGGGTGAGGGAGGTGTCGAGGAGTGCCATGCCCTGCGCGTTGGTGAGGGGGGCGAGCCCGGAGCGGGAGATCCGTGCGACGTCGTCGCCCTTGAACTCCCCGGTCATGCCGCTGGCTTCGGCCCACAGGCCCCAGGCGAGCGAGAGGGCGGGCAGGCCCTGGACCCTCCGGTGGTGGGCGAAGGCGTCCAGGAAGGAGTTGGCTGCCGCGTAGTTGCCCTGGCCCGGACTGCCGAGGGCACCGGAGGCCGAGGAGAACAGGACGAATCCGGCGAGGTCCAGATCCCTGGTCGCCTCGTGCAGGTTGAGCACGGCATCGACCTTCGGCCGCATCACCGTGTCGACGCGCTCCGCGTCCAGTGCGGCGATCGTGCCGTCCGCCAGGACGCCCGCGGTGTGGACGACCGCGGTCAGGGGGTGTTCGGACGGCACCTTGGCGACCAGCTCGGCCACCGCGTCCCGGTCGGCCACGTCACACGCGACGACCGACACATCCGCACCGGCCGCTTCCAGTTCGGCCAGCAGCTCCCGTGCTCCGGGCGCCTCCACGCCCCTCCGGCCGGCCAGCAGCAGGTGGCGTATCCCGTGTTCGGCCACCACGTGCCGGGCCACCAACGCGCCCAGGGCGCCCGTGCCGCCCGTGATCAACACGGTGCCGTCCGGGTCCCACACGGGCGGCATCGTCAGCACGTTCTTGCCGATATGCCGCGCCTGGCTGACGAACCGGAAGGCCTCCGCCGCCCGCCGCACGTCCCACGCCGTCACCGGCAGCTGCGTCAGCACCCCACGCTCGAAGAGTGCCACGATCTCGCGGAGGATCTCCTGAGTGCGCTGCGGGCCCGCTTCCATCATCTCGTAGAAGCGGTAGGCGACGCCGGAGTGCTCGGCAGCGACCTGCTCCGCGTCCCGTATGTCGGCCTTGCCCATCTCGACGAAGCGTCCGCCGCGCGGCAGCAGCCGCAGCGACGCGTCGACGAACTCACCGGCCAGGCTGTTCAACACGACGTCCACGCCGCGCCCGCCCGTGGCCGTGCGGAACGTGTCCTCGAAGTCGAGCGTCCGGGAGGACGCGATGTGTCCGGCGTCGAGACCGCCGGCTCGCAGCGTGTCCCACTTCGCCGGACTCGCCGTACCGAAGACCTCCGCGCCCAGGTGCCGGGCGAGCTGCACCGCGGCCATCCCCACACCGCCCGCCGCCGCGTGCACCAGCACCGATTCGCCCGCCCGCACCCCGGCAAGGTCCACCAGCCCGTAGTAGGCGGTGACGAAGGCGACCGGGACCGACGCGGCCTGCTCGAAGGTCCAGCCCTCGGGGATGCGCACCACGGTCCGGGAGTCGGTGACCGCGTCCGGTCCGAAGGACAGCGGGACGATGCCCATCACGCGGTCCCCCGGTTCCAGGCCGGTGACCTCGGAACCGACCTCCGTGACGACACCGGCCGCCTCGCCGCCCATCGCGCCGGGGTCCGGGTACATGCCGAGAGCGATCAGCACGTCACGGAAGTTGAGGCCGGCAGCGCGTACGGCGATCCGCACATCGAGCGGACCCAACGGCTCCGGCGTGCAGGGCACCAGCGTCAGGTTCTCCAGTGTGCCCGGGGTCGTCAGGTCCAGTCGCCAGGATGTGCCGACCGGTGGCACCAGCGCACCGTCCGTCGACGACCGCGCGGTCGTCGACCGCGTCAGACGCGCCGCCAGCGCGCGTCCGGCACGCACCACCACCTGCGGTTCACCGGAGCCCAGCACCCTGGGCAGCACCTCGGCCAGGGCGGCGTCCGCGTCAGTACCGGCTTCCAGGTCCACGAGCACGAACCGGCCCGGATTCTCGGTCTGCGCCGACCGCACCAGACCCCACACCGGGGCATGCGCCAGATCCGGTACGGCATCGCCGGGGGTCGCGCCCAGCGCTCCCCGGGTCACCACGACCAGGCGTGAGTCGGTGCAGCGTTCCTCGGAGAGCCACTGCTGAAGGAACGTCAGCATTCCGGCGGTGGCTTGACGTACCGCGTGCGTGAGACCGCCGCTCGCGCCGGAGGCGGGCTCGGAGGCTCCCGTCCCACAGGGAAGGACCACGAATTCCGGGAGGCTCTCGGCGTCCGGTCCGGCGGCGCCCTCGTCCAGCACCGTCCACCGGTCCGGTGACACCTCGTCGCCCGGCTTCAGCGGTGTCCAGTCGATCCTGAAGAGCGAGTCCTGTTCCCCACTGGACGGGTGGCTGAACTGGCCCGGGACCGCAAGGCGGGTGACGACGGCGTCGGCGGACGCGACCGGAGTGCCTTCGACGTCGGCGACCTGTACGGAGACGGAGTCCTCGCCCGTGGGCAGCAGCCGCACGCGCACGCTGGAGGCGCCCTGNCTGTACGGAGACGGAGTCCTCGCCCGTGGGCAGCAGCCGCACGCGCACGCTGGAGGCGCCCTGGGCGAACAGCGTCACCCCGCTCCACACGAACGGCAACCGCACTCGGCCGGCCTGTTCCGCGTCCGTGAGCCCGACATGGAGAGCCGCGTCCAGCAGCGCCGGGTGGAGGCCGAAGCCGGACGCACCGTCCGCGACGTCCTCGGGGAGGCTCACCTCGGCGAAGAGTTCCTCGCCGCGTCGCCAGGCCGCCCGCAGGCCCTGGAACACCGGCCCGTAGCCGTAGCCGGACTCGGTCAGGCCCTCGTAGAAGCCCTCCAGCGGAAGCGGCTCGGCGTCGGCCGGGGGCCACACCGCGAGGTCGAACACCTCCGCCGTGTCGTCCGGGGCGAGCACACCGTCGGCATGGCGGACCCAGTCCTGCCCCTCCCCCGTGAGGGAGTGCACGCTGACCCGCCGGAGCCCCGCCTCGTCCTCGGCCCCGACCCGCACCTGGATGGAGACCGTTCCCTCCGTGGGCACCACCAGGGGCGATTCGAGGGTGAGTTCGTCGAGGCGTCCGCAGCCGGCCTCGTCACCGGCCCGGATCGCCAGCTCCACGAACGCCGTACCCGGCAGCAGCACCGTCCCCGCCACCGCGTGATCCACCAGCCACGGATGCGTCCGCAACGACACCCGACCCGTCAGC
>NZ_LMEQ01000024.1:5525-10632 GCF_001426425.1 Streptomyces sp. Root1310 | reverse complement strand
TCCACCGCCATACCCACCCACTGCGACCCCTGACCAGGGAAAACAAACACCACCCGACCCCGCACATCACCCACACCCGACACCACACCCGCACTCGGCGAGTCCTCGGCCAGGGCGCGCAGCCCGTCGAGCAGGCCGTCGCGGTCCTGTCCCAGGACCACCGCCCGGTGCTCCAGCACCGACCGCGACCCGGCCAGTGAGAACCCGACATCGGTCAGGTCCAGCTCGGCCCGCTCCTCCACGAACCGAGCGAGCCGCTCCGCCTGGCCGGCCAGTCCCTCAGCGCTCCGCGCCGACACCACCCACGGCACCACCCCGACCGGAACCCGCTCACCCACCGCCTCGACGGACTCCGCCTGGCCGGCCAGTCCCTCAGCGCTCCGCGCCGACACCACCCACGGCACCACCCCGACCGGAACCCGCTCACCCACCGCCTCGACGGACGACTCGGGCGCCTGCTCCACGATCACGTGCGCGTTCGTCCCGCTGATCCCGAAGGACGACACGCCGGCCCGCCGCGGACGCCCGTCGGTCCGCGGCCAGTCCCGGGATTCGGTCAGCAACTCCACCGCACCCGCGGACCAGTCGACGTGCGGGGACGGCTCGTCCGCGTGCAGTGTCTTCGGCAGCACCCCGTTGCGCAGCGCCATCACCATCTTGATCACACCGGCGACACCGGCCGCGGCCTGCGTGTGCGCGATGTTGGACTTGATGGATCCCAGCCACAGCGGATCGTCGGTGGTGCGGTCGCGGCCGTACGTGGCTTGCAGCGCCTGCGCCTCGATGGGGTCGCCGAGCGGGGTGCCGGTGCCGTGCGCCTCGACGGCGTCGATGTCGTTCGGCGTCAGGCCGGCGTTGGCCAACGCGGCCCGGATGACACGCTGCTGGGACGGATCCGACAGCCGCTCCAACAGCAGCATCCCCACACCCTCACCCCAGCCCGTACCGTCGGCCGCCGCCGAGAACGCCTTCGACCGGCCGTCGGGCGCCAGCGCACGCTGGCGGCTGAACTCGATGAAGCCCTTGGGAGTGGCGATGACCTGGACGCCGCCCGCGAGCGCCATCGAGCACTCGCCGCCGCGCAGGGCCTGCCCGGCGAGATGCATCGCCACCAGGGACGACGAGCAGGCCGTGTCGACGGTCACCGCCGGCCCTTCGAGGCCGAAGGTGTAGGCGATCCGGCCCGAGATCACGCTGCCCGCGCTGCCGGTGGCCGAGTAGCCCTCCAGCTCGTCCGGCACCTTGAGCGTGGCCATGTAGTCCGAGCCCATCGCGCCCGCGAACACACCGACCTGGCTGCCGCTCAGCGACTCGGGTGCGATGCCGGCCCGCTCGAACACCTCCCAGGACGTCTCCAGCAGCAGACGCTGCTGCGGATCCATGGTCAGTGCCTCGCGCGGCGAGATCCCGAACAGGTCGGCGTCGAAGCCCGCGGCGTCCTGGAGGAAGCCTCCCGCGACCGCGTAGTTCTTGCCGACGGCGTCGGGGTCCGGGTCATAGATCGCTGCCGGGTCCCAGCCGCGGTCGTCGGGGAGCGGGGTGGTCGCGTCGCGTCCCTCCAGCACCATCTGCCAGAGGTCTTCCGGAGTCTGCACACCGCCCGGGTAGCGGCAGGCCATACCGATGATCGCCAGCGGTTCGTCGGCGCTGCCGGCGTTCGCGCGGGTGTCTGCCGTGCGGTTGTCTGCCGTGCGGTTGTCTGCCGTGCGGGTGCCGTCCGCCACGTCCCGCGTGCCCGCGAGTTCCGCTCGGAGGTGGCGTGCCAGCACCACGGGGGTGGGGTGGTCGAAGACGAGGGAGGCGGGCAGCCGTAGCCCTGTGGCGTCGTTGAGCCGGTTGCGCAGCTCGACCGCCATCAGGGAATCGAAGCCCAGGCTCCGGAACGCCTGCTCCGCGTCGATGCCCCCGGAGGAGACGTGACCGAGGACGGCGGCCACGTGCGCACACACGAGGTCCAGCAGCAGGCCTTCCTGTTCCGGTTCGGCGAGGCCGGTCAGTCGTCGGCCGAAGTCCGACGACCGGTTGCCCGATTGGGCCCGGGCGGCGGCTGTCCGGCGCGCCGGGGTCCTCACCAAGCCGCGCAGCAGGGGCGACAGCGTCCCCGAACCGGCCTGGGCACGCAGGACACCCATCTCCAGACGGATCGGCACCAGCAGCGCCCGCTGCCCGGCAGCGGTGGCGGCGTCGAACAACGCCAGCCCCTGCTCGTTCGACAGGGCCTGCGCGCCCGTACGGGTCAGCCGTGCCCGATCGCCGTCCTGGAGGCCCGCGGCCATTCCGCCGTTCTCGTCCCACAGACCCCAGGCCAGGGACACGGCGGGCAGACCACGCGTCCTGCGGTGCGCGGCAAGCGCGTCCAGGAAGGTGTTGGCAGCCGCGTAGTTGGCCTGCCCGGGGTTGCCGAACACACCGGCGGCCGAGGAGAACAGGACGAAGGCGTCGAGGTCCAACTCCCTCGTCGCGAGGTGGAGGTTGACCGCGGCGTCCACCTTCGGCCGCATGACCGCTGCGAGCCGCTCGGGGGTCAGCCCGGTCACCGTACCGTCGTCCAGCACGCCCGCCGTGTGGACCACCGCCCGCAACGGGCGCTCCGCCGAGAGCTGGGACAGCAGCCCGTCCACCGCGTCACGGTCGGCCACGTCACAGGCCACCACCGACACCGACGCGCCCAGACCCGACAGCTCCGCCGCCGACTCCCGGGCCCCCGGGGCCTCCATGCCGCGACGACCGGCGAGCACCAGATGCCGCACCCCGTGCGTGACCACCAGATGCCGCGCCACCTCCCGCCCCAGCGAGCCCGTGCCACCGGTGATCAACACCGTGCCCTCGGTATCCCACGGGCTCGTGGACGTCTCCTGTGTGACGGGAGTCCTGACCAGGCGGGGGCTCAGGATCCGACCGTCGCGCACCGCCAGCTGGGCTTCGCCGGCCGCCAGAGCGGCGGGCAGGACCGCTTCCCAGCCTTCACGACCGTCCGAATCCGAAGCCGGATCGACATCGACATCGACATCGCCATCGCCATCGCCATCGACGTCGCCATCGACGTCGATCAGGACGAACCGGCCGGGGTGCTCGGCCTGCGCGGACCGCACCAGCCCCCAGACCGGCGCGTGCACCAGGTCTGCCACGGGTGCGTCACTCGACGTGGCGACGGCTCCGCTGGTCACGACGACCAGCTGCGAGTCCGCGTACCGCTCATCGGACAGCCAGCGACGGACGAGCTCCAGCGCTTGCACCGTGGCCGCACGTGCGGCCACGGCCAGGCCGTCGATGACGGTGGAGTCGTCGGTGGCGGCCGGGCCGTCGGTGGCGGCGGCGAGGTCATCGGTGGCGGTCAGGTCGTCGGTAGCGGTGGCGGTGACGGTCGTGACGCAGGGGAACACGACGAAGGCCGGGAAGGTGTCCGCGTCCTGCGCGAGATCGTCCAGCCCGAGGCCGTCGCGTCCGAGCACCGCCCACGTCCGCTCGGGCTCCGGTGTCCGGGGTACGGCGGGTACGGGGACCCACTCGACGTCGAACAGGCCGCTCGCGTCACCACTGGCCGGATGCCGCAGTTGTTCGGCCGGGACGGGGCGGGACACCAGCGCGTCGACCGACATCACGGGCCGGCCCGTGCCGTCCGCCACCTGGAGGGAGACGGAATCCGTGCCGGAGAGCCGGATGCGGGCCCGCACGGTCGTGGCGCCGGCGGCGTGCAGCGAGACTCCGTTCCAGGAGAAGGGCAGTCGCACGTCACCCTGCGGCTCGGGGTCCCGCGGCCGGGCACCCCGCGACTCTGCGGCGATCACCGCGTGGAGAACCGCGTCCAGCAGAGCCGGATGCATCCCGAACCCGCTCGCGCGCTCGTCCTGGTCCGTCTGGCCGGACCGCCCCGGCAGCTCTCCCTGCTCCGGCCGCTCTCCCTGCTCCGCCTGCTCCGCGTGCTCGGGCAGGCTCACCTCGGCGAAGATCTCGTCGCCGCGTCGCCAAGCCGCGCGCAGGCCCTGGAAGGCGGGACCGTACCCGTATCCGCTCGTGGCCGACGCCTCGTAGAAGCCGCTCAGGTCGATGGGTTCGGTGTCGGCCGGAGGCCAGACCGTCAGGTCGAGCGCCCCCTCCGTCCTGTCCAGCGCCTCCCCCGGCGTGTCGGCGGTGAGCACACCACTGGCATGCCGCGCCCATTCCTGCTCGTCGCCCGAGTTCCCGCTCCGGGAGTACACGCCCACAGGGCGCCGCCCGGCCTCGTCGGGCGCCCCGACCCGGACCTGCACGGCGAGCGCGTCGTCCTCGGTCATCAAAAGCGGTGCTTCGAGTGCGAGTTCTTCCAGACGCCCGCAGCCCGCCTCGTCCCCGGCCCGGATCGCCAGCTCCACGAAGGCCGTGCCCGGCAGCAGCACCGTCCCGGCCACCGCATGGTCCGCCAACCACGGATGCGTACGCAGTGACAGACGGCCGGTGAGAACCACGCCCTGTCCGTCCGCCAACCCCACCGCGGCGGTCAGCAACGGATGATCCGCGGCGCCCAGCCCGAACGCGGCCGGGTCGCCCGCGGACCGTGACGGTTCCTCCAGCCAGTAACTTTGCTGCTGGAAGGCGTAGGTGGGCAGTTCCACACGGCGGCCGCCGGGGAGGAGTGCCGACCAGTCGACCTCGACACCGTGCGTGAACGCCTGCGCCACCCCGGTCAGCAGGGTCTCCGGCTCGGGACGGTCCTTGCGCAGCAGCGGAACCGCCCGCATACCGTCCCCGCCGTCGAAGGACTCCCGGGCCAGCGCGGTCAGGACACTGTCCGGACCCACCTCCACCAGCACACCGACACCGTCAGCGGCCAGCGCGCCGACACCGTCACCGAAACGGACCGCCTCACGCACATGCCGCACCCAGTAGTCGGGTGTGGTCAGTTCACCCGGCTCGGCAAGTCGGCCGGACACGTTCGAGACCACCGGCAGCTGCGGCTCGTTGTAAGTGATCTGCTCGGCGACCTGCCGGAAGTCAGCCAGCATCGGTTCCATCAAGGGCGAGTGGAACGCGTGACTGACCCGCAGACGCTTGGACTTGACCTTCCCCAGCCGCGCGACGACTTCCTCCACAGCCTCCGCCTCACCGGAGACCACCACCGACGACGGAC
>NZ_LMEQ01000024.1:0-5396 GCF_001426425.1 Streptomyces sp. Root1310 | reverse complement strand
CCCCAACCGATCCACATCCCCGAACACCTCGGGATCCAGACCCAAGGCACCCGAGACCTCCGCCAAAGCCTCCGCGAACACCGGATAGACGGAGGCAAGTTCGGCACCCATCCCGACCCGCTGCGCCCCCTGCCCCGAGAACCCGAACGCCACCCGCGCCCGTCCCCGAGCCACCCCGGACACCACACCCGCACTCGGCGAGCCCTCGGCCAGGGCCCGCAGGGCGTCGCGCAGCCCATCCCGGTCCTGACCCATCACCACGGCCCGGCGCTCCAGTACCGCTCGTGAGGCTGCCAGCGAGAACCCCACATCCACCGGGTCCAGCTCGGCCCGCTCTTCCACGAACCCGGCCAACCGCTCGGCCTGGGCGGCCAGCCCGTCGGCCCCGCGCGCCGACACCACCCACGGCACCACCGGAACCGGGACACGGACACCCGACTCGGCAACCGCGTCGGCAGAGGACTCGGGCGCCTCTTCCACGATCACGTGCGCGTTCGTCCCGCTGATCCCGAACGACGACACACCGGCCCGCCGCGGACGCCCGTCGGTCCGCGGCCAGTCCCGGGATTCGGTCAGCAACTCCACCGCGCCCGCAGCCCAGTCCACGTGCGCCGAGGGAGCGTCCACATGCAGGGTCTTCGGCAGCACCCCGTGCCGCAGGGCCATCACCATCTTGATGACGCCGGCAACACCCGCCGCGGCCTGCGTGTGCGCGATGTTCGACTTGACCGAGCCGAGCCACAACGGCCGCTCTTCCGGACGCCCCTGGCCATAGGTGGCCAGCAGCGCCTGCGCCTCGATGGGGTCCCCGAGGGAGGTGCCCGTGCCATGGGCCTCCACGGCGTCGACGTCGTTCGTCGACAGCTGCGCGTTGGCCAGGGCAGTCTCGATGACGCGTTGCTGGGACGGGCCGTTGGGTGCCGTGAGGCCGTTGCTCGCGCCGTCCTGGTTCACCGCGCTGCCCCGCAGGACCGCGAGGATCCGATGCCCGTTGCGGCGGGCGTCCGACAGGCGCTCCAGCAGGAGGACACCGACGCCTTCGCCCCAGCCGGTGCCGTCGGCCGCGTCGGAGAAGGGCTTGCAGCGGCCGTCGCGGGCCAGTCCCCGCTGACGGCTGAACTCGATGAAGATCGTGGGGGTGGCCATCAGCGCGACGCCGCCCGCGAGCGCCAGCGAGCACTCACCGTCCCGCAGTGCCTGGCTCGCGAGGTGCATCGCCACCAGGGACGACGAGCACGCCGTGTCCACCGTCACCGCGGGCCCCTCGAGGCCGAAGGTGTAGGCGACCCGACCGGAGGCCACGCTGCCCGCGCTGCCGCTGCCGAGGAGGCCCTCGAAGGCCTCGGGCATGGGCCGCATGCGTACGCCGTAGTCGTCGTACATGACTCCCGTGAAAACGCCGGTCCGGGTGCCGCGCAGGGAGTCGGGTGCGATCCCGGCCCGTTCGAAGGCCTCCCAGGAGGTCTCCAGCAGCAGCCGTTGCTGCGGGTCGATCGCGGTCGCCTCGCGCGGGCTGATGCCGAAGAAGCCGGCGTCGAAGCGGTCCGCGTCGTGCAGGAATCCGCCCTCGCGTGCGTAGAGCTTTCCGCGCCGCTCGGGATCCGGGTCGTAGAGCCCCTCGACGTCCCAGCCGCGGTTGCCTGGGAAGTCCGACACCGCGTCGGTACCGGTCCGCACGAGCTCCCACAGCTCCTCGGGGGACCGCACGTCACCGGGGTAGCGGCAGCTCATGCCGATGATCGCGATGGGTTCCCGGCTGCCGGACTCGAGTTCCTGCAGCCGTTCGCGGGTCTCGTGCAGATCGGCCGTGACCCACTTGAGGTACTCGACAAGCTTCTCGTCACTGGCCATCTCTAGCTGTCGCCCTTCTTGCGGCCGAGCCCGCGGTCGATGAAGTCGAAGATCTCTTCGGCGGTCGCCGTCGCGAGGTGGTCGCCCACCGCGCTCCGGTCCGTCTGGTCCTGGTCGCTCGCGTCCACGCGTCGGCGCTGCTCGGTCCACTTCGAGAGCACCGCGCGCAGGCGGTTCGTGATGCGTACGGAGTCGTCGTCGTCCGGGGTCGTCCCGAGCAGTTCCGCCTCGAACCGGTCGAGGTCGGTGAGGAGCCGGGTCGTGGGGTCGGCGGGTGCGGGGGCGACCCGCGCCCGCACGTACCGGCCCAGCGCGGCCGGTGACGGATGGTCGAACACCGCGGTCGCGGGGAGCCGCAGGCCGGTGGCCGCGCCGAGCCGGTTGCGCAGTTCGACCGCGGTGAGCGAGTCGAAGCCGAGGTCCTGGAACGCCTGCTCCGGGTTGATGCCGGTCACCGAGGGGTGCCCCAGCACCGAGGCCACGTGCTCGCGTACGAGATCCAGTACGACGCGCTCCTGCTCGCTCTCCGGGATGCCTTCCAGCCGGTGTGCGAGGGACACCTCCGTGCCGATCCCACCGGTCGCGCCGGTGGAGTGCGCCGTACGCCTGACCGGGCCGCTCACCAGGCCCCGCAGCAGGACCGGCAGCCCGGCGGAGTCTCCGCGCGCTCGCAGCACGCCCGTGTTCAGGCGCAGCGGGATGGCGAGTGCCCGGCCCGTGGCACGGTTCGTACGGACGACCGTCTCGAAGAGGTCGAGGCCTTGCTCGGGGGTGAGCGGATCCAGGCCGGTGCGGGCGACGCGCTCCAGGTTCTCGCCCGCCAGCTCCCCGGCCATGCCGCCGTCCTGCGCCCACAGCCCCCAGGCCAGGGACACCGCCGGCAGACCCTGCGCCCTGCGGTGCTGGGCGAGCGCGTCCAGGAAGGTGTTCGCGGCTGCGTAGTTGGCCTGCCCGGGGGCGCCCAGGACGCCGGCGACGGACGAGAACAGGACGAGGTCGACGAGCGGGAGATCACGCGTCGCCCGGTGCAGGTGCACCGCGGCGTCGGTCTTCGCTCGCAGTACGACGTCGAGCCGGTCGCGCGTGAGCGTCTCGATCACACCGTCGTCCAGGACACCCGCCGTGTGCACGACGGCCGTCAGCGGATGCTCTTCCGGGACCTTCGCGATCAGTTCGGCCACGGCGTCCGGGTCGGTCACGTCGCAGGCGACGACCGAGACGCGGGCACCCTCACTCTCCAGTTCCTCCCGCAATTCCGTCGCGCTGTCGGCCTCGGGACCGCTCCGGCTGGCGAGCACCAGCCGTCGCATGCCGCGATCCTTCACCAGCCTCCGAGCGAGCAGCCGGCCGAGGGCCCCCGTACCGCCGGTGATCACCACGGTTCCGTCGGGATCCCAATTCCACTCCTTCGCCGAGTTCGGGTCCTCCTCGGGTGCGACGCCGACCAGGCGGGGTGTCAGCACGGTGCCGCCGCGCACGACCATCTGCGGCTCGTCCCGGCGCAGCGCCGAGCCCAACACGCTCTGCCAGTCGTCCCGTTCATCGATGTCGACCAGTACGAACCGGCCCGGATGTTCCGACTGCGCCGAGCGCACCAGCCCCCATACGGCCGCGTGCGCGAGGTCGGGTACGGGGTCGTCGGGGCCGGCGCTCACGGCCCCGTGGGTGACGACGACCAGCTTGGACGCGGCCGAGGCGCCATCCTGGGGTTGGCCCTGATTCTGATCTTGATTCTGGTCCTGGTCCTGGTCCTGGTGCTGGTCCTGGTACTCGTCCGAGAGCCACCGGCGTACCGCTTCGAGCACCTGCCCGGTGACCTCGCGGACCGCTCCGGGCAGATCATCCGCGTCCGTCGGGGGCGTCCATGGCAGGACGACGAACTCGGCCTGCTTCTCGACCACTTGGTGTTCGTCGGCGCCGAGCGGCGTCCAGTGGGCGGGCGGGGCGTCCACGACGGGAGCGGGCGTCCATTCCAACGCGAACAGTCCGCCCTGGTCCTTGTCCCGTGCGCGCTGGTCGCGTGGGAGCTGATCCGCCTGAACCTCCCGCGACACCAGGGCGTCCACGGACACCACCGGCTGCCCCTTGGCGTCCGCGACCTCCACGGACACCGCGTCGGGTCCCGCGGGAGCCAACCGCACACGCACGTTCGAGGCGCCCGCCGCGAACAGTGACACCCCGCTCCAGGAGAACGGCAGCCGGATGCCCTCGTGACCGTCACCGGTGGCCATCACAGCGTGCAGGGCGGCGTCGAGCAGCGCGGGGTGAACACCGAACCCGGACACGTCCTGCTGCTCGGGCAGTGTCACCTCGGCGAAGATCTCGTCGCCGCGCCGCCAGGCCGCCCGGAGACTCCGGAAGGCGGGGCCGTATCCGTAGCCCGACGTGCTCAGACGCTCGTAGAAGCCCTCGAGGTCGACGGGTTCGGCGTCGGCCGGGGGCCAGGACGTCAGGCCGGAGGCCTCCTCGGACGCGTCAGCCGTGTCGGCCGTGTCGGCCGTGAGCACACCGCCGGCGTGCCGCACCCACTCCTCGCCCTCGGCTGCCGACGAGTGAACCGTCACCGGGCGTCGGCCGGGTACCTCCTCGGGACCGACCCGAACCTGCACCGGGACGCCACCGCCCTCGGGTATCACCAGCGGTGCTTCCAGGGTGAGTTCCTCCAGGCGTCCGCAGCCCACCTCGTCCCCGGCCCGGATCGCCAGCTCCACGAAACCCGTGCCCGGCAGCAGCACCGTCCCGGCCACCGCGTGATCCGCCAGCCAGGGCTGGGTACGCACCGACAGGTGTCCGGTCAGGAGCGCTCCCTGGTCCCCTGCCAGGAGGACGGCCGCCCCGAGGAGAGGATGATCCGCGGCGGTCAGCCCCAAGGCTGCCGGATCACCACCGGCGGAGTCGGCGTCCTCCAGCCAGTAGCGCCGGCGCTGGAAGGCGTAGGTGGGCAACTCGACGGGACGCCCACCCGGCAGCATGGCCGACCAGTCGACCTCGACACCGTGCGTGAACGCCTGCGCGACCCCGGTCAGCAGGGTCTCCGGCTCGGGTCGGTCCTTGCGCAGCAGCGGAACCGCCCGCAGACCGTCCCCGCCGTCGAAGGACTCCCGGGCCAGCGCGGTCAGAACGCTGTCCGGACCGACCTCCACCAGCACACCCACACCGTCAGCGGCCAGCGCGCCGACACCGTCACCGAAACGGACCGCCTCGCGCACATGCCGAACCCAGTAGTCGGGCGTGGTCAGCTCACCCGGCTCCGCGAATCGACCGGACACATTGGAGACGACGGGGACAGTTGGCTCCTGAAAGGTGACCTGCTCGACGACCTCCCGGAAGTCCGCCAGCATCGGCTCCATCAACGGCGAATGGAACGCGTGACTGACCCGCAGACGACGGGACTTCACCTCCCCCAGCCGCGCGACCACCTGCTCCACAGCCTCCGCCTCACCGGAGACCACCACCGACGACGGACCATTGACCGCGGCAACCGCCACACGATCGGCGAAACCCTCAAGAGCGGCAACGACCTCCGCCTCACCCGCCTGCACCGC